>JAJDBW010000010.1 GCA_029261155.1 Nitrospirota bacterium | reverse complement strand
TCCATTCTGCGTTACCGATTTCAGACAAATAACCTACATCTTTTGAAGTTATTGCTCTATCACAATTTCAGACAAAGCTCACCAATTCCATCTGAAACCTGCTACGGATTAGCAATTTAGTTTGTTATCAAATACGGGAAGAAGTGCTTTTCTCGCATCCACTGAAAATCGTTTTTATGCCCGCTTCAACCAATCTATGCTTACTTTCCTATTCTTGGCCACGCAATCGCGAAGATAGAGATTAATTAAGCTCTGGTAGGGAATCCCCGTTTTCTCCGCCATATCCTTGAAATATCCAATCACATCTTCGCCCATACGTATGGTGACTTGCTTCTTTAATTTAGAAGCATACGGATTTTTCCGACGTTTCATTTTCGAAAAATCATATTCTGCTTTCATAGGTTTACCTATCGTAATGTTGTCGTTCAGAATGCGTTGCCTTTCGAGCGGATATGATTCTAATTACGATCCCTGATTCCCGCTCACAATGACAGACAACAAGGATCCTCGAACGGATACTGACACCCAGCATGATAAATCGATCTTCATACTCGGCATGGATTTCATCGTAGAATTGGATCGCATTTTCATCAAAAAATACGGACTGAGCTTCTTCAAAGGAAACACCGTGCTTCCTTTGGTTAGTTTTGTCCTTCCTCGCATCCCATTCGAATCTTATCATACATACAATATATTTACATTATTCGTACATGTCAATCAAGCCATGAATGCAAATCGAAAGGTCGAAGGCCTCCTATACCCTTTTCAGTCAAAATAATGAATGGCGTTTGAAAGCGTGTACAATTGGACGGTTTTAAAAAATCACTGATACGGGAAGAAAGGTTCCTCGTTTGAGGAATTTATAAAGGAACAGATAAGACTAAACTCGATTTCACCAATAACTTTCACGAAATCCAGAGACCTCGATCAAATACTAAACTTGCCCTCTTCGGAAACGATGATGTCGGAGACGCGGAGACGCTTACGTAGTTCTTCCACGGCAGCGGAAAAATCAGAAAATACGGCCTTGTTCTCCCAAAGGTCGGATGAGTTTTTGGGGTCCGGGTTCGCTTCCGAAATAATGTAACCGCCAGCGACCTTCTCGATCAGTAGTTTATCGTTTTTCATAAAGCCTCTTTTATGGGTTGATATTAAATATGAACACCTTTATTTCCTTCATGAAGAAAATAAGCTTAAGTCTAATCTAACAACGCGTCCTCGTCTAGAAAAACTGAGCTATCGGATACTGGACGTCACCTTTTTAATTGCCTGGCCTACGATCGTAAGCATTTTCTCTAAATCGCGCATAGAAACCGACAGCGGGGGCATCAGTACAATCACATTGCCGAGCGGGCGCAAGAGGAGGCCTTGAGCCTTCGCTGCTTTACACACTTGGTGACCGACGCGCAAGGTCAAGGGGTAGGGTGTCTTCTGTTTTTTGTCGGCCACCACTTCAACGCCGACCATCAGGCCTACCTGTCGGATGTCTCCCACATGCGCCCAACGTTTCCAGGGCATAAGCGCCCGCTTCACATAGGCGATTTTTGGCTGCATCTTTTTCAGGGTTTGTTCTCTTTTAAATATTGCCAGGTTGGCAAGTGCTGCCGCGCATCCCAGCGGATTGCCCGTATAACTGTGGCCGTGGAAAAAGGCCTTGAACTCTTCGTAGTCCCCCAAGTAGGCATCGTAAATTTCCTGCGTGGTAAGGGTAGCCGCCAAGGGCAGATAACCGCCGGTAATGCCCTTGGAAATGGCCATGATGTCGGGGACCACCTCTTCATGTTCGCAGGCGAACATTTTGCCGGTGCGTCCGAAGCCGGTAGCCACTTCATCGGCAATCATCAGAATATCGTAACGATCGCAAAGCACCCTGATTTTTTTTAAATAGCCCGGCGGCGCTGTCAACATGCCCGCAGCGGCCTGAATTAAGGGTTCGATCACGAGGCCGGCAATGGTACGATGATGCCGTTTCATCGCCTTTTCGACCTCATCGACACAAGCCATCTCGCAGGCGGGATAGTCGAGCGACAAGGGACAGCGGTAACAGGTGGGCGCAGGGACTTTTATCGTCTCGAAAAGCAAGGGGCGATAGGCCTCGTGAAAGAGATCGATGCCCCCCAAGCTCACCGAGCCGATGGTATCGCCGTGATAGGCATTGTGAAAAGAAATGAACTTGTGTTTTTGCTTTTGCTCCGCGCCCTTGTTTTGCCAGAAACCGAAAGCGATCTTCAGGGCGATTTCCACCGCCGTGGAACCATCGTCGGAATAGAACACCTTGGTCAGTTCTTTTTGGGGATCGGAGGCGCCACTCGGGGCAATCGTAATCAATTTTTCCGCCAACTCAATTGCGGGCAAATTGGAAAGGCCCAAGAGGGTGGAATGTGCAATCTTGTTCAATTGACGCTTCAGGGCGGCATTGAGGGCGGGGTGGCGATGGCCATGGATGTTCACCCAGATCGATGAGGTGCCATCGAGGTAGTGCTTCCCCTCCGAATCAATCAGCGTGGTTCCTTTGCCTTCGACGATGATGGTTTGCGTTTCGTTTTCCCACTCCCGCATCTGCGTAAAAGGATGCCAGATGGGAGAGCGGTTTCTTTTCGCATTAATCGGGTTTCGTTTTTCCTTCTTTGTCATTTGTTTTTCAGGCGTTTTACTTTACAAAAGAAATATCTTCGGAGTATAATCTTTCGCATCATTTTTTTAAAGGGGAGTTTTTCATGCAGAGCATGAAGGGAGCGGAATGAGACGACTTGTCTTTTCCGCATTTTTATTATTCGTCGGCATTATCATCGGGGTTGCACTCGTTGCTGAGTTTCATTCTCTGCCTTCAGGTGAGGCCGTCGACAACCGGAGTGAGCTAAAACCGAGCGGGGTCACGGACACGCAACAAATCTTTGTCTCCGTTGCCAAGGCCGTCACCCCTGCTGTTGTGAATATCGCAGCCACGCGTGTTTCGAAACAAGGGGAAGGCATTCCAGGCCTCCCCTTCACAGATCCGCTTTTTAAGCGTTTTTTTGGCGACGATTTTTTCAAATCGCCCGATCAAAAAGGTAAACGAAAATCCGAAAGCCTCGGCTCGGGTGTCATCATCGAGTCGGAGGGCATCATCGTCACCAATTATCACGTCATCGAAAAAGCCGACGAGATCATCGTCGTGCTCTCCGACAAACGCGAATTCGAAGGGCAGGTCGTCGGCACCGACCCCAAGAGCGATTTGGCGGTCATCCGGATCGACGCCAAGGATCTTCCGACAGTCCCTTGGGGCAATTCCTCGACACTGGAAGTGGGCGAATACGTCTTGGCGGTCGGAAGCCCTTTCGGTTTTACCCAGTCGGTCACCATGGGCATCATCTCGGCCATCGGGCGCGAAAATGTGGGCCTGACCGACTATGAAAATTTTATTCAAACCGATGCGGCCATCAATCCAGGCAATTCCGGCGGCGCCATGGTGAATATTCAGGGCGAGCTCATCGGCATCAACACCGCCATTTTTACGCGGAGCGGCGGCTATATGGGCATCGGCTTCGCCGTGCCCAGCGACATGGCGCGCTCCGTGGTCGAGAGCCTAATCAAAAATGGAGAAGTGGTCCGCGGCTGGCTGGGCGTCGCCATTCAAAATGTGACAGATTCTCTGGCCAAAGGTTTTGGCTTGGAGAAGGCGCAGGGCGCACTCGTCAGCGAAGTGATGCAAGGCAGCCCTGCAGAAAAAGCCGGATTGCGACGGGGCGATGTCATCGTTCAATTTGGAGAAACGGTGATCGAAGAGACCAACCAGCTCCGAAATATTGTCGCCGATGCACCGGTTGGAAGAAAACTCACGGTCCGCGTCATTCGAGAAAAAAATCCGATCAACTTGGACGTCCTGATCGAAGCCCAGCCCAACGACATGTTTTCACGGCGGGGGGGCGGAGATGATAAGGGTGCCAAACCGAAACGCGGCAGCACCCGCTTAAGCGGGATTGAAGTCATGGTTCTAACGGAGGACCTTATCCGTCAATTCGACTTGGATGAGGCTTCAAAAGGGCTTGTCGTCGTCACCGTCGAAACGGGAAGCCCGGCAGAGGATGCCGGCATCCTAAAGGGAGATTTGATTATCGAAGTCAACCGAGAATTAGTAGCGGACCTTTCAAGCTACGAGGCCATCCTTTCAAAGGCACCGAAGAACGATCCCATTTTGCTCTTAATTGGCCGGCAAAACAGAACCTTGTTTTTAACTGTAAATCCCTAAGGCAGAAATAGCCAAGCACCTCTACTTGGATGCGAAAGCTTTCAGCCTGTCATCATGTCATTAATGAATATCGCGTTTTATTTATTCATACCAACCTAAGAGAATGGAGGCAAAGCAATGAAAACATTTTATATGATTCATATATGCTTTATTGCCATTAGTGCTTATGTCGGATATTCCGTCGCCTCTCGCTTAGATTCAGGGCTCGCCTTTTTGGGTTTGGGCTTGGGCCTGCTCCTCGGCGCACTTTTCGTCGGCCTCGCGTTGTCCCTAAAAAAGAAGCAGGTTAAAAAAATATGTTGGGGCGGAGGTGGATTCTTAGCAGGCATCCTGACCGGCGGTCTTCTCTATGTGGCAACCGAGCCGATATTAAACCTAAATCCGGCGGCAGCCTTGGCCTGGAAGGGCGTGAGTTTCCTCCTTTTTTCTTACATGGGCATTATTCTCGGCTTGAAGGCCGAGGAAAACCCCGGTATTTTTTCGAACCTGAGGCGAGAAGGAGATGCAAAGGGCAGCTTGAAAATTTTGGATACAAGCGTCATCATCGACGGACGCATCGCCGATTTGTGTGAAACCGGATTTTTAGAGGGCGCCTTTATCGCCCCACAGTTTATCCTCCAGGAGCTTCAACACATCGCCGATTCGTCCGACTCCATGAAGCGCGCCCGTGGCCGGCGAGGCCTGGATGTCCTGCATAAGCTTCAGCAAATGCCCGACCTTGAAGTCCGTATCATCGACAACGACTTCCCATCTATTCGAGAGGTCGACTCGAAAATTGTGGCGCTCGGCAAACAGCTTTCCGCCAAGGTAATGACCAATGACATCAACCTAAATAAAGTGGCCGAACTCCAAGGCGTGCGTGTTTTGAACATCAACCAACTGTGCAATGCCATGAAACCTGTGGTGTTGCCGGGTGAGGTCATGGAAGTCTTCGTTCTTAAAGAAGGAAAAGAAGTGGGGCAAGGAATCGCCTACTTGGATGACGGGACGATGATCGTCATCGACGAGGCCAGAAAAGCCATTGGGAAGAATGCGCAAATCACCGTAACCAGCGTACTTCAAACCCCGGCGGGACGGATGATCTTTAGTCGAATGAACGAAGAAGAAAACACGGAAGCCCTTCCTGTCATGGGAAGTCGTCCGTGACCTTTGCCTTGGTTGCGGCCGCAGGACGCGGCTTACGGTTTGGCGGTGAAACAAAAAAACAATTTCTACCGCTTTTGGGCAAGCCTGTCTTTATCCATACCCTCGGCGTTTTTCAGGCCGCGACCGACATCGATCAAATTATCTGCGTCGTCCCAGAGGAAGATCTTTCCGAAACACAAGAAACCATCAAGCAACACGTCCTCAGCAAAGTCGTGTCCATCCTACCCGGCGGCAGACACCGCCAGGATTCGGTGGTCGCGGCCATCGCTTATTTGGAACAAAAGGGCGAGGCCGAGGATATCGTGTTGGTTCATGATGGCGTGCGCCCCCTAATCAGACCTCAACTCATTTCGAAAATCGTGGCAGGTGTCAAGCATTACGGCGCCGTTGTCGCCGCCTTGCCTGTGACCGACTCCTTAAAAGAAGTCTCGGAGAAAGGCATTATCCAAAGATCACTTCCGCGGGACCGGGTCTGGGCCATGCAAACACCTCAGGGCTTTCGTCTTTCCATTCTTGCCGCTGCCTATCGCGAAGGTGCCACAGAAGGCATCTTCGCCACCGATGAGGCCATGCTGGTCGAAAGGCTGGGCCAAGCGATCCATTGCATCGAGGGCGAGGCGGAGAACATCAAGATTACAAGCGCCAGCGATTTTAGCTTGGCCGAGCTTTTTCTCCAACGCCGAAAAGAAACGGAAATCGCAAATCGGGGTGTAAGCGCAAACGTCGAAACCAGAAAAACAGGGGGACAAACAAAAACATGACACGTATCGGCCTGGGATATGATGTTCACCCCCTTGTCGAAGGGCGGCCCTGCATCCTGGGCGGCGTCGACATCCCGCACGAAAAAGGTTTGCAAGGCTATTCCGACGGCGATGTGCTGCTCCATGCCCTCTGCGACGCCCTGCTTGGCGCGGCGGCTGCCGGCGACCTCGGACGGCATTTTCCTTCAGACGATGCAAAGTGGCAAGGCATCTCCAGCCTTAAACTCCTTGACGAAGTGGTTTTGATCCTGGCACAAAAAGGGTATAAAATTATAAACTGCGATTGCGTCGTCATCGCGGAGGCGCCGAAGATCGCGCCCTATATCGGCGAAATGATCGAAAAGATCGGCACCCATCTAAAAATCGCCACGGAGAACGTGAATGTCAAAGGCACGACAAATGATGGAATCGGATTTATCGGAAGAGGAGAAGGCATTGCCGCGCAAGCGGTTTGCCTAATCGTGTCGCAGAATGCTCCGGACGATTAAGAAAGATATTCAAGCGGTCAAGGAACGAGATCCGGCGGCCAGGAGCCTCATCGAAATCCTCCTGACCTACGCCGGGCTGCATGCCGTTCTCCTACATCGCCTCGCGCATTTTTTCTGGCGCGTGCATATCCCCATCTTGCCTCGCCTCATCTCACATCTGGCCCGTTTTTTAACCGGCATCGAAATCCACCCCGCTGCAGTCATTGGCCAAGGGTTTTTTATCGATCACGGCATGGGTGTGGTTATTGGGGAAACGACGGAGATTGGAAACAACGTTACCCTCTATCAAGGCGTCACGCTGGGCGGCACAGGAAAAGAGCTCGGCAAGCGGCATCCCACGCTCGGAAACGATGTTATCGTTGGCGCCGGCGCAAAAATATTAGGGGCCGTCGTCGTGGGCGACAGCGTGCGTATCGGCGCAAACTCCGTGGTGCTCAAATCCATCCCTGCACACAACACCGTGGTGGGCATTCCGGGCCGTGTGATTCATCGCAAAGAAGAAGAAGGCGTACTCGACCATACCAACCTCCCCGACCCCATCGCCGCAAGATTTAAAATGCTAGAACACAAAATTTTGGAGCTGCGACGGGAACTTCACGGCGAAGACCTTCACGGAAAAAAAACAGAACACGAGGTCGAATCCGGGGATGAAGATTGATCCAAAAATTCAGTCCCACTTCACGCGCCCCCTCATTCGCTGGTACCGCAGCGCCGGGCGCGATCTCCCTTGGCGAAATGCCGCATCGCCCTATGCGGTTTGGGTGTCTGAAATCATGCTCCAGCAGACCCAAGTCGCAACCGTTCTTCCTTACTACCATCGTTTCCTCTCCACTTTTCCCACGATTCAAACACTTGCTGACACGCCTTTAGAAAAAGTGCTTAAGCTCTGGCAAGGACTTGGCTATTATGCCCGCGCGCGCCACCTCCATCGCGCAGCCCAGGCCATTGTCAGGCAACACGGTGGCGAAATGCCTTCCACCTTCGAAGAGATCATGGCCTTGCCGGGGGTCGGTCGTTCAACTGCGGGTGCGATTTTAACCATTGCCTTCGGACAGCGGCATCCCATCCTCGATGGAAATGTCCGCCGCGTTTTATGCCGTTTCTTTGCGATTCAAAGCAATCCGCGCGAGAAAAAAATCGAGAACCAACTGTGGGCGATATCGGAGGCACTCCTTCCTCGAAAAGATCCCGGCTTTTTTCTGCAAGCGATCATGGACTTGGGCGCGACCCTCTGCAAACCCAAGGCACCGGATTGCCCCATCTGTCCGCTTAAAGCCGGATGCGGCGCGTATCAAAAAGGCCTCCAAGCCCTTCTCCCGTTGAAAACGCCGCGCAAGAAAGTCCCTCATTACGATGTTATTGCAGGTGTTCTCTTGTATCGCGATCAAGTTCTTGTACGTCGAAGACCCTTAAAAGGCCTCCTGGCCGGTCTTTGGGAATTTCCCGAACAAAGAATCGGCCCGGCATCGGCACAGCTTCCCAGCGAAAAAACATGCACCACGTTTTTCAAAAAAGAGCTCAATGGCCACAGCGGGCCATCGAAACACTGGATGAGCCTTAAGCATGCCTTTACCCATTTTCACATGACGCTCTACATCTATAAAAGTCGAACGATAAAAAAAGAAAAATCAGCGGCGCCTTACAGGTGGGTTCGCCGAAGCGGGCTTGCAGACTTGCCTTTTTCCACCAGTCATCAAAAAATAGTGTCGAAACTTACACCATGAAAACACAGAATAACTCGAGGACGTCTCCAGGGTAAGCAGAGGGAGCTCTGTTCAGAAAAGCCGATTTCCTTGAAGACGGCGCTTCACCAAAGCAAGGGTCCAATGGTATTGTTTGTCTCGGTGGACATGAGGTGGGTTTCCTCAAGCGATTCGGCTGGAATGAACCGGAATTTCTATGCCCTTGTTCGAGGGAAATTGATTTGCTTGACATTCACTTGGAGGGGTCTTACGATTGGAAAAGAAGGTCTGCTCACCTTTATTTTCTAAGAAAAACTTAGGACGCGATACATGATCGAACACTTTCAAAATGGGTCAGCCAAGAAGATCTCCATGAAGACCTTGGTGAAACGCATCCGTGCCTACACGCACCAAGCGGATGTTTCCATCCTTAACAAGGCCTATGCATTTGCCCAAACCGCCCACAAAGGACAGCGTCGGCAATCCGGCGAGGATTATCTCCATCATCCTTTGGCCGTGGCCGGCATCTTAACCGAGCTTAAACTCGACCTCCCTTCCATATCGGCCGCCCTGCTCCACGACGTCGTCGAAGACACCAGCTATACCCCGAAGGACATCCAACGTGAATTTGGCGAAGGCGTCGCCACTTTGGTCGAAGGCGTTACCAAAATCGGAAAGATCGTTTTTAAGAACAATCAGGAAAAACAGGCCGAAAACTTTAGAAAAATGATCATTTCGATGTCGGCCGATATCCGCGTCTTATTAATCAAACTCGCTGACCGGCTTCACAATATGCGCACACTCGACGCGCTGAAGGAAGAAAGACAGCAGTGGATCGCGATGGAAACGCTTGAAATCTACGCACCGCTCGCCAATCGCTTGGGCATCGGATGGATCAAATCGGAACTCGAAGACCTCTGTTTCCGCGCACTGAAACCCGACATCTACACTTCCCTCGTCAAAAAAATAAAAGCGGTCAGCGGAGAAAGGAAGCGCTACATTCAATCGGTGGTTTCCACTGTGGAAAAAGCCCTGTCGAAAAACGACATTCAGTTTACGGTCAGCGGTCGCTCAAAACATCTTTTTGGCGTTTACCAAAAAATGGAACGCCAGGGCATTCCTTTTGAGGAAGTTTTCGATCTCATGGGTATCCGCATTATCACCGACACCAAGATGCATTGCTATGCCTTACTCGGCTTGATCCATTCGCTCTGGTGCCCACTGCCGGGGCGTTTTAAAGATTACATCGCCCTGCCGAAATCAAACCGGTATCAATCCTTGCACACCACCGTGATCGGCCCGAAAGGAAGGCACGTGGAGTTCCAAATCCGCACAGAAGAGATGCACCAAATCGCGGAAGACGGTATCGCTTCGCACTGGGTGTATAAAGACAGCGGTCAGATTAACGAAAAGGATGAAAAAGTTTTTGCTTGGTTGCGGCAGTTAATGGAATGGCAACGTGAGCTGCCCGATTCACGGCAATTTATGAGCTCGGTTAAAACCGATCTTTTTACCGATGTGGTTTTTGTGTTTAGCCCGAAAGGCGATCTTACCGAGCTCGCAAAAGGCGCCACGCCCATCGACTTTGCCTTTGCAATCCACACCGAAATCGGCACGCATTGCGTGGGGGCCAAAGTTAACGGCATGATCACCTCGCTCCGGCATCAACTCAGAAACGGAGACACGGTTGAAATTCTCACCTCGCCCGCTCAAAAACCAAGTAAAGATTGGCTTAAAATCGTCACAACGGCGAAAGCGAAAGCTAAAATCAAACAGATGATCGGGATCGAAGAGAGGAAGCAAAGCCTGGAGATTGGCCGGAAAATTTTAGAACGCGAATTGCGCAAGGAAAAATTAAGCCCCAGGGAAGCCTTAAAGTCCGAAGCCATTCTTGCAAACCTTAAAGAACAGGGCATCCATACGATGGAAGAACTCCTCATCGCCGTCGGCTATGGGAAACTGTCCGCCAAACAGGTCGTCTCCTCGCTCCTGCCCAAACCGGAAATGAAAGAAGGGCTGAAGGACAAATTTATTAAGAAGGCCGGCTTTGGAAAAAGCGAAGTAAAAGTCACGGGGCTCGACGAGTTGCTGATTCATCTCTCGAAATGTTGTCACCCCGTACCGGGAGAGGAGATTATCGGTTATATTACCCGAGGCCGCGGTCTTTCCATCCACACCGTTCATTGCCCGAACATCGACGAACTCGACTACGACAAAGAGCGCTTAGTGGCTGTCGAATGGGACAATGTCCCCAACCGGACGCATGCCATCGAAATTTCAGTGCTCACGCTTGACCGGCCAGGCCTCCTGGCCTCCGTCTCCGCGGCAATCGCGGAAACGGGTGCGAACATCAGCCACGCCGAGGTCAAAACAACCGACGATCAAAAAGGAAATCTCAACCTATCCGTCGAAATTTCCAATATTAAACATCTCGAAAAAGTCATAAAAAAGATAGAAAGCATCGATGGCGTCTTACAAGCCCGCCGTATTTGGGGGGACGAATCCTAGACCCTCTTGTCCCCTGCATTGATTACGCCTGGCCTCAAACCAGTACGCGATGGCCTTTTTCGGCTGACAGGACAAAGACACATCCGTTATACTGCCTTATTCAAATACGCCGTGCTTGGAGCGGTCATGGAGGTCGTGCCTCTTTCATCCCTTTCGCCTTTCTTTACGCGCAAAGGACAGCCTACAACATGAAGCCGAGAGAGAAGCAAATTCGGATGATAAGGGGAGCAAGTCATGGCGGATAGTTTGGAAATTCCTAAACGCATCGGTCGATTAAACGAATTGGCCTACAATTTTTGGTGGAGTTGGCATGCCGAAGCCAGGAAATTATTCGAGGCCGTGGATCGCCCGCTTTGGCGTCAAACCCATCACAACCCGGTTGCCATTTTGCGGCAGGTCAGCATCGAACGCTTTAAGGAACTTGCGGAAGACCCCACCTTTTTGCGTCAGTACGAGGGCGTATTAAAGCAGTTCGACCATGAACATGGGCCAAGGGAAACCTGGCTTAAGTCGCACTATCCCGATTTGTGCGAAAAAACCATCGCCTATTTCTCCGCCGAATTCGGCTTGCACAATTCCTTGCCGATTTACTCCGGCGGCCTCGGACTCTTGGCGGGCGATCACTGCAAAGAGGCGGGCGAATTGGGTTTGCCCTTGGTCGGCATCGGCTTCCTCTACCCCCAAGGTTATTTTCATCAAAAAATAGAGACCGACGGCAGCCAAAGCGCGAACTATCGTCCCTTGGATATCAGCCGCGTCGCCATTGAACCTGCGGTTTTTCCCTCCGAAAGCGAACGCTTGGTTGCCGTGCAGATCGAATCGAGAACGGTTTATATCGCCGTCTGGCAGGTCCAGGTTGGGCGGGCGCGCCTTTATCTGATGGACACCGACGTCGAACAAAACGCCCCTTGGGACCGGGAGCTTTCGGCACGTCTTTACGGGGGCGACCGGGAACTGAGAATTCGTCAGGAAATTGTGTTGGGGATTGGTGGCGTGCGTGTTTTGCGGGCTCTAGGCATTCATCCGGGCGTTTGGCATTGCAATGAAGGGCATACCGCTTTTCAGATGCTGGAGCGTATTCGGGAAAAGGTTGCCGACGGCGCTTCCTTTGATGAAGCGGCTGAGGCGATACGAAAAACGACCATTTTCACGACCCATACCCCGGTTCCCGCCGGGCACGATGCCTTTCCCTCCAATCTTATCGAAAAATATTTTTCAGACTACTGGCCCCTTTTGGGTATCGACCAAGCGCGATTTTGGTCTTTGGGCGGCCATCAGGAATCCTGGGGAGAGGCCTTTAATATGACGGTTTTGGCCCTCGGTTTATCGAAAAGACGAAATGCAGTCAGTCGCCTGCACGGTGAAGTCAGCCGAAAGATGTGGCATCACCTTTGGCCCGACCTCAAAGCGGACGCAGTTCCGATTACCTCCATTACCAATGGCATCCACGTCCCCACATGGATCGCACCGGAAATAAAAATCCTTTATCGAAAACACATCGCCCCCGACTGGTCGGAGCGGCAAGACGACCCCGTGCTCTGGCAGCTTGTAAAAGACATCCCGGACAAAGACCTTTGGGAAATCCGCCGAAAACTCAAGCTAAAGCTTCTGGGCTTTATTCGGGAAAGGGCACGCCGATCCTGGATCAAAGACCGAGCCGACCCGATTCAGCTCATCGCCGCAGGAACACTGCTCGACCCCGATACCCTAACGCTGGGTTATGCCCGGCGTTTTGCGGCTTATAAACGTTCTACGCTTGTCTTCCACGACATGGAACGTCTCAAACGCATCCTCTTAAATCAACGCCGGCCAGTTCAGATTATCTTTGCCGGAAAAGCCCACCCTGCGGACGACCACGGCAAGCACCTCCTTCAAAGCATTTACAATCTTGCGAAAGATTCCGGACTGGCCGGGCATATCGCCTTTGTCGAAAATTACGACATGCATGTCGCCCATTTCCTCGTCCAAGGTGTGGATGTTTGGTTAAACACCCCGCGCGCGCCACTCGAAGCCAGCGGAACCAGCGGAATGAAAGCCGCCTTAAACGGCGTACCGCAACTGGGCATCCTTGACGGTTGGTGGCCCGAAGGTTATAACGGATCGAACGGATGGGTTTTTGGGAAAACGGCAACCGAACTCCAAGAAAATTCTGAAGAGAATGATGGCGCCGATGCGGAAGACCTCTATCGTGTTCTCGAAACCCAAATCGCACCGCTCTACTACCTCCGCGATACCGATGGCGTACCCCGTGGCTGGATTGAACTGGTCAAGGAAACCATCCGATCCATCGCCCCAACCTTCTCCATGCGCCGCGTGGTTAAAGAATACACCGAAAAACTCTACGCGCCTGCCATCAACGGAAAAGAGACGCAGGACATTTGAAGGCCTCTAAATCAAATCGAGCGGCACACCATGGCGGATATTAGAGAAACCCTTCTGGAGAAAGAACCGATTTATCACGGCAAGTACCTCAGTGCCGAACGTCACACCATTCTCCTCCCGGATGGGAAAAAAGCGACGCGAGAGATTATCATTCCTCCCGATGCCGCGGCGGTTCTACCCATTGACGAAAAGGGGAATGTTTACCTCGTCCGCCAATACCGAACGGCCATCGCCCAAACCACCCTGGAAATTCCCGCCGGCATCCTCGATCCAGACGAAAAGCCCTTGGATACGGCCGGACGAGAATGCGCCGAAGAAATCGGCATGGCGCCTAAGCGCCTCGATTTTATGTTTCGCTATTATCATTCGGTCGGTTTTTCCACCGGACAAATTGCAGTTTTCCTTGGACGCGAGCTGGTTTCACAAAACGATCACCATCCTGATGCCGGTGAATTTTTAGAGGTCGTCGTTCTTCCCTTCGACACCCTCTACCAAAAAGCGATTGCGGGAGAAATCGTCGACAGCAAAACCCTCCTCGCTGTCCTCTGGTATAGACAACATTATTCCTAAGTCTTAAATCCCACGCATCATTTCTGCCGGTCTTCGGTGACCCTGAAAAATCGTGTCGAACAATAAAAACACGCTCTTTTCTCACAAGCGACAAAAATGCTATGATTTGTCGCCCTTAGGAATCATCGATTAAAGAGGCAACAACGAAATCCTTTCAAGATAAAATGGACCAAAAAAAAACAGAACAATCAAGTGAGGGCCCCGATTTATCGGATTGGGTCGATAACGCCACACGGCGCCTGGGCCGAACTCCCACAATCGGTTTGGCGCTCGGCAGCGGAGCCTCTTTTGGCGTGGTGCACATTGGCGTCCTTTCCGTTTTTCATGAATATAAAATCCCCATTTCCTATCTCTCCGGTTGCAGCTCTGGGGCCTTTGTTGGCGCACTCTATGCGGGGGGGGTGGAAGGGCAGGCCCTGGACAAGTGTGGCAAAGAATATGGCTGGCTCGATGCCGGCCGCTTGGCTTTACCTAAGATGGGCTTGGCCTCGAATGCTCAGATGAGCGACTACTTGCAAAAGCGGATCGGCGATATCGGGTTCGAAGACTTGCGTCTTCCTTTTTATGCGGTCGCGACAAACCTTCGGACCGGCCTTCTTAAGATCTTCCATTCCGGACCGGTTATTCCAGGTGTTCGCGCTAGCTGTGCCTTGCCCGGTATTTTTTCGCCGGTGGAAATCGATGGAGAACTTTATTGCGACGGGGGCATTTTAATGAAGATCCCCTGCACGGTGCTGCGAGACGCAGGAGCCGACTTTATTATCGCCGTCGATCTGGTCCATGCACAACAAAAAATAGCACCGAAAAATATTTTCGAGGTCATTCGTCGCGCCGCAGATATCGCCGCGACCACGCAAGTTCGCACCGAACTTGAATCCGCTGACATCGTAATTGAACCTCGCCTTCCGGATTTAAATAAATTCGGCTTCAACCACAATACCATCCAAATTGACCGTGGCAAGGCCTCTGCAATTGAAGCTTTACAGAAATGGCAACGACAAGTTTAGCGCTTTACCGTCGTACTTCCCAATCTTCCACATCACCGCTGATCTTTAAAAAAAGCGGATGCGGCTCGATCTGCGTTAAGTTCAGCTGACGATCAAAACGGAGAGGGTCCCTCGACTTTAGCTTTTTTAAGAGATGCGCCCATTCGTAGTTTAACTGCCCCTGCGTTACGGGCAGCTGACTTCGGATGCGCCTGCCACCAATCTTCGTTCCATCAAATCGATAGCGCCGTTTGGTCGCTTCCTTTTGGATTGTAACTAAGTAGGTGGCCAAAGTGCCGGCAGGATTTCGGACGGCTTGAAATCGCAGTAATTGCGGGTGATGCCGATATCCTTTCGTTTCTCCCTTGAGCACCTTCTGTGCCAGCAAAGCCTCACGCCATAAGGCCACAAGGCCTTTCGCGTCCAAATATTTCGGATGGATGGACCACAATCTCATAGCAGTATCATACGATAGCGAGGGAAGAAGCTGCGGGCATCACATCCTTAGGCAGGTGGTCATTTTGATTGTGACGAACTACAGGAAGGGATTTCAGGTACTGCCCGTTTTCTTTTTTTCGACATACTTATTGAATAGGCGGGTCGATCCCGCGCCGCAACTGATGATCGAGCGCATCGCGTCTTCGACCGGGACATCAACGGGATGGACATAGTGTCGCGGCAGATGGTAGATGTTTCCCGAGGTGGGGTTTGGGCCGGTCGGGACAAACACCGTGACGTAACCATTTTGATGCTCATCTGTGATAAAGGCCGAGACCAGGGTTTCGTTTTCGAAGATTTGCGCTAGCGCGACTGCGCCGAATGGCGATCTTTTATTTCCCAAAAACTGGGCGACGGTTTCTTTAATAAGCATATAGCCGGGCGCTTTCATAAACATTGTTTTTTCAAGAATCGAAAACAACCAGTGTCCCAATCGGATACGCACCACCACGCCCACAGAAAAACAGATTAAAATTAACAAGGCGATTCCCAAAGCATCCACGATCAGACCTTGCAATGCCGAATTTTCCATCAGCAAGGAAGTGATCGGGGCAATCGCACTTCGCACCAAACCGAAGACCCAGCTCAGAATAAATAGGAATATCGCCACCGGGAGCACCACGAGGAGACCACCGACGATCGCACTTTTTAGAAAACCTTTTAATCGCTCCATATTATTGGCCCTTATTTCTCCCCGTTAAAACGGCATTCTCCGGGGCATCCCCACGCGCTTTTGTCTATTCAAACTCAAAAAATAAAATCCGATAAAAAAGCGTTCGCACTTGAATCGATTCTTTAATTGTGATCGTTATGTGGCAGACGCTTCAGCGTAAATTCCGCTTTCCTGAAGCCCTTGAAATATATTGGAGCCGGCGAGTGGGATTGAACCACCGACCTGCTGATTACGAATCAGCTGCTCTACCACTGAGCTACGCCGGCTTTACGGGAGGTTTTAACACGTTTTAATTTAAAAAGGAACTGCTTCGTTTATTCTAATTTTCAAGCGTCTCAGCGCCGATAATTTCTTTTTCAACCACCATTCCTTTGGGGCCGAAGGCACCCAAGTCTTTGCCATTAAGCGATACGCTTACGCCCCCGGCGTTCCCGAGTTTCAGAAGAAATTTCTCTTTCCCACGCCAATTGACCTTGTCGTTGGCCTGAAGGAGCGCTTCCCTGACCTCTTTTCCGTCGATTTGGACAAACACCCAGGTCGCCTCGCTCGCCTGAATCGTGAGAAGATAACTGTCCGGTGCCGCATTAGGACCGGGCAAGGGTTTCTCAGGGATGGGCGGCGTGGCTGCAGGAAGCACGGCCTGTGGAGATTTGGCTGGGGGCTTCGGGGCTTCGGCTTTTGGATCAAGCGCGAGATCGGGCGGTTCATTCTGGCCCAAGCCTGGAAGCGTTTGGCTGCTTTCAAGGCCGGACGCGCCATTAGTTTCAGTCGAATCGAACATGGGCGAAGTTGGAGGAAGCGGGGCGTCCTCTGAAAGCATGGGCGGAGGTCCGGTTCTCACCTCGACTTCACGTTCCGGGAGCAGGCCGACGAAAATCAAGAGAAGCACAACCACACCGCCGACCCACAACAGGACACGGCGCGGAAAGGGCAGGCGCGATGGGGTTTTTACCTGAACGTACGAGAGAATTTCGTCTTGATCTTCAGAGGCGGAAAACGCGTCCGAAGATGGGATGACTTGTTGCGCAAAGGCCTCTAGAACGGGCGCATCATCCAGGCCCAAGCATTGGACATAACTTCTTAAAAACCCTTTTGCAGAGACCTGACTTGGGATCTGATCAAACGCATTCTCCTCGATCGCTTGTATATAGCGAACTGGAATCTTTGTGCGAAAGGCCATTTCTTCAATCGAAACACGCTGCGCTTCCCGCTGTTCTTGGAGATATTTCCCCAGATTTTCCATTGCGTTTGTTCTTACTCTTCCTTATTCGACCGGACTGGCGCACTGCTTTAAATCTTTTTCCGCTTTCAAGGCAGGAGAAAGGGCGACCACGCGATCAAATTCAGCATCGGCAAGGGTTTGCACCCCCTCACGCTGGTAAATACAAGCCAAGTTGTAATGGGCATTAAGATCGTCAGGGTTCACTTCAAGGGCGCGCTCGTACGAGGCGACCGCATTTTCGACATCGCCCATTTTCGCATACACCTCGCCCAATTGATTATGGATGGGGGCGATCGCGGAGTTCATCCGCAACGCATTTTTGAGGGCTTGTACCGAATACTTATAGTTTTTTTGGCGAAGATAGACCAGGCCCATATTCCAGTAGGGTGCCTCGGGCGTTGCGTACTGTTTATTTTTGAGTGCATTTTCATAGGCGGCAATCGCCAGATCGTCCTCTCCTAAAAAAGCATAGACCCGTCCGAGATAATTATGGGCCTCTGAATCGTCTGGCGCCTTCTCGATAATTTGTTTGAAGGCCTCGATGGCCTCTTGATAGTTTTGTAATTCAAAATGCACATGGCCCAAGGCATAACGGGCGTCCCGATTTTTCGGATCGGCTTCAACGGCTTTTTGAAACTCGATATAGGCGTTTTGCAGCGCAGGCGGATTGTCGCCTAAGTAGGCTACACCAAACTTGTAAAAGGCGATGGATTCATCTTGCCGTTTAATCCCTGCCTCCTTCAATCCACAGTAGCTCAAAAAAGGCAAGAGCATAAGGAGCAGAAGCCCGGCGAGAAATCGGCGCGACGGCCTCATCTCCTTAAACGATCTGGGTTCAGCTTTTTTTAGAATAGCGGCATCCTCTCTTTAATATTCTTCAAAAAAAGTGAGCGCTTTAAAGGCCTGATAACGAGAAGCGATCTCTTCTTGTTTTAGGGCGCGCATCCGGTCGAGACTAAAAGCTTCAACATTAATCGAGGCCATGGTGCTGCCGTAGATCACCGCCTGTCGAATATTGCTGTCGTTGACTTCGCCGCATTTTGCGAGATAGCCCATAAAGCCGCCGGCAAAAGAATCCCCCGCACCGGTCGGGTCGAAGACCTCCTCCAAAGGATAGGCAGGAGCGGAAAAGACGCTATGTGCCGTAAACATCAGGGCCCCGTACTCTCCCTGCTTCACCACCAAGGTGCTCGGCCCGTAAGATAGGATTTTTTTTGCGACTTTCACCAAATTCACTTCATCCGCCAACTCCCTCGCTTCCCCGTCATTGATGATAAGGATGTCAACGGCTTTCAGGGTTTTGAGCAAGGCATCCCGCTTGCCTTCAATCCAAAAATTCATGGTATCGCAGGCCACCAACTTTGGTGATTTAACCTGATTGAGGACATCCAACTGCAAATCGGGATCGATGTTCGCCAAAAACACAAAGGGAACATCACGGTAGGCCTCCGGGAGTGTCGGATGAAAAGATTCGAAAACGTTCAATTGCGTATCGAGAGTCTTCGCTTCGTTCAGTTGATAGCTGTATTCGCCGCGCCATCGAAAGGTACGGCCAGCCTGGCGCGACAAGCCTTCCAAATCGATTCCCCGTTCCGATAAAAATTGGACATGGGCCTCGGGAAAATCCTCACCGATCACCGCCACCAAGTTTACATCGGTAAAATAGCTTGCTGCGGTGGAAAAATAGGTTGCCGATCCACCGAGAACCTCGTCTACTTCCCCAAAAGGGGTTTTTACAGAATCGAATGCCACCGATCCGACGACCAATAAACTCATCGTTTTATGCTCTAATGTGTGTTGCGCTGATCAGCAATCCGGAAGGGGGGCGCGACGAGGATCTTCAAGCGCCGAATCGAAGTCGGCGATGAGTTTCCGTGTCGTCGAGGTCACAATATCTTCGACACGGACACGCTCGTTTTCGGAGGCTTCCGATACAGCCGCCCAGCTTGTTGCAATCCAAAAGGCTTTGCCACACTTGCTATCCCAAACCTCGCCTAAAATCTGCACTTCTTTTTCGACGGTAACGGGAATATGGGCGGGACCACTGGACACGGCCGTGACCATCTCCCCGACCCCGTCTTCACCCAAGGTCATGGTTTGGGTCGCCGTGTGTTTATCATTCAACTGCACCTGGCCGATAAAGAAATAGCGAATCCCTTGGATTTCTCCCCAGGTGCTGAGCACGTCCCTATCCATGATGCTGTCCCGTTCGTAATTTTTTACAAAGTCGGTATAGCGATCAAACTGATCCGCATCCCGAATCCTTTGAATGACATCGCGATAGGGAACAACACGCACATTGGGTAAATAAAACCGCAAGCCCTGAAAGAACTCGAAGGCCGCGTTGCGTCTAAAACCTTCCGGACCGCCTTTGAGTATGGCCAGAACGGCGATGCCTTCTTTCTCCAGCCGAGCATAGGAGAGGCCCTCTCCAAGCACTTGCCTTTTCACCTGGTGGTCGACCGCGGGAAATGGCCGCTTTAGCGCCTTGGCCGAGGGGACAGTGAAATGTCCCACGCAGCCGCTTAGAAAAATGAGCATCATCGCCGTGAACGTCATTTTTTTCATGAGAGGTACTTTCCAACAATGGGTTGGAGTTTCTTTTTCAAGGTTTTTGAAACGGCCTTCGCGGGCGTGACGATGGCGTGCGCCAGGGCCCGAGCACAACGGCAATCTCGTGTCTCCGGTATCTTTCCTAAGGCCGCCCGAATCATTTTTTTCGAAAGGGCGACGTTTTCGTAGAGGGTCTTTAGGATCATCTCGACGGTCACGGGTTCTTCTTCCACAAACCAGCAATCATAATCGGTCGCCAAGGCCAAGGTGACATAGCAGATTTCTGCTTCCCGTGCCAGCTTGGCCTCGGTGGCATTGGTCATGCCAATCACGTCGACACCCCATTGGCGATGAATATTGGATTCGGCGCGGGTCGAGAATTGCGGCCCTTCCATGCACAAGTAGGTTCCGCCACGCCGTATTGTGCCGCCAACGACCAAGCCGCTTTCCGAGACAATGTCCGAGAGCGCTGGACAAATGGGATCGGCCATACTGGCATGGGCGACAAGCCCCTCTCCGAAAAAAGAACTCGCTCGGCCCTTGGTAATATCGTAAAATTGATCCGGGATCACCACGTGGCCTGGGACAATCTCTTTTTTCATACTGCCCACGGCGCTCACCGACAAGATACGTTCGACGCCGATTTTTTTCATAGCGAAAATATTGGCGCGATAGTTTATTTCGGAGGGCAATAGGGTATGGTTTCGGCCATGACGCGCCAAAAAGGCCACTGCTTGGCCTTCCAGGTTGCCGAGAACGAATTTTCCGGAAGGCTTGCCAAAGGGGGTCGAAACCGCGACTTCTTTAACCTGCTTTAAGCCCTCGATGTCGTAAAGCCCACTCCCGCCAATAATGCCGATTTTCGCCTTGGGAGAAGTCGTGGGCTTCGTAGGCTTTCGATTTGTCGTGGGGGCTGGGTTCTTTACCATTATATGCTCTGGTTTATCATAAACGCATGGGATTATAGCACACTCTTCGTTTTCTTCAAGCGCATTATCAACTTGAGTACCCTCACTGCCGTTTCTTCGGCGGTTTCTTCCTTATTCAGATCGATCCATTGCACAGCCGGGTCCGCTCGAAACCAGGTCAATTGCCGTTTTGCGAAGCGGCGGGACTCTCTTTTTAAAACGGAAATCGCTTCGGCTTTCGAACAGGCATTACTGAGATAGGGAAGGATTTGCCGATAGCCTAAGCTTCGCATTGAAGGAAGGTCGGGAGAGAGGCCCGCAGCCAGCAGCGCTGCCACTTCTTCAATCAGCCCGGCCTCGATCATCTCGTCGACACGCGCTTCGATTCGGCGATAGAGGTCTTCGCGCTCGCGGCGGAGGCCGATCACTAAGGCCCGGCTGGCGGGCATTTCGGCGGCCCGGTGCGCCGAATGCACTTGGGAAAGCGGCAACCCCGTTAGGTGATAGACCTCAAGGGCTCGAATGATTTTTGGGAGGTCTCGATAGTGTATCCTTTCGCTTGAGCGCGGATCAACCTCGGCCAGCAGGCGGTGTAAGGTTCCTGCCCCTTCGACTTGCTCTCGGGTGGAGAGTGCGCGGCGAAGCGACCAATCGGCGGGCGGCCCCTCCCAGAGTCCCTTCAAAATCGCTTTAAGATATAGTCCGGTTCCCCCTTCGATGAGGACCTGACGGCCCGACTTTTCCATCTCGGCGATCAAGGCCGACGCTTTTTTTTGATAGGCCCCGGCGGAAAAAAAGGCATCGGGCGGCACAAAATCGATCAGGTGCCGACGCACCCGAGCTCTGGCCTTGGATGAAGGCTTTCCCGTCCCGATTTCCAAGCGGGTGTATATCTGCTTCGAATCGGCGACGATAATATCGGTTTGAAAGGCCTGGGCAAGGCCTTCGCTCACGCCGCTTTTGCCGACGGCCGTTGGACCGACAATCACCAACCACGTCTGCAAGGCTTGCATCGAAGTGCTGAGGTCGGCTACATCACCTGGCGTGAAGCCCTTATGCTTCATTTTCTTCTAAATAATTTTTCGAGGTCGGCCAAGGGATAGCTCATGACAATCGGCCTGCCATGCGGACAGGTCACGGGGGTCTGCCTTTCGAAATAAGTCTTTAGGAGGGCCTCGATTTCCGGCAAAGACATGGCTTGGTGGGCACGGACGGCGCCATGACAGGCCATGGACGCGATGAGAGTCAGCATCACTTGTTCGGCCTTATCGCTGAATCCCAATTCTTCGAGATCCTCGGTTAATTCATCTAGAAAGGCATCGAGATCCATTCCGACAATTAAGGCGGGGAGTTCCCGGACCAGGAAAGTGGTTTCTCCAAAGGGTTCGATCAGGCATCCCAGCGCCCTAAGGCGATCGAGATGGTCTTTCAATAAGCCCGCTTTTGAAAGCGAAAGGTCAATTTGCTGAGGGATTAAGAAGGGCTGAATATCCAAGGTCTTCTCATCGGAAACGCTGGCCTCGCGATGGGCTTTAAGCAGGGCTTCATATAAAATCCGCTCGTGCGCCGTATGCTGATCGACCAAGACCAACACACCATCGATCTCAGCCAGCAGGAAGGTGCCGTAGACTTGTCCCAACGGACGAATCAAGGGCGTCTTGCCTTGTAAAGGAAGGGCCGCAGATTCAAAGGCGAAGGTGGCTGTCGCGGAAGGGAAAGTTCCGGACGTATCTTGGGTATAGGTTTGGGCAGCTTCACCCACCTGCAGCGCCTTCGTTTTGGCCCCTTCAAAACCCGGCCATCCGATGGGCCGCCTTTCAGCGCCCGCTTCCTTTCCACGCGACCGATACGAAGTCAGGTCGCCTTGCGCGCTCTTCAGGTTTTGGACTGAGGCCTCGATGTCTTCAAGTGATCGGATGCGAGGCTGTTGAGCCGACAAGGATTCTCGGATTACATTTCGGACCGCCTGGTGAACCCAGGCGGTGTTTTGGAATCGAACTTCCCGCTTTGTCGGATGGACATTGACATCCACTTCAGCGGGGTCCACCGACAAAAAAAGAACGAAAAAAGGGGCCTCGCCTTTCATCAAATACGTGCCATAGGCTTCGTATACCGCATGATTTAAAAGGGCACTTTTTACGGCCCGCTGATTAACAAAGAGGTGCTGCGCCTTCTTAAAATTTTTCTTGAGCGGGGGCAGAGAGATAAAAGCCGTCAAGGAGAAACCTTTTTCTTCGAACACTTCCGACATGGATACGGATTCCTTCAAGCGCGCTTCTCCAAAAAGCTGAACCAGGCGTTCTGTAAAAGTGGCGCAGGGCGGGAGATCGAGGAGGGTCCGTGCACCATGTGAAAGACGGAAGTGAATGGGGTAATGGGGAAGGGCCAGTTCGCTGAGAAGACGGCTAATGTGGCCTAACTCCGTCTGTTCCGTCTTAAGAAACTTTCGCCGGGCCGGAACGTTGTAGAAGAGATTGCTGACGGTGAAGGACGAACCCGGCGGCGCGCCGATGGCCTTGATCGATTGCACTTCCCCGCCTTCGATCCGAATTTCACTCCCTTCATCAGAACTGCCATGCCGCGTAACCAGCCTGAGCTTCGAGATGGACGCGATGCTGGGCAAGGCCTCGCCTCGAAAACCCAGACTTCGAATGGACGAGAGATCCGCTTCCGTCGCAATTTTACTCGTGGCATGGCGCTGAAAAGCCAGTAAAGCCTCATCGCGAAGCATGCCCTCCCCGTCGTCCTGCACTTCGATGCCTTCGATCCCGCCTTTTTTTACGGAAACAAAAATGCGGCGACTCTGGGCATCAATGGCATTTTCCACCAGCTCTTTTACAATGGAAGCGGGACGCTCGACCACCTCGCCCGCAGCGATTTTATTTGAAAGGTGTTCAGAAAGGATGCGAATTTTTGCCATGATTGACCTGATAAATACCGATAAATATAGACTTACTTGCGGATCACGAGCCCAGGGTTTAGTCGAGACTCGCGAGTTTGTTTTCCGCCAAGGCGGCTTCGTTCGAATTTGGAAAGCGGCGTGAAACTTGTTGTAAAAAATCTTTAGCCTGATCCTTCCGATCCAGCGCCAGGTAAGAGAAGCCCACCTTAAGAAGCGCATTCGAGATCTTCTCGCTATCGGGATAGGACTCAACCATCTGTTTAAAGCGTTTTATGGCTGACCAATACGACTTCTCGTGATAGTAACTTTCCCCAGTCCAAAAGAGGGCTTGCGGCACTAAGACCGATGTCGGGTAATGCTTCACAAAGGTATCGAAGGCGGAAATGGCCATCGAATAATTTCCTTTTAAGTAATCGTTATAGGCCAAATTGTAGGCCTCGGAGGGAGATAAAGAGGCGCTTTGATTCGATGGAGGGCGATTGAAGGCGCTGGACTTCTGATCCGGATTATTCGGCTTGGGCTTTGAGTTTCCTTGCTGAGATCCCGCCAGTTGGCGTTCGAGTTGATCGATGCGCTGTAAGAGCTCTTCCGAACGGAAGGTTTCCGTATCGAGTTTTTTCCCTATCAGGGACATCCGGTGCTCCATTTCGGTGACTCGTCCGGTAAAAACGCGGACATCCGCCTCAATGTCGCTAAGTTGAGCAACGAGGCCAGCGGAGAGCATTTGCTGGCTTTTAATTTGTGCAACAGGGGAACGCGACCGGCCTTCGAGCTGTTCGATTCGTCTTTGAAGTTCCACCTGGTGCCGTTCGAGCTTTAGGGTGTAATCTTCAAGCTCGACCACCGATGCCTGATTGGCACATCCTGCAAGCAGAACCAAGAGAAAGACAAACGTTTCCCATCGTGCACAAGGCCTTGACATCGCTCAAAATTACCGTTCCGGCTTCATAAAAAAATGCGCGCGGCGATTCTGTTGAAAACAGCTTTCCCGTTTTTCTTTGCAGAAGGGGTTCTCTTCCCCGTAACTGATGATCTCAATACGACCGGGTTCAACGCCGAAGGCCTCTAAAAACTGTTTTACCGTTCGGGCTCGGCGTGCCCCCAATGCGAGATTGTATTCGTTGCTCCCCCGTTCGTCCGTGTGCCCCGAGATTCGAATGCGGATCTTGGGAAATTGCATGAGGGTTTTTGCATTTTCGCGAAGGGTCATCTCCGCCTGTTCCGTAAGCGCCGCGCGATCGTAGTCAAAAAAGATGTCACGAAATTCTAGGGAAGGGGCCCGCTCTGGCTCGATTTCCTCCCTGGGTGTCTGAAAAACTGATTCTTCTCGCAGGGGTTCGTCTTGAATCGCCTCTTCGCGCAATCCACCGTCGTCACCCGAAAAAACATCCACCGAGCGGTCATCGCTTTCATTAAAGCCGGATGAGTTCCCCTCACCCAGACCGGCCGATCCGCTTACGGGCGCAACCTTTTTCACACAGCTCGATTGCATGAAGATCAGCAGCAATCCAATAGTTATGAGGACAGATGAACGTCTTTCCATGATCGATGAACCTCCTTCGTTCATATTTTATAAGAATTCGCGCCACGACAACAACCTATCCTTGTTGTATGGGCGTTCAATACTGCACATATCATACGCAAAGATCGCTTTAGTGTAACGATCTGCAATGGGTAAGACAAGTTACTTCTTTGCCCTAGCCCCTTTCTCTTCAAGTGCTTGGAGCTTGTCTAAGGCTTGTTGGAGTAATTTTTGTTGCTTATCGACTTGGACGGTGAGCGTGTTGCCCAGGAGTTCAAGTGATTTACGCTGGGTGTCGACCGCCTTGCTTAAATCGCTTAGTTTTCTGTCTATTCCGGCCCCATTCTTATCGGCCTTGACCGCTTTGAGCTGGTCATCGTGCTGATCGACACGCTGACCCAAGGTATTAACAGCCGGCAGCACTTTTTCGATCAATTCCGAGACTCGGTCGGACACTGCTTTTAAGGCCTTGATCTGTTCGTTCGAAGATTCCTGGAGCGTCTCATTAAACGCGCGCATCGCGTCCATTTGTGCTTGTAGCGATTTTCTTGCCTCGCGCTCTTGCTTAAGCTCGTCCCGAATCTTGGTTTCCATGGCGAGATCAGCCGAGGCTTCTTGTTTTTCTTTTTTGGACAAGGCCGATCGAAACGCCGCCAATGCGCTCAGGGCTTCGTTGCTGTTTTGATCGGAGCGTTCTTTTACGCGATTCACCTCTTCTTCTAGGCTTCCGCCGAGAATTCGAATTTGCATCTCAATTTCTGCGATTTGCTCGGCAAAATCCGCATCGCGTTTTCGAAGTGCAAATTGGTCCCTCTCTTTCTCCGCGGCTTCTTTTTTGAGTTCGCCGTGGACGCGCTCAATCTGGGCATTGAGATCTTTTTGGAGATCAAAGAGGGCAACGCGATGATCCGCCCTGAGCTGTCGAATATCCCTCCGGAGCAAGGTGATGGGATCCGGTTCCGCCTCTTGATCACCCAGCTTAGAAAACCGAAAAGCACAAGAGGAAGTTAGCGTTAGGGTTAAAATTAAAAACGCTGAAATCCACAGTCTCCGGTTCGAAAAAGCGATGGCCCTGACCATGCTAACACCTTCCTTGTCGGCCGTCCGATACACGCGGGCTAGCCCTTCCGCGGTGATCTTAAGACAATCGCCTCAACCCGCTCGCTTATTCGTTCACCAGGAAATGAACACGGCGATTCTTTTGGTAACAGTCCTCATTAGGATCCATGCAAACGCCTCTTTCCTCACCATAGCTGATAAACGAAAACCGGGATTCGTTTATCCCTAAGTTCACCAAGTATCGTAAAATGGATCGTGCGCGCCGTTCACCCAAGGCCAGGTTGTATTCATTCGTGCCGCGTTCGTCGCCATGGCCTTCGATCTGGATTTTAATATTGGGGTTAATCGCCAGCCAACGCGCATTTTCCGATAGGACCGTTTTCGCATCGCTTCTTACCTCGGCCTTGTCATAATCGAAATACACCGTATTGGCAAAATCCAGGGGATCTCCAGTCATCGCACTTCCCATCCCATTGCTCGCACCCGAACTGCTGTCATCGGACATACCGCTATTCGGAGAATCTTGGTTCATCGAAGTCACATCATCCGAACTGCCCATACCACTGTCGCTGGACATCGAATCACTGGATGAGCCCCCCCCGTCAGACGCGTCACCGCTGTCCGAAGTCATCCCTGAAGCGCCACTGACCGGCGGCACTTTTTTTGCGCAACCCGCACCGAAGACCAAGGCGAAACCAATCGCCATCAATCCAAAAGTTTTGTTCATTCCTGCTGCCCTCGTAAACATGCTTGCTTTCCCCCTTAGTTTATTGTTGTGTCGACCCGTATTGCGCATCCGGGTCCCTGTTTAATACCATTCGACTTTATGGTCATTCGTTGAATGACGCTTAGCGAAGCGACCACGATGGACTTGTTTCGTTCGCTTGACTGGAAGTCAAGCGGCGCAAATTCTTCCCATCGAGGTGAATTGAAAAGATCTGGCTTTTTCCTAATCGGTTCGAAGTAAAAACGATTTCTCTTCCGTTAAGCCCCCAAGAAGGAGATTCATCGTCCCATGCACCACTTTCAGTCATTGCGATCGATGCCGTCCCATCAGCCCGATCTGCACAAATTTTCAGCCGTCTGTCCTGATTGCGGCAGGCGTAGGCGATCCAATCCCCTTTGGGGGACCAAGTAGGAGATGTATTATAATTTCCCTCAAAAGTCAACCGATGCACATTCGCACCATCCGCATCCATGATGTAAATTTGGGGCGTTCCCCCGCGATCCGATGTGAAGGCAATCTGTTTTCCGCTTGACGACCAACTCGGAGAGAGATCGTCCGATTTGTCGAATGTTAAGCGTTTCAAATCACTGCCATCCGATTTTATCGTATATATTTCCGCATTTCCATCTTTTGTTGTGGCAAAGGCAATGCGATCTTCAACCGGCGACCAAGACGCGGAGAAATTGAGCCCAGGGAAAGACACCAGGCTTTTCTTTTTCCCGGTTTTCATATCGAGGACATAAAGATGTGGATTGCCGTTGCGGTAGGAAGTATAAACCAGCTTGTCACCTCTGGATGACCATCTGGGAGAAAGTACGATACTGCGATCCCGTGTCACTTGCATCGGGCTTGCCCCATCGTAATCCATAACATATATTTCTTTAGACCCGGACTGATCCGAGACATAGGCCACGCGGGTTTGGGCGACGCCTTTTTCTCCGGTAAAGTGAAGCGTGAGGATATCCGAAAAGCGGTGTGCAATTTTGCGGAGCGATTTTTCGCTTCCAAAGATTCGGACGCTGATCACTTCCTCTTTTTTTGCGGTTTCGTAGACATAGCTTTCCAGCACCCATTCGTCACCGTTGGCGACGAGTTTCGCCCAAACCAAAGCCAACACACCGGCTTGCGATGCTTTCGTCATCTCAGCGGTGCCTGGGGCACCAGAGGGGGGATTCGGTATAAACCCGACCGCCTTTGTTTCGATCAAATCAAAAATGTGTGAGCGGTCAAGATCTGCGCGCAATACTGCTTCGAGTGTTCGAACCGCCTCTTTATTTTTCGCGAGATCCTGAAAAGACAAAACCGCAATCGGAATCTTTCTAAACCCGAAACGACTCATCTCTAAAAAGACTTCCGAAGCCGAAACCGGTGCAACACCCAAGATTAAAACCCAAAGAAGGAAAGCCGTACACCATTTTAACACGCTCAGGAGTCCTCCTTCACCACAAAATTCATATAGACCGTCAACAGATCTTCCGAATAGGCTTCGGGTAAAGGCGGAAGCGGATGTGCCGCAAAAATGGCCCGCATGGCCGCTTGATCGAAAAAGGCATTGCCGGAGCTTTCTTCAACCGTAACCGATCTTTTATCGATACTCCCATCCTTCTTGATGGTAAAACGGACCACCAGGCTGTCGGCCTTCGACCGCACCGGGGGCGGTGCCCATTGCCATCGAATTTTATTATCGATCTTCTGTAAATAGCTGGGAAAGCGAAACGAAGAAGAACCGACCGCACCCATGCCCGTTCCCCCGGCCCCTCCCCCACCCGGCCCGCCGATTGAAGAACTCACCGTATTCCCCGGCAGAGAAGAAAGTCCTCCATCTCCCTGTGTGGCCCCTTGATTCGAGGTCATACCCGTCTCTCCTTGAGTCCCCGTACCGCCAAGCACCCCGCCAGAAGTCTGAGGAGACAATCGAGGCGACTCCGTCTTCTCAGGCTTTGGAAGGTTCTGGGGTGATGGACTCATCGGCGGAATTGGAATAGATTTCCTTTCGATGTCGATCTTCGCCGTACGCGTTCTTGTCTCTATCGGAACCGGTTTTTTCTTTTCGACGGGCTTTTTTTCTGGTGCCTTTAAAGCTCGCTTCTGCTTCTTCCACCAGTCTTCCAATCTTTCAGGATCATTTTGTGCGGGCGGTACATCCTTTGTCACTTTTACCAAAGGTGGGGGCAACTTCTCCACCGGCGCATCCGGCATGGCCGACTCCGATTTTTTCCTCGCGGGGGCCGGTGGTGGCGAAGCAATTGGTGGTTTTTCGCTTGATTTTGCCGCAGGTAAACCTGCCTTTGCGACAGACCCACCCGTTGGAGCGGCTAAGATCTCTCCTGCGTTCCCTCCGCCGGGGTCCGACCCGATTAAGTTCACCTGAAAACCTTGGAGATCGGGAGCACGAATCGTCCAAAATAGATGATTCACCATCAGGAAAGCGAAAAAAAAGAGGTGCAACACAATTGAAAGGGCCATCATTTTCGAAAACCCTTCGGATCTTCGACTCGATGAAAAAAGAATCGATCCCCATGCGGCACGCATTACAGCCACGATGTGACCTCCAGAATAAACCCCTTAAATAAAAACCGACCTTCCCTTAAAGATAGCAAAAATCAAACCGACTGCTCATCGTTGTGTAGACATAGACAAGGCTAAATCCAGCGAAGCAAAATAGAGAACACCGGCGGCGGCGCAAGACCTAGGCAAAGCCTTTTTATTATATGACGAAAGATAGGCATTTTTGGGGAAAAATCAATGTAATCTTCGAGGTTATTTGATAGACAGGGGTTCTGTAACAATGCCGAGCTTCACAATGCCCGCGCGTTTAATGAGATCCATCACATGGACAACCGAACCATAAGGTACATCCCGGTCGGCACGGAGATAAAGAGCAACATCAGGCGACGCGGCCTGCAAGACACGAAGGCGCTCTTCCAGGCGTGCTAATCCGACTTCCTCCTTGTCGAGATAGACCCTTTGGCTTTTCTCTACGGTCAAGACCTTCCGCTCACTCGGCTTGATACTGTTCGTTGCCGCCTGGGGAAGTTTAATATCCATCCCACGGTAAAGGAGCGGCGCAGTAATCATAAACACAATTAACAACACCAGCACGACATCGACGAGGGGAATAATATTAATTTCAGACATCATCTCTCTATGGCGCGTTGAGGACATCATCCTTGGCTATCTCACTCCCTGTTCAACGGAACTTTTGATCATCTTTTCTTGAACCAAAGTCACCACCTCGGAAGAGAACACTTCGAGCTGAACATGCATTTTTTTTATTTTCTGTATAAATAAATTATAGGCGACGGCCGCGGGAATGGCGACGAAAAGACCTGCCGCCGTATTGATGAGGGCTTCAGCAACACCGGGGGCTACAACTGCGATATTGGCAGATCCTTGACGCCCAATTTCTTGAAAAGCCCCCATGATTCCCCAAACGGTCCCAAAGAGCCCAACAAAAGGCGCCGTATTGCCAATCGTCGCCAAGAGATGCAAGTAACGCTCTTGATACGCGATCTCGTCTTCAACCGCGCCCTGAAGTGTGCGCTCGATCGTTGAAATCTGCATGCCACTTGTGCCGTTGGCGGATAAATTCGACATCCCCATCGGAAATAAAGCGTCGATCTTCTCAAGACCTACTTTCAAAAGAAGGGCCAAAGGCCCCCCGTTTCGTTTCAAGGTCTTGACTTGAATATCTTCAAGATTTTCCGCCCTCGAAAAAAGGAGAAGGAAGCGGCGATTCTCCGCGCCCACGCGCCGAAAACTCAGCCACTTGGATAAGATAATGGCCCAAGACGCGACAGAGGCCACAAGCAGGGTCGCCAAAACGAGCTTGGCGACGAGGCCTGCGGAAAGGAAGAGATCGATAATGGAGGAATTCAATGGGACGGACCTTTCTACAAAATAGATTGACCTACCCGGAGGCAGGTCGCAGGGTCACTCACTCATCTATGGCGGGGCCGACGAGAATCGAACTCGCGACCTCCGGCGTGACAGGCCGGCGTTCTAACCAACTGAACTACGACCCCGCAACATCGATGATATCAACGATCCCTCTTCCACCCGATGGTAGGCGGAACAGGGATCGAACCTGTGACCCTCGGCTTGTAAAGCCGATGCTCTCCCAACTGAGCTATCCGCCCCCGATCGGCTTGAAATTCGGGACTCCGCTGTGTAGAATACGCCTTGCATCCGAGTTTGTCAATTGCGAAATTACCTTTTTTTCCTCATAATATTAACGTGTTACCTACCAGGATGCCTCACGTCTTCGGTCACGCAACGCCCTCGGCAAGCCCCCCGTTTTCCACCCCGCTTTATTAATTTTGAAACCGGCGCCAACATCAAATCGCTGGCCTTCGAAGGGAAGTTTCTCTGGATGGGTCTCTCAAATGGAATAATTCGATATGATACCGACACCTCCAACCAATATCAAGTCTTTACCAACCGCTCGACCTACGGTCTTCTCGCGAACGGCATCTACAAAATTGCCATCGACCCCACTGGTGTTAAATGGGTTGGCACCTATGGCGGAGGCCTCTCACGCTTCGACGATGAAGCCTGGACAACTTTCACGCCATATGGCGGAGGAAAAATCAGCTACGACGCTGCATGGACGGTTTATCCCGCAGGAGGCGGACTCGGAGATCTTTGGGTTTACGACATTCTTTTCGATGAAAAACAAACCGCCTGGATCGCAACATGGAAGGGGTTAAGCCACTTTGATGGCACCGGCTTTAAAACTTACACGGAAGCGGATGGCCTCTTAGACCGATGGGTCTACGCGATCGCAAAAGACAAAGCGGGCCTCCTTTGGCTCGGCACAGAAGGCGGCCTTAACAGCTTCGATGGCACAGTGTGGAAAGGCTATACCCATGCCGACGGACTGGGAGCAGACCTCGGCGGGCAACAAGGGAAAGAGGATTATGACGCTGGACATCATCAGCAGCAAAAAGGAAACCGCATCGGCAATCCAAACTATGTCCTTGATCTCGCCGTAGATAACAACAATGTGCTTTGGATCGGCACCTGGGGCGCGGGGCTCTCACGCTTTGATGGCGTTAGCTGGACCACCTATACGGCGGGAGGCGAGAGTATTGGCGGCAATTTTGTCCACGTCTTGGAAGTCGATTCGGAGGGGACGCTGTGGATCGGCACCGATGGCGGCGTCACCCGCTTTGATGGAAAAACCTGGACGACCTATACGACGGCAGACGGCCTACTCCACAACGATGTCTTTTCGATTGCCTTTGATCAACAGGGGAATAAATGGTTTGGAACCTGGATTGGATTAAGCAAGATGATTGAAAGACGCTGACGAAAAGTGAGTTAGGGAAGAGCAACAAGCGTGGGCGATTCCCGCCAAGCGGATCCATCCCCCAACTGCCCGCTCGCATTTTCTCCCCAGCACCATACCGTGCCGCTACTCTTTGTCGCGCAGGTATGGGAAATACCTGCAGAAGGGACCAGCCAGTCTGTTGCCGCGCCAACCGGCGTGGGGCTGAGCCTGTTTACCTTTGTTCCGTCACCCACTTGCCCCTTGGTATTTTCGCCCCAACACCAAAGTGTACCTGTTGTCTTCACGGCACAGGTATGGAAACCACCGATCGAAACCCTTGACCAATCCGTTGCGACCCCAATTTGAACTGGTGACAATCGATCGACCTTGGTTGTGTCGCCAATCTGACCAAAGAAATTATTTCCCCAGCACCACAGCGTGCCCGTTGTTTTAATCCCACAGCTATGCAGATCGCCAGTCTCGACACGCGACCAATCGAAAGCAACACCGACTTGTGTCGGAATGAATTTATTGTCCAAGGTCCCATCACCCAGTTGACTGGAAAAATTAATACCCCAACACCAAAGCGTACCGTCCGTCCGCGTCGCGCAACTGTGGACACCCGCGGTCGACACCGAGGCCCACGTCGCGACACTTCCGATTTGCGCCGGCGCCGTTTTTTGATCGGTCGTTCCGTCACCCAATTGACCCGCCGAATTGTCTCCCCAACACCAGAGGGTACCATTGATTTTTACGCCGCAGGTGTGCCCTCTGCCTTCCAAGAAGCCCGAACCCGCGGAAATCGACGCCCAATCGTTCGAAGGGGGCACCGGGTTTGGAACCCGCGCATCGGGGGAGACCGTTGGTGGATCCGGATCGTTATTGGGACAAGCGGAGTCGACACCCTGCGCATTCGGATCGTTCGTTGGACAACTGATCACCGTCGTGACATAACCGAGCTGACTAAAGTAGTTATCACCCCAACAGGAAATCGCGCCATCCGTTTTTAAACCACAGGTATGCGTATCACCCATCGAAACCGAGGTCCAGTTGGTGTCCGTCCCAGCCGAAACCGGAGAAAAGCGTGACCGGGTGGATTGATCTCCCAATTGGCCGCTGCCGTTTTCTCCCCAGCAATAGAGCGTACCATCGGTCCGCGTCGCGCAGTTTGAATTGTTGCCAGCAGAGAGATTAGACCAATTTGTGGCGGTTCCAATTTGAGTGGGAGCCGTTTTATTTGCCGCCGTACCCAGGCCCAAACGGCCATTGGCATTGTCGCCCCAGCACAAAACACGCCCATCGGTCCGTATCCCGCAGGTATGGGCATCCCCGCTCGAAATACCGATCCAATCCGTGTCGGTTCCGACCTGCACCGGCGCCAAGGTGTCGGTCTTCACGCCATTGCCGAGCTGCCCGCGTTCGTTGCTGCCCCAGCACCACAAGCTTCCATCGCTTCGTATTGCACAGGTCTGTGCGCCACCAGCCGAAACCTTAAGCCAACCGGGATCGGCATCCAGGTTTTCATCAATCTTTATCTCAAATGGGGAGGAGCGATCGATACGAAATCGGTCCCCCAGTTGGCCGTTAAAATTATCTCCCCAACAATAGAGGCGGTTTTCTGTTGTGGTTGCACAGCTATGTCCCTCCCCCCCCGAAACAGTCTCCCATCCAGGACTCATCGCCACTTGCAAGGGGGACAATTGATCGGTCGCAGGGACTTGCCCCAACTGGCCATCGAAGTTTTCGCCCCAACACCAGAGGCTTAGGTCGGTTTTGGTCGCGCAGGTGTGGGAATACCCTGCGGTCACTCGAAGCCAAGTCGTTCCGGAAATTTGCTTCGGTGCGTTACGGTCTGTCTTGCTGCCATCGCCCAACTGGCCGCTGGCATTATCGCCCCAGCACCAAAGGGTGTTGTCGCTGCGTAGTCCACAACTATGGGCCTGCCCCAGCGAAACACCGGACCAGGTGCTGGCCGTCCCAATTTGAACAGGCGCTGTTCGGTCCGTTGTGGTGCCATCGCCGATCTGTCCATCTGCGTTCTCACCCCAACACCAAAGAGTGCCATCGCTGCGTACTCCACAATTATGATCGCCGACTGCGGAAACTAACATCCAATCGGTGCGGACCCCAACTTGAACGGGGGCTGTTTTTTCTACCACAGTGCCGTCCCCGACTTGCCCGCTGGCATTGGCGCCCCAACACCACAATTCTCCGTTGCTACGGATAACACAGCTATGCTTTTGCCCCGATGTGATTTTGGACATGGCGGCATCCCCGGTTCCGGCGTCTTCAAATGGGGGATTTCCACCGGAGGAAAGGGGATCACCGGCAGAGCTGCAGGCGCTGAAAAATAAAACGGAAAACACAAAAAGAAAGACAGGAAAAGACTTCAGATGCGGATACGGGGTCAAGGGCACGCGCTTAGAATCCATAATGCACTTTTCTTGAACGCGCTTTTATCGAAGAAAAGAAAGACAACATTGCACCATTATTGCGAAAGAAAAAAAATTGTCAAGGTTTTTTCTTTTTCGGAAACCGGCCTTCAATGTACGCTTGTCTCTTGAGGTCTTTAATCGCTCTTTTTCGACCGCTTCTTAAAGAAAGAGTTGACAAGGAGAGGAGGAATACCTTAGTAGATACCTATAAATATAGAACACAGAACTGAAAAATAAAACTCAAAACTGAGGGAAAAAGCATGGCCACAAAAACAGCGAAAATTATTTACACAAAAGTCGATGAGGCCCCAGCACTCGCCACCTACTCTTTTTTGCCCATTATTAAGACATTTACAGAGGCTGCAGGGGTTGCGGTAGAAGTCAGGGACATCTCCCTGGCCGGTCGAATTATCGCGAACTTTCCAGAAAATCTTACTGACACCCAAAGGCAAGCCGACGATTTGTCCGAATTAGGCGATCTCGCAAAAACCCCCGAGGCCAACATCATTAAACTCCCCAATATCAGCGCCTCGGTCCCACAATTGAAAGCCGCCATTAAAGAGCTGCAAGAGAAGGGCTACAAGCTTCCCGACTATCCCGAGGAACCGAAGAACGACGTGGAAAAAGAAATCAAGGCCCGATATGCGAAGGTGCTAGGCAGTGCCGTCAACCCGGTGCTGAGGGAAGGCAATTCGGACCGCCGGGCCCCGGCCTCCGTAAAAAATTACGCGAAAAAAAACCCCCACAAAATGGGCGCGTGGACCGCAGATTCGAAAACCCATGTTGCGCACATGAAAAGCGGCGACTTTCGCTCGAACGAAAAATCGGTAACGATAAGCGAGCCGACGGACGCAAAAATTGAGTTTGTCGATCAAAGCGGCAAGGTCACGGTGCTCAAAGAAAAAACGCCGCTCCTTAAGGGCGAAGTGATCGACGCCACTTTCATGAGCCGCAGCGCCCTTCGTGAATTTCTCGCGGCGCAAATTGAAGATGCAAAAAAGCAGGGCATCTTGTTCTCTTTGCATCTCAAGGCCACCATGATGAAGATCTCGGATCCAAAGATCTTTGGCCATGCCGTCTCTGTGTTTTTTAATGAGGTCTTCGAGAAACACGCCGCCACTTTCGAAAAGCTGGGCGTCGATCCGGACATGGGTCTGGGCGATCTTTATGCAAAGATCAAATCCTTGCCCGACGCGGAACGTGAACAAATTGAAGCGGATATTCAGGCCTGCTATAAAAATCGTCCGGAACTGGCGATGGTAAATTCCGATAAGGGCATCACCAACTTACATGTGTCGAGCGATGTCATTATCGATGCCTCCATGCCCCCGATGATTCGCGACTCCGGCCGGATGTGGGGTCCCGATGGCAAGCTTCAGGATACGAAAGCCGTCATTCCCGATAGCAGTTATGCCGGGGTCTACCATGAAGTGGTTGAATTCTGTAAAAAGAACGGCGCTTTTGATCCCGCCACAATGGGAAGCATTCCCAATGTCGGCCTCATGGCCCAAAAAGCGGAAGAATATGGATCGCACGACAAAACCTTTAAGGCACCGGGAACCGGAACAATTCGCGTCGTCAACAGCGCCGGACAAAGCTTCATTGAGCATGCGGTGGAAGAAGGCGATATCTGGCGCATGTGCCAGGTCAAGGACGCGCCGATTCAAGATTGGGTGAAGTTGGCCGTCAATCGCGCAAGGGCAAGCGAAACGCCCGCCGTCTTCTGGTTGAATAAGGACAGGGCCCACGATGCGCAGCTCATCGCAAAGGTTAAACACTATCTGCCGGACCATGACACCCAGGGCCTGGACATCCGCATTCTGTCGCCTGTGGAAGCCACGCGCTTCTCCTTGGAACGCATGAAAAAAAGCCAAGACACCATTTCGGTTACCGGAAACGTCTTGCGGGATTACCTCACCGATCTTTTCCCTATTCTAGAAGTGGGGACCAGTGCCAAGATGCTTTCCATTGTCCCGCTTATGAACGGCGGCGGGCTCTTCGAAACCGGCGCGGGTGGCTCGGCCCCCAAGCACGTTCAGCAGCTACAAGAAGAGGGCTACCTCCGCTGGGATTCCCTTGGGGAGTTTTTAGCCCTTGCGGCATCCTTGGAACATTTGAGCACGGCCTCCCAAAACCCTAAAGCGAAAGTACTGGGGGAAGCCCTCGATCGGGCGACCGGGAAATTCCTCGATAACAATAAGTCTCCGGCGCGCAAGGTGGGAGAAATCGATAACAGAGGCAGTCATTTCTATCTTGCCCTGTATTGGGCGCAGGCGCTGGCCGAGCAAACAGAAGACGCCGACCTTCAAGGGCGTTTTTCAAATCTCGCAAAACAGCTTGCCGAAAACGAAAGCGCAATCGTTTCAGAGCTGATCGCCGCCCAAGGGAAGGCGGTCGATCTCGGCGGTTATTATCAGCCGGATGAAAAAAAGGCAAACGCCGCCATGCGTCCGAGCCCGACGCTCAATGCCACCTTGTCAGCCACCACATAAATAAGGCACAAGCGAACGAAGCCATGAGGGCCTGAGACAAATTAATTGCATTGTCTCAGGCCCCTTCGTTTTGTCGGTGCCGTAAACAAGATGATGGACAGAACCCTTTCGAAAATAAAAACACGCCCCGATAAAAAAACCTATAAAACGGCGAAGACCAAGAAATCGCCCTTGCTGATTCCGCCTTACCATGTTATTTTGCTGGACGATAATGATCACAGTTACGACTATGTTATTCAAATGTTAAGTCAACTCTTTGGACACAGCCTCGAAACGGCCTATCGCATGGCGCTCGAAGTGGATTCGACCGGACGCGTTATCGTTATGACGACGCACAAAGAACAGGCGGAACTCAAACGGGATCAAATCCATGCCCACGGTGCAGACCCTGCCATCCCACGGTGTAAGGGATCGATGTCGGCCACCATTGAGCCCGCCACATAATGCGTGTTATGTCCCCCCGTTTTTTCAGTCAAACCATCATCCAGACCAAGCCATGAGTGAAGAAGAACATTATCTGAAAAATGAACTCGATACCCTGATAACCAGCAACACCTCCATCTTCCAATTTATTCAGGAAGGCTCACTCGATGGAATTTGGTACTGGGATCTTGAATCGCGCGAGCAGGAGTGGATGAGCCCGCGCTTCTGGACCCTGCTGGGTTACGATCCAACCACAAAGAATCACTTGGCCTCTGAATGGCAAGATCTCATCTTTCCGGAAGATCTGACCGCGACCCTCGAAAACCTTAACCGACATTTTGAAGATCCGAATCATCCTTACGACCAGGTCGTCCGCTACAAGCATAAAGATGGATCTACCGTATGGGTGCGATGCCGCGGTATCGCCATCCGCAATGAAAAAGGCAAGCCCATTCGCATGCTGGGTGCGCACACCGAATTAACTCGTGAGAAGCTCGCCGAAAAACAACTCAAAAAATATCGCGATCATCTTGAAGAATTAATTTTTGAACGGACGGAGGCTTTACATGCCCTAGCGGGCAAGGTCCTCTCCGCACAAGAAGAAGAACGCAGCCGCTTGGCTCGCGAACTGCACGACGATTTTACGCAACGCCTGGTTGCGGTGGCCATTCATATTGGAAACTTGGAGCAATCCCCCCACGCTTTCCCCAAAGAGATCGAACAAGGGCTCCGAAAAATCAAAGACCAAGTCGTCAAACTTTCAACGGACCTCAATGCGGTCGCCCGGCGACTTCACCCTGCCATACTCGATGACCTGGGATTAGCAGCTGCTATCCAGTCGGAATGTAACGATTTTTCACTTCGTGAAAAAATCCTCACCGCATTCGAGCCGAAAGAAATCCCCTTAGAAATCCCGAAGGAATGCGCGCTCTGCCTCTATCGTATCGTTCAAGAAGGCCTGAGAAATGTCGTCAAACATGCACAGGCAAAAAAGGTGCTCATCCGACTCACGGGTTCGTATACGGATATTACGCTTTTGATTCAAGACTCGGGCATCGGTTTCGATCCCGCGCGACACACCGGGAAACGCGGCCTCGGTCTCTCCAGTATGAAAGAGCGCGTCCAACTCATCCAAGGTACGCTTTCCATCCACGCACAACCCGGACAAGGCACCGCCATTGAAGTGAAGATCCCCTTAATCCGAAGAGCGATATGAGTCTGCCACGGGTCTTATTGGCCGACGATCATCGCGTAGTCGCCGAAGGATTAAAAGGGCTGTTGGAGACGAAGTTCGAGTTGGTCGGCATTGTTGAAGACGGGCGGGCCCTCTTGTCTGCCGTCGCAGAACTCGATCCGGATGTCGTGGTCTTGGATATTTCCATGCCCTTACTCAATGGCATTCAGGCCAGCGAACAGCTTAAAAAAGACAAGGCTCGGGCAAAAGTGGTTTTTCTTACGATGCACATGGACGTCAGCTACGCAATCCGCGCCCTGGAGCTCGGGGCCTCGGCTTATGTCTTAAAACACGCGGCGGCCACCGAATTGGTGACCGCCATCCAGGAGGCCTTGAAGGGCAATACCTATATTTCGCCAATGATTGCCGGTGAGGTCATGCAATCGTTCTTAGAAAAAAAGCAAAGTACCAGTACAAAGCGCGATCAAAATCAACTCACGCTCCGGCAGCGCGAAGTCCTGCAACTCCTGGCGGAAGGCCACACCGTCAAAAATATCGCGGCGATGATCCATATCTCTCCGCGGACGGTAGAATTTCATAAGTATCGCATCATGGAAAACTTAAATCTTCGCACGCAGGCCGATCTGGTTAAGTTTGCACTCGAACACGGCATCACAGGCGCTTAAGGCCACCTCACATTCGCCGAGGCCCTCTCACTGATCAGACCGTCGATCATGACCCGGCTTTAACACTGCAACAACAAAGACAAGGCCAAAACAGCCCAGCCAATTCAAAATACGACCAGATCTTCATTCCCCATACCAAGGATCATCCTCGTAAAAATTCTTCTAAAAACCCGTAAATACACGAGTTGCCCCAATCGCTTCGCGCTTGCTAAAATCCATAGCAGCTTCAGAGAAACAATTTCTTGGGGATAAGCCGATTGAAGAAAGAAGCCGCCAGATGCGAAAAAAAGGGCTTGAGTCGGTATCGAGCACCTTGGAAGTCTCGCAAGGTCGGACCATGAGTCGTCCACGGATTATATTGGCCGACGACCATCCAATGGTCCTTGAAGGATTGACCAGTCATTTGAAAACGGATTTCGAGATTGTCGGAACCGTCAAGACGATAGAGGACCTGATGGCCGCCGCAAAAAAAAACGATCCCGACCTTATTGTTCTGGACCTATCAAAGACAAGCATGAAAACCTTCAGCGCCCTAGAACAACTTCAAAAAATGACATGCCGCGCAAAAGTCATTGTTTTTACAATCGATACGGATTTGGCCTACATTGTGATGGCTTTTGAATTGGGCGCATCCGCCTTCGTTTCAAAAACGGCGGCCTCTCCCGACCTAAAAATAGCCATTCACGAAGTATTGAGCGACCGTATCTATGTTTCACCTTCAATCCGGGTCGATTTTCCACAATCTTCGACCCCCAAAAAAAAGGAAAAACCCGATTAATAATGTATTAGGGCAAACCCTTCAATGCGATGGCGCATTGAACATTAACCATTCAAATTTAGTTTAACTGGAGGGAATCGCATGAAAAAAATGAAGATAGGCAGTCTGGTTATTTTATCCTTGTTCGTCTTTTCGGTAAGTGTTCAGGCCGCAGAAAAAAAATGGAAAGACAGCGGGGAACTCTCCTATGTCGATACCGGCGGCAACACCGAGGTTTCGACCCTTTCCATTAAAAACAAACTACAATACAACTTTAGCGAGAAAACCGCAGGCACCTGGAAGGTCGGCGTCCTTACAGGAGAAACCTCCGGAATCAAGACCGCCGAAAGTTACATGACCGAACTGCGCGTCGATCACCTGATTTCGGAACGGGTCTATGCGGCGCTTATTGCAGGCTGGCTAAAAGATCTATTTGCCGGCATTGACGCGCGGTACTATGTTGGTCCTGCTGTCGGTTATAAAATTTTCGTCGGTCCCAAACATTTCCTAAAAACGGAAGCCGGTGTGGATTATGTCTCAGAAGAATATAGAACCGTCCCAAAAACAGATGCCGACTATGCCAGAGGTCGTGTTTTCGGTGAGTACGGCTATGACTTCACGGAGACCAATAAGTTCCTCCAATCTGTCGAATATCTTCACGATTTCGACAACAGCGACAACTACAATGTGAATTCCGTCACGGCCATTATCTCGTCTTTGAATCAGTATTTTTCATTAAAAACGAGTTATGAGGTGCGCTATGACAATGTTCCGGTGATCGCAACACCCGCCAAAGACACCACCGATACCATCCTCGGGGTCTCTATTTTGGCGACGTTCTAAAAAACAAGTCTCTCGCTCATCTCACTTGAAGGTTGAGAGGGATCGTTGAAAGGAGATGCACCTTGTTAAAAGAATTCAAAGCATTTGCAATGCGCGGAAACGTCGTCGACATGGCCGTGGGGATTGTCATCGGCGGCGCCTTCGGGAAAATCATCGCTTCATTTGTGAAAGACGTCCTGATGCCGCCCATCGGCCTGCTGATGGGCGGGGTCGATTTTTCGAGCCTCTATATCAATCTGGGCTCGGGCAGCTATGACTCACTCGCCTTGGCAGAAAAAGCGGGCGAGCCTGTTCTTCGATACGGTCTCTTCATCAACACCGTGGTTGATTTTACCATCATCGCTTTCGCGATCTTCATGGTGGTCAATGCGATGAACAAGGCCAAGAAGAAGGAAGCGGAAAAACCGGCGGCCGAGCCCACCACAAAAAAATGTCCGGAATGCCTGTCCGAGATTCCGATACCCGCTAAACGCTGCGCACATTGCACCTCCGTGTTGGCGGCGGCATAGATAAAAAACCGAACGGGGAAGGGTAAATCCATTACCCTTCCCCGCTTTATCGAGGAGATGCATTCCATGGAAAACGTAAACCAATTTATTGACGACTATGTGCTCGTCTGGAGCATCAACATAGTCGGCGCCCTGCTGATTTATGTCATCGGTAAAATCATATCGAAGCTCATTGTAAAAGGGCTTCAACGTGTTATGGAAAAAGGCGGCGTCGACACCATACTCAAAAATTTTCTCTCCAGCGTTGCCTATGCCGCACTACTCGTCACCGTGGTCATCATGGCCTTAGGTCAGCTTGGGGTGAATACCACCTCCGCGCTTGCCATATTTGGAGCGGCCGGCCTGGCCATCGGCCTATCGCTTCAAAGTACGCTATCCAATTTTGCGGCCGGGGTCATGCTCATTTTTTTCAAACCCTTCAAAATTGGCGACTTCATCCATGTCGGCGGCAGTAGCGGTGTTGTAGACGCGATCACCGTCTTTAATACAAAAATGCATACCCCTGACAACCAAGAGATTACGATTCCCAACGCGCAGATCTACGGCGGGACCATCGTCAATGTCAGTGCTTTGCCGACCCGGCGAATCGATCTTATCATTGGTATCGGATACGACGACGATATCCGGAAAGCGAAGGAAATCCTCGAAGGAATCATCAGAACAGAAGATCGAATTCTTAAGGACCCGCCAGCCATCGTCGCCGTTGGAGAACTCGGAGACAGTAGTATTAACCTGGTCGTCCGCCCATGGGTAAACACCGCGAACTACTGGCCCACCCGCTTCGACTTACTCGAAAAAATAAAGGTGGTGTTTGACGCGAACGGCATCAGCATTCCTTATCCTCAGCGAGATGTGCACCTCTTCGAGTCAGGCAAAAAAGCCGCTTAAGGCACATGCCAACACCGGTTGAGCCCCCGTCTTATTCAGGCCGATCCTAGGACGGGGGCTGGACCTTTGATGGCCCAGCCGCTTTATCCAAAAATAAAACTTATAGAAAGTCGGACGAATAAAGATCGACGGAATAGCGCTTATTGACGCAAGCTAAGAAACTTGTAAGAGGCTCGCAAACAAAGTGGCCAAGCCTAAGAAGCTCATAAAGCCGACGATGTCGGTTACAGTCGTCAAGATAATAGATGAGGACTGTGCTGGGTCCTGCCCAATGGACTGAAGAATCACTGGAATAATCGCACCCGACAGACCTGCGATGACCATGGAGAACACCATGGAAGCGGCGATGACCAAGGCGAGCCCAAGGGAAGACATCCACCAGTAGACGATGAGCCCCGTGGTGAGGGCGATGGCGACCCCGTTGATAAATCCGACTGCGACTTCTTTGCCCGCGACCTGTAACCAATGACGGCTGCGGATCTCTCTCAAGGCCAGACCCCGCATCGTCACGGCCAGCGCCTGGGAACCGGTGTTACCGGACTGCCCTGCAACCACAGGTAAAAAAATAGCCAGGGCCGTAAACTTGGCGATGGTGTCCTCGAAGAGCCCCACAACCGTTGCCGCCAGAAAAGCCGTTGCGAGATTGACCTGAAGCCAAGGGAGGCGTTTTAGAATCGCGAAGGAGACCTTCGAAAGAGCCCGCTCGTCCCGGCCTGCGCCGAACATGGCGAGCAGATCTTGGCTCGCTTCCTGTTGGGCAACGGAAACCAGGGCATCGTGGCGAATGACACCCAGTAGTTTTCCATCTAAATTAACCACGGGGAGCGTCGCCAATTTACGCTCTTCCAAGAGTTGAACGACATCCTCCTTCGGATCGAGCATATTCACCGTTACGGGGTCCCGTTGGAGCAGTTCTTCCAATCGCTGTGTCGGCTGTGCGACGGCGACCTGTTGCAAAGGCACAATACCGATCAGGATGCCGTCTTCGTCCACCACGCAAATATCGATAATACGCCGCTGTGCAATCGTTCGTATGATGGTTAGCACTTCTTCAATGGTATTGTCTGCATTAAAGGTTGCCACACGTGGATCCATGAGATAGCCCGCGGTTTCGGGAGGATAGCGCATGAGGTCACGATATTCCTTCGCCAACTTGTCCGGAAGCAAGCCCAAGCGGTTTTGGATCAAGTCCTCATCCAATCGCGAAAGAATAACCGCGCCATGCACTGGATCGAGGGTCGTAAACAGATTGGAGAATAAGGTTTCGTCCATCTGCGCAAGCACCTTGTCGGCAAGCTCCGGATTCAAATGGATAAAAAGCTTCGCCGAGATCGATGGCGACTCGGCGCGAAGTAAACGCAGCACTTCTTTTGCGGGCAATCGATCCAAGTGCCCTGCCGCTTCACTCGGATACCGTTCAAAAAACCCATGGATCAAAACCTGATCCGCTTTCAGCATCGCCTGCGCCATTTCAAGATCCTCCTTTATCCAGGTCATCTGTTTTCTGATCTGGATTCACAATGGATGCCGCCCCTTTGAAAAAGGCCGAGAGACCAATCCAATAGAGTTCACCCAGAACTCTTCCCGCATCGTGCGCAGGCCCACCCGCCTGTTCGGCCTGTGCCTCCATTTCGAGACGGCGAAGGGTCTGATAATCAATCACACCGAGGAAGAGTCCGTTTTCATCAACAACCGGTAATTCATGATAAAGCTGCCAATCGGGGTGCGACAAAATGCCCTGCCTACTCAAGGTCGGGGACAGCTGTCCGACACCCGCATGGGTGAGGACCGAAACATGTCGATCGGCTTCTGCCAGCATCAGTTCGCGCGTATCCGTCATGCCTAAAAAATGCTGAGCCCTGTCCGTCACCGGGATATGATAATAAAGATGTTTGGGGTTTTTTAAAATTAAGGCCAGCGCTTCCTTGGCCGTTAAATCGTCGAAGAGGCTAAAGGTTTGAGGATTCATCAGCGCTCCAGCGGTGTTTTCCGAATAGTGAAGCAAAAGCTCTAGGGATTTGGATATTTCATCCGGCAGCTTGTCGAAAAGGGCGGCGCGTTTCGATGGTTTCAATCGTCCCAAGAGGACCGCCCCAATTTCGACGGGAATTTCTGTGACGATCTCGGCAGTTTTTTTTATCTCCAAACGGTCGAGCACGGCAATGGCTTTTAGCGGCATCATCAATTGAAGGATCTTCGCAGCCAAGCCGGGGTGGAGTATTTCGAGAAAAGCCGCCACATCGGGTGTCGCAAGAACTTCCAGCCTTTTCGCCACATCGGTGGGATGGGCTTTCGCAAAACGGTGGGCAAGGACCTGCTCGCTGCTCATCGGGCATCGTCTCTTGGCATTAAAATAGATGTGGCTTGGTTGAACTGCTGAGCCGGAATATAGATACGCCCCTCTTCAGACTCAAGAATCACGGCAAGCGGGGTGATATCGACGATCCGTCCTTCGCGGTTTTCGATGCGAATGCGGTCTCCAATTTTATAGGCCTTTTGCAGGTAGTAAGCGGCAAGAATATTTTTGACTGAGGATTGGGCGCCGAGTCCAAAAGACAAGGCCGCGCCCAAAAACAAGGAGCCGATTGCGATCATGACCAAGCTTTCTAGCAGGCCGATGTCGATCCCAATCAAGTCGACACCAATCAGCAAGGTCACGAGGAGCACAGCGAACTGAACGACTTTCCCCAAGAAAGTGCCATAGGCCATTCCGGCCGACTGCACGGCCGAGCGGGTAAAATCCCGAAGCAGGGCGCCGCCGGCCACCCCGGCGATGCCGATTAAGATCGCCGACAAGATCTTGGGCATGTAGCCCACCAAGCCACTGAGCCAGGTCGTCACCACCGGCAAACCGAGTGTCTCCGTGGCAACCGTAAGGAAAAAAAGGATGAGAATCCAATACAGGACGCCCCCCAATACTTGGGTAATGGGCTTTTGGTCGATGTAGGTCTTAAAGCTTGCGCGGATTTTTTGATTGGGAATCAGTCGAGGCAGTTGATGGATGAAGCGAACGACCAAGGCGCGGACAAAGTGGGCCACCAAAACGCCCAGCAATAAAATGAATAAGGCGCCAACCAATTGGGGCAAGAAGGCAAACACGCTTTCTTTAAAGTGATTCAGAATCCGAAATAAATCGTCGATAATTTTATTTTTGTCCATGCACAGATCCCTTTGGGCCTTCCCGTCATTGCCATTAAAAACCGTTCGACAAAGCTTCTTATTTTACATGAATCGCGAGAGAATTGGAAATTGGGCGCGGCCTATGCGAGTGAAAGCGCAATAAAGACAAAGGCCTTCTTGTAAGGATGAAAGGCTTTAAAACCCTACGAGGGTGAAACCCAACAACTTGCCAAAGCGATGTAATTGGCTTATAAAATATTTATTTTGATGGCTCCTCAATTTAATCAAACCCAATTCAGTTATTATGCCGTAACGACATCTTGGGTTCATCACGTGCAGTGGCGGTATTCTGCCGCGCGGTCTTTGAGAGGACGTTCTAAGACTTAAAACAAATGTATGCATTCAGACAAAAGGATCTACAACACCGGATAGGTACGCCCTTCATAAAACAGCGGATGACGCCCTCTTCCATTCAAGGCAGCAGGATGGAATCGATTCAAGCGCTCAATCGCTGTCGGGGAAATCAGTCTATCCAAAGGTCTTATCGGAAGGGCGAACAACACGCCGAACCGCTTATGACGTCAAAGCCTATTCAGGCAAGACCACATAAAATCCACAAGATTCAAAACGCGCAGCAAAACGCCTCCACCGGCACAACAATACGCAGGCAGGCGGCAATGACGACCGGCAACGCCACACCGTCCGGAGAAGACGCATCACACATGCAAGCTCAAGAAACGCCACTCACTGGCCGGAAAGCCCTCTTCTGTCACAAGTGTCCCGATCTCAAAACGCATAAAATCGCGGTTTATAGCCAAGGGGATAGCGATTTTCGAATGGAGAATATCGGCTTTGCGAAAAATTTTATGCGCAATCACAATGTGGCCTTGGAATTCAATACAGGCGCCGGTGTGATTCCACCGCTCTACGACGAAGACGAACAAAAATTCAAAAAAGTGGAGACCATGGTTCAGTTTTGCGAAATCGTCAAGGACATGGAAAAGCAGCCCGGCTATCCGCCGCCCACCGGGACCCTCCCCGCTCTCTTCCTCCCCTTCGGCAACCAGCTCAGGAGCAGCGGCGAGGCCGTCGGACGCTACATCCCCGAACCCCAACCTCTCTGCAAGGCGCACAAGATTAACATCAGCGCACGGCCCCTGACCATGGTGGATTCGAGTTCCGATGTAAAAAGTTGTTCGAAGGTGCTGCTCCACGAAATCGGCCACGCGGTCGGCAATGTCGACGTAAGCGAATCGGAACGCATCATGGGCCCCTGTAACCCCGGTTCACCCCAAGATGCCCCCCTTGGCTGCGACCCAGACCGCAGCGACAACACCATGCCCGCGAAGGAAGTTAAAAAGTTCTGCACCGGATCTTTCTAAGAAGCTCATGCGGATGCGCGTAAGCGTCTGCCAGGATGAGATTAAGGCCTTGACCGGTCCTTTTATTGATCCCGCCTGATTAGGACCTTCGCCCCGGAAAGGTCAGTTCGGCGATGGCGGACTTGTCCAATGCGCTTTTCCCGAATTCAACTAAACGGCGGTATTGTGCAGTGGTCGCCTTCGCGAGAGGCAGGTCAAGACCCTGATCTTCCGCGAGCTGCAAGGCGATGCCGGAATCTTTGGCCGCGTGTTCGGCGGAAAAATAACAGTCGTGCTCCCGGTCCTGCATGTCCACGCCGTCCGTTTCGAGTACACGAGAAGCCGCGCCCGTTTGTGAAAAAATCTCGCGCAGCAGGGTGAGATCCAATCCCAAGGCCGCACCGAGCCCCAGACCCTCGGCCAAGGCCGCCGTGTTCATATTCATCACCATGTTCACCAGGGCCTTCACCTTGGCGGCCTCACCCGCGCCGCCGATGTAGCGAATCGTCTTTCCGAGAGATTGAAGCAAAGGCGCGGCGCAGTCGAAATTTTCCCGTTTGCCGCCGCACATGAGATAAAGCGTCCCTTCACGGGCCTGCGGAATGCTGCTCGCCATGCAGGCCTCCAGGCATTCTCCGCCCTTCGCCCGGACCAAGTCTTCAATTTCGACATGAACCGCTGGAGTCAGGGTCGCGCAGTTGATAAAAAGCCGGTCTTTCGCGAAGGCCATCAAACTCTTAGGATCGGAGGATGAAAAAATGACGCGCATTGAGGCATCGTCCGAGGTCACGGTAAATACCGTATTCGAGGATTCAGCCGCTTCGGCTGGCGTCGCGGCGCAGGTGCAACAGAGTTCTCCCGCCAAGGCCTTCGATTTTTTCGAGTCGATGTCGTAGACGGCGCTGAGCGTATAACCTTCATCCTTTAATCGCCGAGCCATGTTAGCTCCCATGCGCCCCAGGCCCACCATGCCGATTTGAAAGCCCTTCTTATCCACCTTCGCATACCTCCCATGAAAAATGCAGGTAGAAAATTCCACCCCGCTCTTGTAAGATAACGATGTCTCCGTGCGAGACCATTCTAAGTAAATTGGATCAAAAAGCCAAGAGAGCAAATGCCCATTTTGGCTTCAATGCAACGATGAAGGAGGATAAATGCTTGAAGATGCTTTCGCGGACATAATCGGCAAGGCGCGTTTTGGAAAGGCTTGGTCTCTTACAGAACTGAAAGGCCGCTCGAACATTGACGAAGCGCGTATAACGGCCTTAGAAGAAGAAGCGCCGCCGGTGCAAGATGAAGTCATCCGCCTCGCGGAAGCCCTCGCTCTGGACCCCATAAAACTGAGTGAGATCGCTGGGGCCGAATGGGAACCCCAGATCGCACCGCCTTATCTTGTAGAAGCGGACGCCGACGCGGGTAAAGACATGATTTATGTCATCGACGGTCGGATTGGTAGTTATCCGGTCAACGGATATTTTTTTATCGATTGGAAGGAAGGCGTGTGTGTCTTGTTCGATACGGGCTACAGCCCGACAAAAGTCTTGGCCTTTTTGAAGGAGACAGGCCTGAGCCTGGTCGCGGTGTGTTTAACCCATGCCCACCCCGACCACATCGGCGGCATACAGGAAATTCAATCTCAGGTAGCGGTGCCGGTTTATCTCAGCGCAAACGAAGTGTCTGAGAAAATTGCCCTAAAAAACCACATCGGCGTAGAAGAAAAAATGACGATCGGCGTCGGCCGATTTGAAATCACCTCACGATCCACCCCCGGCCACACCGACGGCGGCACGACTTACTATATGGACACCGCCCCCATTGTCCCCAAAAAACTGGCTTTCGTGGGCGACGCCCTTTTCGCCGGATCTATCGGACGGGCAAAAACCAGCGAGACTTATTCCACCTTGCTTAATTCCGTGAAGGAGGTCATCTTGTCCTTCCCTCCCGAAACGCTTCTCTTCCCGGGCCACGGGCCGGTAACGACGGTGGCGGAAGAACAACGGCACAATCCGTTTTTCCCCGCCTAAGCTCCACGCCGCATTTAGGACCTGAGCCGATGCCCCAGCGTCCGTTTCGATTTTTTAATGATGTGAAGGAGGGGCCTTTGCAGGGTGTAATACACGGTTTTGAAAAGTTGCGTAAAGAACAGGCGGCGCAGGCCTATTTAATCTCCGCGCCTCTGTCTTGAAGAAGTTCTTTTAGGATCGAGCGGTGGCAGCGGGCTTCATTGGCGCAATAACAACCGAGGGAAAAATCACTCTTGTGCGACAAGGCCGCAAGCAGGTTCAAATCGTGCTTTGCCACGGGTGTCTTCATCTCCTTTAAATATCTTTGCCGGAAAAGCTTCCACGATTTCGCGTTCTCAGCCGGCGGCGCTTCCCTTAACAAGGCCTCGCTCGGCGCGAGATTCGGATACCACAGGTCATAGATGTTCTTCGCCGCATAGTCTTCCTTAGGTACCCCGCGCGGTGGCCGCCGAACAGTGCCAATGCGCAATCCTTCATTCTTTTTACGCGGACTTCCTAGTCGGACAATACGAATTGCCAAAGCCACTCCTGGTGTGAGGTAAGTGTGCCTATTGGGTCACGCCTTGCAATTTCATACATTGTCGTAATGTAAGATGCGACCCTACTGACGCTACCGACTCATACAAGACCGAGCGTATTCTATCTCGGTCGAATGTAAGAGCATTATTATCCCTGATCGTCAAATCTTCGTTCCATCCGGAGTCGTAATTCGGAGAAATATTCAAGCATGCTACTTCCTGCAATCTTCAATTCTTTAGGCTGAAACAACAAGCGACCTTTGTTTGGGATGGCAGGCATCAACTCTCGAGGCACTGCATTTCCTACTTGCTTTCGGAGCCTGTCATTAATCATCGCCCCGTCGTGTACGATTACGTGACGACCAGCTTGCGCCATGATTATATTATTTACGGTGTTCCCCCTATCTATCTTTACATCGAAGTATTCTTTGAAAGCACGACCAATGCTTTTCATATCTTGAAATGAGACGTCTCTCTTTTCTTCCATTAGCCTGCCGATCCGCTTTGCCAAAACAGTATCATCTCGAACTATTTCGCTTACTGTAAATTTGAGTTCCTCATCATTTAGCTTCGGACTGGTCCCCGATAACGCAAGATTCGTAATCGCATCGCGATAAAGATCTGCGATCGCGGACGCAAAAAGCGAAACGAGTAGCACGACACATTGATTATTAATAATTTCAAATCGTGATTTCAGTGATTCATTAGTCCGTATGTTTTCAAGAGACTTTCTTGTTGTTGCTGCAGTTAATTGTGGATTATCGATAAAGTGGTCTTTATTCAGCTTTTTCTCAAGCCCCTCTAACTGATTGATCGCAAAATCTAAAACAATGCGGTCAAAATGCGCCAGCTGATAGACATCGGCGATATTTTTCTTAAGAGTATTTTCTATCGATTCGAAAGAAACATTCATAAAAATATCACTGACCTAAAATATATAATTACAATAAGATTCAAGTGTCGTTTTTAAGATTGAATTTTTATATAGCCTCATTATTTAAAAAAGTCAAAAACTTATAGATAGTTGAAATAGATTCGGGTAAATGCAGCGCACAGTATAGGTAAGCAAATATCCAAATGGCGTGACGTTTATTAGATGAGATATCGCATGAAGCGGAAAACAACAACCTAGTCTCTGGCTTTGTTGCATATTACAAGGTTCTAGCCTTACTCGTCCGCAATGGATGCTTTCACAACATGAAAGCCAAAATTCCCACGGACAGCGCCACCCGGTACCAGCCGAAGGCTTCGAGGGTGTGGGTGCTGATGAGGCGGAGGAAGAATTTGACGGCGAACCAGGCCGAGATGAAGGAAACGACGAAGCCGATGAGAAAAATCGGCACGTCGGCGGCACTTAAAAAATCGCGGCTTTTGTAGAGATCGAAAATCGTTGCGGCGCACATCACGGGCACGGCCGCGAGAAAAGAATATTCGGAGGCGACCTTCCGGTGCATACCGATCATCATCCCGCCGATAATTGTGGCCCCGGAACGCGACACCCCCGGCCACATGGCCAGGCACTGAAACAGGCCGATCTTAAAGGCATCCCCTTTTAGGATTTCATCTAAACTCGATTCCGCCGGCTTGGGCAGATGCCGCTCCGCCCAGATCATCACCAAACCGCCCAATCCCAGGCCCAGGGCCACGGTCATGGGATTGAAGAGATAGGTTTTGATGTAGGAATGGATGAGCAAGCCAACCACCAGCGCGGGTGCGGTAGTGAGGGCCAAGAGGACGATGCCGTTTGCCCCCGAAAAACCGGACTTCTTTTCGAAATCGAGCAAACCCAAAAATTTATCTTTATAGATAAACACGACGGCAAGAATCGCCCCCAGTTGAATGAAGACCTCGAAGGTCGCCGCCCGATCACCCTTGAATTCGATGAGGTGGCCGACGACGATAAGATGGCCGGTCGAAGAAACGGGGATGAACTCGGTGAGACCTTCGAGGAGTCCTAATAATACCGCTTGAAACCACTCGCTCATAGGGTGCAGACCTCAGCAGGGCGTTCTGACGCTTCGGCTTCCCGGCGCGTTTCATTGACTAGCGTGTGCGCCATACGAATCGCTTCGGGCAGGCGATAGCGGCTTTGACAGGCGAGGACAATTTCGACGGCGCGGTCCAGGGTCATGTGGTGTCCTTGGGAAATATAGAGGGGTTTCACGTTAAGACGCGTTCTTAAAATCATACCGATGGTTTCGCCTTTGTCAACGAGGGCCACACGATCGCCGCGTTCCGGACCGGGCCTGCGGTCTTCGCCAACGAGACGGGTCTTGCCGCAACCGATGGACGGCAGACCGAAAAGCAAACCCAGATGCGAGGCCAGGCCCATGCGTCTTGGATGCGCGAGGCCCTGCCCATCGCAAAGGAGGCAATCCGGTCGTGTTTTTAATTTCTCCCAGGCCTTCAAGATGACCGGAATTTCACGAAAGGAAAGCAGGCCGGGGATATAAGGAAAATCGACGGTGAGCGCGGCCGTGGCGGATTCAATTACAGGAAAACCCGCTGTGTCCTTTCCGTTTTTTTTAAGGATGGGTTCCGTTAAATCGAGGACGACGATGGCGGCAAAAAGTTGATGCGAACCCCGTGAGTAAGAGACATCGATACCCGCAAGACTTTCGATTTTTTCGGGTGCCTGATCGAGGCGGAGATGCGGACGGAGGCGGTGCTGGATTTGGATGGCTTCCGCCGGGGTCACATCCCAGGCGTGCAGGCTCCGATGGTCCATCCCCGGCGTGTATCCTTATTTTTTTAAACGCTTCGCAATGGCTTCGCCGATGAGAGCAGGGTTTTTCACGACCGTGACGCCGGCCGCTTCCAGTGCGGTCATTTTGTCCGCCGCCGTGCCTTTGCCGCCGGAGATAATTGCGCCCGCGTGACCCATGCGTCTGCCGGGCGGCGCGGTCATGCCCGCGATAAAGGCGACAACCGGTTTGCTGACATGGGCCTTGATATAGGCCGCCGCCGTCTCTTCTGCGTCGCCGCCGATCTCGCCGATGAGGACGATGGCTTCTGTTTGGCCGTCTTTTTCGAACAGCTCCAACACGTCGACAAAGTGGGTCCCATTCACCGGATCGCCGCCGATGCCGATACAGGTGGATTGGCCCAGTCCGAGTTCCGTCAATTGCCACACCGCTTCGTAGGTGAGCGTGCCGCTGCGCGAGACCACGCCGACGCTCCCCTTTTTATGAATGAAGCCGGGCATGATGCCGATCTTGCATTCGCCGGGGGTGATAATGCCGGGGCAGTTCGGGCCGATGAGGCGCACGGGCTTTCCGGCCAAAAAGCGCTTCACCCGCATCATGTCCAAAACGGGAATGCCTTCGGTAATGCAAATGATCAAGGGCACGCCCGCCTGGGCCGATTCCATAATCGCATCGGCGGCGAAGGGCGGGGGCACGAAGATCAAGGCCACGTCGGCATTGGTTTGCACCACCGCGGCTTCGACGGTATTAAAAACGGGGATACCCTCGCATTCCTCGCCCCCCTTGCCGGGGGTCACGCCCGCGACCACTTGCGTGCCGTATGCCTTACAAGCGGCGGCGTGAAAGGAACCTTCCTTCCCCGTAATCCCTTGTACCAAGACCCGTGTGTCTTTATTCACCAGAACAGACATGGCAACTCCTTACTTTTTGTAACGCTCTATTTACCCACTTCGGCGACGATCTTCTGCGCGCCGTCCCAGAGGGTGTCGGCGACGGTCAATTTTAAATCGGAGGCCGCAAGCAACTGCCGGGCCTCTTCCGCGTTCGTGCCTTGTAAGCGGACGACAAGCGGCACCGTCAGCGCGACCTCCTTCGCCGCATCGAGAATGCCGCCCGCAATGCGCTCGCAGCGCACGATGCCGCCGAAGATGTTCACAAAAACGCCCTTCACATTCGGATCGTCCAAGAGGATTTGAAAGGCCTGCTTCACCGTTTCTTTCGACGCGCCGCCGCCGACATCCAAAAAGTTCGCCGGTTCGCCGCCCGCCAGTTTGATGACATCCATCGTGGACATCGCCAGACCCGCGCCGTTGACCATGCAGCCGATGGTGCCATCGAGCTTGATATAGTTCAGGCCATGCTGGGCCGCACGCGTCTCCAAGGGATCTTCTTCGTCAAGGTCACGCAGTTCGCTGAGATCCGGACTTCGAAACAAGGCGTTGTCGTCGAAGCCGACTTTGGCGTCGAGAGCGACGAGTCGCAGGTCTCCCGTAATAATCAGCGGGTTGATCTCGATTTGCGTGGCGCTCTTATCGACGAAAAGCCGGTACAGATTGGCAAGCAGTTTCACCCACTGGCCGATCACTTCCTTCGGCAAGCCCATTTTAAAGGCCACCGCCCGGCCTTGATAGGCCTGAAAACCGAAGACCGGGTCGATGGATTCCCGAATAATCTTTTCGGGATGGGTTTCGGCCACTTCTTCGATTTCCATCCCGCCCTCTGTGCTGGCGATAATCGCCACGGATGCAGTGCCGCGATCCGCAACCAGACTGAGATAGAGCTCCTTTTTAATATCGAGGCCCTCTTCGACGAGGAGCTTTTTCACTTCTTTGCCTTCCGGCCCGGTCTGGGGCGTCACCAGGATCTTGCCGAGAATCTCGTCGGCAATCGGCAACACCTCGGACTTGCCCTTGGCCAACTTCACCCCACCGGCCTTGCCGCGCCCGCCCGCATGAATCTGGGCCTTGACGACGGCCACGGGACTGCCGAGGGATTCCGCGACGCTCACCGCCTCTTCCTTCGAAAAAGCGACGCTGCCCTTCGGAACGGGGATTTGATACTTGGCAAACAAGGCCTTGGCTTGGTATTCGTGAATATTCATCGGGATTTAATCCTTATCGTTGATCGCAAAAAAATAGACGCGGTTCCTACCGTTTACCGCGCCTTACTTCACCGTGATCGTAATCCTTTTCGAAACCAGGGGTGGATCGTGAGGCAGGTGATGTTGATCGCCCAGGACCAACTGCAAGGTGTGCTTGCCCGGTTTCAACATCAGCATGGTTTCAGTTTGGCCGCCGCCGAAATGCTGAATGCCGTCCTTGCCCATGGGCTTGTCCATGGGCGGAAGGGCCTCTGCATCGACCAAGAGATGGTGATGACCGGTTCCCCCTTTTTCGGTGCCCGCCGGGGCCACGCCCATGCCTTTGAGCCCAAAGCGCACGATCAGGTGTTCCGAAACCGTTTCGCCATCCTTCGGTGAAATAATATAAACCGAGGCCCCTTTCGACGAGGCCGATCTGGACATGTCGGCAAAAACGGCCGTGCCGGATATAAAGATCAAAGCTGCAGCAAAGATGACTCTCAGTCCGTTCATAGCTTCCTCCCAAGATCGCGAGTGATATAAAGATAGAAGGCGTTCTTCCATCTGCGGATGCTGACTTTTTCTTTATTGCTTTTTAACGTAATCCGGAAAAAGCATCGGCGAAACCACATCCGAATTCACGCCGGCCTCGCTTCGCTCTTTTCGAAAACGCGAAAGATGGTCCAAGGAAAGCGGCCCAAAATCGGAGGCCGCCGCGCGTTTCGAAGCTGCTGCTCCGGCGCGCTTGCCGTAGACGATGATGTCGAGCAAGGAATTCCCCATCAGTCGGTTGCGTCCGTGAATCCCACCGGAGGCCTCTCCGGCGACGAACAGGTTTTTCAAGGTCGATTCGCCCTCGGCATCGATCTGGATGCCGCCGTTTTGATAATGGAGCGTCGGATAAACCAAGACCGGTTCTTTTCGGATATCGATGTCGTAACGGCTGAACTGCCGGATCATGTTGGGAAAGCGTTTCTCCAGCGTCCCTTCGCCGTTGATTTGGTCCACCAGGGGCATGTCAATCCACACCCCGTAGCGGCCCGCAGGCGTTTGAATTCCGCGGCCTTCGAGGCATTCGCGAATCACGGCGGAGGCCACGGCGTCTCGCGTTTCCAGCTCGTAAACAAAACGCTCGCCCTTGGCGTTTAAGAGGTGCGCCCCGGCCGAACGAATGGCCTCGGTCACCAACAGACCCGCCATGGCTTCGGGAAACACCGCGCCTGTGGGGTGATATTGAAAGGTATCCTGCAAGGTCAGCGATGCGCCCGCACGATAGGTAATGGACAAGCCATCCCCCGTCGCGCCGAAATGATTGCTGGTGGGAAAGCCTTGAATGTGCAAGCGGCCGATGCCGCCCGTCGCCAAGATCACGGTCTTGGCTTGGACGACGATGCGTCGGTCGTTGTCGAGGTCTTTTAAAATCGCCCCCGTGCAGCTACCTTTGCCATCGGTTAAAAGTTCGATCACCGGTGAGAATTCCAGGACCTCGACCTCCTCGTTGAGTACGCAATCCTTAAGGACGCGCATGAGTTCGAGACCCGTGTAGTCCTTGCAGCGCAAGAGGCGCGGTAGGCTGCTGCCACCGCCCGCGCGGAGGCTGAGGTTGCCGTCATCCTCGCGGTCGAACATCACGCCAAGGTCGATAAGCCATTGCGCCACCGAGGGGCCTTCCTCGACCAGCTGTTTTAAGAGGACCCGGTCATTCGCCATATGTCCGCCCTTGAGCGAATCGACGAAATGACGGATGGGCGAATCCTCCGGGGAAACGGCCACCTGCATGCCGCCCTCGGCCATAACAGTATTCGAATCGCCCAAGCGCAGCTTGGTCGCCATGAGAATTTTCGCGCCCGCGGCCTTCGCAGTGAGCGCGGCCGTGGCCCCGGCGCCGCCGCCGCCGATAATGAGGATGTCCACCTGATGCGCCGGTTTCAAGGCGGGGAAATCGGCGGGCACCGGGCTTTCGCCCTCCAGCAAACGCGCCAATTCGTGTACGGTTTGCTCGCCTTTGTTGGGCCCAAAGCGGAGGGTGGCGTAGGCCTCTTTTTTGTAATCGGGATGATAGCGGTGAACGAGGTCATCCTTCTCTTCGGCGGAAAGGCGCGGCATTTCTTGTTGGCTGCGCGCGGCGCGGGAGGTATTGACCCGTTCTTTTGAAACGTCGATATCAGACATGGGCGATGCGTGCTTTCAATGAACGGCCTCTTCCATTAAGGCAGCCCATTGCTCCTTGTAATGGCCGGAACCGATCTCTTCGATGCGTTTTTTCAGTTGTGTCGCTTCATTTTCTTGAAAGGCGCCGATCAAACGCCGAGTATAAAGGCCGACGCGGTGCGGCCGGACTTTCACGTCGCAGACAGCGGCGCAGAGGCCGCACATCACGCAATCGACAAAGCGATCGGCGGTCTCGGCCAATTTTCCGTTCATCGCCTCCCGTACGCTTGCCATCACATCGATGCCTTGCGGACAGATGGACGTACAGGCCCCGCAGGCCACGCAACGGCGCGTTTCGGGATAATATTGAAAGAGCGTGTTCTGGTTCGGCGTTTCGGCGGGCAGCGGGGCGATCTCTTTTTTCGAGGCGTCGCCGGGCAGAAAGGCCATTTCGGCCCCCTCTGCAACCAGGGTCTGGCAAGCCAAGGCCGTCTTCGGGGCCATTTGATTGGGCAGGCGGATGCTAATGGGACAGGCTCCGCAGACGCCGCCCAAACAGCCGACGCCGTGCAGCATCGGCCGCCCCAAGTGCCACATGGCCTGGATGACGGTAATGCCTTCGGGAACGGCATGGGCCGAGCCGTCTACTTTAATTGTGACAGACTGCGAAATCGCCGGTCTCTCCTCTCTACATATTAAAATGGACCGTCTTGAAACGGTCCTAGACCGAAGATTCGGCCTGGATGGCCTCGTCCGGCAAGGTCATCAGCCGTTCCCATTCGGTATCAAATTTTCCGTCCGCGATTTCCTTCACGCGAAGCGAAAGCTGCGGTTTTTTTTCTTCGAAAAAGATGCCCTGGGCCCGCCGGGCAAAAAGGCCCACCTGGTTCGGCGCAATATCCGCGATACACACGGGGACACACAAACTGCACATGACGCAAGAGAGAAAGAGATCCGAGGCGTCCTTAAAGTCGCCGAAGACGGCTTTCCACACGCCGGTGCGGACGTCGATGCCCTTGGGACAGGCCACCGTGCAGGCATCGCAGTTGCGGCACAAGGCCGCCTCTGGATAATAATGGAAGAGATCCTGCTTCGGGTCCTTCATCTCGTCGAAATGATAGACGACCTTTTTGTCCGGGTAATAGGACGCGGTCAGCGAAAAGGACATGCCGTCCTCGACCTGCGTCTGACAGGCCAAGGTGGTTTTGATCTTGGTGTCGCCCTTTGTGCGATAGGTCGAGGGACACGCCCCGCAGACCGCACCCAAACAGCCGACGCCGCGTACCAATTCGTGGCCCGTATGCCACATCGCTTGCAGCATGGTGAGGCCGGGCGGAATACGGTACTTCTTCCCCATGATCTCGACGGCAATGGTCTCCGATGCCCTGCCTTGTGTCTCCGTAACGCTCATGTCGTTTGAATGTCATTCTTCCTGAAAGCGCGTCGGTGATGCGCTTCCTGTGATTAGATTTATGCGTTTAGGGCGTTTAAGGCTGAACCCGCTTTAAACCAGCCGACTTGTTGTTCCGTCATGCTGTGGTTCGTTTGGAAGCGCAGCTCGCTTCCATCGGCTTTGTGCACCACCACTTCTACCGGCTTGCCCGGCGCCAGATCCGCCAAGCCGACCACGCTGACGCGGTCGTCTTGATCGATGCTTTCCCAATCTTTCGGATCGGCGAAGGTCAAGGGCAACACGCCTTGTTTCTTTAAATTGGTTTCGTGAATCCGGGCGAAGCTCTTGGTGATGACGACCTGGATGCCGAGGAAACGGGGCGACATGGCCGCATGCTCACGCGAGCTGCCTTCGCCGTAGTTTTCGTCGCCAATGACGACGGAACCCAGGCCCTTCAACTTATAACGCCGAGCGACTTGTGCCGGGGTCAGGTTCGACGCCTTGTCCAAGACATCGTTCGCCTTGCCCGCCTCTTCGGTAAAAAGATTGTTCGCGCCTAAAAACATATTGTCACTGATGCGATCGAGGTGGCCCCGATAACGCAGCCAGGGTCCAGCTGGCGAGATATGATCGGTCGTGCACTTGCCCTTTACTTTAAGGAGCACCAGGAGTTTATCGAAATCGTTTCCGTCCCAAACCGGGAAGGGCTCGAGGAGCTGAAGCCGTTCGCTCTCGGGTCCGACAATGACTTCGACATTGTCGCCATTTTCGGCGGGCGCGACAAACCCTTCTTCTCCCTCGGCAAAACCGCTCACTGGCAGCTCGTCGCCCTGGGGCGGTTCGAACTTAATCTTCGTCCCGTCGGCGGTGGCCAATGTATCGGTCATGGGATTAAAGCCGAGATCTCCGGCAAAAGCCATCACCGTGACGAGTTCGGGGCTGCTTAAAAAAGAGAGGGTTTCCGGGTTCGCATCGTTCCGGCCCGCGAAGTTTCGGTTGTAGGAACTGATGATCGAATTTTTCTCGCCCTTTTGAATATCGTCGCGCTTCCATTGCCCAATGCAGGGGCCGCAGGCATTCGCCATGACCGTGCCGCCCATCTCCTCGAAGGTCTGCATTAAACCGTCGCGCTTGATGGTGTAATAGATGCGCTCCGATCCAGGGGTAATCAGGAATTGCGCCTTGGCCTTCAAACCGGCTTTCAAACCTTGACGCGCGATATGCGCCGAGCGGGTGAGATCTTCGTAAGAGGAGTTAGTGCAGCTTCCGACCAGCGCGGCCTTGATTTCCCTCGGATAGCCTTTTTCCTCGGCCTCGGCCCTCAGCTTTGAGATCGGCCGGGCCAAGTCCGGTGAGTGTGGTCCGACCACGTGGGGCTCCAAAGTGCTGAGATCGATCTCGACCACCTCATCGTAATAGCTTTTCGGATCGGCCAAGACTTCGGGGTCCGCCGTCAAGAGCGCACGGTGGACATCGGCCAGCTCGGCCACGTCGCTGCGATTGGTGATTTTGAGATAGGCCGCCATCTTTTGATCGTAGGGGAAAACGGAGGTCGTTGCGCCCAACTCCGCGCCCATATTCGTAATGGTGCCCTTGCCGGTGGCGCTGATAGTTTCGGCGCCCGGCCCAAAATATTCGACAATTTTATTGGTGCCGCCCTTGGTGGTGAGCAGGCCGCAGAGATAGAGGATGACATCCTTTGCCGAGGTCCAGCCGCTTAAGGATCCCGTGAGCTTTACGCCCAGGAGTTTGGGATGCAAGACTTCCCAAGGCAGGCCCGCCATGACCTCGCCCGCATCCGCGCCACCCACGCCGATGGCCAAGGCACCCAGTCCGCCGCCGTTGGGCGTGTGGGAGTCGGTGCCGATGATCAGCGCGCCGGGATAGGCATAGTTTTCGAGGACGACTTGATGGATGATGCCCGCGCCGGGTCTCCAAAACCCGATACCGTATTTTTCGGCGGCCGAGCGGAGAAATTCGTAGACCTCCTTGTTCTCGTTGATCGCCCGTTCGATGTCTTCCTTCGCCCCCGTATGAGCACGAACCAAGTGATCGCAGTGGATGGTGCTGGGAATGGCCGCCTTTTTCTTTCGGGCTTGAATAAACTGGAGCATGGCCATTTGCGCCGTGGCGTCCTGCATGGCGACCCGATCGGGTCGCAGGGCCAGTTGGGCCTTGCCGCGTTCCAAGACTTGATTATCCGGATCGTCGAGGTGCGAAAACAGAATCTTTTCCGCCAAGGTCAGTGGATGCCCCAAGTGGGTTCGGGCCTGGTCCACCTTTTCTTGCATCTTTTGGTATTGCTTTGCAATCAACTCAGTCGACATTTGGACACTCCTTTGGGCTGATCGATGCCTCGGTCTTTAAACGGTTTTTCGGGAAGTGACCATTGTAACCGAAGCATAGACGTGAATTCAAATTTGTTAAAGTTTTCTGTTGTTTAAAGCGGCGGCACCTCTCTCTTTTTCGGTGCAACGTAGTTGGCCAAATACTTAAAGAGCCGGATGAGACGGCTGCCCTGCTGATTTTGGTCGATCCAATGACCGATGAGACCGATGGTTCGGGACAAAATAAAAAAACCATTTAAGGCCTCAACTTTAAAGCCCAGGTCGACCAAGACGGCGGCCATCGTGCCGTCCACGTTCAAAATCAAGGTGTCTTTTTTTGCCGTCGTTTTTTCCTCCACCGCAAGGGCGAAGTCGAGATGCGGCGTTGAAATTTTTTGCGACTTCACAAAAATGACCAGCTCTTTCACCCGCTTGTCCGGATTCCGAAGCGATTTCACCCGATGGCCAATACCCGGCACGGGACCCACGTTTTGCTTCATGTAGCTGAGAAAGTCATCCACACTCAGTTTGTTTTCGACCGCGTACTTAAACCAAGTCCCCGCACCGGTCACGGCACCGCCGAAGCGCGGTCCGATCATAATCATCCCGGCCGCCACCGACTGGGCCATTTGAATGCCCGCGCAGGCCGCGATGATGGTCACCAGCGCGCCAGAAACACAAGGACCATGATCGGCCGAAAGCATGACAATGCGCTTGACGATTTCCGATTCAACTGGCGTAATCAAACGTTTGTCCCACAGGAGGCCGATGACGTGGGGGATCTGGTAGCCCTTGTTGATCAGTTCCGAAGCCGGATAGCCGCTGTAATAGGGCTCGTCGCCGCGGTCGTCGCAAATGGAGGATTTAACCAGCGGTTCGACAAAGACATCACCGTCGGCGATGGCCTCTTCAATCGTCTTCGGTAGATTTTGAGGCACTGCGTCCTCAGCAACCGTCGTCAGCTTGCCGCCGGCAAGGAGCGCTTCATAGGTCTTTTTAATGGCCGGGCCCAATCCACCAAATGTGGCCGGCACGAGGGCACCCGCTTTTTGAAGGGCCTCCGCCTTGGCCCGCGCCGAGCCTTCGCCGTGCAGGCCTTCCTTTGCGCCGGCATGGCCGAACTTCATGCCCTTGGGCAATTCCTCCTGGCAATAGCCGCTGACCACGGCGATAAGCTGAATCCGGCGCTTCTTCGCGGCAAACCATGCAGCAGCCTTTTCTTCGAGATCGCCTCCCATTTCACCCACCATGACCACGGCATGCGTTTGGGGATCGTTTTCGAACATCTCAAGATAGGTCGAAAAGTCGGAGCCCGGATAAGTGTCTCCGCCGATGCCGATGGCCGTGGTGATCCCGTTGGCGAACTGGCTGCAGATCCACATGATTTCGTTGGACAGCCCACCCGACTTGGTAATCACCCCAAAGGAACCCTGGCGATGCAGTTTGCAAAGCACGAGGTTGTCGTAGGAGCCGCCGATGACACCCAAGCGCGCCTCCCCTGCCGAGATAATGCCGATGGATGAGGGGCCGTTAAACGTTTTGCCCAGCCGTTCGGATTCGATCCGTAACTTCTTGGCGTCTTTTTCGGGTAGGCCTTCGGTAATCATCGATACCAATTTAATTTTTGGATCTTTCAAGGCCTCCATGGTGCCGTCGTAGGCCCGGCTGGGCCCAATGTAAATCAGCGAGGTATTGATACCGGGGTCGGCCTTGGTCGCCTCTTCCACAGTGCTGAAGGTCGGTACCGAAACCAGCGTGCTGCCACAGGGGATTTCGACCGTTTTACCCGCATCGGGTGGAAAGACAAAGGCGGAGACGTTGAATGGAATCCGGCTGAGGTGACAGAATTCCGCCATGCGGCGCGCGGCGTTTACGCCGGCCGGACCACCTTGAATCACCACGCGGGTGTCTTTGCTTGTGAGGATACTCATGCGCTCACTCCTTTAATCGAATAGTCAACGATGTCGGTCAAGGGGGTATAACGGTCGTAGACGTGGATGTCGAACCCCTCGTTTTCAAGGACTTTCATCGCCGCCAGCCCTTCTTTTTCGAAAGGGCCGCCGCGCCGAACCCAAATAGAAACCCCTTCCATTTTTCCTTCGGCCTTGGCCTTTCGGAAACCCTTGATGATGCCGGAAAAGGTCTTTTTGACATTGGTGAAATTTGCGATGGCACCGCCAACAATAATGCGTTTGATGCCCTTGAGCGAACAGACTTTTTCGGTAAGGGCCTCGACGGCCCAGTCGGGCGGATCGCCGGAATATTCCGCGTAGTTGGCCAAAGTCCCCCCCATGGCCAATACGGCGTCCGAATAATAAACAGAAGCCCCACCGCCCGCCGGAAGGAGGGCCGTGTCGCCGCCGGGGATTTCGATAAACTTCACTGAGCCCTTCACGCGGGTGTCGATTTCCAGGATCGCCTTTTCGTTATCGGAATAGGGCCGGCCGAATTCGGAGGCAAAGGTGAAATTCCAATCGGGATGGCGGAAGCGGGCATCGGCATCCACCATGGTCACCGCATCCAAGGCCGTGAGTTCGCCATTTGAGGCCCGGAGAACGAGCGGGTTGACTTCCAGATAGGTCCCGTCTTCCTCGTCCAAACAACGATAGAGTTTTGCGGCGAATTGCGCCACCTTGCCGACCAAATCACCCTCGAATCCGGCATCCTTGGCCAATTTTTCCAATTCCGTCCCTGTCGGTTCGCTTCCCAAGGAGATCGCCAGTTTTCTAACCTTCTCCCAATTCGCTTCCACTTCGATGCCGCCCATCGATGCCAGGAGGAGCTCGGCGCCTTCGCGGGTTGATTGGGCCGCAATATAATATTCATCTTGGTGATCGACCATCTCGGAGATAATGACCTGAGAGATCGTCACTTCGGAAACGGCCTTTCCAAGCATTTCTTTCGCGGCTTCTCGGGCCCCATCTAAATCCAGCCCCACTTTAACCAGGCCTAACTTCATCCGAGAACCGATCGCTTCATGCGCCTTCGCCACCAGTTTCGACTCAATCAACCAAGGATTCGCTTTGGCCAGCGCATCGAGCTGGGCCGCTTCTGTAATCACCACATAATGCGGGACGGGCATCCCCCATTTCGCAAGGAGTCCCATTCCGGGCCCCTCAAGTACCTTTGCCATATCCTGCCTCCGCAAATTTTGATTACAGGAAACCTTGACTAAAATCCTGTAAATATTCAAGAAAATAAACGCAGTTTACAAAACCGCGCAATTTTAAAGAGCTAGCGCCTAGCTTGTCAATGATTTTTCTTATTCAGCGGACTTTTCAATGACTTTTCGAAAGACTGTGCCTAAAAAAAAGCCCAATTTCAAGAAAGAACACGCCGTCGGCGCGGTTGCGCTTTTCTGAAAAAAAAGATCAAAACCATTCCCGCGATGAAGCCTCCAATATGGGCAAACCAGGCAATGCCACTTTGATTTCCCAAGAATCCGTTGAACACCTGCGCGACAATCCAAAAACCTAGGACGAAAACTGCCGGGATTCGGATGATCTGGATAAAAATAAAAAGCGGAACAAGGGTCAGCACCTTTGCCCGGGGAAAAAGCAGCAGATAGGCGCCCAAAATCCCAGAAACGGCGCCGCTCGCGCCGACCATCGGCAATTTTGAATCGGGCGCGATGTAGGCATGGGAATAGGCAGCGATCGCACCACAGAGCAGATAAAAGACGATAAAACGCCGGTGACCCATCACATCTTCAATGTTGTTCCCAAAAATCCAAAGATAGAGCATGTTCCCACCCACATGAAAAAAGCCGCCGTGAACGAACATGGAAGTGAGCACGGTCGCGCCAATAGGGAAGGGCCGATCCCCCACGGCGATGCCGTGCATCAGTTCGAAGGGAATGGCCCCATACCTAAAAAAAACCTGCTCCACTTGGGGACCCAGAGAAAGCTCATGCAAAAAAACGGCGATATTTGCGACAATGAGCGTAATCGTGACCCAAGGAAAATGCTGGGTGGGCAGATCGTCTTTAAGCGGGATCATGGGAGAACCTTCATCAAATTGATTGAGGCCTTCGCCCCCTTCCTCGGATCATCAACCAAAACCTAAACCGGAGGACAGTATTGTATCGTCTCTTAAAATCGCCCGAGGCCCCCAAGCTCAATTCGAACGACCCCCTTCGTCCAATTTCGATCTTTTTATAAACAAGGCTTGAAACACGCCATGGACTTGTAGCAGACTAGGGTGCATTTTCAGTATTCACAACTTGATAGGAGGTCCGTATGGCATCCAGCAGTTCTTTCGACATCGTATCGAAGGTCGATATCCAAGAGGTAAAAAATGCTGTCGAAACGGCGACCAAAGAACTCCGCCAACGCTATGACTTAAAAGGCACGAAGAGCGAAATCAAACTAGAAGAGGATAAAGAGCTCGTCGTTTCCTCCGATGACGAATTCAAGCTCAAGGCCGTCATCGACATCCTTCAATCGAAATTGGTTAAACGGGGCATTTCGCTTAAATCACTTGAATATCAAAAGATAGAACAAGCCCTCGGCGGCAAGGCCCGTCAGCGGATTACCCTACAACAAGGCATCTCGCAAGAAAAGGCCAAGGTCGTGAGTAAGGCAATTCGAGACAAAAAGCTAAAGGTGCAGGCCCAAATACAAGGCGATCAGTTGCGTGTTACCGGAAAAAGCAAGGACGATCTCCAGGAAGTGATTCAATTACTCACATCTCAGGATTTTGGGATTGATTTTCAGTTCGTGAATTATCGGTAAACACAGAGAGACGGGCAGCGCAGGCCCCTCATCGAGGGCCTAGGCATTGAGCCAGGCCATGTAGTCTTTCACCCCTTCTTCAACCGTTTTAAAGGCGGAGGAATATCCGGCTTTACGAAGGACACTCAGGTCGGCCTCCGTAAAGCTCTGATAGGCGGCGCGCAGCTTTTCCGGGAAGGGAATGTATTCGATTTGCCCTCGGCCATGCCAGGCGATGACGGCACGGGCCACCTCATTAAAAGTCTGGCTCCGTCCCGTCCCGACATTGAAGATGCCCGAGGCTTCGGGATGTTTAAAAAACCACAGATTCACCGCAACCGCATCGTCCACAAAGATAAAATCGCGCCGTTGCTCGCCTTGGGCATAGCCCCCGCTTCCTTCGAAAAGCTTGATCTTTCCTGTTTCTCGTAATTGCCGATCAAAGTGAAATGCCACGCTCGCCATGCCTTCCTTGTGGGTCTCCCGCGGCCCGTAGACATTGAAATAGCGCATGCCGGCAATCTGGGTCTTCGCCTCCGGAAGCAGGCGACGGACGTATTGATCGAACAAAAACTTAGAGTAACCGTAGACGTTCAAGGGCGATTCGTTACCGCGTTCCTCGACAAAAGTCGTCCCGGCACCGTAAGTCGCCGCAGAAGAGGCATAGAGAAAAGGAATCTCGCGTTCCAAAGCATAGCGCAAGAGATCTTTCGAATAATCGTAGTTGTTTTGGAGCATGTAGCGGCCGTCCCATTCGGTCGTCGTGGAACAAGCCCCTTGGTGGAAGATGGCGTCGATGGCTTCGGGAAAGGGCTGACCGGATAGAATGTCGTCTAAAAAATCGTCCTTGTCGATATAATCCAGAAAATCGAGATCGACAAGGTTTCGAAATTTTTCTCCTTTTGTTAGATTGTCGACGACAAGCACATCGCTGCGCCCGCTCGCGTTTAAGCCTTTAATGAGATTGCTTCCAATAAATCCGGCTCCGCCAGTCACAATGATCATGTCCGCCCACGCTCCTTCATGCTTATAATCGAGGCTAGCACTTTAACAAAATATGCCTGCGAAGACTAGCCAAAATGTTTCGCATTATAATGACCTTTCTGGCCTAGGTTCTATTTTTAAGGGATCTCTCAAGACGCAAAGCCGCTGGCGCAGCCAGGATAAATTGACTAATCCGATCTGCTTAGCGTAAAAAACCCTCAACGAAAAGTGCTGCGTATGCAAAAACAAAACATATGCACCCAGCAAGCGAGGGGAAGCGGTGTCAAAACTCCTATTAGGATGCGGAGACCAGAGGATTGAAGGCTTTATTGGCTTAGATCTGTTCAAATGCAAGGGGGCAGACGTGAAGTGCGATTTAAACGGCAACCTCCCTTTCTCCGACAATGTGATCGATGAGTTGATCGCGGAACACATCATCGAACACTTGAAGGATGTTACCCATTTTCTTCGCGAAATTAACCGAGTGTGCGCAGACGGCGCAAAAATAACCATCGTAACGCCTCATTTCGCGAGTTTTAATTCATGGCTAGATCCTACTCACATACAACATTTATCCGTTTTTTCAATCGACGATTACTGCGACAATCCGACCCATTTTAAATTTGGCGGATTCACACTAGATCGAATCAAGCTCAGTTTCCCAGGATCGCCCGGAAGCTTCATCGGAAGAATGATATTCAGTATAAGCAAAAGACAATATGAAAAAAGTTGGTGCTTTATTTTTCGACCAGGGAATATTACATGGAATCTGAGCGTTAAAAAAAGTTCCTGAACTTTACTCAACATCATCTTGTGCTCAATCCAAAATAGTACATTGTGTTTAAGACAGGAAGAAAACGTTTTCTTTGAACTATGTGAGGTTACATGCGATTTTGGTTTAAAAAAGGGGCATGGGCTTCTAAAAAAGGATGGGCGGCTATCAAGCACCTCAATCCGGAAGCCCTTCGATCGATTGCCGTTATTCGGCACACAGCCCTTGGCGACATGTTGCTCACGCGTCCTTTTTTGTTCGAACTCAGAAAGGCCTTTCCCAAGGCAAAAATCACATTAAGTGTCCTCGATCATTATACGCGCGGCGCCCCGGAAGATCTCGTTGATCGTGTTCACATCGTCTATCGAAAGGGCAACGACCACCTCTCCTTAAAAAAGAAAATAGAAAACCTACAGGACTTGGGTGATCACGACATTATCTTCGATCTGGCCGACACTTCACGATCCCTGCTGCTTTGCTTGCTGAACAAGGCCCAATTAAAAATCGGCTTTCCTTATAAAACGATCTATCGCTATCTCGTTTATGATGCAACAATCTTGCGTTCCGATTTCGTTTTCGAAGCCGAACTCTTGCTCCATATGCTTCAACTTCTGGGAATTCGGACAGCGCATCCACCCGATTTTCATCTTCAGCCCTCAGCCCCTCCGTGCGAGAGGCCCTACCTCGTCTATTTTACAGGCGCCTCGACCGACGCGAAACGTTGGTCTTTGCAAAAATTCAAACAACTCATTGCCGAGATGTCCGGGGCCTATCCGGCGCATGACCATATCATTTTAAAGGGAATCGGCGATTGGGAATCGATTTCGGAACTCCTTGAAGGCAACGAAGAAAAGGGAAACATCAAAAGCATTCAAATCGACAAGCTCGAAGAAACCCTCGCGTTCATTAAAGGTGCGGATTTATTAATTTCGAATGACACCGGCATTCGCCATGTCGGCATCGCTGTTCAAACCCCCACCTTGTGCCTCTTTTTCGGGACCGGCAAGGGCAGCACGCAGCCCTTTCGCTATTGGCCGCGATACGGCCTGCATGACATCGTCTATCGTTTGGACGGCACTGAAGTCGAGGTGGAGACCGCGTTTGCCGCCGCCGCTCGGCTTATGGATGGAATACGAAAGGCAAAAAAAATAACCGGAAACGATTTAGGCAAGCGCCAAAGTTCGTAGTACCTCCTCCTAATTGTCGTGCCGACGTCGCCGCACGATAACCTTGCTGTATTTCACAAAGACATGCGTAAACGACAAGACCGAAACCATCAATCCGGCAAAGCCGTCTAATAAACCCCGACGCAGAAAATACAGACTAAAAAAGGTCCAGGCCCCATGCGCAAGCGGTGAGACAATGCTCACCCTTTCTCCGCGTTGAAGGATCTCTTCCGCGCCAATCTCCGTAAAGCGATCGAGGGTTTGTAGGTGGTCCGAAAGGGTATCGAAGGAATAGTGGAGTATATCGCCCGCCAACCAATGGGTGTTGCCCGTGCCGACCCCCACTTTCTCGTGCAGATTAAGACCCACCCACTTGGCCTGCCGCTTGTTAAAGAGGCGGACCTTGCGGTCGGGATACCAGCAATGATTCAACCAGCGGTAAACATAGTAGGTCTTACGGTTCATCGTGTAGGCATCGTAGGCATCGATACGGTCTTTCACTCCTTCGATCGACTGCCGGAGTTCGCTCGACAATCGTTCATCGCAATCGAGGCTTAAAATCCAATCGTGACTCGCCTTTTCGACCGCAAGATTTTTCTGGTCGACATAGCCTAAAAAATCTTGCCGATAGATCTTGTCCGTATAAGACGACGCGATTTCGATCGTTTTGTCTGTGCTGTTGGAATCGACGAGCACAATTTCGTCGACTATGCCTTCGAGGCTCTCAAGGCAATCCGCGATCTTTTTTTCTTCGTTATAAGAAATAATACAGGCGCTGATTTTAGACATCATGCAGATCCATGAAGTTTACTAATGAAATCGGGTTTCCCTTCCAAAAATCCGGAAAAACTAAGTGAGCAGTGAGAGGCAGGCCGCATAAACAGGCTCAACGCCGATGGCCGCAATACCCTGCTCCGGAGACTCAGTCAACTCCGCGCGTAGAATGCGGCGGCGGGCCTCAGGAACGAAAGGCCCACAGTCTTCCGGGTTTTTTCCGGAAAAGAGCGCGACAACCGGTGTCCCGAGCGCAGCGGCAAGGTGCATGGGACCGGTATCCGGCGCCACCAACAAATCAGCCCGCCTCAGGAAAGCTTTGTAGACTTGAAAGTCCGGCTCTGGCAAGAGCAGTTCGACACTGCCTCGGCTACAGGCAAGGACCTTCTCCCCCATGGCCCTTTCCTCCGGCATCAAGTTCATTACGATTCTAAGGTCGAGCCCCAGCGCTTTGGCATGGAGATGTAATCGATCGCACAAAGTGCCGTAAGATTCGGCCGGCCAGTGTTTATTTTTTTTATGCTTCGAGGGCCCGAAACGTTTTCCGATCGCATAATAGGTTGGATGGATGGCCAAGAGCTTCGTCGTTTCGCCAATGCCGTTCTGGGCGAGATAAGCCTTGTTTTTTTCTTCGGCCTCAGCGCTAACCGGCAAGAATAAGGGAAAAGGCCTAGAAGCAGATCCAAGCCCATTTGAAACCAAGTCCAGGCACAATTGGGCGTAATGCTTCTCGTCTTTAAGCTGGCGTAATCCGTGTACCTGGGCCTGCGAGGTGCGAAAGAGACGATAGTATCGAGGTTTATATTCAAAGCAATAGATGTGGTCAAACCCTGCTGAGGCAATCCTTTCACGGAGCGTCGATCGCTCGAAAAGAGAGACTCGGGGCTTCCAATCGTAAACCCAGATCGAGGTGATGCGAGGGCTAAAATCGCCCAATACCCTGTTGCCTTCGGGGCTGGTCAGTACTGTGAACTCGGCATCTGGATAGTAACGAAGCAGGGCCGAAATGCCCGGTGTCGTCATCACCATGTCACCCGTTCGGCCTACACGGACGATCAGTATCTTCACGGGTTAATATGCCTGATAGGATTTTTCTTCAAAGAGATTCGAGTGAAGCAGGGTATTGATTCTTTTCTTAATCGCGGCGCGCTCATCGTTGTTGATATAAACGGATCGAGCCAATGCAACGAAGGCCTGCCCAAAATCACCTCGTCTTTCACAATCTCGAATATCGTCCTCAATCGTCCACAGTGTTTCATTGACCGCCTTGAGTTGTGCCACCAATCGCGAAAGCGGATTAGAAGGGCTCACTTCCTTATCACGGATTTCGCTCAATATCTTGTATTCTTTTTTGACATTGGCTAATTTTTCAGCGTCGGCAATCCGTTCTATTTTAATTTCCAGGATCGTGAGTTTATCAAAAAGTTCGCCCGGTGAAACCTCTGCGTAAATGTGCATCTTTCCTCCTCGCCTGCGATCAGGGGTCTTTGAATCGAGCTGCCGATGCTTTCTGTTCGGCAGAAGTTACACGCAAGCTCCACGCGCTGTCAAACGCACAAGCGCGATACCGCTTACACGAGACCTTGCCAAGCTGGGTGCGCTCAAGTACACTTCCCTTTTCCGGATAAAACCGGACCTGCTATGGGATATAAAAACTTTGACGCCCGCGCAACGAACCGCATTCAAAAAAATCCTCGTCGTCCGCAACGACAAGCTCGGCGATTTCATGCTGGCCTACCCCAGCTTTGCCATGCTTAAAGAAAATCTGCCGGAGACCACACTCTACGCCTTGGTTTCGACATACACGAAAGACATGGCGGAAGCCTGTCCTTGGATCGACCACGTTCTAATCGATCCAAAGCCCCAAGGATCTTGGCGCTCTGCCTTCGCTCTGGCACGGCTTTTCCGAGAGGAAGCCTTCGATGCGCTCATCGCGCTTTATTCGACAAGCCGCGTCGCCTTGGCCGCACGAATTGCGGGCATTCCCTATCGGCTCGCGCCCGCCACAAAGGCCTGGCAGCTATTCTATTCGGATCGTTTGACTCAGCGCCGCTCTCGGTCCGAAAGACCGGAATACCGATACAATCAAGACCTCATCAGACACTTTCTCGAAGGCCATGGGCACCCGATTCACAAAGAACCGGACCCGCCCTTCCTTCGCTTCAATGAGGCAGAAGTTATCGCCTTAAAAAAACGCTTCTGTCATTCGCATGGGATTGCGCCGTCGCGCCTGCTGATTTTTTTGCATCCGGGCAGCGGCGGCTCCGCGAATAACCTTTCCATCGATCAATATGCGGACCTTGCAAAAAAAATAAGGTCCACTCAGGGCCACCACCTGGTGATTAGCGCGGGACCTCAAGAGCGAACGCAGGCGGAAGCGCTCGGCAAGGCCTTGGGGGAGACGCCGCATAGTCTCTACCATTCTACGGAAGGCCTTCGTCGCTTCGCCGAACATATTCAATGCGCCGATCTATTTATCAGCGGTTCGACCGGTCCCTTGCATATCGCGGGGGCCTTGGATGTCCCCACCGCCGCCTTCTACCCGCGACGGCGATCCTCGACCGCCCTGCGTTGGCAGACCTTAAACAGCACACGGAATCGCCTTAGCTTTTCACCAGAGGAGGGTGGCGACCCGGAAGATATGCAGCGGATCGATATGGGCCAGGCGGCGAAAATAATTTCTAAGCACTATCGCCTCTCGCCCCCTCAGGCCCTTTGAAAAGCATCTGAGCCACCGGCCATGCAGTGCCGAAGTATCCGGTAATGCGCGTCCGGATCGAAGAACCGATCTGCCTTTTCCTTGCCCGCCGCCGCCAATCTGGCTCTAAACCCCGGATCTTCTTCTAAGCGCCGAAGACAACGGTACAAATCTTCGCTATCACCCGAACGAAACATGAGGCCGGTCTTTTCATGCGTGATGATCTCGGGCACGCCGCCACGATTGGAACCGATCACGGCAATCCCCGCCCGCATCGCCTCGGCCAGGACTAATCCAAAGGTTTCCTCGTGTGTGGCCAGCACAACGCAGTCACAGATTTGCATCCAATCTTGGGGCTGATCGACAAAGGATTGAAAGGCGATCCTTTGCTGAATGCCGCGTTCTTCGACGCGACGTTTGAGTTCCATCAGATGGTCTTCCCGCATCGCATGCCCGACAATCAAACCGCTGATCGCACGATCCGCCACCTTCGCCGAGCCGATGGCATCCACCAAAAGATATTGCCCTTTCTCTTCCTCAATGCGTCCGAAAAGGCCAGCCAAAAACACGGTTTCATCGATGCCCAAGGACCGCCTCATCTCAATTCGCTCTGTTCGACTTAATATACGGCGCGGCACCTCCACACCATAGTAAAGCCGGCTTACTTTTTGAGCGTCCCTTGGATTTAAAAACTCCTTCGCTTCGTCGGCCAGCTTGTCCGTAATCGTAAGCATCTGGTCCATTTGCCCATACAGAAAGGTGTGGTACAGATCATTTTTACTCCGTGTTATCTTCATTTGTCGGGTATAGATCAGACGAGGCTTCCGCCGAGAAAACCACTTACTCAAGGCCGCCAAAGGGAAATCTTTTCCCCAGTGGACATGGACTGCGTCAATCGCAGTGCGATCGATGACGGCGGCAACCCGCCGCGCCGCAGCGAGAGGCAGGGGACGAAAGCATGCGGTTTCTGTAATAAAAGGCAGGCCCGCTTTCTCGAAAACGCTCTTCAGTCGCCCCTTCGGGTGAATCATCGCGACAACGGTGTCCGTTTTTGAAAGAAATTGGCTACTTCTAAAGGGGTATAGCTCCAATCCACCCAGGGCGGGTGAAAGACAGAGCTCAAGAATGTTCATGATGGAGAGGCATGCATGGACTTCCTAGATTAAATGGGTGGTGATGAGGTGTTTCCACTTTTTCTATTGGCCGCACTGGTCATAAAAACCAGCATCACCATGCAATAGGCCGTAATCATCGGATTGCGCAGCGCCCAGCTTTCGCTAATGCCGAACCAGGCAAAGGCAAGGACCCCAATGATTCCCGACAGGGTGTAGAACCGTAAAGGCTTATCCGAAGTCCGGCGTCCTAGGGCATGTAAAAAAAGAAAAGGAAAGACAAACAATGCGACCGTTAAGAGTATCACACCCATGATCCCACCTTCCGCCAGCAATTGAAGATATAAGTTATGGGCATGCGATTGATTCAAGGCAAAATCGTTGCTGTAGGACAGTCCTTTGTCATAAAGCATTTGCGAATCCGTTTTAAAATCGCCCATGCCTGTGCCGATGATCGGAGAGTCCTTAAAAATAAGAATGCTGTTGTGCCACATGACCAGGCGCGAACCCCAGGAGGTTTCTATGGCGGGATCCTGCTGAAAGGTTTTGAGGTCACTCAAACCCTGAGCCAAGCCTTCGGTCAAGCGCTTGGGCTGCAGGCCGCCAAGCAGTAAGAGGCAAATCCCAATGCCGATCGTAATACGCGTCCAGGCCTTGGGGTTAAAGTCTTTTCGACACATCCATAGTAGGCAAACGAAGATCACCGGCACGAAAAACCAAGCGGTCCGAGTCCCTGAAAGCAAACTGGTGTAGGTCCCGGCCAGTATGGCCGGTATGGCTAATAAATAATCGGCCTTTTTTCTCCCGAAAAACAAAACGCCGATAAAAATAAGCGTTGAAAAAAGAATCGCTAAATCTCCCAGGATAATTTTGTGATAAGCCCCATGCGCAACCGTTTCTTTTAAAAAAGAAACCTGGTACACGGCCTGGCCCATCATCACCAGAACGGCGCCGCAAATCCCCAGCATGAATGGCTTTGCGGTATCGATTTGCTCCCGACGAAGCATCAGATAGATCGGGATGAGTAAAATCAAGCGGAAATAGCGTTCCGACCTTTTAAAGCCCTCTCGTAGATCTTCCGTCATCAAGAGGGACAAAAACGAAAAAGAGAAAAAAAGGCCCAAGGCAATTAAAAATCGCTTTTCTTTGGGGTCCAAGAGCTGCCAGGCCCTTTGACAATAAAATAGGCTGAGCACAACAAGGAGTCCGTAGAGGGTGCTCGCCGCATCGCGCAGCGTAGCCACAACAATCGGAAAAAGGAAGACGATGGCATAGACCAGGCGATTCCGCCAAGTTAAACTTAAATGGAGTCGGGGATTATTCACTCGTCGCGGCAATGAATGCCTTAAAAAAGGGGTCCGCCATGATCATCATGTGATGAGAGCATACGGAATATCTGTCTGTTATTATATGGTAGCCATCCATCAGCACTTATCCTGAGATCTTCTTCACTCGTTCCTGAAAGTAGGCCATTGTCTTTTTAAGGCCCGTGGTCAATTCGACTTTGGGTTCCCAGTCGAGCTGCGTTTTAGCCAAACCAATATCGGGGCGGCGCATCACTGGATCGTCTTGGGGCAGGGGATCATATTGAATCGGGCTTTTCGAGTCACAAAGTGCGACGATCTGATTCGCCAAGGTGGATACAGTCAACTCGTTGGGGTTGCCTAGGTTTACCGGACCTTCTAAGGTGTCCGATTCCATCAAGCGGATGAGGCCCTCAATCATGTCGCTCACATAGCAAAATGAACGGGTTTGGGTCCCTTTCCCGTAGATCGTTATCGCCTCACCGCGCAAGGCCTGAAGAATAAAGTTACTGACCACCCGACCATCGTTTAAGGCCATGCGCGGACCGTAGGTATTGAAAATTCGCGCTATACGGATCTCCACATTGAATTGTCTATTATAGTCTTTCATCAATGTTTCCGCTACCCGCTTCCCTTCGTCATAACAACTCCGGGGACCAATGGGGTTCACATTGCCCCAATAGTCCTCTTTTTGCGGGTGAACCGTCGGATCACCGTAAACTTCCGAGGTCGAGGCCTGCAGAATCCGGGCTTTCGTCCGCTTGGCCAATTCCAGCATGTGGGTCATCCCCAACACGTTGGCCTGAATGGTCCGAACGGGATTGAATTGATAGTGCACAGGCGATGCCGGGCAGGCGAGGTTGTAGATTCGATCGCATTCGACATCGATGGGATTGATGATGTCGTGCCGAATCAGCTCGAAATGGTCGTGTGTCAAGAGCGGACGGATGTTGGATTTCGATCCGGTGAAAAAATTGTCGAGGCAAATCACCTCATGGCCTTGACTCAGCAGGGCCTCACAAAGGTGCGAGCCTAAAAATCCCGAACCCCCAGTTACCAATATCCGCATCGGTCTACACCCTCTGATTGGAATTGTGGCTTAAAAAAGCCCATCTAAATGCGCTATCATATGACGCATTCAAAAGACCCGTGTCAAGTCGGGACCGCTTCCGAGCGCCGATGAGCAGCCTAAGATCAAGCGCCAAAGGAAACATCGCCATGATAGCCCCCCAGGCAGGCCTGCCAATCTTCATTGGAAAACACACCCACCGACGCTTTCGTCACTTTTAATAGGGAGCGATGGAAACGCTTCAGGTTCGCACTTTTCCAATCGTCCCGGTCTTGCCATTGGCGTCCTTTGTCGAAATCGATCAAGTAGACCTTCGCCGACGCGTCAATCAAGACATTATGCGTATTCAGGTCCGCGTGACAATATCCGGCATCGTGAAACCGCCGGATCGTCCGGCCGACCTTTATCCAAAGCGCCTTCGTTACCGCGCCCGCCCTCAATCGACTGGCGATGGACTCGCAGTCCGGAAGAAAAAAGGTGCTCAGGTCTGCCCGGTATCGGAAGCCGATCCGTTCAACACGAGCCCCCACGGGCCGGGGGACAGGCAGCCCCTCCTGGTACATGCGGCTCAGTAAATGCCACTCCCGCCAAGCGCGTGTGTTTTCCAGACCATTCCAAAGATAATGGTCTGAGTTCAGATTGGACAAGAGACCTCCTCTACGGTAATGCCGGATGACAAATCGATACGCCCCCTGCGAAACGAAAAGTGCCGTCCCGCGTCCTTCGGCCTCTCCGAACACGGCATTTCGCTGATGCCATTCTGTGGAATCAAAGAAGGAAGGCGCGATTTCGGTTAAGATGGCGGAATCGTAGAGCAGGTGTTGATTGGATACGTGAAGATAAGAAGGGACCATTACAATCAGATTATCCGGATCGGAGGTAAAGGGTCAGGTTATTTTTTCGCGAAACACCGACATTGAGACAGGCTTGCACGGCGGCAAAGGCCTCCTCGACACTCACAGCAGAGGTCACTTCCGCCTGATGCCGCTTGGAGCGATCCGCTCGAAGCAAATGCTCGGCCCGCAAGGGGAAACCAGGAACGGGATCGAGCGGGCCGTCGGTTTTCGGATCGGCCGGGCCAGGGAAAAACACCGTGGGCACCCCCTGCATCCAAGCCATGTGCATCGCCGCCGTATTTCCGCCGATAAATGCCGGAAAACATCCAATCCGAGCCATCATCTCCACCAAAGCGGTTCGCGGGGCGAGGGCGCATCCTGCTCCGACGGCCTTCACGATTTTCTGGCTGAGTTCCGCTTCGTCGGGCCCCCAGAATAAGACGGAAGAGATACCGGCCTTTCCGGTCTGCTGCAAAAGAGCAATCCATTTTTCCATCGGCCAACGGTGATAGGTCGACTGGTGCGTGCTGCAGCCCGCGAACACCGCCAATTCGGGCTGCCCCATCTCGGCATAGCCTTGCCGCGCCGCCGCCATTTCGGCCTCGGGAAGAACGATGCCGATGTCATTGAGATCGAAGCGCGCATCCATTTCCAAGGGCTTGAGTAGATTCAGAAAACGCAAGACCCGATTTTCTTTGGGATCGCTCAGCCGGACCTGGCGGTTGGTAAAGAGGGGGTTGAACTCCGTACTTTGGCCCTGGGCATAGCCGATGCGGGTTGTTGCCCCCGAAAGCCGCGTGACCCATCCGCTCTTGAAGCGTCCATGAAAATCCAAAGCCACCGTATAATGCGCCTCCCGCAACTCCTGCACAAAACGACGAATTTCCCGAATCGCGGCACCCCAGCCTGCTGAAAGTGCGCCCCGATCGAGGAGATGGAGCCGGTCGATCGCGGGACAATGCTTCAACAAGGGCGCGGCCCAGCCTTCAACTGCCCAGCCGATTTTAGCGTCGGGGCGGGCCTTGCGCAGGGCCGCAAGGGCGGGACAGACCCGCAACACATCGCCAATCGCCCCAAGACGGACCACGAGATAGGCCTCAGCCGAATCGATATCTTTCCCAAAAGTACTCACTCTCAATGTCTCTTTTTATTGATCCAAGGACAAGGCTTCGTCGATCAACATCACGGGGATGTCGTCCCGGATGGGATAGAGCACGCGACAGGCCGCACAGCTCAAGCCGTCCTCTTTTTCGTTGAGCTGAATCTCCCCCTTGCACTTGGGGCAGGCCAAAATTTCGAGCAAATCCTTACTGATCGCCATGCTGTCCTCCTTCGTAATGGTCCAAGATCCAATCGACCGCCCCCGCCAAATCCTTCGCCACATGGGCCGGCAGGCTTCCCGCTGTTTCTAATTCCCGAAGCGAAGCCTCGCCTTCTCCGGTTTGAACCAGGATCCCTTGCGCCCCATCTTGGGCCAAGGCGATGTCGAGGGCTTTATCGCCGACAACGAAGGACTTCGAAAAATCGATCCCATGATCGAGAATCGCCGCATCGATCATACCCTTCGCCGGTTTCCGGCAATCGCAAGGGCTAAAGTCCGGATGGTGCGGGCAATAATAGATGCCGTCCAAATAGGCCCCTTCGCGGGCCAGTAGGCCCTGAAGATGCCGGTGCAGCCTGTCTAAAAAATCTTCGTCAAAAAAGCCTCTGGCGATGCCCGATTGATTGGTGACGAGCATAACAGGGATGCCCCGCCGATTCAATTTCGCAATGGCCGCCGCCGCGCCCGGAAACAAATGGAAGCGGTCGATGGCATCGATATAGCCCGCATCCGGATTGATTGTACCGTCCCGGTCGAGGAAGACCGCCCCGCGCTTTTCTTTTCCAGCTCGCAAAAGCGCCGCCGCCGTTTCGAACACGACCTCCGCGCTTACGCGGTCCATGCAACGATGGTCGATGGGGCAAGCTCGGTGCTTGCAAGGATAGCAATCGACCGGTACATGCAGCATCCGGTCATTCGAACCATCTGGATAGTAGGCTGCCGGATCGGTGGGGCCGAAGACCACCACCTGCGGAACACCGAGGGCCGAGGCGATGTGCATGGGGCCGGAGTCGTTCGAAACAAACAAATCGCACTGGGCGATGAGGGCCATCATCTCGCGCACCGTTGTTTTTCGACTCAGTACGAGAGCGGGTTGTCGCATCGCTTTTTGGACCGCCTCGGCGAGCTCCAGTTCGCCCGGCCCCCAAAAGAGGAGGCTTTCCGAGCCGTATTCCGCCGCCAGCCGGTCGGCCATTGCAGCGAAGCGTTCCGGAAACCAACGCTTTGAAGACCCATAGGCCGCGCCCGGATTGAGGCCGACCAAGGGCTTTCCTTCAGATCGCCCCTCGGTCTGTAATAAGGCCCGGGCCGCCGATCGCTCCGCCGATGTCACATGGAGATAGGGACCACGCCCTTCGGGCTTGGCGGACACGAGGGAGAGCAAGGCCCGATAGCGTTCGCGGCAATGCAGGGGCGCGTCTTTCAGCTTTAAAGATCGGGTCAACAAAAGCGAACGGCCGTCTGTCGCATAACCGACCCGTTCGGGGATGCCGGAGAGAAAGGCGATGAGTGCGGCTTCGATGGCGTTCTGCAGCAAGAAGGCCAGATCGAATTGTTCTGCTTTCAGCCGCCGGGACAAACGCCAAAAGCCGAGCACGCCCGCGTCCTTCCCCGGTTTTTCGTAGCGGATGATGCGGTCGATATCGGGCTGCCCTTCGAGCAAGGCCGCGACCGCTGGCTTCGCCAAGAGCACAATCTCCGCGTCTTTAAACGCACGCCGAAGGCACGAGAGCGTGGGTGTCGCCATCACCCCGTCGCCGATCCAATTGTGCGCACGCACTAAAATTTTTTTATACATTTAATGTATGAATTTTCAGGTTTCTATTTTTCAACTGATCACCGTCAACCGTCCACCCCATCCTCTTCCGGCGGCCGAGTCTTCCAGCGGCGATGGAGCCAGAGCCATTGCTCCGGATACTGCCGGACATAGGATTCGATTTTGTTCGTAAACAAGCGTGTGATGTCCACTAAGTCGTCCTTCAAGACCCCGCTGCGCGGCAGGTCCATGGGTTTTTCGATCACGATTTTATGGCCGTACTTTTGCCGGATGACGAACATCGGCACCACGGGCGCGCCGGTGCGCAGGGCAATCGTCGCCAGGGCCTTGTTCGTTCCAGCGGGACGCCCGAAGTAGTCCACAAAGATGGCCTTTTCGCGCCCGACATTTTGATCAAGCAAAAAGCCAATGGCCTCGCCCTTCCTTAAAAGCCGGATCACCTCCGGGGTATCGGTCCGCTTGTTTAAGACGGTGTTGCCGTGCCGCTCGCGCAAGGCATGAATCATCCGATCGATGAATGGGTTGTCGATAGGGCGTACGATGATGTGCATGGGCGCGCCCGCGATGCCCAAGGCCGTCGGAATCCACTCCCAATTGCCAAAATGCGCACCCAAAAGGATCACCCCTTTATTCCCCTGCTTCGCCGCTTGATAATGTTCAAGCCCTTCGATTTCCGTCATCGCCATAATCTCCGCGGGGGTCTGATGCGAAAGCCGCATCACTTCCACGGCCGAGCGGCCCAGGTTTTGGTACACACCCAGGGCAATCGTCTCCAATTCCGCTTCTGTCTTTTCGCTCTTGAAGGCGGCGCGTAAATTGTCGAGGGCGATCAAGCGATGCCGCCGGTCGAGGCGATGAAATCCGCCGCCCAAGGCGGCGCCCAAGCGCAGGGCGAGGGGATAGGGCAGGATTCGGAAGACGCCGATCAAAAGTATCAGCAGGAGGTATTCAATCTGTTGCTTCATTTTTCGAACAAGCGCCGAAAGGCGGGTCCAGATTCGTCCTTAAAAATCGGTCCGATGCGAAGCGCATAAAATTTGGCTGCCATTGGATGAATCAGATCGAGCGCCTTGATTTTTACTGCATCTTTTTCCGTCGTCACAATCCAACGCAGTCCCGCCGCTTCGGCAACGCGGTCAATCCGCTCAAGATCCGCGGGCCCATAGGGGTGATGATCAGGGAAAAGCATGGGCGATTCCAGTTTTGCGCCGAGATCGGCCAACTGCCTCAAAAAGGCATCCGGGTTTCCAATGCCGCAGACCGGCAAGACGCTTTGGCCGGACAGTTCTGAATGCGCGCGCGTTTCAGCGGTCTTTAAATTCACCAAACCCGTCGGCTGAAAACAGCTTTGAAGTGTCGGTAGACCAAAGGCGGAGACGGTAGACATTGTTTTATCCAGCTCGACCTGGTCATCCGCGCGCGTCAAAATCACCATGTCGGCCCGTTGCATTTGTGACAAGGGTTCCCGGAGCGCGCCTCTTGGCAAGAGATGCCCGTTGCCGAAGGGCTTCGTGGCATCCACGAGCAAGAGATTGAGGTCGCGATGCAGTCTCAGGTGTTGAAAGCCGTCGTCGAGCAAAATAACATCGACCGCGAAACGGGATTGCAGAAATCGGCAGCCTGCATAGCGGTCGGCGGCCACGGCCACGGGGATCCCCTTTAAACGTTCCGCCATCAAGTAGGCTTCGTCTCCCACAGCCTCGGCGGTCTCCAAGACCTGTTCTCCGTCGGACACCAAGACCACGCCATCCTTCTTTTTCCGGCGATAGCCCCGGCTCACAATGCCCACACGCTTCCCCCGGGCCTGCCATTGCTCGGCCAAATAGAGGACCACCGGTGTTTTTCCCGTGCCGCCCGTCGTTAAATTACCCACGCTGACGACGTGGCAGTCCACCCGTTTTGTGGGCAGTAGACCGGTCCGGTAGAGGAAGATCCGTAGGCCGATCACCCCGCCATAGAGCCAGGCGGCAGCACTAAAAGGCAGCTTCAGCCCATTCGAAATTCCACCGCCCTCACCCCAAAGCCAGGCCAGAAAAGGAGACATCCCTTTGATGCCCGCTCGCTGGAGGGCGGAGGGGCGATACAGATCTGCGCCGATGATCAGTCCCTCCCGTCCATATTGCCGCTCTCGATCAAGGTCGCGATCTGCGCCAGGTTCCGCTCGACCGCCCCCCGATGCTTGAGGACAACTTGGTAGGCGGCTTCCGCTTTTTTTTCGTAGTCTTCAGGCTGTGCATGCAAGCGAAGCATTTTTTCGCCCAAATCCGCACCGTCAGCCACTTGTATCGCCGCCTCGACGGCAAGCAGTTGTGCCGCGATTTCCTTAAAGTTGTCCATGTGCGGACCAAAAAAAACCGGCTTGCGGCAAGCCGCCGCCTCCAAGGGATTTTGTCCGCCCAAGGGGGCCAGACTGCCGCCGATAAAAATATAACGTCCAAAAGGGTAGAGCCTGCCCAGCTCGCCCATGGTGTCGATTAAAATAACTGGCGCCTGCACGCCGTCCTCCCGCCGAAAGTCGCCCGCGATTGCGCTTTTCCGAATCGAGGTCAAGCCCCGCTCGGCGAGGAGCCGCTCGATCTCGGCCAAGCGATGCAAGTGACGTGGCGCGATCATCAGCACCAAGGCGGGCAAGACCGCCCGGAGCCTGAGATAGGCCTCCAAGACCGCGGCTTCTTCGCCAGGCCGCGTGCTGCCCGCGATCATCACAACATCGTCTTCGGCAAGTCCCAGCTTTTCGCGAAGGCGATCCGCGCTTGGACGGCCTTCGTCCAAGCCTTGATCATACTTCATATTGCCTGTGACTTCCACACGTCCCGGTGCAGCGCCGAGGGCGACGATGCGATCCGCATCCGACTGCGATTGCATCAAATAGTGTGGAAGGGACTCAAGCACACAGGCGATAAAGGGCCGAAACCGAAGGTAACGGGGAAAGCTTTTATTCGAAATCCGGCCGTTGACGAGGACGGCGGGGATCTTGCGCCTCGCGAGGCTTCGAAGGCAATTGGGCCAGAGTTCTGTTTCCATGAGAATGAGGAGCGCCGGTTTCAGTTTCTCCAGCAGGCCGGGTACGATCCAAAAAAAATCGAAGGGAAAGTAAAAACACAAATCAGCCTCCGGGAGTTGGCCCTGCGCCGCCGCCCGCCCCGTCGGGGTGATGGTCGAAACGGCGATGAGGGCCTCCGGATAGCGTTCCCTTAAGGCCCGGACGAAGGGACGGGACATGATGACCTCCCCGACGGAGGCGGCATGAATCCAAAAGCGCCGCCCGCCGCGAAGCCGCTCGAAAAACCCCGCGGGGTAAATACCGAAACGCATGCCCATGTGTCGCCGATAGGCCGGTTGAAAGACGAAGACGCCGAGGAGGAACAATAAAAAAAAGGGGAGGAGGAGCAGAAAAGATAGATTGTAGAGGCCATAAAAAAAGCGTGTTTTCATGTGTCCGCTCTTGCGGCCAAGTGTTTGCGTCCGGGGAGCTTGAGTGGACAGCTGCGCGGACCCGTTATTGTGCCTGGCCTATTCGACGGAAAGCCCTTCGCGCGGTGCAATGTCTTCGATCTCCTTAAACTGCATGCGATAGACCTTGCGGTAGAGGCCGTCCCGTTGAATCAGATCATCATGTCGCCCCTGCTCGGCGATACGCCCTTGGTCGATCACATAAATACAGCTTGCACGTTGGATCGTCGAAAGACGATGCGCAATCACAAAGGTCGTCCGGTTTTCCATCAAGCCGGCCAAGGCCTTTCGGATAATGAATTCCGATTCGGTATCGAGGGCGGAGGTCGCCTCGTCGAGAATCAGAATCGGCGGGTCTTTTAAAAGCGCCCGTGCGATGGCCAAGCGTTGCCGTTCGCCCCCGGACAAATTCGCGCCGCCCTTTTCAATTAAGGTGTCGTAGCCCATGGGAAGCTTGTCGATAAAGGCATCGGCGTAGGCGGCCTTCGCCGCCGCCTTAATCTGCGCATCGCTCGCATCTGGCCTCCCGTAGGCAATATTCCAGCGAACGCTCTCGTCGAAAAGTACGACCTCTTGGCTGACGATGCCGATCTGCGCGCGCAGCGAGGCCAGGGTGACACTTTGAATGGGGATGCCGTCCATGAGAATTTGTCCGGAGGAGGCTTCGTAGAATCGAGGGATGAGATTGATCAAGGTGGTCTTACCCGCGCCACTGCTGCCGACCAAGGCCACGAGATCGCCCGGCGCGGCTTTGAGCGTGATCCCGGAGAGAGCGGGGGCCTCCGCATCGCTGTAAACAAAAGAGACCGATTGAAATTCCACCGCACCTTTCAACCTCGGCATGAGGGCCTTGCCCGAATCGCGTTGCCGCTCGTTTTTTAAATCAAGCACGGAGAAAACCCGTTCCGCCGCTGCCATGGCTTGCTGAAGTTGATTGTTGGCGCGGCTCAAACTTTTAATGGGCGCATACATCATGGAGGCGGCCGCGATAAAAGAGAAAAAGGTTCCCGGCGTCATGGCATCGGCAATCACGCGGGAGCCGCCATACCAAATCACCGCGCCAATCGCGAAGCTCAGGATGGTTTCGATTAAGGGCGAGGTGATCTCCCCGATGGCGACCGATTTGACCACGGTTTTATAGTAGGCCACGTTTCGATTGTTGAAGCGATCCGCCTCGAAATCTTCTCGTCCGAAGGCCTTCACAATGCGTATCCCGGCGAGCGCTTCTTGAAGAATATTGGTCAAGTCGCCTGCACGCTCCTGGCCTTTACGCCCAATCTCCCGAAGACGCTTGCCGATGAGGACAATGGGATAGGTCAAAATCGGCATGCCGAGGACGACGAAGAGGGCGAGTTGCCAATCTTGATAAAGCACCACGGCCACCAGGCCGATGAGGGTCAGCGTTTGTTGAAAGAGGTCCTTCACCACAGTCGAGACGGCGTTTTGCATCACCTCAACGTCGTGAATGATGCGGGAGATCAGCTGCCCGGTTGCCTGCTCGGTGTGATAGCCGACGGGCAAGAGCAGCATCTGCCGGTAGAGAGCCTTACGCAAATCGGCGATGATCCAGCTGCCCGCGTAGCGCATCATGTAGGACTGACCATAGCTCGACAGGCCCTTGAGTAAGGACACGATAATGATGGCGGCGGGAACGATGATCAACATCGCTTCGTCTTTTCGGATGAAGACATCGTCGATGACGGGCTTGATGAGCCAAGCGTAGGACGCCGTCATCGCGGAGACGATTCCGGCGCAGGCGACCGATCCGATCAGCCACCGGCGGTAAGGCTTAATGTATTGAAACAGTCGAATATAAAGCCTCATGCCGAGATCTCTTGCGCGAGCGAAAGGGCTTCATTGTCTTCAAGTCCACCGTCGCGCACCCTTAATACGGCTTGGGCTGCACGCTGGGAAGCGCCAGCTTGTCCCAGTCGTCCGGCGACCGTATGGAGTTCCCGCCGCATCGCTTCCCGCGCCGTATCGTCTTTTAAAAGCCGGGTCAGTTCTTGGGCGATTCGAATGGGCGTCACCTCCGACTGGATCAGTTCCGGAATAAAGGGTGCGTCGGCGATAATATTGGCGAGGCTCATCGACTTGACTTGCACCAGGACGCGTGCAATCCAATAGCTGATCCACGAAATCTTATAAATAACCACCATGGGCGTCCCGGCAAGCGCCCCCTGCAAGGTCGCGGTTCCGGAGGCCACCAGGGCCAGGTCGGAGGCGGAAAAGGCCTCGTACACACCCCCTTTTAGGATCTTCACGGGCAAGGGAGAGGAAGCCACTAAGTCTGAAATAAAATCTTCAGGAAGTGAGGGTGCCGCCGGAATCAGGATCTGCAAACCGGGAAAATCCCGCACCAATCGTTCGGTCCCAGCCAGCATGAGGGGCAAGAGAACGCTCACCTCCCGCTTCCGGCTGCCCGGAAGCAGCGCCAGGGTGGGCGGTGTTGAGATAGGTCTTGTCGTTTTCTCTTTTCGCTCCAGTCCCTTTTTTTCAAACTCGTCCAGCAAAGGGTGTCCGACGAATTCGCAGGGCACCTCGGCCTGTCGATAGATTTTTTCTTCAAATGGGAGAATCACCAGCATGCGATCAACTCGTTCGGCAATCATTTTAATCCGCCCCGAACGCCAGGCCCAAATTTGCGGGCTGACATAGTACACCACCGGAATCCCCAAGCCCTTGGCCGCTTTCGCAAGGCGGAGATTAAAATCGGGAAAGTCGATCAGAACGAGGACCTGCACCTGGTCGGTCAAGAGCGTCAAGGCTTTTTGGTAGGCCGCTAAGATCTCGTTAAAATGATAGAGCACCTCGATCAGGCCAACGATTCCAAGTTGTTCGATATCGTAACGGATGTCGACGCCCGCCTCTCGCATCGCCCCGCCGCCGAAACCCACAATCTCGAGGTTGCGGTCTAAGGCGAATAAGGCTTCGGCCAAGGCCCCACCATGCAAATCACCGGAGGCCTCTCCGGCGACCATCATGATGCGGGAGGTCGTGTCTCTCGAATTAAGGTCCTGTTGCTTGGCCATTTTTGATGAGGTCGACGATCCGTAGCGCAAGATCCAGGGCGCGACGCCCTTCGCGCCCGGAAATCTGCGGGGTGCTTTGTGTCCGGACCGATTGAATAAATGCGGCCAGTTCGGCCTTTAAGGACTCTTCTTTTTCTGCGGCGATCTTTTCTACTTTAATGGTCGGCGTGCCGTCCGCCTGGATTTCACGCCGGTAAATCACCATCGCTTGCGCCATGTAATCGAGCGAGAAATAGGCGTCGGACTGGAAGATTCGAATCTTCCGTAGCTTTTCTTGAGACACCCGGCTCGCCGTAATATTGGCGACGCAGCCATTCTCAAAAGCGAGGCGGACATTGGCGATATCGATTTGCGGCGTCAGCACCGAGGTTCCGACGGCCCGGATCTCGCTGAGCTCTGAAGGCACCAGCGATAAAATGATATCCAGATCATGGATCATTAAATCGAGAATCACATGGACATCGGTGCCGCGACCAACAAAGGGGCCGATGCGATGGCATTCAAAAAAACGCGGCTGGCTTAGGTGTTTTTTTAAGGCTCGCACGCCGGCGTTGAATTGTTCGATATGACCGATTTGAAGCAGGGCCCCGCTTTGCTCCGAGAGGGCGATAAGCTCGTCGGCTTCCGCCAAGGTTGTGGTCATTGGTTTTTCAAGGAGCAGATGCACGCCTTGTTCCAAGAGCCGCTTGGAGACCGGATGATGATAGAGGGTCGGCACGACAACGCTCGCCGCATCGATGTGTCCGAAGAGCGGGTCAATCTCATGATAAGCCTCGCAATCATATTTGGCGGCGATTTCCTTGGCCCGGTTCAGATCCTGATCGACCACGCCGACCAGAGCGACGTCTTCCATTTCAGCATAAACACGGGCATGGTGTTGGCCCAGCGAGCCGACGCCGATGACTGCAACTTTCAATTTTTCTGATTGCATTGTTTTATCTTTGCTCATATTTTAAAAAATGTTTTAGAACCTTCCCCCTTTAACAAAGGGGGATCGAGGGGGATTTAAAAAAACAACCCCCCACACTCAAACCAATAAAATCCCCGCGCCGTCCTTGCAGCCCACCACGGCAATGCCAGCGGCCTTGGCCTCTTTGAGGAACAAGGCCCGCTCAAGGACAAGGGTTCTTCCGGCTTCCACTGCAAGGACACTTGCTTTGACTTCTTTCATCGTTCGGATTGTTTGTGGACCGACGGTCGGCAGGTCGAAGCGGAGATCCTGTTGAGGCTTGCAGATCTTAATGACGACCGCCTCTTCTTGACCCAGCAATCCGCCACGGCGGATTGCCGCATCGGTTCCTTCGATCGCTTCGACGGCCAGGATTACGCCCTTTCGGACCACGACGCACTGCCCGATATCGAGCGCGCCGACCTGCTTCGCCAAGGGCCAGCCCCATCGAATATCTTCCTTTTCCGCCTTTTTGAGGGGACGGGTCCACTCGCCTTCCTCCGCGAGAAAGCTCCCGAGATAACGGGTCGCTTCCTCCACGTGAATGTTCTCGCGTTCCAATTCATCCGCAAAGGCGCGCAGTAAGACATCGTCTTTCTTTTCCTTGATGCGGGCGAGGATAGCCAAGGCCCGCGCATCGGGACGCATCTCGAAGATACGGGTCTTCCGGATGCCGCCCGCCATGACCGTATTTTTGATCCCCATTTTCTTGAAAAAGGCGATCACCTTTCCGATCTGACCGACGCGGATCCAAAGGATGTCGTCCACCTCGCCGGAAAGGCTTTCTGCGGTTTCGCCCTGATGGGCGACTGCAACCACCGACAAGCCCATGCGCCGCGCGTTTTCCGCGAAGAGGTGCGGAAAACAGCCGCTCCCGGCAATGAGGCCCACCCTTTCGGCAATAGCGGCTTCGCTCACCGGCAGACCCCGCGCTTGGAATTCTCAATAAAGGCCAGAAACTGTGCGACTTCGGAAACGTCGCCCCATTGCTCGCGACCTTGCTTTATGGCCTCGCGCTGGGGCATGCCCGAACGAAAGAGCAGCTTGTAAACCGCTTTGAGTTTTCGGATTTGATCGTTCGAAAAGCCATGCCGTTTGAGGCCCACGCTGTTGAGGCCATAGAGCTTTGCGTGATTGCCCGCCACGGTGACATAAGGGGGAACGTCCTGGGCCACGGCGGAACAACCCCCGATCATGGCGTAGGACCCCACACGAACAAATTGATGCACGGCCACCAATCCGCCCAAAATGGCATGATCACCAATGTCGATACAACCCGCGAGGGTGGCGGCATTGGCCATGATGACCTTATTCCCGACCTTGCAATCGTGAGCGACGTGCACATAGGCCATGAGATAAGCGTGATCGCCGATGGTCGTCGTCCCGCCGCCGGTGCCGGTGCCGCGATGAATGGTGACATATTCCCGGACCACATTGTGCGAACCGATTTTCACAAAGGTCTTTTCGTCCTTAAACTTTAAGTCCTGGGGCTCCATGCCGATGGAAGCAAAAGGGAAGATTTTGTTGCCCTCGCCGATCTCCGTCCAGCCGTCGATGACGACATGAGAGCCAATTTGCGTGTCCTTGCCGATTTTCACATGCGCCCCGATCGTCGTGTAGGGACCGATGGTTACGCTTGGATCGACTTGCGCCTTGGGGTCTACGATGGCGCTGGGGTGAATGTTCATTCTTTGGCCCCTTCCTCGCCCAACATCGCCTTCAATTCGGCCTCGGCATAGAGTGTGCCTTCGACATAGGCCATGCCTTTGAGTTTCCAAAAAGGCGGGCGTTCCCGAACGACGCTGACTTCGATCCGCAGCTGATCTCCGGGATAAACCGGCTTCCTAAATTTGGCCTTGTCGATGCCGAGAAAAAAGACCAGCTTGCCTTCATTTTCTTTGGACGACTTATAGGCCAAGACCGCGCCCGCTTGCGCCATGGCCTCAATAATCAAGACCCCCGGCATAATCGGATGTTTTGGGAAGTGCCCCTGAAAAAAAGGTTCGTTCATCGAGACGTTTTTCAATGCGACGATTTGCTTTCCAGGATCAATCTCAAGGATGCGATCGACGAGCAGAAAGGGGTAGCGGTGCGGTAAGATCGCCAAGATCTCCTGGATATCCATTTATGCGTTCTCCCTGTTCTTAAGCTTCGACATTTCGTTTTCCAATTGTGCGATTTTTTCGTTCAGGTTCTTCACTTGGTTTTTCATCTCGGGCAGATGCCGGAAGACAGCCTGCGCCCGGAGCCAATCTTTATGGGGAATCGGCGGGAAACCCGTCATGCCGCTGCCGGAGGGGATGTCCTTCGTCACGCCCGATTTTCCGCCGAGGACAACATGGTCTCCAATCGTCAGATGTCCTGCCACGCCCACCTGGCCCGCCAAGGTCGCGTGATGGCCAATCTTCACGCTGCCGGAGATGCCGACTTGCGCGACGAGAATGGTGTCGTTTCCGATGACGACGTTGTGGCCGATCTGCACCAGGTTGTCGACCTTGGTCCCACGGCCGATCACCGTATCGCCCAATGCACCCCGATCGACGGAAACATTGGACCCCAATTCCACATCGTCTTCGATGATGACGCCGCCGACCTGCGGAATTTTATGATAGCGCCCTTGATCGGGGGCGAAGCCGAAGCCGTCGCTGCCGATGACCGTGCCGCTGTGGACGATGACCCGTGCGCCGATTTTTACGCCTTCGCGGATGGTAACATTCGGATGAATCAGGGTGTCGTCTCCGATTATGCTGCCTTCGCCGACAAAAACGCCGGCGCCGATGCGTGCGCGTTCGCCAATCTTCACGTTGTTTTCGATGATGGCCAGTTGTCCCACTGAGGCCCTTTTGCCGATATCCACCCCTGTGCCGAGCACGGCGCTCGAATCCACGCCGGAAGGATAGGTCTTGGGGGGGTAGAACAGCACCATCGCTTGGGCAAAGGCAAAATAAGGGTTATCAACCACGAGGAATGTTTTCTCTAGCCCCTCCAAAGCCGCGCGAACGATCAAGGCGGAGGCCCCGCTCACCGCGGCCTTCTTTTCGTTTTTCTTATCGGCGACGAAGCTCAGCTCCCCGGCCTTTGCGGTTTCAAGCGCGGAAATGCCTTCGATCTGAAGCCCCGCGTCACCGACGATGCGACCCTTTAAGGCCTTTGCAATTTCGCTAAGCGGCCTAGCCATCCGAAGAACCTTTACTTGGATTTAGTCTTTTCACTTTCTTTTTGATCGAGCGACTTCACCACTTGATCCGTAATATCTAAGGCGTCTTTGGCAAAAAGCACAACACCGCCTTCGTTTCCTTTATCGAGGACGAAGGCATAGCCCTCCTTTTCGGCAATCCCCTTGACCACCTCTTCCATCCTAAGGTTGAAGTGCTTGAGCGATTCAATCTTTTTTTCTTGGACTTCTTTATTCAGATCCCTTGCCCTTTTCTGATAGTCCATGAGTTTTTTTTGAAATTCTTCCTGCTTGGCCCGCTTGGCCTCGGGAGACAACAGCGCGGCCTGCTTGGTCAAATCCTCCTCAAGCTCGCGAAGGTCTTTTTCTTCCAGGTCGATAATCTTCTGGCGGCTCATGACAAATTCTTCCATCTTGGCTTGCACCTGCTTACCGGCCTGGGACACTTCCAAGACCTTTTGCGCCTCGACGAAGGCCACATTAAGCGATTCCGAAAAAGCCGTATTCCCCGTAAATAAAACGAGGGCGGCCAGGGCGATCAAATAACCGAATCTTTTCATCCTTCCTCCTTGATAACGATATAACCTATCGAATGTCTTTCTTAGTTGATGCCATGAATAAATCCTGTCCATCTTAATTTATAAAACGTTATTTTTTAGAACAACGAGCCAATGGAAAACTCGACCGTTTTAGAGGGTTCCCCCAACCTGGGCTCCAAATTTCGTCCCCACTCTAAACGCAGAGGACCCACCGGCGAGATCCAGCGAATGCCGACCCCGGCCGACTTCCGCATGCCAGAACGCGCGATGTCTTGTCCGTTGTCAAAAGCCGCACCGTAGTCATAAAAAAGCACCAGCTTAATCTGCGCTTCCTTGACCAAGGGAACGAGATACTCGAAGTTAAAATAGAGCTGTTTGTTTCCGCCCAAGATTTCACCATTTCCGAAGACGGGGTTACCATTTGGGTCCAACAAAGGGTTACCATTTGGATCTAACAAGGTAGAGACCGGTCCAGCTCTTCCGAATTTGAACCCCCGAACCGTGTTAATCCCCCCGACATAGAAGCGTTCGCCAACCGGCAGGTCTTTCCTTCCTATGCCTTCTGCAAAACCGAAACGGCCATGGAGAGAAAAAACGTGGTCCCACCACAGGGGGAAGAAACGGCTCGAATCGGTCACAACATTGTAGTAGTCGTTGTCTCCTCCCAAAAAAGTGCCTGCGTATTCGAAAGAGATCGAGTTTCGGCCCCCTTCCTTAGGATCGAAGGCGAAATCACGCGTATCATGTGCCAGACTGAAACCCAAGGAACTGGTGAGGGTTTCACCAAAAAGAGATTGTTCTTCTGCCTGAATCGGGACAGAAGGACTGACGACCGTTTGCGTGATTGGTAGACCGGTATTCGGATCGATTATGTCGTTGTTATTGGCGTCTTTTACATTTTGTGTCACTGTATCGAGATTAAAGACCTCCAGGGTCTCAATCTTATAACTCGCGCTCGCACGGGTGTATTCTCCGAAGGCGCGGCCCAAGATCAGATCACCGCCCGTCCGCTTTTCGTCGTAGGATCCGAAGTCGCGGACCTGATTAAAAAGATCGACCGTGCCCGAATATTGGCTGTCGAAGAGGTAGGGCTCCCGAAAGGTCAGGCTGTAGGTATCGCGGCGGCGGCCCGTTTCCGCCCGTAGCTTAAGCAGCTGGCCTTTGCCGAGAAAGTTGCCCATGGTCACATCCATGGTGGCCACGAATTGATCCTCCGAGCTGTAGCCCCCGCCAATACTGAAGGTGCCAGTGGGCTTTTCTTTCACCTCGACATCCAAGTCCACCCAACCAGGCTCGATCGGCGTCGGAACAATGTTCACTGTTTCGAAAAAGTTAAGATTGTGAAGGCGTTGAAAACTCCGGCGTAGGCCCTTGGTATTAATGGTTTCCTGCTCGTTGACCCGAATTTCTCTACGGATCACTTTGTCGCGCGTTTTGTTGTTTCCCGAAATATGAATCTCCCGGACCTTCACCGGTTCTTGCTCGGTAATTTGGAAGACCACATCGACCGTCCGTTCCATTAATCCGGGCTGAATATTGGGGACGATATTGGCGTAGATATAACCCCGTTCCCCATAGTGATCAACCATGCGGGAGATATCGGCACGCAAGAGGCCGCGATTAAAAATGCCGCCCGACTTGCTTTCCGTCAGGGTCACCAACTCGTCTTTTTCAAAAATCTCGCTGCCCTCGTAATCGATGGAAGCCAGGCTGTAAATTTCGCCTTCACGAATCGCCAGCGTAATCACGAACCATTCTTTGTCTTCGCTTAACACCACTTCAGGCGCGCCGATTTCGATGTCAAAATAGCCGTTGTTCATGTAAAATTCCTTGAGCCGTTCCCGATCAAAATCGAGTTGCTCCTTTTTAAAACGGCCCGACTCTGTAATCCAAGAGCTTAGCCAAAAATAACTGGAGGTCTCGATCTCCTTTTTTAGGCGTTTGCTCTTAAAGGTGGCATTTCCTTCGAAGCGCACTTCCCGAATATAGGCTTGACCGCCTTCCTCGATCACGAAGGTGAGCACGGCTTTATTTTCGGGCAGAATCTGAGTCACTGGAATGACGGAGGTATTATAGTAGGCCTCCGCTTCATAGGCCGACTTAAGTCTTTCAACGTAAGCCGCGACCGCTTCCGGATCGAAAAATGTTTGGGTGCGAATTGAAACGGCTTCGTTTAGCTTATCGGCATCCAGATCTTCATTGCCCTCATAGACCACATCGACTAAAAAAGGGCGCTCTTGAACGATAAAATAAAGCGCGACGCCACCTTCAAGCCCTTCCGATTCGACCGAGACATGTTCGAAAAAGCCCATTTGATAGAGGTTTTTAATCTCGTCCTGAATGCCTTCCGGAGAAAAGAGATCCCCCTCCTTCATGATCAACCTGGATAGAATCGTCATCCGGTCGATCTTACGGTTTCCCTTAATCTCGATCAACTTCACCCGGATTTCCCTATCCTGCGCCAGTGCCACGGAAGAGAGAGAAAAGAGGACAAAAAAGAAAATAAAAATAGACTTACACAACTTTGCCAATGGGCCGACAGGACCTCCAGGTTAAAAATCTGCTCATGCTATCATGTTCGACACTTTGTGTAAATACGGTTTTCCCGCGCAAGCGCGTGAAATCTATCAGAGTTTCGGTGGCCTCCACCAAAAAAGGCGGGAGAAGGTGGGGGATTCGAAAATTGCACGCAGAGGACGCTGCGCTCAGGATGCGATGCGCCGCAGCGCGCGACGCCCGCGGCGGCAGCCTTCCCGCAAGAGACAAGCCTCGCACTTCTCGGGGTCTGCCTGAAGCGGGCAATCGCCCGAAATACCGAGATGACAAAGGGCGAAGTCGTATTTCACGGGATCGGCAGGGTCGAAGCGTTTGAGGGCCTCCGTAATCTCCTTGGCCATCTTCCAATCGGGACTCTTTCGCCGACTTAAGCCCAAGTAGGCGGCGATGCGGATGACGTGGGTATCGAGGGGAATAATGAGTTTAGACGACGGAATGGCCTTCCAGAACCCAAAATCGATACCGTCGTCAGGCCGGATCATCCAACGGAGGTAGAGATTCAGGCGCTTGCACGCGCTGCCCGCCTCGGGCGAAGGCAGCATATAGGCTAAACCGCGCGACAAGGCGTCCGGTCGCGCGGCATGCAAGGCGGCGATAAAACCGCTCAAGGCCGGGCCGATGTCTTCATCGGCTTCACGATAATGGGAAAGAAAGCAGCGCCCCAGCGAATCATGCTGTCGAATCACTTGGCCCATGCGATCCAAGAAAGAGACAAAGTCTTCCGAACGGTTAAATCGATAATAAAGGCCCTTGAAGCGAGGCCGCTCCCGCTTTGCATCGAAAGTGGCCACATAACGGAAAGGAGAACCGCCACACAAAGACAGTATCTTTTCAACTACGGGCTTAAAAAGCCCGACCCGCCCATAGGCCAAGGTCGCCGAAAGGAGGCCGACGACTTCGATATCTAAGGGATCGCGATAGCGCCGGGGCATCTCGATAGGATCGGCTTGTAGCCGCGCCTGGGGCTGGCGAACACGGTGCAGGGCCTCGATTTGCTTTCCCAGCGTCTTGTGGAGACGAAGCCTTTTCACTCCCGGAACGCTCATGGCAGCACGAAACGAAGCAAGCGGACGATCGCGACAATGACCAAGGCCATGACCAGATTCAGCTTGAATCCGGCCTTCATCATCGCCGACATGGGCACGCGATCCGTGCCAAAAACGATGGCGTTGGGCGGCGTTGCGACCGGCAGCATAAAGGCGCAGGAGGCCGAAAGCGTCGCGGTCGCCAACAACAACACAGCATCTTGTCCGCTGCCCACCGCCACCGCCGCAAGAATAGGCAGCAGCACTTGCGTGGTCGCCGTGTTGCTGGTGATCTCCGTCAGAAAAGTCACCGAAAGGGCGAGGCCCAGCATCATCACCAGGGGTGAAACATCCGCAAGAAAAGCCATCTGGTTTCCGATGACTTCCGAAAGACCGGAGCGTTCCATGCCCATGGCCATGGCGAAACCACCCCCGAATAAAAGGAGGATATGCCAGGGCAAACGAGCGAAGGCCGCGCGGTCTAAAATCGGCACGCCTTGTTTAATCGGCACGACAAAAAAAGTAAGGGCCGCGGCAATCGCCACCGTCCCATCATCCAAGCCTTTATGCGGCAAAAGGGCCGACCAGCCGGGGATGGAGAAACCCTCGCCCGCGATGCCTTCGCGCGTCATCCAGGCCAAGGCCGTGAGGCTCAGTATGGCCGCGACAAAACGCTCATCGCCTCGCATCGGACCCAGGCCTTGGGCCTCTTGCTTGAGCATCGTCACCGCCGATTCCGACCAAGGGAGATGGCGCAGTCGCCGACCTTCCATGAAATAAAGTACGGTCAGACCGGCGATCACGACGGGCACACCAATCATCATCCATTGCAGGAAACTCGGGACGTTTTCGGGAAAGGTTCGTTTCATCGTTTCGAGAAAAACCAAATTAGGCGGGCTGCCCACCGGCGTGCCCATGCCGCCGATGTTGGCGGAATAGGCGATGGTCAAGAGCAGGGTCGAGGCGACAACCTTCATCTCTTCCGGCTTAAGTTCCCGATCCAAACGGGAGAGCACGGCTAGGGCAATGGTCGCCATGAGCATCGTCGTGGCTGTATTGGAAATCCACATCGAAAGAAAGGCCGTCGCCAGCGCAAAGCCGATGAGGATCTGCGTGAGACTGGCGTTCCAACGCGAGAGAATAAAAAGCGCAAGCCGGCGATGCAGCCCCGTCGCCTCCATGGCCTGCGCAATGAGGAAACCGCCCAAGAAAAGAAAGATAGTGCTCGTCATATAACGCGGCGCCGTCTCTTTTCCGGCGGCAATCCCCGTCAGGGGAAAAGCGATCAGCGGAATCAGCGCCGTCACCGCCAGCGGCACGCACTCCGTCATCCACCATAGCGCCATCCACAAGGCGATGCCCAGCATCGCGGCGGCCTGCGGATGCGCCTGGATGTCGAACAAGACCGGAACGAGTAGGGCCAAGAGCGGGCCGGTGATTAGGGCGATCTGTTTTATGTTGCGCAGTATCAAGTCAACAAATTCCTTTTAGTTCGTCTCTCTTATGCAGAACTAGCCCACTTTGCGGCATGACGAGCGCTAGAATAGCGCCTTCCGCTAGAGTTGTAAAACATTAACGGAGACCTTACAATACGGACTGATTGAGGGCTTCCCTAAAAGTCGAGGAGCCCTTGCTCACTCATTTACCGGTTAAGCGTCAAACATTCCAAATGAAAAATTAGATTCGGTTTATAATTTATGAAAGAAGACAAGGCGGATAAAGGACTAGTCGTAAACTTTTTCAAGGCTAAGAATATCGAAGCACGCTGTTTTGGGAAAAAACAAATGGATAAAAATCCTGATTTCGAATTGCTCATAAATGGCGAACGGTTTGGATACTGTGAACTGAAATCAATTATTGAGTATAAAGTTCTAGGGGAACATTCCGACCCAACTTATAATAAAATACAAAACAAAATTCATGAGTCAACAAAGCAGTTTCTTTCTGTCAACCCTGACCACAAGGTTCCTAACATTTTATTTTTTATAAATCATCATGGTTATGTGGGGTATCAAGATTTATGGTTTGTTCTAACGGGACGAACCACACCAGATCAGACTTCTGATCCAATAGATTTACGCTATTTAGAAAGACTAATTAAAAACGGTGACATTGAAAAGATCGATTTCATTATTTGGGCAGACAAAGAAGGGACTAACACCTCATTTGTTACCAATTCAGAGTCAAAATTTCATAGTGACCTTTCGAAAAAGATCAGTTCTAAAGCATATGAGAAAATAGGAATTAATAGCTACACTTGACCAACTTGGCTCAACCCGACTCCATAATACTTGACTTGGTTTAGTGTTAAGTCGTGGGTCAATCGGTTTAGAACCAACAGGATAAAGCTTTATGGCCCTTCTCACTACAGAAGCCATCGTGCTTGGGAGCATTCGGTTGGGCGAGGCCGATAAGTTAGTCACGTTTTTTACGGCGGAGAAAGGCAAGATTGCGGGCGTGGCCAATGGGGCGCGGCGGATGAAGAGCCGCTTCGGGGCTTCGCTCGAGGCCTTCACGCATTGCAAACTCATCGTCTTCGAAAAGGGGGGCGACAAACTGGCGCGCGTGAACCAGTGCGACATCCTCCAGTCCTTCCAAGCGCTGCGGGAAGACTGGACGGGCATCGAATCCGCCCTGCGCATGGTCGATTGGGTTAAACAGATGACCCCCGAGCGCCAGGCCGATCCCGATATTTTTAAGTTGCTCTTGCAAGGCCTCGACCGCCTCGAAACGGGCGAAGACCGCCCGCTTTCGACGATGCTTTTCATCAACCGGCTCATCGCTTGTTGCGGCTATCAACCGCAATGGGACCCTTGCCTCAAGTGCAAAAAAGCCTTCAAAGCGGGCCTGCGGCTGGGTGTGCACTTCTCCTGCAAAGCCGGCGGCGCCATCTGTGGTCATTGCGACACAGGTAACCCGGCCCTTATCGCCATCTCTCAGGGGACCCGCGCCTTTCTGCATGCCTCCCAGAAAATGGATTTTCTCCGTGCTCATCGACTAAAGCCCTCCGCACAGATGAAAAAAGAAATCGAATCCGTTTTAATCGCCTACGTCTCCCATCTCACCGGTAAGGCCCCGCAACAATTCGGATCGACTTCCTTCCCCACGCCTCAATCCGCCAAAACCACTCGCGTCCAATAACATACGATTTCAAATCGGAAAAGAGAGACGAGCACCCTATCCCGGAACCCAAAACCCGCCGTATTGACATTGGCCGAAGCCGCCTATACTATTGGGCTGAAATCTGCGGATGGCTTTTGAAATGAATTCGAAGAAAAAAACAAAACGGATCGTCGCCATCGTCCTCGGGCTCATGTTCTTCGCCCTTCCTATGGCCGATGCCTGCATGCTGGAACACATGGCATTGGGCGGCAATCCCACGGCAGATCACAAGGCCATGCCTTGCAAGACCCTGCCCTCCCCCGAAACGGCCCAGCGTTTTTGTAATTTGTCCGACCAACATCGCTCGCTTCAATCGCCCGAACAGCCTTTTTCTATGGCGATTCTATGTGAAGACGGCCTGAGCCTCATCGCCAATTCAATCATAGCGGCGACCCCTTCCTCGAACCTTCTCGATGTGCAACAGATCGAGGGGCAGAGCATTCAAGATCTTTTTATCGTTCACCACAGCCTCCTGATTTAATCCCCCGCTTTATCTTTTTTCGTCTCTAGAATCTTGAGCGACATGGCTTTCCGCATCATCATGTGGCGCGGTGTCCCTTTTGTCTATTTTTAATAAAATTAGAAATGGAGTGCTCATGAAATCTTTTGTCATGAAGTCTCTCATGTGGATTGCTGTCTTTTTTTACGGGGCAATGGTCGCAGGCCCCGGTTGGGCCGAGGAGAAAAGCCAGCCCGTTTTCACGCTCGATGCGCTTGTTACCGCCTTGATGCAACACAACCCGGAGCTCAAGGCCGCACGGGCCGGACTGATAGGCGAGCGCGAAAAAATCCCTCAGGCCCGCGCCCTCGACGATCCGGAAATCGGTCTAATGCAGTGGTCCATTCCTTCGAACTTCGACTGGTTCGAGGCCAACGAAACCTGGTACAGCCTGTCTCAGCGCCTGCCTTTTTTAGGAAAACGAGACAAGCGCGGGCGTATTGCCGAATTGGAAGCCCGGATCTCCATCGAAACCTTGAGGGGCCTTGAACGCCGATTGATCGCCCAAGGCAAACAGGCCTACTTCGACTATTACTTCGCACATCAAAATCTCGAAATTCATCATGAACAGCAGGCGCTTTCCGAGCGTTTTGCCCTGGCGGCCACAGCATTATTTTCTGCCGGCAAAGTCGGCCAGCAAGATGTGCTTCGCGCGCAAATGGAGGTCTTAGATCTCGCCAATCAAGGCGAGAGCCTGAAGCAATTTCTAGAAAGCGCGGCGGGAAGGATTTACAGCCTCTTGAATCGCCCGGTCGAAGCGCCCCTCGGTCTTCCGGAAGCGCCGGGCCTCCCCCTTCAACTGCCTCCGCTCGATGCGCTTCAAGCCGCGGCCGAAAAATCACGCCCAGAACATCGGGGCGGGGCCCTGAACATTGAACGGGGCGACGCAAACATCGCCCTGGCCAAGGCTTCTTTCCAACCCGACTTTATGGCCGAGTTGTCTTATTGGGATGTGCACGGCGGCCAAAACCGCTGGATGACCTCTTTTAAAATGAACCTGCCTTGGCTCAACCCAAAAAGCCATGAAGCAGGAATCCGGGAAGCCGTGGCCGAGCGGCATCGCGCCGAGTCGGCCTATCGGGCCGCCGTCAACGAAACGCGCTTTCAGGTTCAGGCCCTCTACATTGCCTTCGAAACAAATTTCCGTCTCGCCCGGCTCTACGAAGACGGCTTGCTGCTCCTGGCCGAACAGGCCCAGGAGGCCGCGCTTATCGGCTACAGCACGCAGAAGAACGACTTTCTTACCTTAATCGACGCCCAGAAACGCCTCCGCGACATCGCCTTGGCTCGCCTTCGCGCCTTCGTGGATCTCAATAAAAATCTGGCCGAGCTGGAAGGGGTCATCGGGATGCCGTTTTAATGTGGATAAAGAAAAAAAGTAACACCAATTTTAAAAATTGAGGAGGATGTCCAATGAATCGTATTCGTCTTACGAAGACTTCACCCAGGTCCGCCCTGCTTATCATCGCGGTGGCAGCCTTGGCCTTGTTTCCGATCACGCCCCTCTCCTCCACTGCCGGAGAAAGCAAAGCCCAAGACAACATGCAGGGTATGGCGGGCATGGACATGGGAAACCAAAAGGGTGCGCAGCCGCCCACCATGGTGGATGCACTCAAGGCGGAGCGTATTGGCCTGAAGCTCGCGACAGTAGAAGAACAAGACCTGGTTAAAACGATCCGCGCCATGGGGCGCGTGGCCTATGACGAGCGCAGACTTGCGCAAATTCACCTTCGGGTCGAGGGCTGGATTGAGGATCTCTTCGTGAATTTCACGGGACAGGCCGTAAAAAAAGGGGATCCGCTCTTTAGCGTTTACGCGCCGGACTTTCTTTCCACCCAGCAGGAGTATCTATTGGCCTTAAAAAGCCAGGCGAAACTTCAAGCCAGTCCAGTCGCAGAGGTAAGGCAGACGGGCAATTTATTGGTGGAGGCCGCGAAGAAACGGCTGCGCTTGTGGAACATTAGCGAAAGACAGATTCAAGACCTGGAAGAGCGAGGAAAAGCCGATACCGTGATGACCGTCTATGCCCCCATCAACGGTGTCGTCATCAAACGCAGGGGCACACAGGGCATGCGCATCACGCCCGAGATGGCCCTCTACGAAATCGCCGATCTCTCCAAGGTCTGGGTTTTCGCCGAGGTCTACGAATCGGAGATGGGCACCCTTTCACCCGGACAGGATGCGGAGATCCATGTCTCCGCGCTCCCGGGAGAGCGCTTCACGGCAAAGATCGCCTTTATCGATCCGGTGCTCAATCCCGAAACACGAACGGTTCGCGTACGACTGGACTTGCCCAATTCAGACCTGCGTTTAAAACCGGAGATGTTCGCCGAGGTTCTATTCAATGCGCCTATTGGACGGGCCCTCGTGATTCCCGAATCGGCCGTGCTCGATTCCGGCCTTCGCCGCATCGTCTTCGTTGACCGTGGCATGGGCATGTACGACGCCCGGAATGTGGAAGTCAGCCGAAACGGAGAAACCTACATCGTCCTCTCCGGGCTAAAAGCGGGCGAACGCGTCGTCAGCGCCGGGAACTTCCTGATCGACTCCGAAAGCAAGCTGATGGCCTCCGCCAACATGATGGGGGCCTTGGGCATGGGCGGCATTAAGATGGAGCAGGCCCAGATGGGCGAAATGGATATGGGGGGCATGAAAGAAATGAAGGGGATGTCGGAGATAAAAACCGCCACAGTACAAAGTCTTACGGTGGAGGGCATGACTTGGACCCTCTCCACGGAACCCAGCCCGCCGCAAGAGGGCGAAAACCGTTTGAAATTGAAGATCGCGGACAGCAGCGGCAAGGGGGTCGAAAACGCAAAAGTGGTTTTCGCCTACACCATGCCAATGCCCGGCATGCGGGTGACGAAACGGCCTGCCGAATTTCGGGACGGCCATTATGAAGCGGCGGTTAATTTCGGCATGGCGGGATCCTGGGAAGTCACGGCCCATGTCAGGCTTCCCGGAAAACCCGAGCGCTCAGAAAAATTCGTGCTGGAGGCGGGTGGCGAAATGGACATGGACGATATGAAAGGCATGCCCGGCATGTAGGGTCGAGTATCGATGAAGGAGGCGCCCCCCTCCTCATTCATCGGCCAAACGCGAATGCTGTTTTAATCTGAAAGGAAAATGCGGATGCTGGCGCGAATTATCGAACTCAGCGCAAAAAATAAATTTCTAGTCTTGCTCCTGATCGGCTTTCTCTCGGCCTGGGGTGTCTGGGCAATGCGAAAGGTTCCTCTGGATGCCCTGCCCGATCTTTCGGACATCCAAGTGATTATCTATACGGAGTGGCCCGGGCGGAGCCCGGACTTGGTGGAGGACCAGGTCACCTATCCCATCGTCTCCTCCATGATCTCGGCCCCCAAAGTGAAAACCGTCCGGGGCCAGTCCATGCTGGGCTACTCCTATGTCTACGTGATTTTCGAGGACGGCACGGACCTCTATTGGGCGCGGAGCCGGGTCTTGGAATACATGCAGGGGGTCGGCGACAAACTCCCCGATGGCATCACACCGAGACTGGGGCCGGACGCCACGGGCGTGGGCTGGGTCTATCAATACGCCTTGGTCGACGCATCGGGTAGGCAAGACCTTGCTGCGCTCCGTAGCTTTCAAGATTGGACTTTGCGTTACGCCTTGCAGGCCGTGCCAGGCGTGGCCGAGGTCGCCTCCATCGGCGGGCATGTCAAGCAGTATCAAGTGAACGTCGATCCCAACAAACTCGCGGCCTACGGATTGTCGCTTTCTCATGTCACACAACAGATCCGCATGAGCAATAACGATGTCGGCGGCCGCGTGATTGAACAGGCCGGACGGGAATTCATGGTGCGCGGACGGGGCTACATCCAGTCGCTGGACGATCTCCGCCAGGTTGTACTCCGGAGCGAGACCGAAGGAACGCCAGTCCGCGTCGGCGATATCGCGGAAGTCGCCTTCGGTCCCGACATCCGGCGCGGGGTCGTAGAATTGGACGGCCAAGGCGAAGTGGTCGGCGGCATCGTCGTCATGCGCTACGGGGAGGACGCCTTGAAGGTGATCGAGGGCGTGAAGGCAAAGATCACGGAAATGTTGCCCTCACTACCGGAGGGCATGAAAATCGTGCCAACCTATGACCGCTCGGAACTCATCCATGCCTCCATCGACACCTTGAAAGAGGAACTGCTGAAACTGGCCCTGGTGGTGAGCGTGGTCAGCCTGGTCTTCTTGTTCCATCTACCGAGCGCCTTGGTGGTGATGATTAACCTCCCGGTGGCGATCTTGATTTCCTTCATTCTCATGCACTATCTCAAAATCACGTCCAATATTATGTCCCTCGGCGGCATCGCGATTGCGATCGGGGCGATGGTGGACTCCTCCATCGTCATGGTGGAAAACGCCCACAAAAAACTGGAGAAATGGGAGGCCTCCGGTCGGCAGGGATCCCGGAGTGATGCCATTATCGCGGCGGCCCAAGAAGTCGGCCCGGCGCTCTTTTTCGCCCTGCTGATTATCTCGGTCGCCTTTCTTCCCATCTTCGTGCTCCAGGGCCAGGAAGGCCGGCTCTTCCAGCCCCTGGCTTACACCAAGACGCTCGCGATGTTCTTCTCGGCCTTCCTCGCCATCACCCTCACCCCCGCCTTGATGGTGATCTTCATCCGCGGCAAGATCCGCCCGGAGGCGCGGCACCCGGTCAGCCGTTTTTTAATCGCCCTTTACGACCCCATTTTGAGGGCCGTACTCCGCTGGCCCAAGACCCTGCTCTTCGTCGCCCTCATCCTGCTCTTCAGCACCGTGCCGGTCTTTCTCAAACTGGGTTCGGAATTCATGCCGCCTCTGAATGAAGGTGCAATTTTATACATGCCGACGACCCTTCCCGGCATCTCGATCACGGAGGCGACGCGCCTGCTTCAGCGGCAGGATGAATTGCTGATGGAAATCCCCGAGGTCGCGCGGGTCTTCGGTAAGATCGGCCAGGCAGATACACCGACAGATCCCGCGCCGATCTCCATGACCGAGACAACCATTACCTTAAAGCCCAAAGCCGAATGGCGGCCTGGACTCACTTGGGACGGCCTCATTGCCGAGATGGATAAAAAAGTCCGTTTCCCCGGCATGCCGAATATCTGGTGGATGCCCATTCAAACACGAACCGAAATGCTGGCGACGGGCGTGCGCAGCAGCGTGGGTATTAAGGTCTTGGGACCCAATCTAAAGGGGATAGAAAAAATAGGGCTGCAGATCGAGGGCCTCATCAGCGGGATGGACGGCGTGCGCTCGGCCTTTTTCGAGCGGGTAACGGGAGGCTACTATCTCGACATCGACATTAAACGGGAAGAAGCGTCCCGCTACGGCCTCACCGTCGGAGAAATCGAGGAGGTCATCGAATCGGCCATCGGCGGGAAAAACATCTCCCAGGTGATTCAGGGCCGGGAGCGCTATCCCATTAATGTGCGATACGCCCGCGAATACCGCGACGATATCGAAAAAATAAAACGCGTCCTCATCGCCACGCCCAGGGGCGCACAGATTCCGCTTTCAGCCCTGGCCGAGATCGCCTACACCGAAGGGCCGCCGATGATTAAAAACGAAAACGGCCGGCTCACGGGAACGGTTTTCGTGGATGTCGCCGGACGCGACTTGGGCGGCTTTGTCCAAGAGGCGAAGGCCAAGGTCACGGCATCTGTAAGCCTTCCGCCAGGCTACGCCCTCAATTGGGCCGGGCAATATGCCTATCTCGAACGGGCAAAAGCACAGCTTAAAATTGTCGTCCCCCTCACGCTCTTGATCGTCTTTCTGTTGCTTTATTTTCATTTCAAGTCGGTACCGGAAACCTTGATTATATTTTTGACCATCCCTTTTTCTCTCATCGGCGCCACATGGATCATCACCCTTTTAGACTACAACATGAGCATCGCCGTCTGGGTGGGTATCATCGCCCTGGCCGGGGTTGACGCCGAAACCGGCGTGGTGATGATTCTCTATTTGGACGAGGCCTATGACCGCCGCCGTTCGGAAGGTCGTCTGGCGAGTCTGCCGGACCTCTACGCCGCCGTGATGGAAGGGGCGGTCTTGCGTGTACGACCGAAGCTGATGACGGTGACCACCACCATCGCCGGCTTGGTGCCCATCCTCTGGAGCACGGGCACCGGGGCCGATGTCATGAAGCGTATTGCCGCCCCCATGGTCGGCGGCATGGCCACTGCAACGCTGATGGAGCTCTTGCTTTTGCCTTCTATCTATCTTCTTTGGCGGAAAGGGCAGCTTGTTTTCTCGGGAGATAAAGAGGCCTTCCCTACCCTCAGGGCCTCGGACTAAGAACCCCATGTCATCCAACTTAGTCCTATGACAAGCACCGGAGACAAAAAAACAATACGAAAACCCTCGTATTTCTGAGGCTTTCCCTATTGTTCCGTTGACATCATTTCTTCCATTCTGGTACTTTTGGAGCCGCATCCTCTAGGTGAGCCGACTCGTGTTATCGACCCAAAGCCAGTGCCTGAGCTTCCAAGACCTTTTTCTCTCGCTTCATCGCTTCTGGGCCGAACGGGGCTGCCTCATCCTTCAATCTTATGACAATGAAGTCGGCGCAGGCACCTTTCACCCGGCCACCTTTTTAAAGGCCCTGGGCCCTGAACCCTGGAAAGCCGCCTATGTTCAAGCCTCCCGGAGACCGACCGACGGGCGCTACGGCGAAAATCCCAACCGTCTCCAGCATTACTATCAATATCAGGTCCTCTTGAAGCCCGCACCCGAAGACATCCAAGATCTTTATTTGCAGAGTCTCTCGTCCTTCGGCTTGGCCCTGAACGAGCACGACATCCGTTTCGTGCAGGACGATTGGGAATCGCCCTCTTTGGGGGCCTGGGGATTGGGCTGGGAGGTTCGCCTCGACGGCATGGAAATTACCCAATTTACCTATTTTCAGGAAATCGGGGGCATCGCCCTCGACCCGGTCTCGGTGGAGATCACCTACGGTCTGGAGCGGGTCGCCATGTATCTGCAGGGCGTTGACAATGTCTACGATTTACTTTGGACCGACGACCTGCATTATGGCGATGTGCATCACGAGGGCGAGGTTCAATTTTCCCGCTATAATTTCGAATCGGCCGATGTGGCGACCCTAAAGACCCTGTTCGACCATGCGGAAATGGAGGGAAAGGCCTTGATCAAAAAAGACCTTGTCCTGCCCGCCTACGATCAGTGCATCAAGAGTTCGCATCTGTTTAACTTGCTCGACGCGCGGGGTGCCATCTCCGTGACCGAACGCACCGGCTACATCGGACGTGTCCGAGGCCTGGCCCGCGCCTGCGCGGCCCAATATCTTCAACTTAGAGAAGCTGCGGGCTTTCCCCTTCTAAAAAATGAACGATCGCGTTAGTCCAAACGGTCCCGATACACAACGTCCCCTACTCATCGAAATTGGGGTCGAAGAAATTCCATCCAACGTGCTTCCGACGACTTTAAAGCAACTGGCTGAACTTTCTGAGAAAGTCTTTAACGCAAACGGCCTTCCTTTTAGCAAAGCCGAAGTCTACGGCACGCCGCGACGCATCGTCCTTCATGTGGCCCATCTCGCGCCCAAACAAGAAACGAAAACCGAGCGCATTATCGGCCCGCCGAAACAGGCCGCCTTTGACGAGAAAGGTAAACCGAAACCTGCGGCCCTCGGCTTTGCAAAATCGCAGGGTGTCGACCTTCCGGAGATCCAGATTCAAGACGCAGCAAGCCTCGGCCCGGCGGCCAAGGGGAAGAAGGGCGAATATCTCGTGTTCACTCGGGAACGCGTGGGCGCGCCGACAGCGGGGCGCCTTGAAAGCCTCATCCCAGAGATGATCGCCCAATTGACCTTTCCCCGATCCATGCGATGGAATGACAGCGGTGTGGCCTTTGTTCGGCCCATTCGATCCCTTTTGGCCATCTATGACGGCAAGCGCGTCCCCTTTTCCTATGCCGGCGTGGCGTCTGGAAATTTGTCCCAGGGACATCACATTATGGCGCCGGACGCTTTCGAGGTGCACGACTTCGAATCCTATCGAGAAGGCTTGCGAAAGCGATTTGTGCTGATCAATACCAAAGAACGCATGCGTCTTATTCAGTCAGAAGTTCAAGCCTTGGCGATGGAAAAGCAAGGTCGTGTCGTCGCCGACGAAGGCCTCCTTGCTCAGGCTGCCGATACGGTGGAATATCCTAAAGCCCTCTGTGGAAATTTCGATGCGGATTTTTTAGACATACCCAAAGAAATTATTACGACCGCTATGGCGGAACACCAAGGCTACTTCCCCGTTTATAATGACAAAGGCGCCTTGCTTCCTCATTTTATTACCGTCTCGAATGTCGTTTCTGAAGATATGAGCATGATCCAAAAAGGCAACGAGCGCGTGTTGCGGGCGCGGCTGGTGGACGCCCGCTTTTATTTCGAACAGGATCGAAAACAGGACTTGACCGACTTCTCGGCGGCCCTCGATCGCGTGACCTTTCAAGAAAAACTCGGAAGCCTTCAGGAAAAAACCGTCCGCCTTTGCGCCCTTTCCGTTTTTATCGCCAAAGAGACGGGCGGCGACAAGACCGATATCCTCAAGGCCCAAGGCGCGGCACTCCTCGCCAAGGCCGATCTCTTGACGGGCGTGGTCCGGGAATTTCCCTCGCTGCAAGGTACGATGGGCCGGATATACGCCGCCTTGGATGGCGAGCCCGCCGAGGTTTCGGCGGCCATCGAAGCGCACTACCTCCCCCATCAATCCGGAGGCCCGCTTCCGGCTACGCGGCACGGACGAATACTCGCCCTTGCAGATAAATTAGACACGATTGTCGGCTGCTTCGGCGTGGGCCTGATTCCCAGCGGATCGGAAGATCCCTATGCCTTGCGGCGGCAAGGTCTCGGCCTGATTCAGATCTTACTCTCGGAAGAGGCCTTTCGAGCGCTTTCCATCGAAACGATTCTCACTGAAGCGGTCGGACAATACGAAGCCCAGGAAAAATTTGCCGGGAAAAAGACGGCTCAGGCTGTAGCTCAGTTCTTAACGCAACGGATCGATGCCGAGCTTCAATCCAGAGGGCTGCGCTATGATCTACGGGAGGCCCTGCTCTCCGGAAGCGTCGATTACCCCGCCGACATCATCTCAAGGGCCGAGGCCCTGGTTCAGTTTTCTAAAGCCCCCCTGTTCTCCCCACTGATGACGGCCTTTAAACGGGCCATCCGCATTCTCCCCGACGGCTTTAGGGGCAGGCTCGACACAAACTTGATAAAAGAAGCTGCGGAAAAAAATCTACACCAGGCAATCGTCACCATCGAAAAAAACATCGAGCCGCTCTGGATCGAAGGTCACTATGTCCTTATACTCGAATCGCTCGCAGGCCTTTTTGAACCCTTGAATGGATTTTTCGACGCGGTGATGGTGATGGATAAAAACGAAGCCATTCGGCAGAACCGCCTAAGCCTATTACATGCCGTACAGACCCTCTTTATCCGATTCGGTGATTTTTCAAAAATTGTGGAGAACGAAACACGGACTTAAAGCAAGTCGCGTCGATCAGGGAATTTGCCCGCAAATCCCAACTTGCATAGGCGCTTAAACCTCACTTTTAGGAGAAAATGAATGAAAGGCAAAAAATACGTTTACAGCTTCGGCGATGGCAAGGCCGAAGGGCGCGGCGATATGAAAGACCTCTTGGGCGGCAAGGGTGCCGGGCTGGCGGAAATGTCGCGTTTGGGCATTCCGGTACCGGCGGGTTTTACAATTACCACCGAGGCCTGCCTCGCGTTTTATCAACGCGACAAACGCTACCCGACAGGGCTGTGGCAAGAGGCCTTGGCCGCGCTCAAAAAGGTGGAGAAGTCCTTCGGCCTGAAATTCGGCGATCCGCTGGAACCCTTGCTGGTTTCCGTGCGCTCCGGTGCGCGGGCCTCGATGCCCGGCATGATGGACACGGTTTTAAATCTGGGACTTAACGATCAAACCGTGCAAGGGCTCATAAAAAAAACCGACAACGAACGTTTCGGCTACGACGCCTACCGGCGTTTTGTTTCGATGTTCGGCAGTGTGGTCTTAAAGATCGATCGGGAACGCTTCGAGCAGGTCCTCGAACAAAAGAAACAAAGCCTTGGCGCTTATCTGGATACGGACCTCACCGTCGAGGCCCTTGTGGATCTCGTGAAAGAATTTAAAAAAATCGTGCGGAAGGAAACAGGCTCGGCCTTTCCGGAAGATCCCTTCGAACAACTCCGCCTCGGCATCGACGCCGTCTTTAATTCATGGTACGGAAAACGAGCGAACACCTATCGGCGCTTAAACAATATCCCGGACGATTGGGGCACGGCCGTCAGCGTGGTGGCCATGGTCTTCGGCAACATGGGCGAAACCTCCGGCACCGGCGTGGCCTTTACACGCGATCCCTCCACCGGAAAAAAACGATTCTTCGGCGAATTCCTCTTCAACGCCCAGGGCGAAGACGTGGTCGCGGGCATCCGAACACCCCTGGCCATCGAGGCCCTGAAAAAACGTTTGCCCAAGGCCTATCAATCTCTGCTCACCATTTATAAAAAACTGGAAAAACATTACAAAGACATGCTCGACATCGAATTTACCATTCAAGAAGGCAAGCTCTACATGCTGCAAAGCCGCGTCGGCAAGCGCACGGCAGCGGCGGCAATTCAAATTGCGGTCGACATGGTTGAAGAAAAACTCATCAGCCGGAAAACTGCGATTTTACGAATTGACCCCCAACAACTCGACCAGCTGCTGCATCCGATGATCGACCCGAAGGTAAAACTCAACGTGATCGCCAAAGGGCTGCCCGCCTCACCCGGCGCCGCGATCGGCAAGGTTGTTTTTTCCGCCGAAGAAGCCGAGGCGATGGCCGAGCGACACGAGAAAGTCATCCTCGTCCGATCCGAAACCTCGCCCGACGACATCGGCGGCATGCACGCCGCCGAAGGCATCGTGACGGCGCGCGGCGGCATGACGTCCCACGCCGCCGTGGTGGCGCGGGGCATGGGCAAGTGTTGCGTGGCCGGCTGTGGAGAAATCGTCATCGACGTGGCGGCGAAGACCTTTGTGGCCCGAGGGGTAACGGTGAAAGGCGGCGACTTTATCAGCCTCAACGGTTCAACCGGCGAGGTGATCCTAGGTGAAGTCAAACTCATCCAACCCAAGTTGAGCGCGGCCTTTAAAACCTTAATGGGCTGGGCCGACGGCATCCGGCGCCTGAAAGTACGCGCCAATGCCGACAATAAACGGGATGCCCGCGTCGCCAGAGAATTCGGCGCAGAAGGGATTGGCCTGTGCCGGACGGAACACATGTTTTTTGAGGAAGACCGGATTCAGGCGGTCCGAGAGATGATCTTAGCCGCTTCGCTTGAAGGCCGGAAGAAGGCCTTGGCGAAATTACTGCCCATGCAAAAAGGCGATTTTGTGAAAATCCTCCAGGAGATGAAGGGCCTACCTGTCACGATCCGACTCCTCGACCCTCCACTTCACGAATTTCTTCCGCAAACCGAGGCCGACCTGCAAAACCTTTCGCAAGAAATGAAGGTTCCGGTGGAAACCCTCCGGGCAAAGACGCGCTCCCTTCACGAATTCAACCCCATGTTGGGCCACCGCGGCTGCCGCCTCGGCATTAGCTTCCCAGAAATCTACGAAATGCAAGTCGAAGCCATTATCGAGGCCGCCTGCAGTTTGCGCAAAAAACAGATCGACGTGATACCGGAAATCATGATTCCCCTCGTGGCCCATGTCAACGAATTGGCCCAGCTTAAAGCCCTTTGCATCCGCAAGGCGAAGGAGGTGATGGATCGACGCAAGACCCAAATCAGTTATACCATCGGGACGATGATCGAGCTGCCGCGCGCCGCCCTCCTTGCCGACCAAATCGCCAAGGAAGCCGACTTCTTTTCCTTCGGGACAAACGACCTCACGCAGACGACCTTTGGCCTTTCGCGCGACGATGCCGGAACTTTTTTACCCGAGTATGTCGAAAAAGGCATCCTGCCACAAGACCCCTTCGTCGCCATCGATCAAGAAGGCTTGGGTGCGCTGATGCAGATTGGAATCGAAAAAGGAAGGAAGACCAAGGCGAAACTCAAAATCGGCATCTGCGGCGAACACGGCGGTGAACCGAGCTCCATCGCCTTTTGTCATCGACTGGGAATGAACTACGTGAGCTGTTCTCCCTATCGGGTACCGATCGCAAGACTGGCCGCCGCGCAAGCCGCAATTGAAAGCAAGGAAGCGGGCTACCGATCGACGATATAAAGAAAAAGAACAGGCGGGATTATGGGATTAGGCAAAGAGATCGATAATACTTTGTTCCATTTCGTCGGCAGCTTTAAGCGCGGCAAGATTGGCCTTAAATTCAGTTTTGGCCAAGATTTGATTTACGCTTTCCTCGGCTAAATCGACATTTGAGCCTTCGACATAAGACCCATCGGGTTCTGGAAGCTGCGGACCGGGACTGAGGTTCTTTTCGATATGCACAACCACCCCACCCGTTCCACCTTCGCTTTGAAGCACCGTATCTTTCTTAAAACCCTTCGTGCTGAAATTGGCCGTATTATTGGAAACGGCTTCAATCTTCTTCACGCTGGCCGAAATACCCGATAATGAACTTGTAATGGGTGACAACATCGTTTCTCTCCTTACCCTGTCTTATCGGCAGCCCCTGAAGAAAACTTTAGCCTTTTTTCAACAAAATACATAAAATATTGAATTTAAAGAGTATATTCGGAATATAATTTATTCAAAAAGGAAAAAAATCGATACGATATGCATCGTATACATCTTATATTTAATGGAAGTTTACACTTTGGAATTTATCGAATTCCAAGAGAAACAGAGAATGGAGAAGCAGTATCTGTTCCTATTATTCGATGACGTGATAGATGGCTCCCGGGAACTCAATGCGAAGGGGGCGAGGCATCCCGACACATTATAAAAATAAATATGTTATTGCAAGACCTGAACTTCCCCTAGTTTAACGGATACTTTTAATGAGCGACAATGTCGCTCTTATCGCTTGCATAGTATCAATATTGGTACTATAATAGCTCTATGCGTAAGACCGACAAACAACTCAAAGAGATTGCAGAGAACCCTAAAAACGTGAAGTTTGCCGACCTCGCCAAGCTATGTGCTCATTATTTTGGAGAACCACGCAACAAGGGCACGAGCCACCATGTTTACAAAACACCGTGGCAGGGCGACCCCCGCGTAAATATCCAAAAGAGTAAGGATGGGAAGGCCAAGCCTTACCAAGTCAGGCAAGTATTGGCTGCAATTCGCAGAATGGAGGATGAGGACAATGGTTAATTATAAACATTACACATACCGCGTTACTTGGTCAGAAGAGGACGGGGAATATGTCGCACTCTGTGCAGAGTTCCCCAGTCTCTCTACCCTAGCGGAAGCACCGGCGGACGCACTTAAAAACATGCTCGAACTTGTAAAAGAAGTTGTAAAGGATATGGCGACGAACGACGAAATCATTCCGGAGCCGATCGCAGAAAAGGACTATAGCGGAAAATTTATGGTGCGTATTCCGCCAGAACAACACCGACACATCGCGACAGAGGCAGCAGAACAAGGCATCAGTTTAAACCGCTACGTTTCCAGTAAACTCACATAGATTCTGCCTCAATCGGATTTGTTTTGCCTGGAGTCATGAATGGTTCGAATATCGACAAATAGGACACCCACCCATCCCGGTGAAATGCTTCTTGAAGAGTTCTTAATTCCGATGGGGATTACTCAGAGGCAGCTCTCAAATGAGATCCATGTGCCTTACCAGCAGATTAATGAGATTGTGAATCAGCGGCGCGGAATCACCCCTGCGACGGCCGTAAGACTCGCAAAATTTTTTGGCATACCCGGAGACTTCTGGATGAATCTTCAGCTTCATTGGGATTTATGCAAAGCAAGCCAGACCGAGGCCGATGCATTAGAAACCATCCGGCCCTTTCGTCTCAAAGCGTCTTAAGACGCGCATCAGATTTTCGCCAACAAGAAAATAATTCGGGTGTCATTCTAAACAATCCCAGAGGCCCGGCGGATGCGGCCACCCAAACAGCCGCACCCGCCGGCATCCCCCTCCTTAAGCGGCCGCGCGCTTCTCCAGATCGATCACGTTCGTCACCACGACCTCCGTCTTCGATCGCTTCGCGCCTTTGACCTCCCGTGTTGTGGTTTTCAACCAACCCTCGATAAATACCCGGCTTCCTTTCTTAAGCAGCGTCCCGTAGACATCCACAAAGGGATCGAACATCACGATCTGATGCCACTCCGTTCGCTCCTCGTTACTTCCTTTTACCCGGACACTCGTCGCCATCGAAAACGTGGCCACCTGTCCTTTCTCCGCCTTAGAGACCGTGGGTGCATTGCCTAAAAACCCGAGTAACCTCACTTCATTAATTGACTTCATATTATCCTCCTCCATAAACGTCATCCCGCAAGACCATCCAAGACGACCCCCTCTTCCCCCGACGGCAAGGGCTTCCAAAAACGCACCGCTCACTAAAAAACAAATTCCTTTTTCCCTCTTTCAAAAAGACTGAAGGGGGAAAAAGGAATTCAAAAGGAGAACCTCTGAAACAATCGGATCGTCACAGGCTTAGCAGGGGGCATGACTGGAACAGAGGGAAAGGCGTGGCGAGTGCGGGGCCTGTCACCTTGCTCTTGCTCGGAAAATTCACGTACTATAACGAAGGAAATGATCCGTTGGCGCAGCCCTCAGGAAGAACGATCATGATGCGACACAACAACATCCCATTAGGCAGGATTCTGGGTATTCCCATTGGTTTGGATTATTCCTGGTTTCTGATCTTCGCGCTGCTCACCTGGTCGCTGGGGGGCAGTTACTATCCCGCCGAGTTCAAGAATTGGCCGCCGCTCCTGTATTGGTTTATGGGTGCGGTGACGGCCATCATGCTCTTTGTGAGCGTGCTGCTCCATGAACTCGGGCATTCTGTCGTCGCATTGCGATTCAAAATTCCGGTGCGCAGCATTACGCTTTTCATCTTCGGGGGTGTTGCTCAGATTGCGGCGGAACCGCCCAAGGCCTTCGCCGAATTTCTGATAGCGATTGCGGGGCCCTTCGTGAGCCTGCTCCTCGCCATCTTTTTCTACTTCGTGCAGCCGCTGGTCGCCGACGTCGAACCGCTCTTGGGCCTGGCAAAGTACCTCGCATACATCAACCTGGTCGTGGTCCTGTTTAACCTGATACCCGGCTACCCACTCGACGGCGGTCGCGTGTTCCGGGCGATCGTATGGGCGATCACGGGAAACATGCGCCGGGCGACCCTCATCGCAGCGAACGTCGGCCGGTTCTTTGCTTTTTTATTTATCTTCACCGGCGTCTGGCAGATGCTCAGGGGCAACATTGTCGGCGGGCTTTGGATCGCATTCATCGGCTGGTTCCTCGAAAATGCCGCGTCCGCACAGGTGCAGCAAGTGATGTTTCAGGGCCTGCTGGCGGGCCACCGCGTCTCGCAGGCCATGCGCAGGCATTGCGCCGCCGTCTCCGCAGATCTGACGCTACAGGAGCTGGTGGACGAGTACATCCTTGGCGGTGGGCAACGGTGTTTTCTCGTCCAGCGCGGAGAGCACACCATTGGGATGATGACCTTGCATCGAATCAAGGAAGTGGCGCGGGCCGAATGGGCGACGACGCGTACCGATCAGGTCATGCTTCCCTTGGACCAATTAAAACACGTCGCTCCGGACACCGAGTTGTGGGCCGCCCTCCAGAAGATGGACCGCGATGGCGTCAACCAACTGCCCGTCATCCGGGATCACCAAGTCATCGGCATGTTGAGTCGTGAAGATGTGATTGGGTTTTTTCGGACGGTTAAAGAGTTGGGAACGTAACTACCTTTGAATCTGCTACGAGGGACTCATGCACTCAATGGATGAATCGACCCCGATTTTCTAGACAGTTCCTAGCTTCACAAAATACTGCCGTTCGAACTCGATGGGTGACAGATTGCCATTATAACCATGCTTGCGCTTTGGATTATAGAACAACTCGATATAGTCAAAGATATCTCTCCG
>JAJDBW010000090.1 GCA_029261155.1 Nitrospirota bacterium | reverse complement strand
CAGAGAGACTATTATAAGGCCATTGAGGTCGTTCTGAGGAGAAGTCAAGAAAGCGCAGAAGATGGATTGGGAATGACCAATTTCATCCCAATCGCAGTAAACAACTGAACCAAAAGCAGGATATGTTACGTATAGCTACTGATATTCGTTATTTTGGTTCGATGCTCTCTTGAGGGAAATTTCTGAAAGTGGATTTTTCAGTCTAAAAAAATGTTTTGATATTGATAGTCTGTTTATATCGCTGGCCAGAGAGTGAGAAAATTTAAAATGGAAGAGGTGCCGAAGCCCTTGTGAATGATGCAGTGAAGTGGACGCACTGCGACAACGCCGTCTCAAAAGATCCTTAGGGCTTACGCGCACAAGGCGGATGTCCATTTCCCGTTCGACATACTTCCATTCTTCCGAGGCGCGTAGTTCGGCAAGCAAGGCGTTAAACGCGGGCTCATGGCTTGGCGCGTATTCGAACCAGGTGATAAAATCGAAGGGTTCGTTCTCCCCAAGGTCCCGGCAATGGTGAAGCCGCCTCGCCACGGCGGGCAAATAGCGCAACCCGATCTCGATATGCCTCGACCGCGCCTCAAAAATGCTTCGGCGTTCGTCTTGCGTAAGCCCCCACCAGGCGGCGTTTTTCCGCAAGGGGATCAATGCGGCGCGGGTGGCTTCCGGGCGTCCGAGGCCTTCTTGCTTGGCGGCGAGTTGGCCTTTTTCCAGACGAGTGCTGTAGCGTTCGTTACTCGTGATGCCTCGAACAACCCATGCCGCGCCGGAGGCCTCCGCCGGCGGCGCCGTGCCTGAAATAATTTGAAGTCCCGCCGCGGCGGGCAGCGGATCGCCCATAATCCGCTGTGTTTTTACGATCCGCCAAGCACCCGCGTCGCCGCCGATAAACCAATAAAACCGCATCGATATTCTACGCCTTCCTGTTAATGCCTCGGTGATGCAATCGCTCCGGGTCAACACCTCATGTGAGACATCGATCTCAACTGCGCTTATTTCGCGCAATGCGTTCCAATTTTTCTCTCGCCCACTTTCTGTCGTTTGGGTTGTTTGAATGAATGGGGACTGCTTAAAGATTTCCCCCGGCCTTGCGTGACCCTGCAGTCGTGGGGGCCGCTTGTCTCTGAGGAAACGCGGCCGTGGAATCCGCAGGCGTGCAAGGCGCGCATCGTGTATCCGGAATACAGGGCAGGAACATCCAGCCTGACCCGTCCCGAATCGACAGAAAAAAATACCGTTCCTTGCCCCTGTTTTCCGATTTCCACAAGTTTTAAAAAATCCCGGCACGTCAGCTGATCGGCGCGTTCCGTCAAGCCCACATGAATTTTTTTGTCTTGTAATACCAGAGTGTGTGTCGCCATTCGCTTCCTCCTCTCTAGTGACTCTTACTAAACCCGCATCGGATCCGCCCTTGCATTAACCGCTTCATCGCCTTCTTTTGGAAGCAAATCTTCCGGGAGTCGAGCATGTTGCTCCAAAATTTCGTAAATGCGCTTATAGCGCGCGATCTCGCCGCCCGCCGAGATCTTTTTCCCGTAGTAGATCCCGAACAAGGGGTTTCTTAAAATGAGCGCACCTTCGTCGAATAGGACGAAGTTCACGGGCATTTCCACCTGTTCCGCGCCGGAGAGATGCAGGTCGTCCCACATGGCGATGCGCACGTCGATGCCGTCTTGCACCTGGTGTTGAAGGGTCATCACGATTTCGGCGTTCGATAGATCGGACGGCCGAAGCACGAAAATCCGCCGGATGGACACCCCGGCACGGTGCGCGAGGACCTGATTCCGGTAGTAGTTCTGCTTTTGCACCTTGCCCACCCAATCGGCGATCTCCACCGAATTGACGGCCCGGACCACCTTTTTGCAGGCCGAGAGGGATTGGCTGGCCTCGTAATAATATTCGCCTTCGGTCAGCGGAACTGCACCCTCGCTGAGCATTTTTAATACGCGCTCCGTCATGTCCATAAAACTGCGGCCCTTTGCCGCGATGCCGGGCTCGTGCAATTGCGCCATCAGCGAATCCAAGGGATGGGCGGTCAGAAACAATTTCTCGAAGCGGCCCTCGATCTGTTGCAATTTATTCATGATCAGCGAGACGCTCAAGGCCAAGAGAAGGCCGACGCCAAAGACGGTGTAGGCCTCCTTTTCGAGATGCAGACCAAAGTGGAAGGCCAGCGCAATACTTGAAGCCAATAGAAACTCAAACAAACTGTGCATCGTTGCCACTCCCTACATGCGGTTGAGAAACATTCGTTTTCCGGGGCATTAGAATTTGAGTTCTCCCGTCAGCCAGAGTTTGTCGGTATCGACGGCCGGGCCTCCGGTATTTTGCGGATTGCGGTCTGCCTCGTACATGGCATATTTGACGCTGATTAGGGTATTTTCCGAAACCGGCTTCACGATGAGCAGGTCAGTTTCCGTGCCGTATTTGAAGTTCCCCGCATCCGAGTTGAAGAAGTGATAGACCCCCACGAGCTTGAGTCCCAAGGCCTTTCCCGAAAGGGTGAAATAAAGATCCTCCACGCCGCCGGCGGGCGTCGCCAGAAACTTATCGGCCCAGCCCTGAAAGGCATGCGCCGTGGCCAGGGGCGTCGCAAATCCGTAGACCCCGTCTCCGCTTAAGAGCTCATAACTGGCCTGAAGGGAAATGCCCATGACGCCCGCACCCAATTCGATCAAATAATAATCGCCCTGATTGATGGCGGCACCCTGGGCATAGTCGCTCTGGTCGGCATATTCCGCCGTGTAGAGGAGCGTGAGGGTTTCGCCGGGTTTCAATGTTCCGGTAAAGCGAATGCCGAAGGTTTGGGTCGAGGCGGCGGGCGCGCCTTCAAAATCCAACAAATAGCCGTAGGCCGAAACCTGAAGCGCCGCTTGCCCGATCCATCCAAGATGAAGTAAGTGGGAATCCATTCGACTGTCGGCCAAGACGGCATTGGGATTGTGTTCGCCGAAGATCCGGTTGACATTGGCCAAATAGAGATAGGTCCCGACGAGATCCGCCATGGGGCCGAAGGCCAGACGGACGGCGTCGAAGGTCTGCTCGTTTTGCCGCCAGCCGACGTTGCCGATAAAGCGGTCGTTGTCGAGCTTGATGCGCTGGCGTCCGCCGATGAGCGTCAAACCTGCCAATCCCGTATATTTCAGATAGGCCTGGTTGACCTCAGTGTCTTCGGGATCGGCGACCACGGGATAGGCGGTCTTGCCGTTTGCCGTGCTGTTGTACTGCGCGTTCCCGATGACCGATACATCCTCGAATTCAAGAAAGCCCGATACCCCTTTAAATGATGCCGTTTGATAGCCCAGGCGGCTGCGAAGCGTCGAGGCCTGGGCGTTTTTACGGGTCGTGGTATTCGGTCCGGAGTCGTCCACCATTTCGTAACGATAGCGGAAATCGGCCGAGACCTTGCCTTTTGAAAGGGCTTCCGTCACGCTGGCAGCGTCCCCCGCGAAGACCTCCGGCGCGCCCAACAAGAAGGGGAGGGCGATGAAGGTGAAAAGAAGCCATACCGATTTTTGCAACGAGAGGCGAAGGTCGAGCATTTTAAATTTAATTGCCGGTGTCGTGTGTGTGAGCGCTTCGATTCTGATATTCATTCGGGTCCATTCCTCCTTTGAAGTTGATGTAAAAAACGCAAGCCTTTCGATCGATAATGTTGATAGGCCGGATCGTCCAAGAGATCGATCCGGTTCCGGGGCCGGGGGAGGTCGATTGCCAAAGCCTCCCCGATGGTGGCACCGGGGCCGTGGGTCATCATCATGATCCGGTCGGAGAGGAGCACCGCCTCGTCCACGTCGTGCGTAATCATGATCACCGTATTGCCCAAGGCCGCGTGAATCTCCAAGAGCACGTCTTGCAGCTGCGCCCGCGTGAGGGCATCGAGCGCGCCGAAGGGCTCGTCCATGAGGAGGGCCTTCGGTTCCATTGCCAAGGCCCGCGCGATGCCGACCCGCTGTTTCATCCCGCCCGAGAGTTCCATCGGATACTTTCCGAGGGCCTGGTCCATGTGGACCCGCTTCAGGTTGTAGCGCGTCCAATCGTCCCGTTCCGCCTTGCTTTTTTTTCGGCCGAAGACCTTGTCGACGGCCAGCCTCACGTTTTCGTAAACCGTGAGCCAGGGCAGGAGCGAGTGATTTTGAAAAACGACGGCCCGCTCCGGTCCGGGCGAATCGACCTCTTTGTCTTCGAGAATTACCCCGCCTACGGTCGGTTTCAGCAGGCCGGCGAAGATGTTCAGCAGGGTCGATTTGCCGCAGCCGGAGTGTCCGATGATGCTCACGAACTCCCCTTTTTTAATCCGGAGCGTCACGTCGTTTAATACGGGATGAAGGCCCTGCTTCGTTTTAAAGGCAAGGCTGATGTTTTCGGCGGAGATAAGATAGCGCGCCGGACCCTGTTGATCCCGGATTTGAGCGGCCACCCCGTTTTTGACGATGGTATCAATCATGATATTGAAACCTCCTTTGTATGCGGTTCATCACTGTCTCAAGCAGAATGCCGACCCCGCCGATGAGGCCCATGGCCACGATGATGGAGGCCACGTTGAGATTGTTCCACTCGTCCCAAATGTAGAAGCCGATACCGATGCCGCCGGTGAGCATCTCCGCCGCGACGATCACCATCCAGGCGATTCCTAGGGAGAGACGCATCCCGGTTAAAATATGGGGCAGCGTTGCCGGGAGCAGGATCTTTCGCGCCATCTCCAAGCGTTCGAAGCGGAGGACGGCGGCGACGTTCAGATAGTCCTTGGAAATGGCGGCCACTCCCGAGGCGGTGTTGAGAATTACAGGCCAAATGCTGGTGATGAAGATCACGAAGATCGCCGACGCATTGACCGATTTAAAGACGAGCAGGGCGATCGGCAGCCAGGCAAGAGGACTGACCGGGCGGAGGACCTGGATGAGGGGATCGAGGCTTTGCCGAATCAAGCGGCTCGTGCCGACGATCAATCCAATCGGAATGCCGACAGCAACAGCCAGCGAGAAGCCCGCCGCCACCCGGCCCAAGGAATAAAGGAGTTGCCAGCCGATGCCTTTGTCGTTGGGCCCGTCGTCGTAAAAGGGTTCGGAAAAGATCTCGACGGCGCGCGTCCAGGTTTGCGCGGGCGTGGGCAGATCGGGGGCAAAACGACTTTGAATTGCTGACCAGACCCCGATGGCCGCCGCAAAGGTCAGGCAGACGCAGAAGGTCCGCCCGAACATCCTGGCCGCGCGGGTGCCGATGGATTTGAGGTAACCCGGTTTCACGGCGTTCAGGTTCAGCTTCGTCGGACACACAAGGGGTTTAGACGCTCCTTTTTCTTTAGTCGCTTCCCTTTGTTCAAGCGACACGCCATCATCCATCGCGAAACTTAGATTGTTTTTCATGGTGTCCTTTCTCTTTCCACTTGCAATCGAAGACCTATGCTTAAGTCCTGCGCCACTATCCATTTAACTTCGCCAGATCGGAGGGCTTGACCTTCATGTGGTGCATCTTGAATCCATTCAGATAGTCGATCAGCTTAGCGGAGTCGTAAACCCTCTCGTCGAAGAAGCGATCAGGGCCCATGGGAATGGGCGCGGTCGCCTCGGTCAACGACCAGGCCGCCTTGTGCATTCCCTCCGTTTTGTAATCGATCATCGGGTAAGGGATCTTCAGCCCCTTGGCCGCCTCCCGATAAATATCGGGACGGTAAACCGCCTCGGCCATCTTTCTGATGTCAATCGGCTCTTCAATTTGTCCCCAGCGGATCATCTGCGTGATGAACCAGCAGGCGTGCGAGCGCCAGGGGAAGGTCGCGGCGTAGCGGTAAAAGACATTGAAGTCGGGCAGCGGGCGGGGCGCCTCGTCCTTGGCATATTTAAAGGTCCCTGTCATCGACATCTTCACCACATCGACCGGCGCGTTCACATACGACCGCTTCGAGATAATTTCGACGACCTCCATTCGATGCTCCGGCGGGTCCATCCACTGCGCCGCTTCGATCAAGGCCCGCACGGCGGCCAGGTGCGTGTTGGGATTTTTTTCGGCCCATTCCTGGTTGACCCCGAAAACCTTTTCCGGGTTGTTGTTCCAAATTTCATAATTGGTGATCAGGGTCCGGCCGATGCCCATGTCCACGGCCCGTTCGTTCCAAGGTTCCCCCACGCAGTAGCCGACGATATTGTTCGCCCGGAGATTGGCGACCATCTGCGGCGGCGGAATCACGATCAAACGGACGTCTTGTTCGGGATCGATCCCGGCGGCGGCCATCCAATAGCGGAGTTCGTAATTGTGGGTCGAAACGGGAAAAACCATGGCGAAGGTCATCGGGTCCTTCCCGCTCGCATTATGCGCGTCGATGACTTTTTTAAGCGCCGTAGCCGGGGTGGGCGATTCCTTCATTGCGGCGGGATCGGCTTTCATCATCGCGTCGTAGAGATCGTTCGAGACGGTAATTGCATTGCCGTTTAAATCCATGCTGAAGGCCGTAATGGTCGGTTTTTTCGTTGCGCCGACGCCGAGGCTGGCGGCAATGGGCATCCCGGCCAGCATGTGTGCCCCGTCCAAGGCCCCCACAGAGACCTTGTCTCGGATGTTCGCCCAAGACGCTTCTTTGGAAACAGCGACGTCCAAGCCGTGCTTTTTGAAAAAGCCCTTTTCCTTGGCGATAACAATGGGTGCGCAATCCGTCAGCGGGATGATGCCGAAAGTCAGTTTCGTCCGCTCGGGCGAATCGCCCGTGCCCGCGAAGAGGCCACCCCGTAGGGCTGGCAAGCCGGAGAGCAACAGCCCCGCCGCGCTTAAGCTGGTGACTTCGAGAAATTTCCGCCGCCCGATTTTTTTATTCAATCTATCCAAAGGTTTTCTCCCTCCTGCTTGTTGTATTGTGGTCGTTCGATTAAAAAAAAAGACGCCCCTTCCACTAAACCCCACATCGTTGTGGAAAGGGCGCCTTCGCGCGTTCAAATACAGCTTTGTATTCGAGAATAAAATTGTCTGTTACGCTGCTTTATAAAGAGGGGGGAAGGATATCCCCACTCTGGCATTCGGTACCTCCTTAGGCCATTGAATCCGGCTTTTCAGGTCACCTTTTTCCGCTGGCTTCATTGCTGTACGTGTTTTTTATTGAGGTCCTTGGACGAAGGGACCTGTTTTAGTTCTCTCTCATGCTTTGAATCTCTGTAAAGCAATTCATGTGCCCTTTAGTGTGTTTAGGGAATAATGCCTATAAAACAAAAACTTGAGTTCCGATGCGCTTTCCAGAACGGCGACGGAACAAAAAAATATCGCGACAGTTTTTTCTGAGCTGCGACAATTTTGTCTTAATATATTCTTGTGAACCTTGGAAAAAATTGCGGGGGAAGAAAACCAGGCCGGGCAAAGACGGTCAATTCTCTCAAGATGGGCGGCGATCTCCTAAAACGAGAAAAGAGGCGGGCATCCAAGATCGCTAGGATAGGTACGCTTGTAGTATTCCCCTGTCGTAGCACTCAAACCAAGCATGCATTCGCCTGAAGCGCTGTACCCCATTATGCTTTTATGTCGGGCGGGACATATCTGTGAAATGCGGATTACGCTTACAGCGGGCAGGAGATTTTCGCTTAAACCGGATCCGGGCGATCAGGATGAAAAAACCTGCCGCGCGATCGGCCGATTGGCCACAAGACCTTTATTGGGGAAGAGAAACCGGCGTGGATGGCGGCGGTTTGCTCATGGGCTATTATTGGTTCCCGTGTGGGAATTTTAGCGGTACGATACTTAATTGAAGGAATAGGTATGACGACTTCCATATTCTCTAATTCTCCTCGAATTCGATAAGTTTCAGCCTCACCCAAAAGTGAAGGTTGTAAGATGAATCATTCAACCTGAAATAGCTTGTTATTGTAGCTCTCAACTTTTTTTTTAAAAAGTGAAAATAAGAATTCGATTTTTCCTCTAACATTTTGTCGACTCGGACACAGCTTGTGGCATTCGTATAAAACCTGCCCTCTGTTACTCCCAAGTGTAACCGATAATGTGACTGTCTTAATTTATAATGCTGGTAGTCAGGTGTAATACGGCAAGATTCAGTATCGGGAAACAGTGCAGATATAAGCACTTATTACAGGGCGACACTGTAAGCGACAGGACTTAAAAATCCTCGCACCCTAAGGCGCGAGCCGGTTCGATTCCGGCCTCCGGCACCATTGTCCGCCTCAAGATTCATCCCTGGTGTTCTCGCTTTTCAATCCAAAGTGCAATTCAAAATAGATTTTCTTGCCCGGGTAGATGTCTGTCTTTTGAATCATTCCGAGTGCCGGCTTCGTAAAATCATCGGATTGTTTTATTCGATCAATAAGCTCCTGCGCACTTTGGGTATCGACGGCATAGGCGCTCACCGTAAAACGCGCCTCTTCAAATCGAATGGAGACCAGCGAAACCGAGCGCGGAACGGCTTTGCTAAAGGCGGCAATGCCATCGGCCAAGCGGATTTGTTGTGCGCGGAGCGTGTCAACCTGCGCGGTTATTTTTGAAACCCTTTCGCGCAGTGTTCGAAGGCGATCCAAGTCCTCGCGGACGGAATGCCAGTCTTGTTGTAGGACTTGTTCTTTTTCAAGGCGAACCTTCAGGCCATTGTTTTTTGCATAAAACAGAGCACCGGAACCAAGAATGAGGAGCGCGGCTATTCCACCCAAAAGGGCGCGGCGACCGATGGGTAGGCCGGTTCGGCCGATTGCGATTTTGGTTTTTCTGTGCGTTCCTTCTTTTTTTGATCGTTGACGAATACCCATCCGTTGCCAGAGGCCGGGGAGCAGATTGATGGGGTCGGCCTGTTTGTCCCAAAGGCAGAGGCCGAGGGCAATGGCAAAGCGCGAGAGTTCGTCCGGCAACTGTTCCTCGCTGGAGACGACCGAATTAAAATCAAACAGGCGGGTGTTTCCCCATCGGACAACTGGGAGTTCGAGCAAGCGCGTGAGATCCTTGGCCACACCTGGGATCCTGGAGCCGGTGCCTGCCAGAACGATGCGGTGAATGGCGCGTCCTTTTTCTTGCGATAAATAAAACTGCACCGTTCGCCTGATTTCGCCCGAGAGGCGCGTAAGGACCGGTTCCAGCGCGCGGATCACATCCGATTTTTGGTTTTGGACGGAGGCCGCGCCCTTCCACTCGCCGCGTTTCAGTTTTTCGGCTTCCTCCGGATCGATCCGCAGGGCCTCGGCAATGCTTTGGGTGAATTCATGGCTGCCCGTGGAAAGATGTTTCGCCCAAACGAGTCGATCTCCTTTTATAAAAGAGAGCAAGGTGTTAGCGGCATGCATCTCGGCCAAGACTGTTGTTTCGTCTTGTTCATTGAGATAGGCCTGCCGAAAGAAACGGCTTGCGGCGAGGGCGTCTATGTCGATGGCGAGAACCTTGAGTTTCGCCCCCTTTGCGATACGGACGAGGCGTAATACGGCTTCGCGTTCTGTGGAAAAAAATAGCGCGCTTAAATGTGCCGCCGCGTGCCCGTCCTTAAGGGGCAAAGCACTTTTGTTCTCCAAGAGCATGTGATTGAAGACATAGTTTCCTTGCCCGCCTGGCAACTCCTGTTTGCCCACTTCCTCAGTGAGCACTTTTTGTAATTCGCTTTGGCTCCCTTCGTGAAGCGCTGTGTTGCGGACATAGGTGTTTTTTTCAGAAAGGCACAACACCGCTCTCCGGGTCTTAATTTTATTCCGTGCCATCATCGATCGGATGCCTTGAATGACAATCCGATCTCTTTCTTCCGGTTCATGTTCGGAATCGAGGGAGACCATGTCCATGGTGAGAATGTTTTGTTTCGGGCCGAGTTGAACGAGCTTGACGGAGGTTTCGCCAATATCAATTCCCATAACCCGGTTGCTTCGACTTTTATTCTGTCGATTCGGCTGATCGACGAGTTCGGGTAGGTCCTGATCATCGAAGTCGTCTTCATCCCAATTTGCGGCAGCGCCCATGCCCAAGATCCCTTCCAAACTGCTATAACAGCGATCCAGGTCTTCTTGGCTGACCTTCCGTTTGTCTTCGCTTTCGGCAGGCTCAACGATTAATTCGTCGGCGGGAGACTGTGCTTGAGGCGCAATGACTTCGACTTTTTCGTCACTTATTGGCGTATTTTCATTATTGGAAGGATCTTGCGTAGGGGCTGGGCTCGGTTTTGATTGATCTGCTTGTTCAGGCTTGTTTTTCAAAACGACATTTTTCCTTCTTTTTACGGGAGGTCGTGGCCATCGTACATTTTCGAGTCGATGTTTTTTTAATCCACCCGGGGCGCTCTGGACCAACACGATAGCAGGCAAGCTTAGGTTCTGCGGGCTTGAAACGAGATGTGTTTAAGCGGGGCGCCCTGCATTCATCTTAAGCATTGCGTGCGTTTATTTCGGCGGTTCGGGGAGGTCTATTCATTGGGACTGTTCCTCTTTTTCAGGGCTTTGATCCGCTTCTGTTGAATTGGAGAGCAGTGCGTCGCTTGCCTTAGGACTATCCCCCATGCCTTGTTTCATGGATTTTCCGATTCGCTTGATGTCTTCTTGAGCCTGTGCAGCGCCGAGACTTGGGGTCATGACTCTGGGGGTCATGAACACGAGAATCTCAGATCGTTTTATGCTATCGACCGTTCGACGAAATAAAGCGCCGAGAAAGGGGATGCTGCCTAAAAAGGGGACACGCTTGATTACCCTATCTTGACGTTCTCGGATGAGTCCACCCAACACGATGGTCTGCCCGTTAGGTACCCGGACTCTGGCGGTAATTTCGGTGGTGTTTTCGTTCGGCAGGCCATCCTCAGAGATCGAGCCATCGCTCACCTCCGGATGAATGTCCATGATGACATCGTTGTTCTCCGTAATGTTCGGCGTGAGTTTTAATTGTGTGCCGACTTCTAAGAATTGGATGGTTTCTTGCGTGCCGGTTTGCGTGGTGGTCGTCACTCGAAATCCCAGTTTTTGCCCGACTATAATTTCGGCCTCTTGTCCGCTGATGCCTAATACCCGGGGATGGGAAAGGACAGTTGTATCCAGCAAGGTCTGAAGGGCTTCGACCAAGGTATCCACGCTCTTATCGGATTTACCGAGAAAAAAGTTGCCTTCCGCAAATAAGCCCTCGGGGTTGGGAAGCGTCTCGGGGTCGGAGGCAAAACCCAAACTCTGAATCGAGGCGCCCAGGTCGGCTTTCTCCAAGATAGCCATTAAGTTCACGCCCATCTTCGTTTCGTCATCCAGACTGACCTCCACTATGGCGGCTTCGATCATGACTTGTTTTTGAGGAACATCGAGTTGTTGAACCAAAAGCGAGAGTTCGGAGAGGATGTGTTCTGGCGCGGAAGCCAGAAAGGTATTGGTGTTGGCATCGACTTCCAGTGTGGCCCGCTGGCTGAAGAGATTGGTGAGCGTTTCCGAGAGATCCGAAATGTTGATGTGGTGGACCGTGAAGCTTCTTGAGCGCCACTGTTTTTGTCTCGGTCGCACGACCATGACGGAACCCAAGCTCACCTTTTCGAGCTCTCCGATATTCAAGACGCTTTCCAAGGCTTCGTCGGCCGATACCCCATTGAAATCGATCGAGACGGTTCCTTTCACTTCGCCATCCACAATGATGGAGGCGCCGGTTTCTCTTGCAATCATTCGAAGCAGGGTGGCAAGTTCAACCTCTTTAAATTGCGCATCGATCAGTTTGTTTCCTTGGGCATCCACGCGAATGAGTTCCCCCACTTTTGCGCTTGCGGGCTCGACGGCGGATTGCTCCGGCGTCGCGGCTTCTTCGGCCAAGCCAGCTGAGGCGCAGATGACCGTCACCATGAATAGGGTGGTGATGATCACGCGAAAAATGGAGGGTTCTTTTTTCATCGTTGCATTATCAAAACGGATTTTATGCCGTTTTGCTCCAAGTGAATTTCGCCTCGCGTTGGGTCGATGGCGATCAGAGTCCAACCCTCGATGCGGTCTTTGAGTTTGAAAATTTCACCCTTAACCAAGACGGTCTTGCCTAAAAAGCCATCGATTGTGAAGGGCAGGGGTGCAGGTGGCGCTTTTCCCGATGTCATCGCCATGCCCTGAAGGCCTTCAGCGGCAACCGCCTTATTTAAGGGTTTTTCTTCACCTTGTTTTTTCGGTTCCCGGGAGACGAAATGCAAGTTATTGACCTGAAGCGGGGGCGGGGTCGGCTCCGGCTTTTCGATCGACTCGTCTTCCTTTTGTCGGTGTTCAGGGGGTAGATTGTGTCCCTCTGTTTCGGGGGCATCATTTTTCGGAGCAAGCATGATCTCAAAGGTGGCGTCGATATCCAAACGATCGAGGCCTTTTTTCCCGACGTGACCCGTCAAAGCGGTGGTGGAAAGTAGTGAATTTTGATTTTCGATCTCCTTAATATAATGCACCATGTCTGCGAAGCTTGCGTTCATTTTAACTAGAACCGGTTGGGTGCCCGGACCCTGAACAGGGCTGCCGTCCGGGGCTTCTTTCGTTTCTCCGGCGCGAATGGCCTCAGGCTCGATTCGGACAATCTCAATTCCATGTTTGGCCGCGCTGGTCGCAAATTGCTTTAGCAGAAATTGACCATCGATTTCTTGCGGCATTGCGGCCTCGAGGGCCTTCAATTCTTCCTTCAGCGCCGTCTCCGTTTTGCCCCCGTCCAATTCTTCTTCCGCCAAGGCCAGGTTTTCGCGCTCCGCTTGCAACTGAATCAAGACCTGTTCGCTTTCCTGCATGCCTTTGACGATGGACCCACTCAAGCGCTTTGCCCCGAATACTAAAGCGGCAAGGAGAAGACCGGTGAATACGATCTTTTGGCTTTTGGGTATGTCTTTCCAGTTCATAAGGCCTTTCTCAAACCTCGGTGCTTCTACAGTCCAGGGGTTTTAGTTCCACTGACTTGTCCTAATCGACTTCTCGCCATTTTTGTTGCGTCCAATTTTTCCCACCCCCTTGGCTGCTAGGTAGGATGCGAATTTGTTTTCCACCTAGAAAGGAGGTGTTCTCCTTCTCGCCTTTCACCTTGTCTTGTTCGATCTCGACCTCGAGGGTGTACCACCAATCGGTGGTGAAGGCTGGGCTCGCTGTGGAGAGGTCGAGGCTGAAGCGGAAAACGCCATTGTTGTTGTTGAGGTCACCGATGTTGCTGTCGATATATTTGCTGTCGCTGTAGTCCAGGACCTTTATCTTTTCTTTTTTGATGTCGTTGCCGTTATCGTTTCCGACGACTTCGACATAGACCGTGTCGGACAGCTCGAAGCTGTCTGCGCTTAGGCTGTAGGCCGCATCTGAGAAGGTTTTGATGCTGTAGGGCGTGCCGGGATTCCCAACAACAAAGTACGCTTTTTGTTCTGCAGTGGGGCCCTTGAATTGGGTTTTAAAATAGTACCAATCGGCTGTGCCCTCAAATAGATCGTCGGTGTTGAAGGTATAGCTATAGGTGTAGGTGCCGTCGCCATTGTCCGTCTCCGTCATATCGACCTTGTCCAAATAGCTGGTCGCTTCGCGATAGTCCTCAACGCTAAGTTCGGCTTTGCTGTGATTGTTTGTGGTGATAAATTTAAGGGTGATGTTTTCGTCAAGCCCGTAGAGCAAGGTATCGCTTTGGCTTGCATTTTGGAGGGTGAGGGTCAGCGAACCTTCGCTGAAAAGGGGCACGGCCTCGGCGCGCGATGGGGCGAAAATCGAAACGATGAACATGAGTAGGGCCGCCCAACAAAGGCCTTTGCGATGTATGGGTCTAAGGTTCATGACAAGGTTCCTGTGACTTCGAGGGTTTTTTGCACGCGGACATTGCTTTTGTTAGGGACATAGCCTGTTACGGTGATGATATACGTTGGGGCGCCGCTTTGATCGACGGAGATGGTATAGCTTCCCTTCGTGAGCATGTGTTCTGTGGGACTGTCTCCCGTCCAAGTAATGTCGACGTTTTGAAGATACCAAATGCCTTCTTCGATCCCGGTTTCGGCGAGGTAGAGGGCTTGAACTTCTTCCTGCTGTACAAAGGCATCCACAAGATTGGTGTCGACCATGCCGAGCAGTGAAGCGCCGATGAGAACGAGGATCCCCATGAGGATCGAAATGCCGATTAAGACAAAGCCGGATGGGTTCTTGTTCTTCCCTTGATAATTTATGACTGCATTGCTCATGCTTCCCCTAGGTATTTCTTGGCCGGACGCTGGTGTTGATGCGTGCGTTTTGTCCTGCGAAGGATGTGGCGAGCGAAATGGTAATTAAGTTACCCACCTGGGTGACAGCGGTGCCGCCTGAATCCATATTTTTCGCAATCACGCGTCCGCCGCTTCCGCTCGTGCCGAGCTGCCGAACCAAGGCCTTATTCCCATTGATGTAGTAAGAATAGGTCAGTCCATCGGTTTTTAAAGTAAAGGTAATTAAAAGTCCGGATGCGGGTGGATAGGTGACGGCGCTGGCATCGCGCAGATCCGCCTTCATCGACTCCGCGCCCTCGCGCAGATCGACCCACATTCGCGTGTCTTCCAGTTGATTGTCGAAGGTGTCTAGCGCGATGTGGTAGCCGAGAAACACCGTTCCGAAGAGGACACTCGAAATTCCGATGGCAATCATCTGCTCCAACAAGGTGAAGCCCGCGTCATTCCGTATCGATTGTTTAGATGTAGGAGGCCTGATCTTATTTATAATTTGCAACGATTCGCTCCAATGTTTGCATCTGCCTGCCCTCATCCCAAGTGACGGTGACGGTTACCAGCTTAAAACCCGTGCTGCCGTCCGTTTGGGCATTCAAGTTGGCCCGCGGCAGGTTGCTTGGGCCGACATCCGACACGTTGACGACAGTGACCGAACGACTGAATGTGGCATAAGCACTCATATCGTTATTTTGAATGTCCTTCGGCGGCGTGTTGGGTCCATAGCTGTCGAAATCGTCGACGTCGTCGAAATCGACGCGGCTGCCTTCTTCCGTTCCAAAGGACCCTGCGCCGGCGGTCGGGTCCTCATAGGCCTTAGATGTGATTTCTTCCATCATTTCCTGGGCCAAGTTGGAGGCCTGGTCGAAATAGCCCACATTACCCGCACCCCCGTAACTGGCAAGGTACATCTCGCCCAGTGGGATGAGGAGTACGGACAAAAAGCCGATGGAAATCATGACCTCAATGAGGCTGACCCCCTTCGCATTCAAGACGGCCAGGGGCCTCGCTTGCTTGTCCATTTTCCCTCCTTCGTGATTTCTGAAGAAAGGTCGATTAGAGTTTCTTTACCTCGGCATTGCTGACCGCGATATCGTCTTTTCCAGCGGCGATTTCGGCCCGATCGTTGGCGGCGCTCCAAGAGGTCGAGACCGTAAAATCGGGTCCTTTGGAATATATAATGAAATAATCGCCGAAGCTGGCATCGTTTCCGGTGATATAGCCGTAGGTATCGGGGGTTGTCGTGGCGTCGGTCTTAAAGGGATCTTCCAGTATATTGGTAATCAGTTTGGGTGTGGCCCCCGTGAGTGCCGCAGCAATATTAGCTGGAAAAGCCCCATTGTGCCGCCGGTAGGAGATCACCGCCGTTTTCAGGGTTTGCAGTTCCGAATCAACCTTGCTTAAATCGCCTTCCGTCTGCATCCCCTGAAATGCCGGAATCCCTGCCGCCAGTAAGATGGCGATGACGGACATGACGATAATGAGTTCGATGAGGGTGAAGCCTTTAACCCCGAGTGGGTTTGGTCGTTTGTTCTGACTTGCTTTCATCTTTATTCCTCCTTTTGTAAACCCGCCTTTGTGCGGGTGCCTATTGATTTTCTTGTTTGTTCTGACTCGATTTGGCCGCAGCAATCATCGATGCCGGACCTTTTTTTTCTGCTCGTTCTTTTTAATTCCGGCGAACCGTTCCGGCCAAGTTAAACATCGGTAGAAAAATAGACGCGGCCATCATAAGCACCATGCCGCCCAAGACAATCAGCATGAGGGGTTCAAGAACAGCGGTTAAACGGACAACCGATTCTTCGACGCGTTCTTTGCAATAGAGATAGATATTCACCATCATGACATCGAGCTGGCCGGAGTTTTCGCCTGCGGCCGTTAACTGGATCATGATATTTGGAAAGATTTTCTTTCGCGCTAAGGATTCCGAGATTTTGACCCCTTCCCGGACATCGCGAATCAATTCCGTGAGGATCGGCCGGACCACCAAGTTGGTTGTGGCGTCGCGTGAAATTTCCAAGGCTTGAACCATGGGCACCCCGGTGGACAAGAGCGAACCGAGGGTCCGGCTAAAGTCGGCTAAGGCGGCATTTAAGACGATCTTATTGATTCCGGGGACCTTCACCTTCGCGCGATCGAACGCGGCTTGGCCGGTATCGGATCTAATAAAGAGGGCCAATCCGATCCCGCTCCCGATGAGCCCAAGCGGCAGCGAGATTTTATGTGCCAGTATGAAATTGCTTACGGTCATCATGGCTTTTGTTGTCGCTGGGAGATCCATCCCGACTTTTGTGAAAATCTCCGAAAATTTTGGAAAAACAAAGACAAGAATGCCAACCATGACCACGGCGAATAAAGACACCATCCCGATAACTTTGTTCACGACTTGTTTGAGCTTCTTGCTGAGTGCGCGTTGATCCTCAAGGACCTTGACGATTCGTTCGAAAGCCAAGTCGAGCTTGCCGCCGCCCTCGCCCACAATTATCATGCTGATGTGGAGCTCGGTAAACACTCGCGAGTGCCTTTTCATCGCTTCAGACAAGGACTTGCCGTTGATGAGGTCGTTCCGTATTTGTTTTAAGATTTCTTTCATCTGGGGGTTGATGGTCTGCTCGATGACCATTTCCAAGCTTTGAAAGAGCGGAAGTCCGGAGCGAATCAGCAGGGCAAACTGCGTAAAAAAGGAAAGGATGGTATCGAGATCGACTTTTTTGAATGCACTGAACCTAGCGATGCCCCCCCCTTTTTTCGAGGGCTTTTTATCTGCATCCCGATTCGTTTTGCCTTGATATGAGCCCGAACCGAGGCGATTGTTGTCTTGAATTTTCAGCTTCTCTTTAGCCGTTTTTGTCGTCATAGTTGCACCGTTCCGCTATTCTCCGCCCGCCACACGCAGGACTTCTTCAACACTGCTAATCCCCGCCACCGCTTTATCGATGCCATCCATTTGCAAGGTGAGCATGCCGTCTGACATGGCCTGCTCGCGTAGCTCGCCAGTGGATTTTCTTGCGATGATCATGGATCGAATTTTTTCGTTGGGAAACATCACTTCATAAATGCCGGCCCGGCCCCGGTACCCCGTTCGGCCGCACTCCCGGCAGCCGACGGGTTGGTAAAATTGAAAATCGAAGTCGTCTAGGAGTCCCAGTCGTTGCAACATCTCCGGTTGCGCTTTGTAGGGTTTTTTACATTTTTGACAGAGGCGTCGGACGAGGCGCTGGGCCAGCACCCCTGCCAGGGAGGAGGCGACCAGAAAAGGTTCGACATCCATGTCCGTTAGGCGCGCCACGGCGCCTGGCGCACTATTGGTGTGCAGGGTGCTTAAGACCAAGTGCCCGGTGAGCGCGGCTTGCGTGGCAATTTCAGCGGTTTCATTGTCGCGGATTTCGCCGATCATAACGATGTCGGGGTCTTGCCGGAGCATGGCCCGCAGGCCTTTGGCAAAGGTCAGGCCGGACTTCACATTCACCTGTCCTTGGTTAACCGTGTCGAGATCGAACTCGACCGGATCTTCCATGGTGAGGATGTTAACGCGAGGGGTATTGACCTCTTTCAACACGGAATAGAGTGTGGTGGTCTTGCCGCTGCCGGTCGGCCCCGTCACCAGAAAAAGACCGTGGGGTTGTTTGATAACCTTGCTCAGCTTTTCATATTCTTGGGTTCGAATTCCGAGTTGCGACAAATCAATATTGGCGCTTTCTTTATCCAAGATACGAAAAACAAATTTTTCTCCATTCATCGTGGGAAAGGTGGAGGCTCGCAAATCGATTGCGCGGCCATTGACCATGACTCGGAATCGACCGTCTTGGGGGACGCGCTTTTCGGCGATGTCCATGGAACACATGATTTTGGCGGAAGAGGCCAGTGCGGCTTGATAAATTTTTTCGAAGGAGAGGACTTCTTGGAGCAAGCCATCGACCCGAAAACGCACGCGTAATCGATCCTCCAAGGGTTCCAAGTGAACATCGCTGGCACCGACATTGACGGCTTGGGTGATGATGAGGTTGACGATTTGTGCGATGGGCCCCTCTAAAGACGTTAAATCGACGTTGTTATTCTCTAGGGGTTCGGCCTCCATTTCTAATCGGTCCCGCGCCGTTTGTTCCAGCAGCGTGTTGATTTGGCCGAAGACGCCAAAAAAGGTGCGAATGGCATCGCGAATCTCCGTTTCGCTGCTCAGCATGGTTTCAACCCGGCAGCCTGAGTGACGTTCCACGGCATCGATGGCATCAATGTCCAAGGGATCGGCCATGGCCAAGGTAATTGTTTCTTCTCTTTTGATGACCGGAATGAAGTGGTGTTTGCGTGCCAGATACTCGGGAACGGAGGTGGCGGCTTCTGCCGGAATCGGAAAGCTAGTCAGATCGATCACGCGAAGTCCCAGAACCTTGCCTTTGATCTGAATCAGTTTCTTCACATCGATGGTGCCGGCTTTCACGAGGATCTGCTCAAGGGTCTGATCGCCCTCCGCGAGTTGTACGAGGGCCGCGTCGAGATCCGCCTGGCTAATGAGTCCTTCTTCTAAGAGGGCTTCTTCGAGTCTTATCGCCTTTATTTTCGCCATCTCGGTTCTACTTTCGATTGTTGTGCTTTTTTATTGGGCTCAATCCATATGCGGATTTTTATCTATTTGTCCGCGTATGCTTAATAAAAGGCCAGGTCGAGCTCCAAGGTGCCCATATTACTGAGGAGCGGAACGGTGACCGGGCAAGGGCAATCTTCTGACCCAATATGTTCACGCGTGCCGTAAGAGAAGATTACGGGTGTCATCTTAACGTTGTAGTGTAAGTCGCTGAGTTCTAGGCCGGCGTTTCCGACGATCATGCCCATTAGTTCGACAACGGCAGTCTGGGCTTCTGAATCGAAGGAATCGACCGCGGTTTGTCTTAGGCCCTCCGCGATCTCGATGGCCAGATCCACCGGGAGGCTCAGGAGGACCCGCCCGTCAAGATGGCCCGAAAACATGGTCGAAAGCGTAATGTCGTAGTTAGACACCTTCATCTCTTTGATATAGACCTCTCCGAGCTTGAGCCGACCGAGCTTGGGCACAACTTCTTCGATGATCTCAAGACTGGGTTGGACAAAAGTATTGACGAGTTCTGCATCGAGCCTAAACATTTCTTCTCACCTTTGCGCGCAGTTTTAATTTGGTAGGTCCTCACCCGGGCCCTACTCTTCTTTTAATCGGTAAAACCGAAGAAAACTAAAGGGATGATTTTGGATGGGGTGGAAGGTTAAGGCTTGGAAATTGACGATAAAAATTACTAACTACCTAACATCATTATAAAAGTTATGTCTTCAAAAAGGTCTTTTCATGTGGGGTGAATCAAAAAAATATAATAAATTATCTTGGCGGATCGTCGGGTTTTGGAAGGGTGTTCGGATGCCGGATTGGATACAAGCAAATTGGGAAGGTGTTATTTCACCCGAATTGAAAATCCGGCCGGAGTGATCTCGCCGTCTGCAGAGATTGATAGGAAAGATCTAAGTTGTACTTTAAAAGAAGGTATCCTTAAGTGCGGCGGAAAGGATATTCGATTTGCATGGCGGATCGAACTTCCGAGAGGGTATGCTGAGCGACGCTTAAGGCACGGTGGGTCCCTTCGATGAGGATCTCGTCGATCCGTTTTTCGTCTTGGGTCAGTGTGGCGCGTTTTTCACGAATCGGCTCAAGAAAGGCATTAAGGGCCTCATGCAGCCGCTGCTTGACCTCGACATCGCCGACCTTTCCCTTTCGGTAGCGGTCTTTGAGTTCCGCCACTTCTTCTTTGTTGGGGTTGAAGGCATCGTGATAACTGAAGACGGGGTTCCCTTCGACATGGCCGGGGTCGGTGGCGCGCAGGCGGGTCGGATCGGTGTACATCTGCATAACTTTCTTTTTAACTGTTTCCGCATCGTCGGCCAAATAAATGGCATTGCCAATGCTCTTGCTCATCTTGCCTTGGCCATCCGTACCGGGTAGCCGGGCAACATCGCCGACTAATCCTTCGGGTTCGGTGATGACTTCTTTGTAGAGCGCGTTAAAACGCCGGACAATTTCCTTGGTTTGCTCGATCATGGGCAATTGATCCTTGCCGACAGGAACAAGGTTGGCTTGAAAGATGGTGATATCTGCTGCTTGATGGACGGGGTAGACCAAAAAACCGGCGGGGAGGTTGGCCTCGAAGCCCTTCTGCTGCATCTCATCCTTGACCGTTGGATTCCGCTGTAGCCGGGCCACCGTGACCAGGTTGAGATAATAGACTGCAAGCTCGGCAATTTCAGGGATCATCGACTGCACCACAATCGTACTTTTTTCAGGATCGATGCCCACACTCAGGTAGTCCTTAACAACCTCACGTATATTTTGCCGCAGAATTTCAGGGTGTTCGAAATGGTCGGTCAGGGCCTGAACGTCGGCAATGAGGATGAAGGTTTCGTAGTCATGCTGAAGTTTGACCCGATTGGCCAAGGAGCCGACATAGTGTCCCAGGTGAAGTGGCCCGGTTGGCCGATCACCCGTGAGAATGCGTTTTTTCTTGGCCATGCTTAGCGATCTCCGTAGAAAATGAAAGAGAAGATGAAAGGCAGAAAACGGGCCCATTATGGCGATTGCGCTCAGGGCTGTCAAGAAAAGGTCCAAGCCCTTTGCTGGTTTTTCGCGACAAAAGTTTGACGTTGGACTGTAGGATATTGAACGATCGGCTATAATAGAATTCTGGAAGGCGTCGTCAGAGGGTTCTATTTCGGTTCTTACAAAGGATTTCAATCGAAAGTTCTATGGCATAGGAGTTGCTTTAGTTCAGCGAGCATGTGTTGTGCGTATTCTGATTGGGCGTCCGGACCGACTCGGTAATGCGCGGTCAATTTATTTTGACCGGCTTTCGGTCATTGGAATAGAGTCGCCGTGTTCAAACAAGTTTGCCGTAATAAAGCGGAGGGTTTTCGCTTCGGATCATCTTGATTTATTGTCGGATTTAGGTTACCATCCCTTGAAATCATCCAGTCTACTTGCATCTCCCTGTGGGGATAAATGACTTATCTCTTTAGATGCCCGTCCTCTCCCTTTTCGTTTTCCATGCCCTGGCTTTCCTGTTCTCCGAGTCCGCAAGTTTTGAAGTGCCCGCCGGGCGGGACGCTTTCGTATGCTTTTGATAAAATTTCCGATACGTGTATGGATTTTTTTCGAATATCGCGCGCCGCTTTTGATTAAAGAGAACGAAAAGAAATGAAAAACGAAGCGCCTGAGACAAAACAAACCTATCCTTCGGTTGCTTTAATCGGCGGCGGCTATTGGGGGAAAAACCTGGTCCGGAATTTTTCGGAGCTCAAGGCCTTGGCTGCGATCTGCGATCGGCGGAAAGAAAGCTTGTCGCAATTTTCGGAAGATTATCCCGACATCCCGGCGCGCACCTTCGAGGAAATACTGGACGATCCTGCGATCCCGGCTGTCGCCATTGCCACGCCCGCCGAAACCCATGGCCGCTTCGTTCGCGAGGCCTTGCTGGCCGGAAAAGACGTTTTTGTCGAAAAGCCGCTCTGCCTTTCGGTGGAGGAAGGAGAAGATCTCGTTGCCCTTGCCCGCGAGAAAGAGCGCATCCTCATGGTCGGCCATCTACTCTGGTATCATCCTGCCGTCCTAAAATTAAAATCCTTAATCGATAACGGCGACTTGGGCCGGATTCAATACATCTATTCCAACCGCCTGAACCTCGGAAAAATCAGACAAGAGGAAAACATTCTTTGGTCCTTTGCACCGCACGATATCTCCGTCATCCTCGGGCTTCTGGACGAAAGCCCCGATACCATCCAAGCGCAGGGCGGGAACTACCTGCACCCCCGGATTTCGGACGTGACTGTGAGCCTCCTCTCCTTTCCCAGCGGGGTGAAGGCCCATATCTTCGTCTCCTGGCTCCACCCTTTTAAGGAGCAGAAATTGATCGTTGTTGGCGATCGAAAAATGGCGGTTTTCGATGACATGGAAAAGAAGGACAAGCTCCTGCTTTATCCCCACTCCATCGAATGGCTTAACCATATTCCCGTGCCCAACAAGGCCGAGGCCCAATCGGTAAGCTTTGAAGCCGAGGAGCCGCTCCTGACCGAATGCCGTCATTTCTTGGAGTCGGTTCAAACGCGAACCGCGCCTCGGACCGATGGCGAAGAAGGCCTTCGCGTCTTGCGGGTGCTTAAGGCTTGTCAGGAAGCGCTGGACCCAAACACGCAGGCAGCCCTTCCGTTCTCGCAAGCTTCGGCCCGTCTCAGGCCTGGATATACTGCGCACGAGACCGCGCACATCGACGGGGACGTCGAAATCGGAGAGGGCACGCGCATCTGGCATTTCTCTCACATCATGAAGGGGTCCAAACTCGGCAAGGCCTGCAAAATCGGCCAAAATGTGGTGCTCGGCCCGAAGGCGATCATCGGCGACAATGTCAAAATCCAAAACAACGTGTCCGTGTATGAAGGCGTGACCTTGGAGGACGATGTCTTCTGCGGCCCTTCGATGGTGTTTACCAATGTCTTCAATCCCCGCAGCGAAATCCCCCGCATGGATGCCTTGAAACCCACACGCGTGAAGCGCGGCGCAACGCTTGGGGCGAATTGCACAGTTCTTTGCGGCCTTACCCTGGGGGCCTATGCCTTTGTGGGCGCCGGGGCGGTCGTTACGGAAGATGTGCCCGACTATGCCCTGGTGGTTGGAAATCCGGGTCGCGTGGCCGGTTGGATGTGCCGATGCGGGGTGAAGCTGGGGTTCAAAAAAGATGAGGCGGAATGTGGGGAATGCGGGCGTGGGTATCGGAAGGTGGGGGATGAAGTCGAAGCGGTTGAAGCCTCGGGCTAAGGGTGGGCTGGATTATGAAAGAATCAACACCGGATTTGAACATAAAACAAATGATAGTGTCCGCCCTCGGCACGCTGTCGAATATCCATCTGGCCATTTTATTCGGTTCGCTGGCGGGTGGCGAGGGGCGTTTTGAAAGCGATCTCGACTTGGCGGTAGACGCCGGACGCCCCCTCAGGGCCAGCGAGAAGATGGCGCTGATCTCCCAATTGGCGGAAAAAACAGGCCGGCCGATTGACTTGGTGGATCTCCACACGGTCGGTGAACCCCTTCTCGGGGAGATTCTCAGGCATGGAAAGAAAATGCTGGGGAGCGATACGGATTACGCCAAGCTGATCAGCAGGCACCTTTTCGACCAGGCGGATTTTCTGCCCTACCGAAACAGAATCCTCGCCGAAAGGAGGCGGGCATGGATCGGAAAGTAATCGAACAAAAACTCGAATCCCTGCGCCGCTGTTTGCTGCGCATCGCGGATAAATGTCCTCCGGACTCGGGAACGCTGGCGGAAGACCTCGATCTTCAGGATATTGTTGCGCTGAACCTCAGCCGGGCCGTGCAATTGTGCGTCGACATCGGCGCCCACCTCATTGCCGGCATTGAAGCGCCGCTACCGGATACGATGGGGCAAACCTTCGATACCCTGGCCAAGGCGGGTATTATCCATGAAAAGCTGGCAATGCAAATGAAGAAGGCCGTGGGATTTCGGAACATCGCCGTGCATAACTATGGGGAAATCAACTGGACGATCGTCTACGCCATCGCAGGTCATCACCTTGAGGATTTCACGGAATTCGCCAAGGCGATCGTCTCCAGATTAGAGGAAGAGAATTGAGACTGGAAAGAACAGGGGGAGAAGCAGGGGGTTCTTCATGAATGATTTGGTGAAAGAACGTATTACGATTATCCCAGATGTTTGCGGAGGAAGGCCAACAATCAGAGGGATGCGGATAACAGTCGCTGATGTTTTGGAGAGCCTCGCGGGTGGAATGGGCGTTGACGAGCTCCTGAACGATTATCCCTATTTGGAAAAAATGGATATCGAAGCTTGTTTACATTACGCGGCAATAGTCGCCAATCATGAGGAAGTGGTGCTAAAAAGGGAACGCGTTGCGTGAAAATTCTTATCAATGCTCAATTGCCGCCGCTATTAAAGAAATGGTTTATGGCGAAGGGCGTCAAAGAAGTAGTTCATGTGAGCGAGCTTGATGGCGGATTGCGCCTGCCGGACAGCTAAGTTTGGGAAGCTGCCAAAGATAGTGGGCAGATTATTGTCTCAAAAGATATCGATTTTTTTAATATGAGTGTAACGCGCGGTAGTCCACCCAAAGTACTGCTCATTCGTTACGGTGATTGTTCTAATGCAGAAATGATCCAATGTTTATCAAACGCTTGGCAAAAATTAGGGTCTCGACTTGATAAAACCGACACGAGGCTAATCATGCTTACGAAAGATACAATGGAAATTCACCAACAGTAAAACCCTCGGCGCGAATTGCACAGTTCTTTGTGGCCTCACCCTGGGGGCCTATGCCTTCGTGGGCGCGGGGGCAGTTGTTACCGAGGATGTGCCGGACTATGGCCTGGCTGTTGGAAATCCAGGCCGCGTGGCGGGGTGGATGTGCCGTTGCGGAGTGAAGCTGGCATTCAAAAAAAATGCGGCGGAATGCGCTGAGTGCGGGCGGGTGTATCGGAAGGCTGGGGATGTAGTAGACCTAATTGAAACTCATGTATAGAGGAGACATCTAATGAAGGTTCCTTTACTTGACTTAAATGCTCAGCATGAACCCATCCAGAATGGAATCCTTTCGGCCACTGTCCAACTTCACCGAAGCCTGAATACTTATGTATTATTTGGAAAAACTTTGTGAAAGCGGTCATCCTAGCGGGAGGACTTGGCACCCGCATTAGTGAAGAAACCCACCTAAAACCAAAGCCGATGATCGAGATTGGTGGTCATCCGATTCTATGGCACATCATGAAAATTTATTCTGCACATGGAGTGAATGATTTTATTATCTGTTGTGGTTACAAGGGGTATATCATTAAGGAGTATTTTTCGAATTACTTTCTTCATACTTCCGATGTTACATTCGATATACAAAATAATAAAGTTGAGATCCACGAAAATACCGCTGAGCCTTGGCGCGTGACTCTAGTCGATACGGGTAGAGAGACAATGACGGGAGGCCGCATAAAACAAATTCGCCAATACCTGGACGAGGAAGATTTTTGTCTTACCTATGGAGACGGTTTGTCAGATATAAATATCACACAATTAATTGCCCATCATAAAGGACAAAACACGCTTGCTACAATGACGTCTGTGCAGCCACCTGGGCGATTTGGTGCAACGGTGTTAGATGGCAATAAAGTCTCTCATTTTCAGGAAAAACCGGTTGGCGATGGCGGGTGGATTAATGGAGGTTTTTTTGTCCTTTCTCCAAAGGTAATCGATTATGTTGAGGGAAACGAAACGGTCTGGGAGCGAGAACCGATGGAAAGACTTGCCGCAGAAGGCCAGTTATCTGCTTATAAACATCGTGGTTTCTGGCAACCGATGGATGCCTTACGTGATAAACATTACCTTGAAAAATTATGGGATTTAGGAAAGGCCCCATGGAAGCTTTGGCGATAAATCCAAAGTTCTGGAAAGACAAGAAAGTCCTCCTCACGGGCCACACCGGTTTTAAGGGGAGTTGGCTATCGCTCTGGCTTCAACACCTTGGAGTGGTCCTTGTGGGTTATGCACTGTCCCCTCCAACCCACCCAAGCTTATTCGATTTGGCGAAAGTCGGGAACGAAATGATGTCCATTGAGGGAGATGTACGCGACTATCCATCCCTAAAAAAAGTTATTGTCGATCATCGGCCTGAAATCATTCTTCATTTGGCTGCCCAATCGCTGGTGCGCCCTTCCTATCTTGATCCTGTCGAGACCTATTCCACCAACCTTATGGGAACGGTCCACCTCCTTGAGGCCGTTCGACAGGCTGGCGGCGTGAAGGTTGTTATCAATGTGACGAGCGATAAATGTTACGAAAATCGTGAATGGGCTTCGGGCTATCGGGAGGACGACCCCATGGGAGGGCATGACCCTTATAGTAACAGCAAGGGGTGTTCCGAATTGATTACATCGTCCTTCCGAAAATCTTTTTTTAATCCGCTGGAATTTGAGAAGCATGGCGTAGCCTTGGCCTCTGTTCGTGCAGGCAATGTTATTGGTGGAGGGGATTGGGCTCAAGATCGACTCATTCCCGATATGATGCAGGCCTGGTTGGCTGGAACCCCGGCGATAGTTCGCAACCCAAATGCCGTTCGTCCGTGGCAGCATGTGCTTGATCCGCTCTATGGGTATCTAATTCTTGCAGAGAAGCTATGGGTGGAAGGGCCAAAATATGCTGAAGCTTGGAATTTTGGACCAAGCGAGGACGATACGAAACCGGTTTCATGGATTGTGAGTCAATTGAGCCAGATGTGGGGCCAAGAAGCTAAATGGAAGTTAGATCATGGCGTGCATCCCCATGAAGCAGCTTGTCTGAGGCTGGACTGCTCAAAAGCCAGGTTTAAGCTCGATTGGAAGCCGAGAATGAACTTAGGTTTGGCCCTCGATTGGATTACAGAATGGTATAAAGAATATCGCCATAAAAATGACATGCGAAAAATCTCGGTGGAGCAAATTGGAAGGTACGAATCAGGAGAGAGGTTTTTGAAATGAAACGGTGCCGGTTTTGTCATGAAACGCTAACCCGGAGCTTTGTCAATCTTGGGATGTCCCCACTTTCAAATGCCTTTCTCAAACCAACCGAGCTTCACCAAAGGGAGCCTTTTTACCCGTTGAACGCATATGTTTGCGGGAAGTGTTTTCTCGTTCAGTTGGAAGATTTTGAAACTCCGGAGGAGATATTCAGCGATTACGCTTATTTTTCTTCTTACTCTGAAGCCTGGTTAATGCATGCACAGGCTTATACAAACAAGATGGTTGAACGCTTTCAATTTGACCAAAGCAGCCAGATTATCGAAATCGCCAGCAACGATGGTTATTTATTACAATATTTCAAAAAGAAGAAAACCCCCATTCTCGGCATCGAACCAGCTGCAAATGTTGCCAAAGTCGCTGAAGAAAGAGGCATTCCTACATTAGTCCGGTTTTTCGGTATCCAGGCCGCCAAGGAATTAGTCATGGGCGGCACTCAAGCGGATTTACTCTTGGGCAATAATGTCTTGGCCCACGTTCCGGATCTAAATGATTTCGTCGCAGGATTGAAAATCCTCCTGAGGGCCGATGGTATTATCACCATGGAATTCCCACACCTGCTTCAACTGATCAAGGGGATCCAGTTTGACACCGTTTATCATGAGCATTTTTCGTACTTCTCTTTTACGACCGTTGAGAAGATTTTCCGTAAACATGGTTTGGTACTGTTCGATGTGGATGAGTTGCCAACCCATGGCGGGTCGCTACGTATATATGCCTGTCATCTGGAGGATAAAACCAAGAAAAAATCTGCTCAAGTTGATGAGCTTAAAGGTCATGAAATTCAGGCTGGGCTCAGTTCTTTGGAAACCTATTCTTTGTTTGAGGAGCGGGTTAGAAGAGTGAAGCGTAATCTATTAAGTTTCCTCATCAAGGCAAAGGATGAAGGGAAAACAATAGTGGGATATGGGGCTCCCGCCAAGGGGAATACGCTTTTGAATTACTGTGGTATTAGAACAGATTTCATCGATTACACCGTAGACCGTAGTCCTCATAAACAGGGGTGTTTTCTCCCAGGAACCCATATCCCCATCTATCATCCTGACAAGATTAAACAGACCCAGCCGGATTATTTATTGATCCTTCCCTGGAATTTGAAGGACGAGATCGTAGAGCAGATGGAATGTATAAAGGAGTGGGGAGGGAAATTTGTGATCCCGATTCCAAAAGTACAAGTCATTGCATGAAATTCAAGGAAACCCGCTTAAAGGGTGCTTACATCATCGATATCGACCCGGTTGAAGATGAACGGGGTTCTTTTTCCCGCACTTTCTGCGGTAGAGAGTTTCAAGCGCGAGGATTAACTGCGAACATAGCTCAGTGTAGTGTCTCATTTAATAAGGAAAAGGGTATGTTGCGTGGTCTACATTACCAATCTGATCCCTACAAAGAAACTAAGTTAGTCCGTTGCATCAAAGGCGCGATTTACGATGTTATCCTAGACTTGCGCCGTCACTCTGAAACCTTCAAGCAATGGACAGCGGTTGAGCTAAACGAAGACAACAAGCGTTCGCTGTACATCCCAGAGGGTTTCGCCCACGGATTTCAAGTCCTGGAAGAACGGACCGAAGTCTTTTATCAAATTTCAGAATTTTATCACCCGGAATGTGCGCGGGGTGTCAGGTGGAATGATACAGCTTTCGGTATAAAATGGCCTCTTTCCGAACCTTCCCTCTCTGATAAAGACCGCAATTATAGTAATTTTTATGTAGACAATCAGTTATGAAGATTGGCTTATTTGCGGCCAGGCAAGTCGGCCATGGGGTGGCAAGGTTTTTTGGAGAAAATAAGGAAGAGCTTTCTTGCCTTATACTAGATGCGAATGATAAGACTGGTCAAAACTCGAAAATTATAGAGGATTCGGGTGTGACCGGCGAAAAAGTGTTTTACAGTGACTCCCTTTACAATGATAAGACTCTAAAGTCTTTGAGGTTGATAGGCTTAGACCTTCTACTATTGGCATGGTGGCCCTATATTATAAAAAAGAATCTAATTCAGATGCCTCGGCTCGGTTGCTTGAATTTCCATCCCAGCTATCTCCCCTATAATAGAGGGAAGAACTATAACTTCTGGACACTGGTCGAGGATTCCCCTTTTGGAGTAACTCTGCATTGGGTCGATGAAGGAATTGACACTGGTGATATTGCTTTTCAGTCTATGATAGAGAAGTCTTGGGAAGATACAGGTGAAACCTTATATTCTAAAGCTCAAGAAAAGTTAATGGAGTTGTTCAGAGAGAAATTTTCTGAAATTAAGGGAGGGAGTATTCCGCGCATAGCACAAGATCTCAAAAAAGGGAGTTTCCATAAAGCACGAGAACTTGATGGAGCTTCAAGAATTGAGCTGGATAAGAGTTATAGTGCGCGAGATCTATTGAACATCCTTCGTGCCCGGACCTTTTCTCCTCACCCCGCGGCTTGGTTTCTCGAAGAAGATGAGGTTTACGAGGTACGCATACAAATAAATAAATTAAATAATAGAGGTGATTCGACAAATGAGTGATTTTGAAGATAGAAACCGATCATTTATAAATCAGATGGCTTTGGACAAGTCTATGCAAAAAGTAAGTAAAGATTGGTTCAACGCAAGCTCAAGATATGAGTATTCTTACCATTTCACTTGGTTAGGCCGCCCGATAATCCAGTTTCCTCAAGATATGATTGCGACACAGGAGATCATCTGGGCCGTAAAACCAGATTTGATTATCGAAACTGGGATTGCTCACGGAGGTTCCCTCATTTTTTATTCTTCAATGCTTGAATTGATTGGGGGAAGCGGGGAGGTTTTAGGTATAGACATAGACATTCGAGAGCATAATCGGATTGAAGTAGAAAAGCACCCAATGTTTAAACGGATTAAGATGTTACAGGGATCTTCGATTGACGATACTATTGTTAAGCAGGTCTATAAGCTTGCGAAGACAAAGAACCGCATTTTAGTGGTCCTCGATTCGAATCATACACAGGAACATGTATTGAAGGAATTGGAACTATATTCACCCTTAGTAACAAAGGGCAGCTATTTGATCGTTTTCGACACAGTAATAGAAGATATGCCTGGTAATTCTTTCCCAGATCGCCCGTGGGGAAAAGGAAACAATCCAAAAACTGCTGTGTGGGAATTTTTAAAAACCAATAGTCGGTTTTTTGTTGATAAAGAAATTGAGAATAAACTACTCATCACAGTTGCTCCCAATGGCTATTTGAAGTGTGTAAGAAATTTATGATGGAACATATTCCCATAGCGGGCCCCTGGATTACTCAAAAGGAAATCGAGTACGTCACCGATGCAGTTACGAACGCATGGTATTTAAATGCCAATAGTTACAATGAACGCTTTGAAAATGCCTTTGCAAAATATATCGGTACTAGGTACGCCATTTCGCTTCCGTCTTGTACCTCAGCAATTCACCTCTCTCTTCTATCTCTTGGGATAGGTCCTGGTGACGAGGTAATCGTCCCGGACATTACCTGGATCGCTAGTGCTGCTCCAATTACTTATGTCGGCGCAATTCCAGTTTTTGCCGATGTTGATGAAAAGACTTGGTGTTTATCGAAACAATCATTCCTAGCTTCTATTAATAAAAAAACAAAAGCTGTCATTCCAGTAGATCTATACGGGAATGTGCCGAATATGGATGAAATATGTGAAATTGCTAGAAAGCATGGAATTGTTGTTATCGAAGATGCTGCAGAAGCCATCGGTTCTCAATATAAAGGCCGTAAAGCTGGTAGCTTTGGAGATGCCGGCGTATTTAGTTTTCATGGTTCTAAGACCCTCACCACAGGGGAAGGTGGAATGTTGGTTACAGATAATAGCGAAGTATATAAAAGGTGTTTGTTTTTAAGGGATCATGGAAGAGAGCCGGGCGACAAAATGTTTTTCAATAAAGAAGTTGCTTTTAAATATAAGATGAGTAGTATGCAGGCGGCTTTAGGTCTTGCGCAAACCGAGCGAATCGAAGAATTGGTAGCGCTCAAGCGTCAAATATATTCTTGGTATCGAAAGAATTTGGCCAGCATAGAAGATATATCATTGAATTACGAGTCGCCTGACACATTAAACACATATTGGATGGTTACTCTAATGCTAAATTCAGAATTGGGTATCGATAAAAATCAATTCATTCAAATGATGAGTATGAATAACATAGACTGTCGCCCGTTTTTTAATCCTTTAAGTTCTCTGCCAGCCTATGGAAACATGGAGCAAGCACATCGCGCAAAGTTGCGCAACAAAATTAGCTACAAAGTTAGCTCATACGGGATTAATCTTCCGTCAGGGCTAAACATGAACGAAGAAAAAGTAAAATACGTTTGCAAAGTTCTGAAGGATGTCTTAATGAAGATCCAGCCACGCTACTAATAAATTCATTAACTTAGACAAGGGATATGTCCAGAATTACTAGGAATATTTTTTATAATATAATTGGTCAGGGACTAGTACTTGTTCTTGGTTTTGTTGCGGTCAAGTACGTCTTCAAGCAGTTGGGGGAGGAAGTACTGGGAATTATTTATTTCACGCTTGCCATGAATTCAGCGCTATGCGCCGTGATGGATATGGGCATTTGCTCGACTACGGTTCGAGAAGTAGCAAAATACTATCATGATGAAAAAGAGTATATTTTTGATTTTATTAGGACAGCATCATTCCTGTATTGGAGTGCGTATTTGTTTTTTGTAGTGATAATTTATTTTGGATCGCCGTTACTTGCTGTCCATTGGCTGAAACTGGAGACTTTGAATACGTCAACTGCAACTCATATCATGCAAACTTTAGGGATGGCTGCCCTGCTCGCTTTACCTCAGAGATTTTATGCTAGCCTATTTCGAGGATTGCAGCGTATGGAGTTTAATAACATTATTGATTTGGCAGTGGTAGGGCTTCAGCAAATTGGAATCATTGTAATTCTTAGTTTTGAGGGTGGCATTCTATCTGTTATTTATTGGTTTTCAATGTGTTTTGGATTCGGTGTTATAGCCTATTTGGTTGTTTGCAGCTCTTTTTTCACATGGAGAGCAATGGTGCCGAAGATTTCAACTAGTGTTATCAAACGTAACAGTCGTTACTCCTTGAATATCACATATATCTCTTTATTGTCTTTGATCCATATGCAGGCTGACAAGGTGATCCTTAGCAGATTTTTGTCAATAGGAACATTAGGCTTTTATGGGTTTGCCTATGGTATTACCTCACGGGCTTCTGCTTTAGCTGACGCCATTTCTCAGGCGGTGTTTCCTTCATTTTCCGAAAAACTTAAAGGAAGAAATAGGGCCGACATCATGATGCAATACCGTAAATATCACGATTTGGTCTGTTTAGGGACAGTACCCTTGTTCGCGGCTATTTTCTTTTTATCTATGCCGCTCTTCACCTATATCTTCAATGATGAAACAGCTAAGATATTACTTCTGCCGGTACTACTTCTTTGCACGGGATTTTATATGCATGGCGCACTGATGATGCCATACTTTTTTTCTCTTGCTTCAGGAAACCCAGAGATTTCGGCAAAATCTAACTTTTTAGCTTTATTCATCGTCCTTCCTGTGACTGTAGTTTTGATTTATTTTTTTGGGCTTGTTGGTGCTGCGTTTTCCTGGGTAGTTTACCATTTATTTGCCTACGCTTATACTGTGCGAAGGATATGCACGGAATGTCTAAGAATAATGCCCAAAGAATGGTATGAACATTTCATAAGGATCTTTGTCATAGCATGCTCAATTTATGGTGTTTCTTGGACTATACTTCAGTTCTATGGAAAGGATTCTTTGCTTTCTTTTTTGACAGCTTATTTAATTGGATCTACTATATACGGCCTCAGTGCGTATTTGATGATGGGAAAAGAGCTAAAGGTGACAGTGAAGAACCTAGCACAAACCATATGGATGCGTGCTGTAGAAGCAGCATAAATGGAAGAACTATATCCTGAAATAAAATCCTTTATAACATCAAAAAAAGTGATCTCTCTTGAAAACATTACCCTTATAATCGCTGGAGCAGGGATCGCCTTTTTTATCCTCACACAAATACAAGATGGTCTATACCCTGCAATTATAGTCGGTTCAGTAGTGATGTTATTTATTCTTGAGAAAACTTTGTTAGGGGATTCTCTAAGTTTGAAGTACATTACAATTCCCTCCTTCTTTATGGTTACTTATATTATGGTTTTGGCTCTTCCATCGATATTATTATATTTTGATATGGACCATCCTATAAGAGCTACATATCTGCTGGCCATTCAAAGTATTTTGATCACATTTCCTATAGGAGTGTTTTTAGCTAATCTTTTGGTCCTTCACCCTAATATGGGTTTAAACAAAACCTTCCATGGAGGTCTTACTCGAACACCTCGTGACTTGAAGCTATTGCCCCTCTACATATTTATGCTTTTGTCTTCAATACCAATATTATTTCTTTACTTTTATTACTCTGAGTATGTGCCTCTACTTGAGATAATCAAAGCTTACCCGACTGACATTTCTTCAGTAGTCCTTCGATTTTCTGAAAATGATTTACCGAAGCTAGTGCACTTTTGTTATGAAATTCTTAGACGATTTATATTGCCCCTTTGTTTGGCATATACATACTTTATGTCATACCTCTATAAAGGAGTATGGAAATTTCTCTTTATAGTAATTTTTTTATTCGCATTGGTGATTAGTTCGTTGACTCTGGATAGAGCAACACCGATTTCTTTATTTATAATGATAATATTGTCTTACCTGCTCGCAAGGAATAAACCAATAGTTTCCGTTTTTAAAGGAAAGTTAGTGGCGATTCTTATTGTGGCTCTATTGCTTGGTGGATTCATTTCAGTTTCCCAATACCAAACCGACTTTTCCTTCGGCCTTGCACTCTCCAATAGTTGGTACGTTTTCTACTATCGGTTATTCTATTCCCCTGCTTTGATGGCGTCTTATGCATTTGAAAATTTTAATTACGATGCCGGCTTTTTGTACGGGAATCATATACGCTTATTCTCTATGTTGCCAGGTATAGATTATGTAGAAAGTCTAGAGAGTGGGCCATTCGTTGCTGCGCCTGTCACTTTCGTGGGGGATTTGTGGAGGCAATGGGGATGGATTGGAGTCATTATTGGTGGTTTTTTGATTGGGTTTATATTTCAACTGATTCAGTTACTTTTATTTTCATCGGGGCCTAAGACAGTTTCAAAATTATCGGTTAATCTGATTATGCTAGTGGGTTCTATATGGATAATATATGGCAATGTGTTGGGGATTATGTCAACGAGTGTCTTGGCTATAGGTATCTTACTTGGAATAATAAACCGCAGATGGCAAAAAGATGGCTCTTATGAAACATCGCTTTTTATGGGATCCAATTGATGTTTATGCGCTGAAAGAGAGGGTTCATGAAAAAAGTATCTATTGTTATTCCCACTAGGAATAGGGCACACCTTTTGCGCTTTGCATTAAAAAGTGCTGTGCAGCAAACTTATCCAAATATCGAAATCGTGGTTTGTGATAATGATTCAAATGATAATACGCAGGAAGTAGTGGATTCTTTTGATGACAAAAGAATAGTTTATTTTCGAACGACGAAGAGCCTATCGATGCCGGACAATTGGGAATATGCCCTTTCTAAGACATCAGGAGAGTACATTACTTATCTTACTGATGATTCCTTCCTCCTTCCTAACTGTATAACCATAGCTATTTCGGAAATGGAAGAACAAAAAGTAAAAGTGGTAGTTTGGAAGCACTGTGCATATTTTGCCTCAGATTGGTTAGAGCCAGCTAGAAGAAATTTAGTGTACATTCCTAATGTAACCTCCAAATCATATAGATTAAAAAGCTCCGATAGTTTAAAGAAGCTTTACGATATGGATGAACGGATTTCCACAATGATACCAAAGTCTTTAAACTCCCTAATCCATAGGAAAACGATTGAAGATATCATGAAAGTCCAAAAGAATTTCTTCCTTCCATCTTGCCCAGATTACACCTCGGCCGCAAGCACATTGTTAAATATCAATGAGTATTTACTCATTGATAAGGCATTGTACATTGATGGCGTTACCACATTGAGTATAGGAGCAACAACAAGTTTAAATTTAGGTGAAAGCTCTCAAAAGTTCATTAGTGAATTTTCTGAGACCAATAATATAGTCGGTTACTTAGGAATACCTGCGTCAACCTCATGTATCGGAGAAAGCTTACAAAGAGTAAGGGAATTTTACTTGGAGTCATGCCCAGAAGTTAATGAGGAAAATATGTTATGTGCCATCGCTGACCGCCTAATAAAAGTTAAGATAAACGGTGGAAGTACTGATACTTATTTTGAAATACTTTCCTCACATTTGGCTACCAGGAAAAAGAAAATAAGGTTGTTAGTTGAAAAGCAGAAAATTCAGTCAAGAATTAAATGGACTATAATAAAAAAAATTCGTTCGTCTCCATTTTTAGTTAATGCGGAATCACTTCGAAATGCTAGGATATTAAAGGGGGCTAGAGGGAACTTCCATAACATTGAAGAGTGCGCCAATAGGTTACTCCAATCTAACGCCATACTCGCCTAATAAAATATCAAAGTATGAGCCTAAATCAGAAACCTCTTGTAACAATAATCATCCCTTGCCTAAATGAGGCCTCTTTCATAGCGATGTGCCTCGATTCCATTATCTGTAATGACTATCCAAAGAGCTATCTTGAAGTATTAGTAGTGGATGGAATGAGCGAAGATGGAACACGGGATATTGTCGAAAAATACATAAAAAATCATGGGTTTATTAAACTTGTGAGCAACCCCAAAAAAAATACACCTATTGCTCTTAACTTGGGAATAAAAAGCGCCAAGGGAGAAGTTATTTTGAGGATGGACGCCCATGCAAAGCTAGGGGAAAATTATATCTCTCGTTGTGTTGAATGTCTTAAAGAATATAGGGCCGATAACGTGGGTGGAGTCATGAATACGATAAATCGGACCGCAGGATTGCGGGCGCACTCTATTGCTTTAACCTTGAGCCATTTTTTTGGCGTTGGGAACTCGTATTTTAGAATTCATCCGAAAGACCCCAAGTGGGTTGATACAGTTTTCGGAGGGTGCTATAGGAAAGATGTTTTTAGAAGGGTCGGTATGTTTAATGAAGCCCTTATCCGGGGACAGGATATGGAGTTTAATCTTCGACTGAAAAAGGCTGGAGGAAAAATATTGTTAGTTCCAGATATTGTCAGTTATTATTACGCAAGGTCTGACATAAAGTCATTTTGGAAACACAATTGGGGTAACGGCGTCTGGGCAATATTGCCGTTTATGTATAGCGATATCGTGCCCGTATCATGGCGGCATCTTGTTCCGTTAGTTTTTGTGATGACATTGGTAACATCGGCTTTGTTAGGATTCATGATGCCCCCATTTCTTTGGCTGTTTTTGATAGTTATCACCGCTTATGGAATTGTGAGTTTGACTGTCTCTGTAAAAATCGCTTGGGATCAGAGAGACATTAAATATTTCTTTATGATGCCAGTAACCTTTTGCATGCTCCACATCGGTTACGGTCTGGGTTCATTCTGGGGAATTTTAAAATTAGCTGTAAACCCCTTGTTCTGGAGTAAAGCTTTTAGTTTGAGGAGGAAATATGAAGCAGGTTAAAGATAGAAAAGTAGAAGAGCGTGAACTTCATGACGAATTGCGTGGGCATTTACAAGATGATGCGCACTATAACTCAAATAAAAAATTTTACTCGATCAGTCACAGCAATAGAAGCTATGTTAAAGATTGGCTGGCGAAGCGGTGTGCGGGCAAAAAAGTGTTGGACTATTGCTGCGGAAACGGTGATTTTGCGATATGGCTTGCGGAAGCGGGAGCTGACGCCTATGGCATTGATATTTCACCGGTGTCGATCGAAAATGCCAAAGGCCAAGCCCTGAAAAGAGGCGTTGGCGAGAAAGTGACCTTTCATGTGATGGACGCCGAAGCGACGACATTTGACGACAACTACTTTGATTTTGCTGTTGTAAATGGCATACTCCATCATCTTGATTTGAGTAAAGCATATAAGGAATTGGCCAGAATTCTCAATAAAAGTGGAGGCGTTATTTGTACTGAGGCCTTACGGCATAACATATTTATACATTCTTACAGAAAAATGACACCCCATTTGAGATCGGAATGGGAAGTGGACCACATCCTAGGAAAGAAAGATATTGAGTTAGCAAAACAATACTTCACTCACGTGGAAGTTTCAAAATTCTTTCACCTTGCCACCATTGGTGCAATCCCTTTTCGGAACATGCCGATTTTTACGCCAGTGCAAAAAAGTTTGGAAATAATCGATTCAATTTTATTGAAGATTCCTATTCTTAAATGGCAGGCATGGATGGCGGTTTTTGTGCTATCTTTTCCCAAAAAGCTGAACACGAAATAGTCTGGATCTGATGGCAATAGATTTTCTGCAAATAACAGAAACTTCAGGAGATGAGGTTTCTCTAGAACAGTTAGAAAGGATCTGTCAACGCTATTATTGGGCTGGAAAATATTGTGTCGGCAAGGGTGTATTAGAAGTGGCTTGCGGGACAGGACAGGGATTGGGATATCTAAAAAGTCTTTCAAAATCGATCTACGGCGGTGATTTTTCCGCCGAGATTCTCACTATTGCAAAAGGTCATTATAAAGATCGAATGCCATTCACTCGCTTCAATGCCGAAAAGCTGCCTTATCGGAACGAGTGTTTTGATGTCATCATTCTATTCGAGGCGCTTTACTACATTCCATCTGCAGAACAGTTTGTCTCCGAATGCCGCCGCGTCTTACGCAACGATGGCATGGTTCTCATCGCAACGGCAAACAAAGATCTCTATGATTTCAATCCAAGCCCCCACAGCTATCGTTATTATGGTGTAATGGAATTCGAAAAACTTTTTTCGGGGCAGGGATTTTCTGTTGAATGTTTCGGCAGCACAGATGTCAATGAAGTCTCGTTGCGCCAAAGACTGCTTCGCCCGGTTAAAAAACTGGCGGTCCAATCCGGACTGATGCCCAAGACGGCCAATGGAAAAAAACTCTTGAAGAGGTTAGTATTTGGGAACTTGGTGCCTATGCCTCCTGAAATTGAAGCGGGGATGATCACGTATTCGCCGCCTGTTGCGCTGCCCTTCGGCCAAGCCGACCGGAAACACAAAGTAATTTATTGTGCGGCGAGAAGAAGTGAATAGAAGTCGTGGAGGGAAGCGTTTCATTCATTTAAAGAATAGTTACTCAATTTCAACGATCGGAAGTGTCTTTCTGATGTAAAATGACGGTTATCGGGAGGAAAAAATGAAATACAGAGTCGTTTTGGATGGAAGTGAGGAAGGATTTGCCGTTTCAGTGCCGGGCTTGCCGGGCTGTCATTCCCAGGGCGCGACCGAGGAAGAAGCCTTGGCCAATATCACGAACGCTATTTCGGAGTATTTGGATGTTGTGGCGGACCTGAGCCGAAATAAGACGGTGCGTGAAGTCGAAGTCGGGGCATAGTTGTGCCAAAGCTTCCAGGCGTTAATCATCTGAAAGCGGTTCGTGCCTTGGAAAAGGCGGGTTTTTGGGTTGCGCGTCAAGGCAAGCATATCGTGATGACGGATGGGAGCCGCATTATTACAGTTCCACGACACAATCCGGTAAACGCGATCACAATGGGAAATATTGTAAGGGACGCGGGATTCACCAATAAGGAATTCAGGAAACTGTTGTGACGGCACCCCTATGTTTGTATGCAGCCGAGGTCTAAGGGTAGATGGGGAGGATATTCTGTAAGTAAGGTATTATGTTAAAACGTCTCTTTGACAAAGTGATCTATTGTGCGGCGAAGTTGGGATAATATATTTTATTACTTGCCTCTGAATGATTTTCAGCCTGGTAAGTGTAATCCCCCCTTTTTCAAAGGGGGAGGCATAAGAGACCTTTTGCTGAAGATTGTATAGAGGCAGGTATTTTAATAGGGATGCTTAATCACGATTCATGCCTATCGTTTTTGAATGGAAAGGATGTCGGTTTCACTTCTTCTCCAATGAGGGACATCCTCGGGAACAGATTCATATTCATGTTCGTAAAGGACCCAACCGGGCTAAGTTTTGGGTAAATCCCACAGTGTCCTTGGTCAATAATTATGGATTTGCCAGTAAGGAATTGAACGAGTTTAAAAATAAGATCGAAGAAAACAAAGACCTAATAAAGGAGAAGTGGTATGAACACTTTAACATTTGAAGCGTCTGCGAATAGGATTTGGTTCGATAGCGAAAACATGTGGGTGGGTCTAACAGATGGAAGGCAGCTTTCAATTCCACTTGCGTATTTCCCCCGTTTGATGAATGCCACTCCAGAGCAGCGGGAAAAATATGAAATGAGTGGAGGGGGTACGGGTTTGCACTGGAAAGAGATCGATGAGGACATTAGCGTTCCGGGACTATTGCTGGGCAATAAAGATTTAACTTATTTTAAAGACCAAATTTAATCATGGCATTAATATAAACGTCTTGGATCTCTAGGTATCATTAAGAGATTTTAGAAAGAGGGCGCGGTATTGAAGAGATTCTTTGACATTGTGTTTTCAGCGATTGGCCTGATTATTTTTTCTCCCTTTTTTTTCCTTTTCGCTGTCTTGATTAAAAGTGAGTCAAGGGGGCCTGTCTTTTATCGCGGTACGCGGGTAGGGCGTTATGGAAAGCCATTTCGAATCTATAAGTTCCGCAGTATGGTTGAAGATGCAGAGCAATTGGGCGGGACATCAACTGCGGAAACAGACGCGCGCATTACCCGGTGTGGCCGCTTTCTCAGGCGGTTTAAGCTGGATGAGCTGCCTCAGTTGATGAATGTGTTTCTGGGGGAAATGAGCCTCGTTGGACCCAGGCCGCAAGTTTCTTGGGCGGTTGATCTTTATTCTGAAAGAGAAAAAGAACTGTTGACGGTCCGCCCTGGGATGACCGATTATGCCTCCATCCGTTTCAGGAACGAGGGCGAGATCCTTCGAGGCAGCATCGATCCGGATCGGGACTATCTCGAAAAGATCGCCCCTGAAAAAATTCAACTCGGCCTGGAATACGTTCGTCATCATTCGCTTTGGGTCGATTTGAAAATCATTATGGCAACCCTCTGGACGATACTCGGTGGCGGCCCCGAGGTGTTTATTCGTTTGCCTCATTATCGTTCCATCGAAAAACCACGGGAAGGAGAAGCGGTATAAAATGGAAAAGCCTCTAAGGACAAAAGCCGAAAGGCAAGTCGGGAAAAATATCGAAGCGATTTTTGAAAGCTGCCCCGACAGTGTTGAAACCAAACTTGAGAATTTTCCAAAATATGTTCGAAGGCAACACTTAAAACGCTTCCTCGCGCTCTATGAAATCTTCAAACGCGTGCTTCCTGTAAAAGGCTCGATTATTGAGTGCGGCGTTTTCCGTGGTTTTGGTCTGATGTCCTGGGCCAAGCTCAGCGCAATGATGGAGCCGGAGAATTTGACCCGGCGCGTTTATGGTTTCGATACCTTCGAGGGTTTTCCTTCTGCGCAGGAAAAAGATCAGAGTGAATTCAAAAAAACGAAAAGGGGAGAATTGGCCTCCGATTCTCACGGTGAGCTTTCTCAACTCATCAAGGAATATGATCAAGATCGCTTTCTGGGACATATCGAAAAGGTCGCATTGGTGCGCGGCGATATGGTTAAAACGATTCCAGAGTTTATTAAGACGCATCAACACCTTGTCGTGAGCCTGCTCTTTATCGACTGCGATCTCTACGCGCCGACGAAATGTGCCATTGAGCACTTTCTGCCGAGGATGCCCAAAGGCGCCGTCATCGCCTTCGATGAACTCGATAACCCCATTTGGCCTGGCGAGACGGGCGGTCTGCTTGATGCCTTGGGGATCAACAAGCTCAGAATCCAAAGGCTCGATTGGGACCCTTATATTGGCTATGCGGTACTGGAATAGATAAAAGTTTAGAACACTGGCGCAAAGACACAAAGGAGATCTTGCCTTGAGTGATAAAGTCCCGTTCGTCGATCCTAAAAAAAACTATCAGATGATGAAAGCCGAGATTGACGCGGCCTATTTTGATGTGATGTCGAAGGGTGACCTGATTGACCGGGGTCACCTCAAATCCTTTGAGGCGAATCTCGCGGCCTTTGTCGGAACGCGTTATGCCATTGGACTCAACAGCGGTTATGATGCGCTTCATTTGTCTTTGCGGGCCGCAGGCATCGGTCCGGGCGACGAAGTGATTGTGCCCGCGCACACCTTTGTGGCGACGACTTCCGCCGTTGTGAATGTCGGGGCCACGCCGGTGCTGGTCGATGTGGCCAAAGACTACAATATCGATGTTCAAAAAATGGAAGAAGCGGTCACGGAAAGAACGCGTGCCCTCCTTCCCGTCCATTTGAGCGGCCACATGGCCGACATGGTTCGCATCATGGAAATCGCCGACAAATACAATCTGGTTGTTGTCGAAGATGCCTGTCAGAGCCTTGGGGCGAAGCTCAACGGAAAGGGTGCCGGTTCATGGGGTCTTACCGGCTGCTGGAGTTTTTATCCCTTTAAAATTCTTGGCGGATATGGCGATGGCGGGGCGATCACCACCGACGATCCCGATGTCGCGCTGTTTGCCCGAAGAATGCGGTACAACGGCGAGGACCGCGAAACGGGAGAATATCACAGTCACGGCTTCACCTGTCTCCTCGATAACCTGCAGGCGGCCTTTCTGGACGTGAAGCTCCGGCATCTGCCCACATGGATCGTCCGCAGAAAAGAAATCGCACGCCACTATCGCGAAGCACTTTCCGACCTGACCGATCTGATGCTGCCGCATTACGACGACCCGCGTTATGACGATATTTTTCAGAACTACACCGTCCGTTCAAAGCAGGGGGATGACTTTTCAGGATATCTTAAAAAGAATGGCGTCGAGGTGCTGACCCAATTCCGCAAACCCTACTACAAACACAAGGCGTTGAACTTGGACGATCGGGGGTTTCCTGAAACCGAGGCGCTCAGCCGGGAGGTTTGTTCCCTGCCGATGAACGTCGAAATCGACGACCAGCAAGTGGCCTATGTAATACAAACCGTACGTTCATTTTACGGGAAATAGTCAGTCCGGACGATTTGAGAGGAGCCGAGTGAAACCGCTGTCAAAAATAACCGAACTGTTCGCCGAGTCGGCCATCCGAGAGATGACAAGAATTTGTGATGCAGCGGGAGGCTATAATCTTGCTCAAGGCTTCCCTGATTTCGAAAGCCCCAAAGCTATCAAGGAGGCCGCCATTGCGGCCATTCAAAAAGACTACAACCAGTATCCGGTGACCTATGGGGAACCCGAATTACGAGAAGCCATCAGCAAGAAAGCCCTCTTTTACAATAATATTCATTGCGATCCCGAAACCGATATTACCGTGACCTGCGGTTCAACCGAAGCCATGATCGCCACGCTCAAGGCCATTATCAATCCGGGCGACGAATTCATCCTCTTCGAACCCTATTACGAAAACTACGGGCCGGATGGCATCCTCTCCGGCGCAACACCCCGGTATGTGACCTTAGAGGCTTCGAACTGGACTTTTTCAAAAGAGCACCTCTCAAAAGCGTTTAACGAGAAGACCAAAGCGATTATCGTCAACACACCGAATAACCCGACCGGCAAGGTCTTCAATCGAGAAGAACTGGAATGGATTGCCGAGCTTTGCATCGATCAAGATGTGTACGCCATTACCGATGAGATCTATGAACATATCCTTTATGACGACGCGAAGCATATCTCGCTGGCATCGATTCCCGGCATGGAGAATCGGACGATCACAATCAACTCCATATCGAAGACCTATTCGGTTACAGGCTGGCGGGTGGGATGGGCGATTGCGCCGGAAGCGATCACGGCGCGCATTCGGAAAATCCACGATTTTTTAACGGTCGGCGCGCCAACCCCATTTCAACATGCGGCCGTCACGGCGCTTTCATTTCCAGAGGATTATTATGAAACCCTAAGGAAGCACTATGAAGGCGCGCGGCAATTTGTTTTCGCCTTATTGCAAAAGGCGGGCTTCAATTGTAGTCTGCCGCAGGGCGCCTATTATATTCTGGCCGATTCGCAAGAGCTCATGCGGCGCTTCTGCCTTAACGACGATGTGGCTTTCAGCCGCAGACTGATTGAATCAATAGGCGTGGCGACCGTTCCCGGTTCGTCCTTCTATTCCGATCCGAAATTGGGTCGGAATCAAGTCCGCTTCTGTTATTGCAAAAAATGGGAGACATTGCATGCGGTGGAAAAGGCCTTCGCCCCTTTGATCGCATCACCCGAAAAGCTCAAATGACGACAGAACAACTGGCCCTGAAAATTCGGAAACATGCGGTGGAGATGACCCATTTGGGGAAAAGCTCTCATCTGGCATCCGTGCTTTCAATGGCCGATATCGTGGCGGTCTTGTACGGGAAGGTTCTGCAAAAACGTCCAAATGAACCCAAGTGGACAAAACGGGATCGCTTCATTTTGAGTAAGGGGCATGCGGGTGCGGGGATTTACGCCGCCTTGGCCGAATCGGGTTATTTCCCCGTGGAAGAACTGAAGAAGCATTATGCCAACGGCAGCAAGTTTTCAGGTCATGTTTCACATATTGGGATTCCCGGTGTCGAGTTGTCGACCGGTTCCTTGGGGCATGGTCTTTCGGTCGGCACAGGGATGGCTTATGCCGCCAAATTGGATCTGAAGAAACACCGGGTTTTTGTTTTAATGAGCGATGGAGAATGCGACGAAGGATCGAATTGGGAGGCCATTCTCTTTTCATCGCACCATAAATTATCCAACCTTGTTGCGATCGTCGACTATAACAAGATTCAGAGTCTCGCTTCGGTCAGCCATACCCTCAGCCTGGAGCCCTTTGTCGATAAATGGCGCGCTTTTGGCTGGAAGACAACTGAAGTGGATGGCCACGATCATGAGGCTTTGGGCAAGACACTACACATCGATCCGGAGAAAAATAACCAGCCAAGCTGTATCATTGCGCATACAACCAAGGGGAAGGGGATTTCTTTTATGGAGAACAGCGTTCTTTGGCACTACCGCTCTCCGCAAGGCGAAGAATATGAGCACGCCATGGCGGAGTTGAATCGGACTTAGTATGAGAGACCATTTTGTCGCCGCACTCAATGCGCTTGCCACAAAGGACCGGAATGTCCTGCTTATCACGGGTGACCTGGGCTTCGGCGTCCTGACGAAGTATGCCGAACAATTTTCAAATCAATATCTCAACGTGGGTGTGGCAGAGCAGAATATGGCTGGACTGGCCACAGGAATGGCCTTAGAAGGAAAAACGGTATTTACTTACTCCATCGCAAATTTTCCAACCTTGCGCTGTCTGGAACAAATTAGAAACGATATCTGCTATCACCAGGCCAGTGTGAAGATTGTGGCCATCGGCGGCGGTTTCAGTTACGGGGCCTTGGGCATGAGCCATCATGCGACGGAAGACCTAGCGATCATGCGGGCTTTGCCGAATATGACGGTCGTCGCGCCAGGGGATGTAGTTGAAGCGGCAGCGGCGACCCAAGCAGTGTATGAACGCCCCGGACCCTGTTACCTTCGACTGGGCCGGGGCGGGGAACCAACTATTCATCAAGAAAAAATCTCTTTTGAAATCGGTAAAGCGATCAAGCTTTATGAAGGAGAGGATGTCACACTCATTTCTAGCGGGGGGATTTTACAAAACGCCTTGGCCGCAAGAGAGCAACTTGTTGAGAGAGGACTCGATGTGGGTCTTTATAGTATGCATACCCTCAAACCGCTAGACGAAAAGGCGATTAAATATTTAGCGGATCGATCAAGGCTGATTGTGACACTAGAAGAGCACAGTACGCTTGGCGGCCTGGGTGGGGCTGTTTCCGAAGTCTTGGCCGAACTCCCGGCGCCGAGGGCCCGCCTCAAAAGGCTGGGACTGAATGACTGCTTCTCGAGTCTCGTTGGCGATCAGGATTACTTGCGCGATGCCTACGGTCTTTCCGTGGATGGGATCGCCAATACGGTTCTCGCTGAAATATACTCGTTGAAAACGAAGACATTATAGATCGGCACCGCAAGTAAGAAACGTTCTTCTTTTCTTCCCTCCTCTAGATATTTCTTCTCAAAAAGTCGTTTGTTGATTTCCTGCCTTTTGACAATTTCTGACAAGCAATGTCTAACGCCATTCTAAATAAATGCATCCCTTCCATTCTACCTACCGCCCCTGCAGCGATAAAATATAATGCACCAGGTCCCAGGCGCTGTCTTCTTCTCCTTTAAACAAATCGCTGTAGCCTGGCATGGGCGTGCCGTCGAGGCCCGTCATAATCGTCCGATAAATGTCTTCGTGGGAGGTGCCGTTACCGAAGGTTTCTTGCCGGGTGAGATCGATGGGGTGAACCATAAGCTTCCGTTCGTCGCGGAGGTCAGTCCGACCCGCCTTGCCGTCGGCGCCGTGACATTCGTTGCATTTCATAATCCCATAGAGTATTTCGCCACGCCGAACGGATTGGGGCGAATAGATATAGGGCCCGACATGTTTTACATATTTAATGCTCGTCGTCGTGGGGAGGTCCGCTTGTATAAAGGCCTTCGCGATATACAGCGCCACCGCCCGGAGGCCTTCCTCGCCCATATTCCGGAAGGAAGGCATGTATCCGGGAATGCCTTCCCGGATGGTCCGCATCAAGTCGCTGAGCAGGGGCAGCTCGCCCGATTCGGTCGAACGGAATTTAAAGATCCCACTCGTGAAATTATTGGGTCGGGGATGAGAGTAGGGGCCGAGGAACATCGAAGCCGCCCCGTCGCCTTCCCCGCGCGAGCCGTGGCAGTAGACGCAGCTCATGGAAAAAATCATCTTCCCTTTCATGACGGCCATCTCATCGCCGTCACGATTCCCGTTCATCTTTTCCATCGTGTCTTGATCTTGTGTTTCATCGGTGGGATTTCCCATCGAAGAATGATCCATCTCCTGGGATCGAATCGCTGTTGACGTCATCAAGACGATCGTGAAGCACAGAAGGCTGATGCGCTTCAATGTCTTTATTAATGTGCACATGATGTTCTCCTTCAAATTAAAAGATCACTAAAAATCGAGATCGACGCCGAGTGCGATGAGATTTCGAAAATTTTGAAGCGGGTTGGTGCTCACCCGGCCGATATTCACGCTGTCCCGGAGATAGACGGCATAGTTGTCTCTGAAATATTTTCTGAGCTGGAGGGTGAGGACCTCTCCATCGGCTTTTTGGTTGGCGAAGCCCCCCGCATCCATTCGATCGTAGCGGAGCGAAAGCAGGTAGCGGTCGGTGAGGATGAAATCGCTCTCAAGGGTCATCCCGAAGGCCGTCTCGTCAAAGACGCTGGCTGTGGCCGCGGGAAGGCCCGAAATTTTGTCCCAGATGAGGGCCCCGTAAAGGTCGAGCAATTTGTATTTGATATTTCCCGATACACCGGTCCGAAACCAATCGACCAAGTCATTGCCGACCTTGGCCGTGTCGTTTCCCCAATAGGCGAGCGCAGAGGCGCTTCCCGAAAAATAATTCCGGCTGCCGAAATTTACCCGCGTCATCACATAGGGATCTTTTTTTTCGTTGATATCGGCGCTGCCCGCATCGATGCCCTGCATCACGCCGGTCTGAAGCATGAAGCGTCCAAGCATTGCGTGGACATCGATGCCGAAATCGCCGGGGGTGTTGTAGAGGACGCCTTTCGTGACTTCAATCGTATTCCCTTCACCGGTGCTGAGCCCGAAAAATTTCGCGGAGAAGGCATAGGGGCTTAAGGTGAAGCGCTGTATCGTTCCGTTATTTGTGTCGATTCGCCCCGGCTGGTCGAGAATGAATTGCCGGTTGGTGGGATAAGAAAAATTGGTCGAGGGATCGACCTTCCCGACCATGATCATCGGACCCATCCGCATGGGTCCTGTCATGGTTATTTCATGCATGTTTGTAGCCCCGCGATGTGAGGGAGACAGATCGAACATCAAGAAAAATTCCTTGCCCAAACCGAAGGCGGTCGTCTTCTCAAACCGCCCATTGTCGATGCCTTCAATCGTGTCCGCCTCATGGCTGAGATTAAAAAAGTAGCTCACGTCCTCAGTGAAGGTTCCGGCGAAATAGAGTTCGATTTCTCGGGGCAGGGCCAGATTGGTTTCGGGGGGATGCCCGCCCGAAATCGATTCGACGAAATTTCCCGTCGCCCTTAATGCGAAGATATTCAGAAATGTCTTTTCCGAAACGATCCGCCCGATTTGTCTTTTTTCCCGAAGCTCACCTTCTTCGGTTTGCGGAATTTGGTAGCCGGCCATATGAAAGGCCTCCCCAAAGGCATTTAAGCGCGGGGCCTTGGTATGGCAAGATGTGCAAGACAGATCGTATTTGCGGGCAAAGGCCGGAATGGCCTCTGCGTTTGTCGGAAGGATGGACAAAAGAAAGAGCATCGGCATAAATGAGATGAGCCACTTTATCCCGATAACGTTCCACGCAGGCGATTTTGGCATCGTATCATCCTCAAAAAGCGGCGGGAGAGCCTTCCAGCCGTGAAATTTACTTTATTGTTGGCGGAGAAATCGAAAAGGTCAAACACCCGGTTTATTTATAGGCGCTTGCCTGGATCTCTCCAGCGCAGGGGAATCGTTGTCCGGGACGAAGATCAGATGAGAAAAGCGGCGTGAAGGCGATAGAGCTTGTTCGCGAATTTCGGCGGGACATTTTTGTCATCAAAGCGAAGAAGGCCGTTTCGATATTCAGGGTTTAAAGATCCGAAATAAAGAAGCAGTAAGGGCAGGGAAAGCCAGGAAAACGAAGCCAGAATTTTTTCTGGAGAGAAGGTCTCTTTTGCCGTGACTGTGGCGCAGAGATTTGGGATACATTCGGAATGGGAGGTCCCGTCGTGGTTTGGAGTGTTCGGCTTGGCGAAAAGAGGGTTGATAGGGCAAAGCGAAAGAGCAATCGCACTTACGATCGCAAAATAGATGAACTTGCGTTTCATTTTCTTAATGGAGGACATGGATCCTGTATACGTCAAGCCCCCCTGAATGTCAAGGACTGACTTCCCGTTTGGGTTAGGGCAAAACGGATGTGAAATAGCGATTTTCAGGTCTTCTTCTTATATAATGTGTGTTGAACAGATTTAGGTTTTTTTAGGTAATGATTCCGTGAGAGGGACTGAAATGACCGTGACACAATTGGCCAAACACGCGGGCATCTCCCCGGAGAGCGTCCGCTACTACACTCGCATCGCGCTCCTTAAACCCGCTATCAAGGCGAATAACGGCTACCGCCTTTTTTCCGTAGAGGATATTAAACGGCTCAAGTTTACCCTGCGCGCCAAGGATTTAGGCTTTACTCTCTCCGAAATCACGGAGATCCTCAACCACGCTCAAAATCACAACTCCCCCTGTCCCTTGGTGCGCGACCTCTTGGCCCGCCGCATTAAGGAAAACCGGGAACGGCTCGATCAGATGGCCCAGCTCCAGATCCGCATGGAAAAAGCCCTGGTCCAGTGGGAGGATATGCCGGACGGCGTCCCCGACGGACATTCGGTGTGTCGTTTAATAGAATCCTTGAAAGATTACAAGTAAAAACCTCTTGACCTATGTGCGACACACAACTTTTACACTGTAGTCGAAAGCTAAGGGGGTCCAATAAACAGTGTCGCATAAGGAGAAAAAAATGGTTAAGGAAATGGTGAAAGATGTGGTTTGCGGGATGGAAATCGATGCGGAATCGGCAGCCGGTCATCATGAGCACGGAGGGGAGCGCTATTTTTTTTGCAGCAGCCATTGTTTGGCGGCCTTCAAAAAAGACCCCGAAAAATATCTGGCTTCGCCCAAGGAAAGCGGACAACCAGAACCCTCGCATCAGAAGGCGGAGCCCGGCGCGATTTATACCTGCCCCATGCATCCGGAAATCGAAGAGGTCAGCCCGGGTGATTGCCCCAAATGCGGCATGGCCTTAGAGCCCAAAGGACTACCCGCCCTCGCGAAGACAAAGACAGAATATACCTGTCCCATGCACCCCGAGGTGATTCAAGAACATCCCGGCAGCTGCCCCAAGTGCGGCATGGCTTTGGAAGCGCGGACGGTGACGGCCGAAGCGGACACCACCGAACTGAAGGATATGAGCCGTCGTTTTTGGATCAGCAGCCTCTTGGCCCTGCCTGTTTTTTTCAGCGCCATGGGCGCCGATTTTTGGCCTGAGTTTTTTTCAGCATTGATTGCACCCAAAACCCGGCAGTGGGTGGAGTTCGCACTGTCTACGCCTGTCGTATTGTGGGGGGGGTGGCCTTTTTTTGTTCGCGGATGGAAGTCCATCGTCACCCGAAATCTCAATATGTTCACTTTGATCGCATTGGGTGTCTCCGCCGCCTGGATATATAGCTTTGTGGCCATGGTTATGCCCGGACTTTTTCCCTCAAGCCTCTTGAGTGAGATGGGCGTGATTCCGGTCTATTTTGAAGCGGCAGCCGTGATTACCGCGCTTGTCCTATTAGGACAGGTCATGGAATTGCGCGCCCGGAGCCAAACCAACGCCGCTATAAAGTTGCTGCTTGGGCTTGCCCCCAAAACGGCCCGCATTGTCAGGGAAGATGGGACCGAAGAAGACCTTCCCTTGGAAGAGGTGCAGGTGGGCCACATCCTCCGTGTACGACCGGGTGAAAAGGTGCCCGTGGACGGCATCGTCGTCGAAGGCGAAAGCAACGTCGATGAATCGATGGTCACCGGAGAACCTATCCCCGTGGCGAAGACAGCGGGTGAGCGTCTTATCGGGGCGACGGTCAACGGCACGGGCAGCTTGATGATGCGGGCGGAAAAGATCGGCGCGGACACGCTTTTATCTCAAATCGTCCACATGGTTGCGGAGGCCCAACGCTCCCGCGCGCCGATCCAAAAATTGGTGGACATCGTTTCGGGCTACTTTGTATTAAGCGTGATGATTATCGCCGCCGTGACTTTCGTGGTTTGGGCCACATTTGGCCCGGAACCCCGTCTCGCTTTTGCGCTCATTAACGCCGTGGCCGTGCTCATCATCGCCTGTCCCTGCGCATTGGGCCTGGCGACACCGGTGTCCATCATGGTCGGCACGGGCAAGGGCGCGATGATGGGCGTCTTGATCAAGAACGCCGAAGCATTGGAAATATTGGAAAAGGTCGATACCCTGGTCGTGGATAAAACCGGCACCCTCACCGAGGGCAAGCCGAAACTCGTTGCCGTGATTGCCGTGGAGGGGATTCAAGAAGAAGAGGCCTTACGCTTGGCCGCGACTTTGGAAAAGGCCAGCGAGCACCCGCTGGCCGAGGCCATCGTGCAGGGCGCGGAAAAAAAGGGCATTGCCTTAGGCAAGGTAGGAAATTTTCAATCCGTCACCGGGAAAGGCGTTACGGGCGAGGTGGATGGACATCAGGTTTTACTCGGCAACCTGAAATTGTTTGAAAGCCTCGGCATCGATCCAGCGGATCTGCCGGGTAAAGCCGACGCCGGACGGGCCGAGGGCCAGACGGTTATGCTGCTCGCCATTGACGGGAAGGCCGCGGGCTTGATCGGCGTCGCCGATCCCATAAAAACCACTACAGCGGAGGCCATTGAAAACCTGCATGCCGAAGGCATCAAGATCGTCATGCTCACCGGCGACAGCCGGAAGACGGCCGAGGCCGTCGCGGGCAAACTGAATATTGATGAGATCCATGCCGAAGTCCTGCCCGACGAAAAGGCCCAAATCGTCAAGCGACTCCAGGCCGAAGGCCGGATCGTGGCGATGGCGGGAGACGGCATCAACGACGCCCCAGCCTTGGCTCAAGCCCAGGTCGGCATCGCCATGGGAACAGGTACGGACGTCGCGATGGAAAGTGCGGGCGTGACCCTGGTGAAAGGGGACTTGCGCGGTATCGTGCGCGCCCGGCGCTTGAGCCACGCGACCATGCGCAACATCCGACAAAACCTCTTCTTTGCCTTTGCCTACAACGCCACCGGCATCCCCATCGCGGCGGGCCTGCTTTATCCTTTCTTCGGCCTGCTGCTCTCGCCCATGATTGCCGCCTTGGCCATGAGTTTCAGCTCCGTGTCGGTCATCACGAATGCGCTTCGTCTGAGGGGGGCGAAGTTGTAAAAATAGTTCGGACTGATCACAGAAAACCGGGTCGCGCTGGGTGTCGCTGCGCGCCCGGTTTTCTTTGTGAATTGATTGCTTTCCTTCGGGTGTGGCATCATTTAAAGGAAAGGTATAAAGTCGGGGGCCGATGCGACCGTACCCCTAAACGAGGAGGTCCAGAATGGAAAATCGCCATGTCACATTGATCGACTCCGCCACGGGCAAAAAGATCGACTTGCCTGTGCTCAGCGGCACACACGGCCCGGCCGTAATCGATATCGGAAAACTCTATAAAGAGCTGGGTTATTTTACCTACGATCCTGGTTTTGTGGTGACCGCCAGTTGCGAAAGCGAGATTACCTTCATCGATGGCGAAAAGGGGATCTTGCTTTATAGGGGTTATCCCCTTGAACAACTGGCGGCGAAGAGCAGTTTTTTAGAGGCCGCCTATCTCCTCCTCTATGGCGAATTGCCCAAGCAGGCTGCCTTGGAAGACTTTACGCAAAAGATCGTCCACCACACCATGTTCCACGAGGGGATTAAATCCTTTTACCGGGGCTTCCGGCATGATGCGCATCCGATGGCCATCATGGTCGGGGTGGTCGGATCTCTCTCCGCCTTCTACCACGATTCGACCGACATCCATAATCCAAGGCACCGCGAGATTGCGGCCTATCGCCTCATCGCCAAGATGCCGACCATCGCCGCCGCCAGTTACAAATATTCCATCGGGCAGCCCTTTGTGTATCCGGACAACCGCTTAAGCTACTGCGGCAATCTCTTGCGGATGTTGTTTTCCGTGCCGAGCGACGACTATGCGGTCGATCCCGTCGCCGAGCGCGCTCTGGATCTTTTGTTCCTCTTGCACGCCGATCACGAACAAAACGCCAGCACCTCCACCGTGCGTGTGGCCGGGAGTTCGCAGGCCAATCCTTTCGCCTGTGTCGCATCGGGGATCACGGCCCTTTGGGGACCGGCCCATGGTGGGGCGAGCGAAGCGGTTTTGCGGATGCTTATGGAGATTGGAGACCTACAACAGATCCCTAAATTTCTGGACAAAGCCAAGGATAAAAACGACTCCTTCCGCCTGATGGGTTTTGGGCATCGCGTTTACAAGACCTATGATCCGAGGGCCGTGATCATTCGCGAGGTGACCCATAAGTTGCTTAAAAACATGGGACGAAGCGAGGATCCCCTCTTCGAATTGGCCCTTAAATTGGAAGAGATCGCGCTCAACGACGACTACTTTATCGAGAGGCATCTCTACCCCAATGTCGATTTTTATTCCGGCTTAATTTATCGAGCCTTGGGGATCCCGGTGAATATGTTTACGGTGATGTTCGCGATTGCGCGAACGGTGGGATGGGTCGCCCAATGGATGGAAATGATGAGCGCCCCGCAGCAACGCATCGCCCGGCCTCGTCAACACTATATCGGCCCCGCCCAGCGAGAATATCTCGAAATTGGCGAGCGAAAATGAAGTTCCGAATGCCGTTTTTCGGTTGAAGGGTCCTTCGGAATAAAGAGGGTGGTTTGGCGCAATGCCCTTCTCTGTTCTTACTCAACCCCGCTCTAATGCGATTATGAATCTCATTGGGCTGGTATAATTACACTGTCGTAAATTATGAGTTATGCCTTAGATATAACATGAGACCGAAGCTATTTGTATATTCCAGAAGTCTTTATCGCGTGCTTAGGGGGAACCCTTATCAAGGGAAAGTTCGAAATGTGCGAATGAAAACCTTAATCATATGGAGCCTTGCCTTATCGATTGTGTGCCTGCAGTCCGCTAGGGCTTGGCCCCAAACGCTTAATCGCGGCCCCTATCTTCAAACCGCGACCCCGACCAGCATGATTGTCAAATGGCGGACCGACACCAATTCGAGCAGCCGCGTTCGTTATGGCGCCGCTCCGAATACCTTAAATCAAATCGTCGATGTCCCCGGTAGCACCCAAAACCATAGGGTTGCCCTGAGCGGCTTAGATCCCGAGACGCGCTATTATTATGCTGTCGGCACAAGCACTAAGGTGTTGGCCGGGGGAGACAGTGATCATTTCTTTGTGACTTCGCCTATAGTTGGGCACTTTAAGGCCACCCGTATTTGGGTCATTGGCGATTCTGGAACGGCCGATAACAAGGCCCGAGCGGTGCGAGATGGCTTTCTCTCAGTCAATGGCGGCCCCCATGTCGACCTCTGGTTGATGTTAGGCGACAACGCCTACAACGATGGACAAGATGACGAATATCAGGAGGCGGTGTTTAATCTCTATCCATCTATCTTAAGAAATACCGTGGTCTGGCCGACTTTCGGAAATCACGATGCGCGGAGCGCAAGCAGTTCTTCCCAAAGTGGCGCCTATTACGATATCTTTTCTCTCCCCAAAAATGGCGAAGCGGGTGGCATCGCTTCGGGGACAGAGGCCTACTATGCCTTCGATTATGCAAATATCCACTTTGTTGTCTTAGACTCACAAGAGACGAATCGTTCCGCCCAGGGGACCATGGCGACCTGGCTCGAAAACGATTTGGCGAACACCACGCAAGAGTGGATTGTTGCCTACTGGCATCATCCCCCTTATTCGAAAGGTTCGCATGATTCGGACAACGAGGAAGAATTGATCGATATGCGTCAAAATTTTCTGCCGATTTTGGAGGACGGCGGCGTTGATCTCGTGCTCTCCGGTCACAGTCATTCCTATGAACGTTCCCTCTTCGTCGATGGCCATTACGGCGCGTCTTCCAGCCTCAAGGCCGCCATGATTCTCGACGCTTCCTTCGGTCGTGATCAGGATCAAGGCCCTTATACGAAAAACCTTTCGGGCACCAATACGGGTACGGTCTATAGTGTCGCGGGGAGTTCAGGGAAAACCAGCGGCGGCACGCTCGATCATCCGGTAATGAAGGTTAATCTTAAGCGCTTGGGGTCGATGCTCATTGATATTAACGCGAGACGTCTCGATGCGGCTTTTATAGACGACACCGGGACAACGCTGGATCGCTTTTCGATCCTCAAGGTGGACAATGTGCCTCCGAGGTCTCCCGAAGAATTGCAGGCGCGCTAAGATGGACTGTTTATGATTTTAACCCCGCGAAATAGTGTAAGTAGACCATCCTGTGAAGATGACGCTATGACGATCACGGGGAACAAAAGAAACAGGGTTTCCCAAATCCAGATCTTAAGCGCATTTCGCGTCTTCGTGGTTTTCATTCTCGGTCTATTTTTACAAGGCTTATTTCCTTTGCCCATAAGCTTGGCCCATCAGGGTGTTGATGACCAAATAGCATCGATGACAAGGCGAATAGAAAAAAAGCCGAATGACGCAAAATTACATCTGCGCCGTGCAGAATTGCATCGCGTGCACCGTGATTGGGAGGCCGCCCTGAAGGATTACAATCGGGCGGCGGCGCTGAATTCCGAACTCTCCGAGGTCGATCTTTATCGAGGCAGAATGTATTACGAAGCCAAGCAACCGGATAAAGCGGAAGCCGCATTGAGTCGCTTCATCAGAAAAAAACCAGAACATTCGGTGGCGCGGTTTTGGCAAGCCAGAAACTACCTCAAAATGGACCAAAGGAAGAAAGCGGCCGATGCCTATACCCAGGCAATTGCGCTGGCAGCCGATCCGAGCCCCGACTACTTTATAGAGCGTGCAAGGGCCCTGGCCGAGGGAAAGTCTCCTGACATCGAAAAGGCAATAGAAGGTTTAAACGAAGGTCTGTCGGTGAAGGGGCCCCTTGTGACACTCCAATTGTATGCCATTGCGCTCGAAATGAAACAAATGCGCTTTGATGCCGCATTGACGCGTTTAGACCGCCTCGCTGACATTGCGGGTCGCAAGGACAGATGGCTGGCACGGCGTGGAGAAATCCTCGAGACGGCCGGTCGTAAGGAGGAAGCCTTGATGGCCTACCAGTCGGCCTTAGCGGCAATTGAATCTCTCCCCGCATTCCGAAAAAATACCCGGAGCACCCTCGCCTTAAAAAACCGATTATCGAAATCGGTGGTTCGCCTTCGTACGCCCACCCAATAAAGATTTTTTTTCTCAGTGTCTTCGCGTTATTTTTGGTTAGAGATCGGGAGGCCTGTGTCGTCGGTATTCCGGTTTAAAAAGATTGTCCGGCGTTAAGATAGTAATGGAGTTTATCTTCACTCTCGATGGGGGAGTCGATAGGTAGCGCAATATCGAAGCGGATAATGGCGGGATAGACCCCGAAAAGGTCCATGAAAAAACGAATGCCGCCACCGAAATCCGATTGAAAAACTTTGGGTTGAAAAACATCGTGTGAGGAACCGACCATTCCGGCATCCGCAAAAAAGGCCCCCTGCCAGGTGTGGGTGTGCGCGAGGCCGAATAGGTTGATATCGGTCTCGTAAAAAAGAGGGAAACGATATTCCAGGGAGAAGAGGCTCAAGTTTTCGCCTTCAAAGATCAGGGGGCTATAGCCGCGCATGGCATTGGTGCCGCCCAAAGAAAATCGCCGGTTCTCGAATAAGTTCCCGATGGATTGCCCGACGAGAATCCGGGTGCCGATTTCGTGATAATTCGTAAAGGCGTGCGTGCGCCGGAAGTCGAGCAGAAGGGAGAAGGCATGGTCGTAGCGATCACCGGTGAATTGCTGATTGTATTCGAGGCTGACGTTGAAAACGGGGAAGGCATTTGTAAGGCGCCTGGCGCTTTCCGTGAGGAGCGGCAGGTCGGGAAAAATAAAGGTATAGCCTAAAGAGAGATAGCCAGCTTCTTCGTTAAAGTTGTTGTTTCTCGACGGCTCGAGGGTTTCGAAGGTGAGCCCCGTGGTGAGCAAATGGTTTTTTTTAAGCGTTCGGGTATAAGCGATATGCGAAAGGTCTCCGGTGTCTTCATGCGCAAAGAGAAAACGCACCCAGTTTTCCGTATCGTATAAATATTGAAAAAAGAGTCCGGCTTGATAGCTGAGTTCTTTGGTTTGAAAGTCGTAGTTTAGATTCAGGTTGTCGACCAAGACCTTCCAATCGCGTGGAAGCCGGTTGTCCTTTCGATTGGGATCGTTGGTCAATTTGTTCGGATCGAGTTCGACCGTTTTAATGGGCGAGGCCGTATTGAGGATGAGCCGGTGTTGGGCGGTGCTTCCATCCCAAGTGGCTGGGATTTCTTGTCCGTTTTTTTGTCGGGCGACGATTTGCAAGGGTTCGATGCCCTCCCCTTTTTTTTCGATCGAAACCTCAGTTTGATACGCGCCATCGATTTCCTTGTGTTGAACGTCTTTGATTGAAAAATCAATGTCGGTTTGCGTCGACAGCCATTGATCGATAAGCCGGTTCATGTCTGCTTGAGACGATTCGAGCAGGATCCGACGAAACGGTAAAATAGGTCCGCTCTCTTCGTCTTGATTGCGGTAGCGGGCCACTGCAGGCTCAAAAACAAGACTGCCCATCAAGGTTTCGAGTTTCCAAAAAATGTTGGCGTTTTCTGAAGCGGGACGATTATAAAACCGGATATCCTCACTCACGAGAGGGCGGACCGCCTCCCGAAAGTAGACCTGTCGGAGGGGGAGAGTACTGGAATAAAGAATTTGATCGATGACGGGGATGAAGGCCAAGGGTTTTAGCCACTTCGATAAGGAGGTCGTTTCGCCATAGAGCGCGTTGATGAAGCCATCGGCATCGCGCCGGGCCAGGGCTTCGATGACCCAGTCCTCTTCATCGGGGCGTTTGTGTTTCCATAACAATTGAAAAAGCCCGGATGCCAAGCGCATTGCATGAAAACGCTTGAGTGCGGGAAAAACCTTGAAGAGCCGGTTGTTCAAATACAGGATGTTGGAACCCGTTGCGATTAAATCTTGGTGGAGATATGCTTCGGTGATAATAAGGTCGACCGGCGGAAGGGGTCCGGTATGTTTCAAAAAAAAGGCGAGCGCGGGTTCGATAATTTTTTCGATCTGTTGGGCATAGGATTTATTTTTTTTAAGGGAGTAGGCATTAAGATGGATTGGCCCGACCTGATATTCAGATCTCTTAAAATGGTGTCCGATCGACAGTGAATAGAAAGGGATATTCTGGGCTTCCATAAGGACAGTTTGTAAATCCTTTTGAACCGTGATAACGGCTTTCGGGCTCGAACCCACAAGGTGGCGATTGGTTTTGAGCGAGATGCGGATTCGGAAGTTACTCTTCGGGGGAGGTCGATTGAAGGACCACGTACCGTTTTCAAAGTGGGCAAGATAAGGGTGCCAGCCGCCTTGTATACTTGTTAGATCTTCGAAATATCCAAATACGCCGAATTTCTCTGGCAGGCGCGTGACAAAGTGAACAAGAAAACGAAAGCGGGTCTTGGCTGGAACGGGCTCCGGAAGATGGACGACCATGACGGTATCGTCATGAGAGGACAGGGGTGAAAAAGGAAGCGCTTCTCCAGCGGGTCCTTTTATGGAGGTAACCTTTAGACTGCCCGGATTAAACGCGACCGGGTAGGCCTTACGGTAGTAAGCGGAGTCGATATCGGCATCGCGTTTTGCAAAATGGTTTGGATAAAGGAAAAGATACAGTTCCGAGATGGGCGTTTCGGAATCGTTCGTAAAGGTCAGGGCTTCGGTGCCTTCGATTTCATGGCTGAGTTCGTCGTAATGCGCGACGATGTCATAAGTGGGGGTTTCGGCCGAAAGCGGTTGAACAAAGAGAAAAAATAGCAGAAAGAACGAAGTGAAAATCATGTCTATTATGATACCAAAATGTTATTTAATAGGTCGATGCTGTTTTGATATGCATTTATTCGGTCATATGAGGTTCATTGTTAAAATATCACGCTATTTTAAATAATCGTATTGTTTTATAAAATAGTAAGATTTTTTTCTCGCCACACTTCATTTGATTATGTTATTTAAATCCCGCTTTGTTTTTTCGATGTTAAAAAGAGGAAACTGGGGCTTTCTTTCTAGTCACCTCCAGGCCATTTGCCCTTCGAGAAGGTGACCTATCGGATCGGTTTTAAAAGATCGGTTTAGAGTCCGGATGAAAAATAAACCGCTTCCGGATTTCCTGATTACAGGCTTCTAAGAAAGTGGACTCAAATCGATTCAAGACAGTCCTCTCCTTACATTGTTTGCCGTTATTCAGCAAGGGAATTTAATTTTCATGGTCGTTGTTTCACGATATTTTTTAAGTTTTTCGGTCCTCGTTATTTATTTCCTCGGCGGTTCTCCTATGCTTTATGCCGGTGAGGCCTCACTCACTTGGTCGGCGAACAAAGAACCCGATCTATGGGGCTACTATCTTTATTATAAGGACCCTAAGAATGTCCTGCCTTTAACGAAGAGCAACTACACGCATAAAATTAATATCGGGAATACAACCTTTTTTGAAAAGTCCGGATTGGATTCCGGCACCCACGCCTTTGCGCTCAGTGCTTACGATACGGCCTTGAACGAAAGCCCTCTTTCTCTTGTGGTGACAAAAGACGGTTCAGCGCCTTCCTCAGATGCTTCCGCTGGGGGATGCGGTAGGGTCACGACAAAGGGCGGCCCACCTCCAGGACCCGAAGCGGCCGCGGGCTTGCCGACGCTGGTCGGATTGATCATCTTATTCTCCCTTAAACGGATGCTTCGGCGGCGCAGGGCCTGAGCTTTATCCCTGGGTTCCTTGCTTTTGCCCCGAATGTCCCAGAGGCAAGCTTATTCGCAAGGGACTTTACCTGGTTTTTTCCCCTATTGCCACCCATTCTGTACTTCCATTTTTCAGTTGTTTTTCTTTTTGGGATTTTCTTGACAAGCCCCGTAAATTTGTTATCTTTTAAATGTCCAGAAACGGCAAACCGGTCGAAAGACCGGGACGCAAAGTCACAAAGCTTCGCTTTTGCGATCGGTATCGCAAGGCATGCTGGTTGGGCCTCCTAAGGATAGACGCGGTAATTATACAATACGAGTCTGTGTGAAGGTTGGCCCATTTCATCAATGAAATGGGCTTTTTTATTGGGTGCAAGTCAAATCATGATGTCTTTATAACCCGAAAAAAATAGCTCTCAAGAAGGCAGCCTCGGACCTGCCTCATCTAAAAGGGAGAGTAGAATGAAGAAGGCAACAGTATTATCGACCCTATTCTTATTCGGCCTCGCGGCGTGTAGCAGCGGCGGCGGTAGTTCAACGACAAGTACAACACCCACCACAGGTCTCAGTTTACCGACTGAGATTTCGGCGATTCCGACGAATCAAAGCGGCACATCCTCTAAAGTGGGCATGAAATCAATGCTCATGGGGCTTAAAGCCGCAACAGACCCCAACACCGACTACAGTAAGGCAACGACACAAAAGTTCGTCAACGAGCATACCCTGGAACAGTTCGAGATCATCGAGCAGGTCTTGGGCGCTTTAGGGCAGACCCACTATGCCGATGAGGGTAATATCGGACAAGGTGCCTACAAAGTCATGGTGGCTTGGCAAGACGAGCAAAATGGAATCGAAACTAAAACCCTTCAGCCCTGGATTGTCCAATCCGACATCATCGTCGAAAATGGCCAAAATGTCACAAGGGCACGGGCATGGATAGAGGAAGTGGAAGGCGGCCAGAAAGAACTCATTAAGGCTGAATTCAAGATCACAACGGCGGCGACGCAGGCTGCGGATGGTTCGTACACTGACTATGGTGCTTGGACCTTGAATGTAAAATTTGGTGATGGTGAAGCGGGTGCCGTGACCGATTTTTTTGCCGCATCGGCGGAGATCGGCCCCAATGGAGAATCCATTATTAAATTGCACGAACGTTTCCCGGAACGCGGCGAAGGCGGCGGCGAAGGTGGAGGCGGCAGTGACTTCATTATGGAAGTCAAGGCGATCCTCAATAAATCCGCGACGAGCGGCTTCGGCAAGGTGTCGTTCCCCGATTGGGAGAGCTGCACAGAACATCCCTGTCAGCCCTCGATTGTCGAAGCGAAATATGCCTACGATGCGGGCCACATGGCTGTTCAAAAGGCGGGGGATGCCAACCCGACTTTTAAGGACAGAGCCGATGTGACCGAAATGACCCATCGCTACGGTATGTTTGATGCCACAACGGGTGCGAATGTGTTTAAGACGAAATCCTTCGGTTTTCCAGTCTTTTTCACTGACAGCAATGGCTTCCGGAACTACGCCTATTATGGGGCCTGGCAAGGGCGTCATCAGCTCTGGGGCGGTGGCGGACCTGAAGGCGGCGGCGTTGCAGCAGGGACCGTTGTTACCCGTGACGACCACGGTGCGGATACCACTGCACTGACCTACACGGTTTCATCGCCCTTTTCCGGGACCTTGGTGAAACGATCGACCGTCGATGGCAGCCTGAATGACGTACTCAGTATTCCGGTGGAAACTTGGATCAACAAAAACTACAATATTCGCTATAGCGCCTCCAACTCCCGATGGGATGCTTGTGTGAATCCTTCCTGGGGACAAAGCGGACAGACCTGCGAGAGTACGGAGGATTTCACGCCTAATCTTCCATTGCTGGAAACCGATTCGGAAAACAATCGGAAATTCGTCAACATGAACCGCTGGGATCAAAGTGCCAACGGCGGACAAGGCGCACCGATTGACTATGTTTACATTTCCACGAATGCTGCGGCGACTGCGGCCGGTGGAAGCGTCGCAGGTTTCTACGTGGCGGAGATGAATCAGCAAACAGGTCAAACGACCATGGCCAGTCCGGCGCAGCTCTATACGCCGAGCGACATGGATGACATGTGGGTGAATATCGGCGGTTCGATTTATATCGAATATAACGGGACAGGCTGGGTGGAAAAGAAACTTTCCAATTTCGATCAACGCACCTGGACACCGGAATTCGATCCGAATGGCGACAAGCCCTATACGCTCCCCTTAAATGAGGAGTTGTATATTAACAGCCGCGGCACCAACTATATCGTCAAGAGAGACAATAGTGGCACGACCGTGAAACTTGAAATCCAGACGGTGGCCAATCCCTTGAATGTGGCGACCTTCGTTCCGGCCAACACGGTGTTTAAATCGTCGTGGAATCCTGACAACGATTCCACCTACACCTTCGACACCGATTCGAACAGCGCCACTTTTATGAAGCTGGTGTATGCGACCATCGGTGATAACGATAGTGATGTCAATGGCCAGCCGAATACCGGCGTCACGGTCGGCGCTGTCTCGACCAATGGGCAGTGGGGCTTGGAGGCCTATGTCAATGGCGTCGCAAGCGGGACGCAATACAATTGGGATTATCCGCGAGAAGGGGAGGACTGGGGAAAGGTCACATACCTGGTCGATGGAGACGGTGCCTACGTCATGCTAAGCGATCCCATCCAGTTGCAACCGGTGACCTTGACCAACAACGCGGGAGACAGCAAAACGCTTTCCTTGCAGTATGATGGTTGGATGCACGGCCTGCCCGATTTGTTCGAAGAGCTCAGAAAGAAAGAATTTGTAATGAGCACGACGATTTCGAACAAAATCATCAACATCCCGGCGGGTACACAGGTCAGCGATGCGCAAGATTCGACCTTGAGCTATCTGATTAAACCGCTTGAAATCAGTCAGTTCTTGAATCCGGTGGCCGATCCCGGTACGCTCGACATTACAGTGGCAGACAGTGTTGATCTCGCGTCCGTGCCCGATTTTGTGGAGCACAGCATGGGTGATATACCGGTTGTCGAAAACGCGAAGTATTCGGAAGGGATTCTGATCGAATAAGGATCTATTGCGTCATGAAAGGGGGTGTCGTCAGGCACCCCCTTTTTTTTATTCGTGTTCTCTCCTTGTTCATGCCTAAGCCAAGAGAAAGTGGTCCGTTGAGGCCTCATTCTCTGGTATTTATGCGCTTACCTTGACTTCAGGAAAGACGGCGTTTATAGTGTGCACGCTTTTTTTCTGGAGTATCTGATGAACCCCATCAAAGCCCTAAAAGGATTTAAGGACCTCTTGCCCGGCGAATCGGCACGATGGGAATCGCTTGCCTCAGTTCTGCGCGAGTGCTTCCATGCCTTCGGTTTTTCTGCGATTCAAACACCGATATTGGAGCGAACCCAGCTCTTCACGCGGAGTATCGGCGAAACCACCGATATTGTCGAAAAGGAGATGTATACCTTCGAGGATTGGGATGGAAAGCCCGTCACCTTGCGGCCCGAAGGCACCGCATCGGTGGTTCGCGCCTTTCTCGAACACGGTCTTGCAATACCCTCCTTTCCAACAAAGCTCTATTATTACGGACCGATGTTTCGTCATGAACGCCCTCAAGCAGGGCGGCTGCGGCAGTTTCACCAAATCGGCGCGGAAATAATTGGGGAAAGCGATCCGCGACAGGATGTTGAACTGCTTTCTCTTTTAACCTACTTTTTTCAAAGGCTCGAAATCGAAGGCTTGACGCTGGAGATCAACAGTCTCGGTTGTGCCGTCTGTAGACCGCCGTATCGCACAGTGCTGGAAAGCTATTTTAAGGAAGGACTTCCAGAACTTTGCGAAGATTGCCAAAGACGATTTAAGACCAATCCCCTGCGCATTCTCGATTGCAAAAAAGAAGGCTGCAAGGCGATGGTCGATCAGGCGCCGGTTTCCAGTGATCATCTTTGTGAGGAATGCGAGACGCACTTCAAAGCAGTACAAGCGGGCTTGGATCTTTTAAAGATTCCCTATGTCTTAAGTCCACTCCTGGTGCGCGGACTGGATTACTATACAAAAACGGCCTTTGAGCTGACGACGAAGGATCTGGGCGCTCAAAATGCGGTGGCGGCCGGCGGGCGCTACGACGGCCTGGCCGAAGCACTCGGCGGAGCGGCGACGCCTGCGATCGGTTTTGCGATTGGTATCGAACGGGTGATGCAGCTCTATGGAAAATCGAAGTCAGCAGCGCCGAAACTGAAGCTGTTTATTGCCCCTTTGGGCGAAGCGGCTGGCGAGCTTCTTTTTCCTGTGCTCAACGAGGTGCGCAAAAAAAAGATATGGACTGAAATGGGAAAGCCAAGTTTAGCGTTAAAACGCCAGATGAAGCAGGCCGACCGTTTGGGTGCGGAGTTCGTCTTGATTTTGGGAGACAGGGAAAGGGAAGAAGGAAAGGCCATTCTTCGGGATATGCGCACCAAGGCGCAATCGGAACTTGTCTTGGAAAACTTGGTCGATGTCCTCGCCAATCGCTTGACTTAACCGAAAAAATTGATCGAAACAAGTCTCGAAATTCTATACGTGTACTTAGACTAGCGGCGTCCGCCGCGCTCCAGCATTCTTTCGGAAAAATCGGCATCTACCAAGCCTGTATTGTTTTTCACCTTACTGATTTCGAATATCGTCCTGTGATTGGTTTGGACATTGCGAATGTTTGAACTTTTCCATACAAGCACGTCGTCAATCTGTTGCCATTCAATCGTTTGGAGTTTGAGTGGTTTTTTCTTCCTGTCATAAAATTCGATTTTTAAGGCCACCCAATTCTTTTTAGAGATGAAGAAGCGTTTGAAGCCGTAGGGGCTATCTTTTTCCTTCGGATAACTGTCGACGACATAGCAGGGTTCCCCAGGACAGACGCGTGGATCGATTTGAACGAGGCGGTGATCGTCTTCGTCCAAACGCCGCGCACCCATGTCGGCAAAGGTGAGATCGGATCCCATAAAGGAGTCGTGTTGATCACGTGTGGTCATGCGTCTTACCGTACGGAGGGCAGGGAGGTAGAGCCAAAGGTCATCGGGTTGGCCTTCAATGGCGTAATCCCAGATTAAAAAGCCGATGCCTTTTTGGTCTGGTGGAAATTCCGTAAAGAAAACACTTTTATTGTCGAGATCTTTTTTTCCGCCATAATGTTTATGATAGCGGAGGGTTTCTATTTTTCGCTCGTTGCCCTGTGCATCGATGAGAATCATCGTCACGAGGGAAGTTTGATCCATGGTCATATTCGCCGTATCGACTTTTTTCATGATATCGAGCCCGGACAAGGTCTCATTTTCGGCGCGGCCGGTGCCAAGGCTAAAAACAAGAAGGGTGAGGATGATCGGAAAGATCCAAGCCGTTTGTTTCGTCATGATTTATCTGCCTCACTATCGGTGATGCGTGTCTTTATTCCAGAGAGAAATCAAAAGGGTCACAGCCTTGGAACGCATGGCCAAGGTTTTATTTACTATAAACGAATGTCTTGCCTGAAGGCAAAGCGATTAAGCCATTATCCTGTTCCCTGGCGCTCGCTTTACTTTACGCCAGACTGCATGGTATAAGGCGAAGCTTTGGAATAAAAAGACAACCGGCACGATTACAATCATATCATAAGATGGCTTTGAAGGGGGCCTGGGATGCGATTGAAGCCCAGCCCAAAGCCGCCGATAATGTCGACATTTTTTGGAGATGTGTGTCTTCCTACTTTCATTTATTTGTGTGCACCGGACCCACCTGTAGTCAGGAGGGTGCGGAAGAAACCTTGCACCTACTTCAAAAAAACCTCAAAGATAAAAAGACGCAAGGCCGTGTCCGCGTCACGCTTTGCCGTTGTTTGGGTCAGTGTGGGAATGGGCCCAACATGGTGATCTACCCTGAAGGTACCTGGTATGCCCATTTGGACGAAGCGGGAATAGAACAAATTGTCCGGGAACACTTAGGCGAAGGAAAAATCGTTGCACGCCTTCTCCACGATCCCGTCGACTAAGCGATTAGCCCGTCCGTTTCCTTCCTTTTACAGCTTCTTTCTCCATCTCAAAAAAACGATACCGTTATCCTACCAAGCTGCGTTTTTTCTCCGAAGGTGCTTCGCGACATTGAAGCGATTTTAGAGGAAGATCGGATTAGGGCGTTCTATTCAGGAAATGCTCCTGAATTTCGCGGAGGAGTCGGTCCTTTATTTTTTGCATGGTCGCCGGGTCCGTAATTTTTTTCTGATCCGGTCCGAGGAGATAAAAAACATCGACCACCTGGTCTAATTTTGTGGCGATTTTTGCAGAGCGGACGACCAATCCGAGTTTGAAAATGGTTTTTGCGATGAGGTATAGAAGCCCCTTACTGTCGGGGGCATAGATGTCGATTACTGTAAAACTGTGTGAACTGTCGTTGTCGAGCTCGACCTTTACACTCTGTTTCTTCGCGCGAGACTTTTTTCTGCGGGCGAAGCGTCGGCCCTTAAAAATCTGATCTTCCACTGTCTCTGCACCGATTAAGACCCGTTGTATGGCTTCTGATATTGTTTCCGTCCTGTCGGTTGGGACTCGCTCCATATAGTCTGGGTCGATCACCAGAAAGGTATCGATGATCATGCCGTTGGGATGGGTAAAGACCTGTGCCGCCAAGATCTGAAGCCCTTTAGCGGAGAGCGCGCCTGTCATTTTCGAAAACAAGCCTGCGGTGATCCAGTCGTAAGTGTATAAGGTATATTCCGTCACGCCCTGGTCTGAAAGAAAACGCGCCTTCACTTGAATCGGATCTTGTTGAAGTTGAAACAAGGCGGCCAAATCGATAAGCACTTTGTCCATGGGGCTGGCCAATAGATAGCGTATGCTCAGGGTTTGGAGGATTTCCTTGAGCCAGGCCTCTGGATAGTTTCCTTGAACTGCGGCATACACTTCATCCCGAATGGCCTTGGCCTTTTTCGTCTTGGGGTTCAGGTCTTTTCCGGAGAGCAGTTCAGCGGCGGCTCGATAAAGCTTGACGAGTAAGTCCCCCTTCCATTCGCTCCACATTTCGGGTGAGGTTGCCTGCATATCCGCACAGGTTAAAATGAAAAGAGACTGTAGCGTTTCGAGGTCGGGGATTTCTTTGACGAATTGCAGCAAGATCGGTTCATTCTCGAAATCTCGAAAGAGAGCCACTTGCGAAAGGCTCAAGTGCTGGCGGACGAGGAAGCTCAGACGCTCTTTTTCCTTTTGCCCATAGCCCAGGCGATCCGCCATGCGCGCCGCCACATCTGCACCCACTGCGCTATGATCTTCTTCGCTCCCTTTGCCGATGTCGTGCAGGAGAATTGCCAAGTGCAGAAGATCTTTTTGAGGGACGGCACTGTAAATTTCTTGATATGGACCTGCTTCAAGCCGAAGCGCTTCGGCCGCAGCCAAGGCTCGGATGCTGTGTTCATCGACGGTGTAGGCATGTGAACGACTCTTTTGAACGAGGTAGTGAATTTCTGAAAATTCCGGAATAATACGCCATAGTATTCGAATTTTGTGCATCACTTCGATGGACTTTGCAATGCCACCGGGTTCTGTCATTAAGGTTTTAAAGAGGGCAAGGGCACTCGGCGTCAGTGGCAGATCTTTTTTGTTCTCCGTGACCTGGTGAAGGACTTCAAGGAGGGGATCCACAATTCGGGCGGAATGTGATTTTGCCAGCAAAAAAAGGCGCAGGGTGTTTTCGTCGTCTTGGAAAAACTTAAAGGGGGCCAGACTCTGTGCAGAAATTTCCCCCTTGAAGATCTGAAAGCCTTGGGCCACTTGTTGCGTTTTCCAGGATCGGCTCCATTTCTCTCGCCGGCTTAAGGGGAAGGCGTCGCGTGTAAATCGTTTGGCTATTTCGAGTATTCTGCCAGTATGCACATAGTATTCGTGCATAAGGCCGCGTCGATCGGGAAAATGGAAAAACGGGGCGATCTCTTCCTGTAATTCGATCGTAATGTGATCGGAGGCCTTGCCCGCAATAAAATGGAGATGGTTACGAATTCGCCATAAATAGTCTTGTGCTTGAACGAGGCTTGCATATTCGGTATTCGAAAGATGTCCCCATTGATGAATCTGAGGCAATTGCTGCGTTCGGTAGCGGGCTGCAGCAACCCATTTGAGGGTATGAATATCGCGAAGTCCGCCTGGGCTTTGTTTTAAATTGGGTTCAAGGAGATAAGGCGTTGCGCCATATTTCTCCCGCTTTAGCGCGCGTTCTTCATTTAAATATTTTAAGATGGACTTTAGGTCTCTATCGATGACCTTCGAGAAAAAGGCTTCGCGAAATTCCTTGAAGAGCAGGCGGTTTCCGTGCAGAAAACGCGATTCCAGCAAAGAGGTTGCGATGAGCCCATCATTACGGGCCAAGGCGACGCAATCATTCACCGTTCGGACGCTGTGTCCGACTTTATAGCCCAGGTCCCAGAGGAGTTGGAGCAGTTGGGCCGCCGCCTTTTTGGCCGGGTTTTCTTGTCCTTGGGGAAACAGGAACATGAGGTCGATATCGGAACCGGGCGACAGTTCCTGCCTGCCATAACCGCCAATCGCAATAAAAGCGCCGTCCCATTGTTGCGCCAGAAAGGGATTGATCCGCTGGAACCCTTTTAATACAATTTGGTCGGCCAGATCGGAAAGTGCTTTAACCACATAGAGTCCACCCCCGCCCTGCTCGTGAAAGGCGCGTACTTCGCCGTATTTTTCGGTATAGAGGGGACGGAGTTCCCCGAGAATTTTATCGGAGTCGGGTGTCATTTTAAGCAGCACGCTGCACCCTTTATCTAAGGTGCAGCCCTATTGAGGTTCTTCTTAATCCCTTTGAACAGTTCGAAACAGGACAAGTTCGTCGTTCTTAATGCGCGTTCATTTTATCATAAGGCGTGTTTAATTTCAGAGGCGATTAGCGCTGAGGGAGGTCTATTTTAAAGCGCTGAGGCGGCTCTGTCGGGACGAGGAGAGGGTTGGGTTTTTTTTGAGCTGATCTTAGTCTTGATCTCTTAGGTGTTCTTCCAGGGCTTCTTCGGGATAGAGCTTTCGAAGTTCATCGATCGTCGTGCCTTCGTGGAGCTTCACGCCCCGTTGATAGGCGGCTCTTGAGATCAAGTGTGCGCCAACGGGCGCGGTGAGGAAGGCAAAAATAATGGCGAGTACAGCCTTTAATCCAACGGCACTAAAACCCAGGTGAACAAAAGTCGCCATCAAGATAAAGACCAGCCCCAAGGTGGTGGCCTTGGAGGTGGCGTGCATCCGGCAGAAAATATCAGGCATGCGGTACAAACCGATGCAGCCCGTGGTGATAAAAAAGAGGCCGAGTATTAATAAAAACAGGGTGAGCCATTCACTCGCCAAAGATCCGCCCTCCCTTTCCTAAAAACTTGGCCATGGACACGGTTCCGACAAAACCCAAAATCGAGAGCACCAGAATCGCATCGTAAAAAATAGCATTGCTCTCTTTAATACAATAGACCGCGATCATGGCGATGATGACCGTCGTGATCGTATCCACCGCGACGACACGATCAGGTAAGCTTGGCCCGGCGATCAAGCGGTAAAAGCAAAGGCCTAGCGAGGCGGCCAAAACCAGGAAGGCGATATTCGCGACAAGGCCGATCATCCCAGAATCTCCTTCGTATATTTTTCGAGCGAATCATGAATCGATTTTTTCAAGACCTCGGCGTCTTCAATATGTAAGGCATGAATGTACAATGTTTTCCGATCTTCCGAAATATCCACGCTGAGCGTGCCCGGGGTCAGGGTAATCGAATTGGCCAAGAGCGTAATACCCGCGTCTGTTTTTACGTCCATTTCATAGGCGATAATGCCCGGCGTCATCTCGAGTTTAGGGGAAAGCACAATCTTGACAACATCGATATTGGCCTTCACCACTTCATAGAGAAAAACAAACACATAGCGCAGTGTTTTGGCAATGACCGCCAAATAGGCTGTCGGGGAAAGGACGCGCCGTTCCGCTTTTCGGTCATCCAGCACCGTCCTGTGCAAATAAATAATGATGTAACCCAGTACCCCGCCAATGACAAACTCCGGCAGATCAAACTTTTGCTGGAGCAGGCACCAAATCAGGGCGAGGATGATATTGAGTACAAGATGATCACGCATCACATCGACCCCATTACGGCTTTAATATAAAGCTCCGGTGAAAAGAGCTGTTGCGAAGCCGCCTGCGTCAATTCGCTAATCGGAGAGGCGGCGAGGCCTAGTGCCAAGGAGAGAATCGCCAAGACCCCCACCGGGGCCAGAAGTTTGAAAGAAGGCAAGGTTTGGGGCAGGTCCTTCTGCTTCGAAAGGCAGATCTTTTGCCAGGACTGAAATAAATAAAATAAAGTGATGAGGCTGACCGTGAATGCCACGACCACAGGAATGTAGAAGGCACCGTCCAAGCCTGCCTTGAGGAGCTGAAACTTCATAAAGAAACCACTTGAAGGAGGAATTCCGCCAAGTGAGATGACGCCAATGAAGAAAAAAATCGTAAACATCCGCGAATGTTGGATCATGTCGCCGTGTTCGGACATTTCGGTTGTGCTTCTCATCTTTTTTAATATTCCGGCCGCCAAAAAAAGCGATGCTTTAATGATGCCGTGGCTGATGATGTAAAAGAGCGCTGCGCCCATACCGGCCACGGTAAAAAATCCAACACCCATAAGGATGTACCCAATCTGGCTGACGCTGCTGTAGGCCAAGAGCCGTTTTAAATCGGTTTGCGCGACTGCACCCAATGCCCCCATAAACATTGTGATACAAGCCAGGGTCAAAAAAAATGTCTGAAACGTCGCCTGCAGATCGACAAATATTAAACAAAAAACGCGGATAATCGCATAGATGCCGACCTTGATAAGAATGCCCGACAACATGGCGCTGATGGGTGTCGGGGCGGAAGAGTGAACATCCGGCAGCCAGAAATGAAGCGGAATCATGGCGGCTTTTAGGCCAAAGACCCCGATAAATAACATGGCGACGGCACTGACCAGAGGATGATCGGCGTGCGGTTTAATTTTAATCGCCAAGTCCGCCATATTGAGTGTTCCGGTCAAGGCGTAAATACCGCCGACCGCCGCTAAGAATATGGCCGAGGACAAGAGCCCCATGCTTATGAGTTTGAGGCCCGCCTCGATTTGCTTCTTGTCTCCCAACAAGGTTAAGAGACTGTATATGGACATGAGCATGATCTCAAACATCACAAAGAGATTGAAAATATCGCCCGTCAAAAAAGTGCCGTTCGTCCCTGTCCACAGAAAGAAAAAGAGGGGATGGAAAATTGCTTGTTGTCCCTCTTCTTTTAAATAGCCAAAAGAGTAAAAAAGGGCACAGAGGGCAATAATAGATCCGAGGACCATCATGATGCCACTGAGAAGGTCCCCCACTAAGACAATACCGAAGGGTGCAGGCCAACCCCCAAGCTGATAGGTTTGAATCCCTTGTTTATAGATCGAGGATAGCAAGGAAATATTCACCCCTAAAATAGACACAGCCGCAATGGCGATGACGACAAGGCGTGCCAGAGGTATAAAGCGCAGGAGGAGCAATAAAATTGCCGTTCCCAGCGGTACAAGGATGGGGAGAATTAAATGTTGGCTCATCCCCGCTGCCCCCTGATTTCTTCAATATTACTTGTTTTAAGGTCCCGGTAGACCCGGAGCGAAAGCACCAAGAGAAAGGCCAAGGCGGCAAAGCCGATGACGATGGCAGTGAGGATCAAGGCTTGCGGAATTGGATCGACAAAGGGTGTGGTTTCTTCATTTCCTAAGATCGGGACCTTTCCGGTGCCAATCCATCCCGAACTAATTAAGATGACATTTGCGCCATGTCCAATAAGTCCCAAGCCCAGCACGAGTTTAAGGATATTTTTTTGCAGCACAAGATAGGTCCCTGCTCCAAAAAGCACGCCGATCGCCAAGGGTAGGATAAGCTTCATTCCTCTTCTCCTAACAGGGTCATGAGGGAGACGCACACGCCGCAGACGACAAGGTAGACCCCAATGTCAAAAATAGCCGCAGAGGCGAATTCCCAATCTTCGTTGATCAAGGGCATGTGGACATGAGCAAATCCGCTTTTGAGGAAATACCCGCCCATAAAAAGTCCAGCCAAGCCGGTGAGAAACGAGAGCGCCAGGCCACCTGAAAAAAGGTAATAAAAAAAACGGTTGCGATTGCGCCAGTCGAAACGCTCGGCGCCGTAGGCCAGGTAGATTAAGACGAGTCCGGCGGAAGTCATTAAGCCCGCGATGAACCCACCCCCCGGCAATTGATGTCCCCTGAGCAGGAGGTAGACGGAAAAGAGCATCAAAATGGGAGAGACCAATTTGGTAATGGATTTAAAGATCAGCGAATTCATTTCAGGGGAGGCTCCTGTTGAAGGGGCTTCGGTTTCTTTTTTAGTCGAAGCATCGCGTAAACGCCTAAAATGGCAATCGCGAAAACACAAATTTCCAACATCGTATCAAAAGCGCGGTAATCGACGATGACCACATTCACCACATTCCGCCCGCCCGCCAGTTTTTCACTGGTTTCCAGATAATAGCTTGAGATGGATGAAACCAAGTGGCTGTCCATGACCATCAACATATAAAAAGTGACGACGACACCCACGAATACGGCGAGCGAAGCGTTAACGAATTTCGTGTTTTGCGAAGCCTTTTCCTCAAAGTAGGGCGGCATAAAATAGAAGGCCAGCAGGATTAATATCACAGAGACGGCTTCCACGAGATATTGTGTTAATGCCAGATCGGGTGCACCCATCAGCACATAGAGAAGGGCCACAAAGAAACCCGTCATCCCTAGAGAAAGAATGGCCGAGATGCGATTCTTAAACAGGACGGTCGCCAATGCTGCACAGACGAGGAGCGTTAGGGGCAGGACTTGTGCCAGCGTCACATCAATTTTGAGTAGGGTATCGAGATGCAAGACCCATCCTTTAGACAGTGAAAAGATGAGGGTCGAAAGCATCACAAAAGAAATAATGGTAAAGAGGTAATGTTTTAAATATCCGCTATGAAAGCGTTGCATGACCGATTTCGAAAGGCAAATCATTCCATCTAAAAAGGTCCGGTAAGAAAAATTATTTAATCGGGCCAGAGGGTTTTTAGCGGGCCAAGACAATGCTTTTGGGCCCCTACGATAGATCCAATCGGTATCGATACTGATGGTTTCTTCCGGGTGAAGTTTGTATAAAAAGAGTATAAACCCGATCAAGACGGCGAGCACAAGCTGAAAGGAGCCCAACAAATGTTCTGCGGTGTAGGGATGGTAGTCCACGGGAAAAGGGAGAAGCTGATATAGAAGATCGGGCATCACGCCCAAGAGGATACAGATAAAGGCAGCCAATCCCATGCCGATCAGCATGTTCTTTGGCGGATCGGAAGATTTAATTCCCTTATCCTCACCCAGAAATACCGCATAGGGCAACTTTAGGGTCGTGGAGAGAAAAGTCCCGGCTGCGGCCAGGGTCAGTAGAATCACCACGAAAGGGGCGTGTGCTGCGGCCGCCCCGGAGATGACCATGGATTTACTGATAAAACCTGAGAGAAAGGGGACCCCGGAGATGGAAAATCCGCCGATCATAAAGAGGATGAACGTTACAGGCATCGTCTTGTAAAGCCCCCCCAGCTCAGTCCCTTTTCGCTTTCCGGTCATGAAAATGACGGAGCCCATACCCATCATTAAGAGAGCTTTGTAGAGAATATGAGCGAAGGCGTGGGCCACCGCGCCGTTGATTGCCATCTCTGTTCCCACACCGATACCCGCCACCATGAAACCAACCTGGCTGATGATGTGGTAGGCCAGCAGTCTGCGGATGTTGTTCTCCAGCATGGCGTACACCACGCCATAGAGAGCCATGAGCACTCCCACCCACATCAGAATCTCGGTGCCGGCGAAGCCCCGAGCCAAGACATAAACGGCAGTTTTGGTGGTAAAGGAGGAGAGAAAGATAGTCCCTGTAATTGTTCCTTCCGGATAGGCGTCGGGAAGCCAGGCGTGCAAGGGTGGCGCGCCCGCATTTACGAGAAAGCCGATTAAAATCAGCCAGCCTCCCAAGCCTGCGGCAGGAATGGCGTTAAAGGCCAAGCTGCCGGTCTCTCCGGCAAAAACGATAATCCCCCCCAAGAGGCAAAGGCCGCCGAAGGTATGAACCAGGACATAACGCATGCCGGGTGACTTTGATTTTTTTCCGCCGTACCAGACCAAAAAGACGGAAGAGAAGGCCATGATCTCCCAAAACACAAAGAGGCTTAATAAATCGCCTGCGAAGACGGCCCCCAAGGCGCTCCCTCCATAGAGAAAAGCAGCAACATGCTCGCCTTTTTGCTTCACATGGAGGGCGTAGACCATGCCGATAACGCCCATGAGGGTGAAGACGAAGCCGAAAACTCGGCTGAGCTTATCGACTCGGCCAAAGACGACTTCAAATCCGCCGATCGTAAAGGCACCGTAATTTGCCTCGGGGAAGAACATAAGAGAGAAAAAGGCCAGTGCCGGGAAGCCGAGCAATACAATAGGTTTTCCCCAACCCTTTACAAAAGGAATGACTGCGGCGGCCGCAAAAAAGAAGAGTGCGGGATGGACCCACTCAATCGTCATAGAAATCCTCTCGCTTCATCAAAAAGGCGTGTCCGATTCCCTTTGAAAAAAAGATCAGGATCACGCAGGCGATAAAACCGAATATTGCCGAAAACCCGCCGATGTTATCCCAGAAAAAGTGGGCATGGTGTCTCGGTGCGAACCCGTCGAGGACCATCATCAGGACCAGGATTCCATAAAGAATCTTCATTTTTTTTGATTTATATACCTGGCTTTTTGGTGTTTGCTTGCTCGTCATCCGGTCACCTGTCGTACCAGCGCTAATAGGATGTCGGGAAACATACCCAGGATCAGAGAAATAACGGCGGTCACCATTAAGGGCACCACGATGAAAGGGGAAGACTCCTGAATGTGATGCGTACCGTCCGCACCGCCATCTTTATCGCCTGCCCCATGGGGGTCCGCTTCATTGTCCGAAGGGGGACGGAAAAAAGCGCGGTAGACGATGGGAATAAAGTACATGGCATTTAAGAGCGTACTTGTTAAGAGGACGAAGAGAATTAAAACCTGGTCTGCCTCCATGGTGCCAATCGCCAGATACCATTTGCTGACAAAGCCAGCGGAAAGAGGTATGCCGATCATACTCAAGGTGGCAACGGCAAAGGCAGTCAAGGTCCAGGGCATTTGCCGTCCGATGCCGTTCATCTGAGAGATATTCGTTTTATGAGAAGCGACATAGATCGATCCGGCGCAAAAAAACAGCGTGATTTTGGAAAAAGCATGATTCGCAATGTGAAGCACTCCCCCTGCCATACCGCTCGGGGAGAGCAGTGCCCCGCCGAGGGTAATATAGGAGAGTTGGCTGATCGTCGAATAGGCAAGTCTTTCCTTAAGGTTATCCCGGGTCAGGGCGATCATGGAAGCGCACAAAATCGTAAAGGAAGCCAAAACAGAGGTGATCGTTCCCAAGTTTAAGAGCTTCATTAAGTCCACGCCAAAGACATGGAACATGACGCGCAACACGCAAAACACGCCTGTGTTCACCACGGCGACGGCGTGGAGCAAAGCGCTGACCGGTGTGGGGGCCACCATGGCGGCGGGAAGCCAAGAATGAACCGGCATGATGGCTGCCTTTCCAATCCCGAACAAGAAAAAAAGGAAGACCAGGGTCAAGACGATGGGATTTGCATCGTGAGGCAATAACCCATTGGGGTTGAAATTGCCGTTTCCTGCGAGGCTGTAGGTTAAGATGACGGCGGGCAAGAGAAAGGCTGTTGAGGTCCCTAAGAGGTAAAAGAAGTATTTATTCGCACCCGCATAGGCCTCTTTCGATTCTTTATGCGCGACCAAGGGGTAGGTCACGAGCGTTAAAATTTCGTAGAAGAGATAAAGCGTGATGAGATTGGCGGAAAAGGCGACTCCCATCGTCGCCGAAAGCGTCAGCGCGAAACAGGTGTAAAAACGCGTTTGGGAAGGCTCGTTGTGAGCGCGCATGTAGCCGATGGAGTAAAAGGTGTTTAGTATCCATAAAATAGAGGCTGTTGTAGCAAAGATCAGGCCCAGTGCATCAACGCGAAAGGCCAACGAGATGCCAGGCAGAAAAGTCAGGACGGTGTAGTGGATCGTCTTGCCTGCAAGAATTTCGGGGATCATACTCAATACGATAGCGCACTTGAGCAGGGCCGCCGCGACAGAACATCCCTCGCGTATATTAGGGTTCCTTCGTGCTGCGGGAATGAGTATTGCGCCTACCAAAGAGACGAGCAATACCAGGGCGGGTTTGATCGATTCAACTTCCATGTGCAAGCCTTATCGGAGTATGTCCTTGAATACTTGAGGGTTCTACTTTAAAGACGGGTTTGATTCCTATCAGAGGCCAACTAGTATTATCCAAGGAGGAAGCCGATGGGACGGGTCTTCTATCTTCACGATTTGTGTCAAAGAGGCGGAATCTTTTGGCATTAGCAATATACAACATGAATTAATCAGAGATTCCTTAAGTATCGGTAAGATGATCGGTGGTGGTCTGCTGGATTCCGGCTAACATGCTCGTGCCTTAAAAAGGGTGGGGTGATGCCGCCAAGGTTTCCTGTAATGCATTGACATGGTTATTTTGTTGATATAGGTAAATTGGAAAATAAGAAAGGAAAGCGCGAAAAGGAGGGGCACGATAAATTGCACGGTGATCATACGCGAAAGAACGAGCTCCGGAAAGTGAGGGTGATCAAATGTCTAAACAGTATTATTACTAACTCAATCGGTCCGGTCTTGTCAATTCGGAGGAAGCTTGTTTAGTCATAGAAATGAGGGTAGATTCGGCGGGTCGGTTTGGGGGAGTATCCGATAAAAGAGATACTCCCCCAAAGGGCATTGAAGGCGTGGCGTATTGTTACAAAGCCGTGTCTCCCATTTCACCTGTGCGGATCCGAACGACTTCACTAAGCGAAGTAACGAAAATCTTCCCGTCGCCGATCGAGCCCGTTTTTGCGGAGGCCATGAGGGTGGCCACCACCTTTTCTTCTTCCGAATCGCTGACGGCAATTTCCAGCTTAATTTTTGGGACAAACTCGATCGCATATTCCGCGCCGCGGTAATGTTCCTTATGTCCCTTTTGCCGGCCAAAGCCTTTGACTTCACTAATGGTCATGCCGACGATGCCGATATCGGCAAGCGCCTTTTTGACCTCTTCAAGTTTAAAGGGTTTGATGATGGCTTCTACCTTTTTCATTGTTTCCTCCTTTATCTAGCGCAAAACTTTGTCGGTTGCACCAGCTTGTCCAGCACCTTTACCGGAAGCCGAAGAATGTCCGCCTGAAAAAGCGCCGGTGCTAGAGATCATGCTCACAGAAAATTCCGGATAGGCCGAGATGCCGTGTTCATGGTAATCCAAGCCTTCCATTTCTTCTTCCTCGCTGACCCGGACCCCTTTGACCATTTTAATTGCGAAAAAGATCAAGTAGGCCGATGCAAAACAAGCGATGCCGTAGGCGATAACGCCGACAAATTGGACCCAGAGTTTGTGCTCGGGATTGGTGCTGAAAATCCCGACGGCAAGGGTGCCCCAGATACCGCAAACCAGATGAACTGACAGGGCGCCAACCGGATCGTCAATTTTGAGTTTGTCGAACATCATGACGGAGAACACCACGATGACGCCAGCGACGAGACCAATGATAATCGAACCCGTGACGGTGACCGTATCGGCCCCTGCGGTCACGCCGACGAGACCGGCAAGGCTGCCGTTTAAAATCATCGAAAGGTCGGGCTTCTTTTGTACGGCCCAGGAGGTGACCATGGACGCGATCACGCCTGCCGCCGCGGCAAGGCTGGTGGTCACAAAGACGAGAGAAACCAGTCCAGGATCGGCCGAGAGAACCGAACCGCCATTAAAGCCATACCAGCCAAGCCAAAGGAGAAAGACACCCACGGTCGCCATGGGCATGCTGTGACCCAAAATGGGCTTGACCTTTCCATTGACGAATTTGCCAAGGCGCGGTCCTAGGATAATCACGCAGGCCAAAGCCGCCCATCCACCGGCGCTGTGCACCAGGGTCGATCCGGCGAAATCGTAAAAACCCATTTTATCGAGCCAGCCGCCGCCCCATTTCCAGGAACCGACGATGGGATAAACGATTGCAACAAAAAGGGTGGAAAACACCAAAAAGCTACTCAGCTTTACCCTTTCGGCGACCGCACCGGAAACGATCGTGGCCGCCGTGGCGGCAAACATCGCTTGGAAAATAAAATCGGTGTAATAGGTATAGGCGCCATCGGCATAGCCGATAAGACCTGCATCCCCCGCTGGATTACTTAAACCCAAACCTGCAAAACCGATGAAGCCGTTAAACTCACCCGGATACATCAGATTAAAACCGCAGAGGGCATAAGTCAACAGGCCGATCGCAACGATGACCGTGTTCTTAAACAGGATGTTCGTTGTGTTTTTCGCTCGGGTAAGTCCCGACTCGAGCGTGGCGAAACCCAGGTGCATAATGAAAACCAAGAAGGTTGCCACCAACATCCAGGTATTGTTTGCCGTAAACATCTCCGGAGAAGTCGCGGCTGATGCTGTTGGCACCCAGCCCAAAAGAAGCACAAGGCTAAGCCCCAAGCTTGCCTTTAGGGCAAGGGGCTTTTTTGTTTGAAGGGAATTGGATTTAAATAAAGAGATGGCAATAACGAAAAATAGTGTTGAAATGATACTTGTGGTGTTAAGCGCTCCCTGAGTCTGGAGCAGCGCCAAGAAGGCGAGGCCGGAGACAACGGGGAGGGCAAAATGACTGGATGTTTTCATATTTTGCTCCTTTGTTGTGAATAAATAACATTAATTGGTACTCCCCATTGAGTGAAAGGTTGCTCTTCATTGAGCGTTTCATTTGGTCTTAAATTGTGGCCTTAAATCGAGTTAGGATACAGTCTTCTTTTCCCTGCATCCCCTTCTTTGGGGATGCAGGGAAAAATGAATCGGTCTAGAACAACATAACAAACTGAAGAACCAGTTGGTCTGTCGCGCTTGCAGCTGTATCTGGGTCGGACGATTTCCATTCCAACTTGGTTTTTAAGTTGTCGGAAACTCCGCCACACATCACTGCTACTGTTAAAGTGGTCGGCTCTGCTGCTACGTTGTCCGTTTCGACCATATCGTAGCGAATGGTTAAACCATGCTTACCGTGTTTGGCATGGAGGGTTAAGCCTGTGCCTGTATTGAGCTCATCCGCAACATATTCCAAAGCATAAAGCAATGAGACATCTTGGGTTGGCATAATCGTTCCGGAGAGGACGACATCCAAAACGCCTTCCGTCCGGAGGGCTGGGTTTGCATTGACTGGACCGGCAGAGTCAAGAAAGCCAACTGATAGACCGACTTCTGGCATTGGCGTAACCGCGAGCGTTGCGCCAATACTATTTTCTTCGCCTAATGATCCATTTGCTTTAGGTGCGGCATTATTAAAATCATTCGCAAAGATTAAGCCAAGGCCGACCATGTCATTTCCACCGGAGAGCTGAATTCCAGCCAAATTCGAAGGCACTAAACCAAAGAGCTGGCCATTGGAAACCTGCAGTTTATCGGGAGAATCCTGTGCTTCAAAACCGATCGGCGAGTTGAAAACACCTGCGGTGAAGGTTAAGCCCAATTGCGATCCGGCAGGGATCATCCAATCGAATTTTGCCTGCTCGATTTCAAGCGCGACATTATTTCCTGTACCCGCACCTATAGGGAAATCGAGATCCACTCTCACCGTAACATCCCCCTGCTTTCTCTCAAAATCAACTTCTGCAGATGCGGAAAACTGAAGTTCGTCACAATTTGTTGCACCCGCCCCGTTAGGATCTGTACACAAGTTGTCTCTCGCTTCATCCATAATATCCAATTTCGTTTCGCCGAAACCGCTAACCTTTAGATCGTCCGCTTGGCCAAAGCCCGCCGTGCCGACGACTATCGCCAGAGCTATCAGTATATGAAGTACCTGATTGTGTCTCTTCATTCGTTCCCTCCTTAAACTTTCGTAAGTTGAAACCGCAAAGTTATCGAATTTATCTGCTTGATCCATATCCCAATATGGGAGGTAAACGCTTTAAAAGACAGCAGACGGCGGCATCTTAACAAATCTGTTTTCCTAAAACAAGAAAAAAATCGTGCACTGTTGTATTTTTTGCAACGATAAACGCGTAGTTAATTTTAAAAAATATAAAGATTTATTCTGAAAATTTTAATATTCATTATGTCGTTCACTAAATTTATTTTTTATGAACAAGCTTGTGTTTTTTTATCTTATAGGCGACTTGGCGGGGACTGAGTCCCAGCATGCGCGCGGCCTTGGCTTGCACCCATGCCGTAAGCTCAAGCGCATTTTCGAGGGCTTCTTTTTCCATTTCATCCATCCGATCAGAAAAAGAAGCCAGTGGGCCTGTCCTCCGAATGCGCGTGACATCGCGTATGTCGTCAAAATAAGTTTTCATTGCGATTGGAATCGTATCGAGCGTGACGGTACCCGTTTCGGCCAAAACGACCAGGCGTTCCATGCAATTTTCCAGCTCCCTGACATTGCCCGGCCAATCGTAACGCGTGAGAAAGTTGACCAAGTCCCGGGAAAGGCAAACTGTATTTTCGTTTTCTAGATTAAACTTATTGAGGAAGTAATCGATTAAGGGCGGGATGTCTTCTCTCCGCTCGCGCAGCGGCGGCAGTTCGATGGGGATGACATTGAGGCGATAATAGAGGTCTTTACGAAAGCTCCCCTCCTCAATGGCCTTTTCCAAATTACGATGGGTGGCCGAAAGTGTACGGACGTTTACGGTGATGGATTCCATTCCGCCGACCCGTTCGAAGCGCATTTCTTGTAAAACACGCAGCAACTTTACCTGAACTGGGAGCGGTAGATCACCGACTTCATCCAAAAAGAGTGTTCCGCCATCGGCCAGTTCGAAGCGGCCTTTCTTCGCATGGAGGGCACCGGTGAAGGCCCCTTTTTCATGACCGAAGAGCTCGCTTTCGATGAGCGACTCCGAAAGTGCGGCACAGTTGACCGTGATAAAAGGTTTGTTGGCGAGTCGGCTATTTTTGTGGATTAACTTCGCGATTAATTCCTTTCCGGTGCCGCTTTCTCCGCGCAATAGGATGGTTGCTTTGCTTTGGGCAATGCGCGGGAGATCGTTGTAGATTTCTTTCATGGCTTGGCTGGAGCCGATTAAGGAATTGGAAACAAGTTCACTTGCCATTCGGTCATCCACGAAAAAGGTAAAAAAAAACGCCCCACCCGAAAGCTGCCTCTGGATGGGACGTCATTGTCCGAAAATTCTTTGATGTTGGTATTTAGGAATTCTAATAGATGCCCCAGCGTGTTGTCAAGTCTGAGTTTCTGTTTGCAGCGAGGATTACGGGATTACGTATGAATTTCTATTTGATTCGGAAAGAAAAGCGACAATCGTCGTGGCCACATCTTCTGGTTTTTCGATTTGAGGGAGATGGCCGCAATCGGGAAAAAGTTGGACCCTTGCATTAGGGAGTCGGTCTTTTAGGTGCATCCAATGGTCCTGAGAGAGCCACCCATCTTCTTTCCCCCACAAGATCAAAACGGGTTGCAGGATAGAGGGCACCTTGTCGTCGATGACTTTAATGGTTTCTGTGGAAATTTCACGGAGGAATCGAAAAAGATTTCTTCTTTGTTGAAGTGAGGCGAAGGGTTCAACCCGTTGTTCAAGTGCCTCGCTTGTGAGACGGTCTTTGTCAAATAAGGCGCGGGAAAAGATGACTTTGGCGCATTGCCGGATGGCGGGCTCGAGCAGCAGGTAGGGGAGGAGGCGGCCCATGAGTGAACGCGCGCTTTTAACCGCCACCGGTACCTGGGGAAGGCCGAATGGGTTCAGAAGAATTATGCGATCTACACGCTTGGGAGCGGCTTCGCAAATCGCCAGCGATAAGCTGCCGCCCATGGAATTTCCCACGAGAGATATTTTTGCGATGCCTTGTTTATCTAAAAAACCGAGGACGGCATCAACCATCGCCGAAAACGAATTGCTCCAGCGTTTTGGTAAAGGCGTTTTTCCAAAACCCGGCAGGTCGATTGCGTAGAGCGTGAATCGATCGGAGAGCTGCGGAACCAATCGATCCCAAGTCTGACCAGTGTCGAAGAGGCCATGAAGCAGGAGAAGCGGCGGACCGCTTCCTATTTTGAGGTGGTGTATTGGCGTCTTGGCAAGTTCGGACATGAGGCGAGCCTTGTATCTCCCCTGCCGGCAGTGTTTCCTCTGCGGCGGGCCTAGAAATTATTCGTTTTTTAAGAATCTGGCAAGAACTCGCAAAGGGCAACTTTGGTGTCAAGCCGACTGCGTTCCGTACGCCAAACCGATTCCATTCTATTTTCTCCTACCCTGGTTCCTTTGTGTAAGACGTTCTCAGAACTTCAGTAATGGAATACATAAGCCCTGGCTCGTGTGGTCCTTATATTTGTTTGGGTGAACCTGGCGATTCAGCGTCCAGTAAAGGTCGCCCGATTGTTACGCCGCCGTACTTATAAAATAAAGCGTATGTTTATCAATCTCTTAAAGCTTGTCCTTTTAAAATCCACAATAGAAAAAAACGAATCGGGATGGCGTACCCGGTAGATTTCAACAAATGAATTTGATCGAAAGAAAAAGGCACGTCACATGCATTTGATGCGATTACCTCATTAATTAAAGTAAGGCCGTCATGCCCTGGACCTGAAGACAAAATGAAACACGAGTGGGGTGCGGCCCAATGCGATCGTGCAATTTTGTAGCTACCCTCCTAGATGCAGAATGCGCGCACCATCGTTCTTGCGGCCGCGAGGGGGTTCCGAACTTTGTTCGGGCCCCCTTTTTGTTTTCAGGGTGTCTGTTTGGGAATCTCTCGCGATAAGGCCGAAAGAAACAGCCGGCATTCTTCCTCTCCAAAGTACAAATCCGCTAGTCCTTAAGCGCTTGCCTTTTAAGCTTGAAGCGGATATAAACCAGCTTTGCCTTCGGATCGGATCGCATGGAAGAGATTGTTGTTTATATCACGGCACCCAGCCAAGCGGAAGCCGAAAAAATCGGAGCGGCCCTCGTCGAGGCTCGCTTGGCCGCCTGTGTCAATATCCTTCCTTCGATCACATCCATTTATTCTTGGAAAGGCGAGATCTGCCGTGAAGCCGAAGTCTTGATGATTGTGAAGAGCCGGCGTTCGATTTTCGATCGATTGATTGAAAAGGTAAAGCAGCTGCATACGTATTCTCTTCCCGAGATCATTGCCCTCCCCATTCTTGCTGGGTCTGAGGACTACCTCACCTGGATTCGTGAAAATACCTTAAGCTAAACGCCTGTTATGAAACCCGAAAAACCGCGCGCGGCGAAAAAAAGAACTCGACCGCTTCCGGCGGATGATGTCTCCGTTTTATCGGACATTTATCAAAGGCTTTATGCCGACTTCGGGCCCCAGCAGTGGTGGCCCGCGGAAACACCGATTGAAATGATCGTCGGTGCCGTCTTAACACAGAACACGGCCTGGACCAATGTCGAAAAGGCGATATTGGTTCTGAAGCGTCAAGAGGTCTTGACGCTTCCTGCGCTCCGCCGTATCCCTGAAAAAGCGCTTGCCCATCTTATCCGTCCCAGTGGTTATTTTAATGTGAAGTCCCGCCGTTTAAAGGCGGTGGTCTCCTTTATTTTCGAGGCCTACGGCGGTCATCTCGATCGCATGTTTTCGGCCGATCCGGCAGATTTAAGAACGGCTTTACTCGATGTGAAGGGTCTAGGACCGGAAACCGTGGATTCGATTCTTCTTTATGCCGGCGGCTTCCCTTTTTTTGTGGTCGATGCCTATACGCGCCGGATTTTGCTGCGGCATCAACTCATTGAAGAAAAATGGTCTTATCATGAGATACAGAAAGAATTCATGGACCATCTGCCAGAGGATGCCACACTTTTTAACGAATACCATGCTCTCATCGTAAAAACCGCCAAAGTCTATTGCAAGAAAAATCCCGATTGCCTCCGCTGTCCACTCAATACCCTGCCTGGTTTTTCGCCTCCATTTTAAAGCCCTTCAACTTTTGCGCAAAGAGGCTTGATCCTGTTTTTAGCGCGTTTCCCTAGAAAAATGGGCTTCCTTTTTTATTCTTTTGCGTCAGGTCTCACTTGAGTGCCCTTTCGATATCGCTCCGCTTTCCTAAAGTTTCAGTTGTGATTACCGATAGATATAGACGTAGACTCACATCGATCGCCTGAATTTTGAGTCGATTACCACCACGCGCACCCTGCAAGGCAGGCTGGAGCACCGATAAGGAAGATGGAAGTTAATCAAAATACCGGAAAACGTGGGCTGAGTTCGGCCTCGGTCAGTCCGTATATGGAGACGGGAAGCACTCACTTTAGGCGGGTTTTAATCGTCGATGATAACCGTGCCATCCACGATGAGTACCGGAAAATTCTGGAAGTCGATATGGAACGTTTTACGGGGATCGAGGCACTGGAAGTGCAGTTATTCACTCAAACGAACGAAGAGACGACCCCTGAATTCAATATCGATTCCGCCTATCAAGGCCAAGAAGGTTTGGAGAAGGTCCGCCTTGCGCTCAAGACAAATCGGCCTTATCGAATCGCTTTCGTTGACATGCGCATGCCGCCCGGTTGGGACGGATTAGAGACCATCGGACTTCTATTAAAGGAAGATCCGAAATTGCAAGTGGTGCTTTGCACGGCCTATACGGACTACAGCTGGGAAGAAATCGTCGATAAAGTGGGAGAAACCGACCGGCTCTTCATTCTCAAAAAACCCTTCGAAACCATCGAAGTTCGGCAGCTTGCGCATGCCTTAAACCGACGCTGGGTGCTTAAGGAACAAGCGGAATATAAGTTTAACGAGATGACCAGCCTGATCCGTTCTAACGCTGAAGCCTTGGAAGTTGCCAATGCGCAACTTCGAAAAGAAATGGCCGATCGAGAACGTGTTGAAACGGAATTACGTTTGGCCCAAAAGCTAGAAGCCGTGGGCCAACTTGCTGCAGGAATTGCCCATGAGATTAACACACCCATGCAGTTTGTGGGAGACAACATTCACTTTCTTCGAACTTCCTTCGATGATTTTTTAGGATTGATTCGCAGTTACCAAAGCCTGAGAGACCGGATCGCTTCGGTCCCGGAATATGAGGCGCTTTATCGGCAAGTGAAGGAAGAAGAAGATAAGGCCGATTTGGCCTACTTGGAGGATTGTGTACCCAAGGCATTCGAGCGGGCCTCCGAAGGTGTCGATCGGGTGACTGGCATCGTCCGCGCGATGAAGGAATTTTCTCATCCGGATCAACGAGAAAAGGTTGAGTCCGACCTCAATCAAGGTCTGAAGAATACGCTCACGGTTGCCCGAAACGAATACAAGTATGTGGCCGAAGTCGAGACAGCATTTGGGAATTTGCCGCTGGTAACTTGTCTTGTCGGCGATATCAATCAAGTCTTCCTTAATCTGATCGTCAATGCCGCCCACGCCATCGCGGAGGTGGTGGAGGGAAGCCATGGTCAAGGAAAGATTACGGTTCGGACGGAGCTCGAAAATCCGGAAACCGTGCTGATTACCATTCGCGATACCGGTGCCGGTATTCCCGAAGCGATTCGTGAGCGGGTGTTCGATCCCTTTTTTACGACCAAAGCCATTGGAAAAGGCACAGGGCAAGGGCTGGCCATTGCCCGGTCGGTGGTTGTGGACAAGCATGAGGGCAGTTTATCGGTGGAGAGCGAAGAAGGAAAAGGGACGGCTTTTTTTATTCGATTGCCCGTCAATGGGAAAAACAAAAAAATTGAGAGTGAAAAATGAAACGGATCCTATTTGTCGACGACGAACCACAGATATTAGAGGGGCTTCAGAACCTACTTCGGAGACAACGGAGTAAGTGGGAGATGGTTTTTGCGCTTGGCGGAGAAAAGGCCTTGGAAATACTTGAACAGGGACCCTTTGACGTCATCGTGACCGACATGCGGATGCCAGGTGTGGACGGTTCCGATTTATTAAAAATCGTTCAGGAAAAATACACGAATACGGTTCGAATTGTCCTTTCCGGATATACCGAACTTCAGGCCTCGCTTCGGGCCATTCCTGTCGCCCATCAATTTTTAACAAAGCCCTGCAAGCCGGCGGAGTTGGAGAATGTGGTCGAACGTGCCTGCAGCCTTCAAACCCTTATCGATGACGATGCACTACAAAAAACAATCGGAAAAATCGATACATTGCCCCCACTTCCGCGGATGTACGCCGCCTTAACCAAGGCGCTTGCGGATCCCGACACCGGCGCCGACACCGTCGCTAAAATTTTAGAAAAAGACATGGCAATGTGCGCGAAGTTGCTGCAACTGGTTAATTCCTCTTTCTTTGTCTCGGCCAAGCAGATCACCAGCGTTCAATTTGCGGTGGTGCGGCTTGGTTTTCAGATCGTGAAAAATCTGGTTTTATCGCTCGAGGTTTTCAAATCGAATGGACCGATTCAAATCGAAGGTTTTTCGGCGGAAAACTTACAACAACATGCGCTTTTGGTCGCGAATGTCGCTAAGCAGCTCTGTAGCGATCCGCAACAATCCGAAGACGCCTTTATGGCCGCCATGCTACACGACATCGGAACGCTCATCATGGCCATGGAACTTCCGAACAAACTCAAGGATGCGATCAAGCTGTCGGAAGAAGAAGGGATTGCCTTGCATACGGCGGAAGAAAAACTTTTTGGCGTGACCCATGCGGAGATTGGGGCCTACCTTCTTGGGGCCTGGGGTCTCCCTTACCCCATCGTCGAGGCTGTCGCCAATCACCATCGCCCCACAAGGGTTTTATCGCATGGTTTTTGCCCCTTATCCGCGGTGTATATCGCAGAATGCTTAATTGAAGATCAGGAAGCTGAAGAGGAAACACCTTCCTCATTGGACCTTGGCTACTTGCAGGAACTGGGTGTCTCGGATCAAATAGAGGGATGGCGAAAGATCACCGAAAAGCTGATGGCAGGGGCAGAAGAGGGCCACTAAGATGTAAGAAATAAGCGCGTTGTTTACAGAATTTCGTGTAATTTAACGAAGAGGAGGTTCTGTAGACATGGTGATGCACAAGCGGATCAGGTTAACGCCCCTAGATCGACAGGAGATCTGGCGTTTGTGGAAAACAG
>JAJDBW010000089.1 GCA_029261155.1 Nitrospirota bacterium | reverse complement strand
TCAATTGATGCTTGCCCTCACGGGGAGGGTTAGATTTCTCCTGTATGATTTTATTCAGATTCACCGTGCCAAGACTCCCTCGGGTCATGGGGGTCAAGATCTGAATCTCTGTTTCTTTGCCATGATATTTCGGTATCCATTTCAGATACAGGTTGGTGACGACGGCGATTGCGGACAAAGAAAAATGTAGGGAGGACCAGGGGTGTATCTTTTTGAGCACTGCCTTTAAGTCCTCAACGCCGTTCGCTGTGCTGCTGAGTTTCTCCAGATCCACATGCGCATATTGTTTTGGGACAACAAAATCCTGCTCATACGCCGATGTGATGGCCTCACCCGTTCTAAACGCGAATGGACCTCCTTCGCCCGAGACGATCTCCTCTCGCTCAGAGGTTTTCCAATTAAAGAGCCGTTTAACTCGGCCGATAAAATGGCTCTGTTCTTTTGTCGCTTCCTCCGAATCGAGGAAGAGGCAATCCGCTCCGTCCTTCCAGAGTTCGGGCTTTTTAAAGGGAGAGGGGATAGGGGGGATTTTTCCCTTATTGATTTGGTGGGCATATTGGATGATGGAAGAGGCCTCCGCCTGACGGAAGACTTGGGTTAAACGAAAACAAGGCACGATTTTCGAATGGATAATATCGTTCAAAACATTCCCGGCCCCCACGGAGGGCAGTTGGTCCGAATCGCCAATAAAGAGGAGCTGACAATCGTCGGGGACCGCTTTTAACAAGGCCGCCGTTAAGCTGACATCCAGCATGGAGCATTCATCGACGATCAGGAAGTCGGCCTTCAGGGGCGATTGCTCGTTCTTCTGAAATTCCCCGCCCTTCCATTCCAGCATGCGATGGAGGGTCTTCGCCTCTCTCTCGATGACTTCATGCATGCGTTGCGCGGCGCGTCCGGTCGGTGCGGCAAGGAGGACTTCCTTTCCCATCGCCTCCAGCAATCTCACGATGACGCGGGTGGTGGTGGTCTTCCCGCATCCGGGCCCGCCGGTCAGTATTGAGAACCGGCAAGAAACAACGCCCCTTGCTGCATCCGCTTGCTCGTCACTTAATGTGATGGAGTGGGATTGGCAGTAGCGGTTGATCCAGGATACGATTTTGTTTTGATCGGACACCATGGACCCGGTTCTTTTCCGGAGGTTTTGAGCGACCGTTGTTTCATCGTAGTAGAGGGTTTTTGAGTAATAACCGCTGTCTTCGGCGCCCTCGATCATGAGCGTCCGCACCCGAAGCTGATCTTCCTGCTGCATCCGGTCGAGGTGCGCTGGCAGGCGATCCCCCAAATCTATTTCGATCAGTTCTTTGACCTGCTCGTTAATTTGCGCTTCTGTAAGATAGCAATGCCCACGGTCCCGGCTGGCGGCCAAGACATGTTTGATCGCGGCAATCATCCGCTGTGGACTGTCTACCGCCAGACCGAGGCTCAGAGCCACCTTATCGGCGGAGAAAATCCGATCCCGTAAAAATCATTGGCCAATCGATACGGGTCATCCGTGACATTTTGGATGGCCTTGTCTCCGTATTTTTTATAAATCTTGACCGCGAAGAGGGTGCTGATCCCGTGTCCTTGTAAAAACATCATGACTTCCAGGATCGCCCGGTGTTCCCGCCAGGCTTCCTTGATCATCAGCAGCTTCTTCTGAGCAATCCCCGGGACTTCTGTCAGGCGTTCTATCTCGTGCTCGAAAATATCGAGTGTGTCCTGATTAAAATGACGAACGATTTTCTTCGCCGTTTTTGGCCCGACCCCGTTAATTAAGCCCGATCCCAGATATTTTTCGAGGGCCGCAGCCGTTGCCGGTTTTTTTTTCGACGGCTTCAGTGGCGCGAAACTGACGACCGTATTTGGGGTCCATGGTCCAGGCCCCCCGAAACTCCATGGTCGCGCCGGCAAACACTTTCGTTTGATGGACCGTAACCGTTTCTTGCTGTAAAGGCTGATCGAAAGGCTGAACGCGTAAAACGGACCAGCCGGTTTCCGGATTATGGTAGGTGACGCGGTTGATGATGCCACGAAGCGATTCAAGGATGCTTGTCATTTGGACCGACTTATAACAAAGAGAAACTGCAGGCCTATCATTTCGCACCGGTCAAAGATTGTGAAGTTGAATTTACTCTGAATCCTCCGTAATATTCGACAGTCCTCCCTTCAAATGTCAAATTCTCTTTTATTGTTCACCAGAAGAATCGCCTCAACTCCTTCCCGTATCAGCGATATTTTAAATCTGTCATTCTGTCCAAGCTTTTAAATGGTAACCTTCACTGTACTTACAATGATCGTGGCCTAACGATGGTGCCAGCCGTAGGGATATCTCACCACTGGTTTTGTCACGACCTTGAAACTTAATGTAATTTTCTGCTTGACATTGTACCGACCGTTCGGTAATAATGAGACATTCACTTAAAGGGAATTTACAATGCCAGCACCAAAAATTAGTAGAGAAGAGGTTCTTGACCGGATCACAGAAATTTTCAGGCAATACGGTTATGAAGGCGCAAGCCTGAGCCTTATTTCAAAAGCAACGGGTCTTGGTCGGGCCAGCCTTTATCATCATTTTCCTGGCGGAAAAGAAGAAATGGGACATGAGGTATTTCGGCGGATTGGTGAACATCTGGATCGGAATGTCCTCTCCCCTTTGCGTGCAAAAGGTTCACCGAAAAAATGCTTAAAAAATTGGACACAAGGACTCAATCTTTTTTATGGCGGTGGAAGTAAAAACTGTCTTCTCGGAACGATGATTCTAAGTGGCGGTTCGGATCGATTTTCCAAAGAAATCACAAGCACATTTCGCACGCTGATTGATCTCTTGAGCAGCGTACTCGAAGAAGCCAAGATCCCGCATAATCTTGCACGACGGCGGGCAGCCCGCGCCATTGGTGAAATTCAAGGCGCCTTATTGGTCTCCCGTGGTTTGGAGGATGAAGGGTACTTTCAACAAATTTTAGAAGATTTACCGGGGGAGTTACTCTCGGTAAAATAGGGCAGCCCAGTCTGCATGTATGAAGGAGCGGTAGAAGCCGCTTTTTATTAACGGACTATTGTACCGAACGTACGGTATATATAAAAAGGAGGATTTTTATCATGACAACACAAACAGAAAACAAAGCAAAGGTCGCTATTATTGTTCTATCTGACCCAAGTTCTAAATCCGAAGAAGCGCTCGGACGTGTCTTCAACGCCCTTGCCGTGGCCTATGATTACAAAAATGTAGGAGATGACGTCACTGTCCTATTTCAGGGTGCCGGGACGCGCTGGATTGGGGAATTGCAAAAAGAAGACAATCCGGTTCACGGATTATTCGAGGCCGTGAAAGATCAGGTCGCCGGTGTTTCTTGTGGTTGCGCCGAAGTGTTTGGTGCAACAGAAGCCGCCGAAAAATCAGGATATGACCTGGTAAAAGATAATGCCGTCCCCGGCACAGCAGGTCTTCCGAGTCTTCGGAAGTTGGTCAATGAGGGCTACACCGTATTGACATTTTAAGACCAAAAAGAAGATGGGCCGGAGGCGTCATTGGACGCTTCCGGCCCATCAAAAAAGGAGATTGGCGATGAAAATTGAAACACCCTTTCATGAAGGGGAATTACAGGTTCAAGAACGTCTAGGTGTTAGAAGGGAGGCGACGAGAAACTCAGTTGTCATCAAAGATTCAATCATCAAAGGTGCCCTCCCTTTTGTTGCCCAACAGCGCATGGCGGTCATCGGTAGTATTGACTCTACAGGCAATGTGTGGGCTTCAATCCTTTCAGCTCAGCCCGGTTTTATGCAGGCTGAAACAGAGCGACACATCACCTTCGACCTCTCACAATTCATTCAGAACCCATACGATCCCTTTTGGAAAAATATTGAGCTCAATCCCCGTATCGGAATGCTCGTCATTGAACTTGCGACACGTCGCCGACTACGCATCAACGGAAACATTAGAAAACAGAACAACAATCAATTAGGGCTAGAGGTTGTTGAAAGCTTTCCAAACTGTCCCAAATACATCCAAAGAAGAAACAATCTGCCGAATCAACTGGGGCAAATGGAAACATCTCAGATCATTGAAGGAAATAAACTCGGTGAGGAACAAGCCTCAATTATCAAAAACGCCGACACATTCTTTGTCGCAAGCGCCCATGCCGAAAGAGGCGTAGATGCATCCCACCGGGGCGGGAATACAGGATTTGTTCAGGTGCTTGATGAAAACACCCTCCGCATCCCCGACTACGTCGGAAATAGCCTGTTTAATACCCTCGGCAATTTCAGCGTTAACCCGAATGCAGGCCTTGTTTTTGTTGATTTTGAGCAGGGCACAAGCCTGCAAGTCATTGGGCATGCCAAAATCCTGTGGGATGAAGAAGACCCAAAGGGCGAAACAGGTGGAACAAAGCGTTTCTGGGAGATGAAGATTGGGCGTTACTTAGAAATACGAAAAGCCCATAAGCAGAGGTGGGCGTTTCTAGATTACTCACCTCACAATCCAAAAATAAAGTAAATCGCTTCATTCATAAAATGGAAGACAACAATAAAGGAGGAGAAAAATGAACAAAGAACTGCTCAAACTTTATCAGGCAGAGTGGTGCCCTTACTGCCACAATGTGCGCTCGAAACTGACGGATTTTGAGATCGACTACATTACGGTCAATGTCCCAAGGGTTAAGGCAGATCGGAATGCACTTTTTCAGGTTTCTGGGCAACGAGGCATTCCGACCCTTGTACATGGAGATCTCATCATTTCAGATGATGATGAAGCCATCAATGCCTATCTGAATGAATATTACGCACAAGCCAATAAAGATGCTGCCAAGCAAATAGAAGCCGTGGTGGGCTAGTTCATTACTATTAAATCACTATATTTTTATTCATAAAAAAGGAGAAAAAATCATGGAAAATCAAAATAAAACGATCACATTGTCAGACGATAATTTTAATCATGAAGTACTGGAAAACTACCCACCCGTCATTGTCGATTTCTGGGCGGAATGGTGTGGGCCGTGCCGTACGATTGCCCCGACCATTGAAACCTTGGCTTCGGAATTTGAGGGGCGCGCCAAGGTCGGCAAGCTGGATGTGGACAACAATCCAACAACCGCTTCCAAATATCAGATCTCTTCCATCCCGACGCTTTTATTTTTCAAGGATGGAGAGATCATTGATCGTGTCGTTGGAGTGGTTTCAAAGAAGGTGTTAAGCGATAAACTCAACGCTCTCCTTCAAACAGAAACAGTCAATTCATAATAGTAAGAGGAGGAAAGGAGATGAACGCATTTATTAAATTCAACAAAGGTCTTATGAAAATGCCTTTGCAATGGCAGATTTGGCTCATGTTTTTGGTCGGCGCAAACATGGTTGTGCCTTTCTTTTTTCTAGATCACTTGGAAGCGCAAATTGCCTTGGGCATTATTATGCTCAGCATGATGCTCATGACTGCCGTGACCCATTTTTCCGGCTTCACGCGTCTCTTGGGTTTGGGGCATATTTTTTGGTTCCCGATGCTCTATTTCTTTTGGACAAGGCTTGGTCAAATTCCTGCTGATAATTTTTTTGGGATCTGGCTGCGCGTCTTGATGATCATAAATGCGGTGTCCTTGATTATCGATGTTGTTGATGTTGTCCGTTACATCACAGGAGACCGACTAGAAACAATCAAAGGGCTTTGAGGGGGTTCGTTCCGCAATCTTATTTCATCGCTGGAAAGTGACGGTTATCAGAAATGAAGGATTCTTTACAGCCAGGGATATAATTCAAACCGCAGTTAGAATTATATCCCTGGTCTAATGACAATCGTTATTTTTTAGACGATCTCAAAAGTGAAGAGTTGTAGGCGCATTCAACATCCTTAAGTTCTTCCCGTATCAGAGATATTTGAATCTTGTTTTCCGATACAAGCTTTAATCGGGATTCGCTAGATTTTGATTAAAATGTGTGATTGAGCAACTCTTGAAACTTGATAGTTGACCTAATTTGACATAGCTCAACTTTCTGTTAAAATTACTAACGAAGAAGATAAAACATAAAACCAGCCGATAATAGCAAACTCATCGTAAGGTGAGGACGCAAAGCCACCGGCCCTACTGGGGCAGCGGGGACGCCGAAATGGTTAATTTTTTGCCCATTTCTCTTATCGTGCGAGGATGGGCATTTTTTATATAAGGAGACGGTAGAGAGATAGCAAAATACTCAATAACCGGAATTCGGATGAAAACAATTACAGAAATCATAAACGAGACAATTCCCTTCGCGACGCGAATCATTTTACAGCAAAGCCGCATTGATATTTCAGAAGAAACGGATGACAGATCGATTTACGATTTGATCGCATTAATCGGATTTTCTGGAGAAGAAGGCCTCGTCGGCACATTAAGTTTCGCCACAGAGCAGTCCATCCTAAAAGCAGAATACGACGAAAGTGAAACCTATTTATCCGATGGCTGGCTCGGGGAAATCGCCAATCAATTAGTGGGGCGATTAAAAAATGCATTGCTCCTGTATGGCGTAGAAATTAATAT
>JAJDBW010000088.1 GCA_029261155.1 Nitrospirota bacterium | reverse complement strand
CCGGCCGGCATGCCGGTGATGCGGACGGCCCCGGAAACGATGGCCTCAAAGATTTGGTCTGGTGTTTCGGAACTCGAGAGCATTAGGCTGATATCGAGAAGGATCTGGTGCTCTCCAAGTTGTTTGATCAATCTGGACTCTTTCTCTTCAAGTTCCAGGATAACACTCCATAGAACCCGCGTGACCTCACCGGTTGCCACGTCAAAATGAGCATCCGGAAAGTTGAGGAGTTTTATTCCCATGTTTGGGTTCCCAGTCAGATCGAAAACAAGGTCAACCGAGAGTTTATGGAAAAAAGGAAAGGGGTCTTCCAGAAAGATGGGGAGATTGGCGGTTCGTGCCATCGCGATGGCGGGGGCTTCGGGGTTAAGGTCCGCGACTCCTACAATTTGGATCCAATTAAATTGTAGGAGTCGGCTTAGTACGGCTTTGCCGCCGCCCCCGGCACCGATAATAAAGACTTTGACCATTGAATAAGTCTATCGCCGTGCCTATTAATGTCAAGTCTCTCAATATTTTACGTAATAAGCCAAAAAATATAGAAGAATCCTGATGATAATAACTCAATCATATCGGACTATATTAGAACGTCGGGATGAGTTCCTTTACCTTCATTTGCTAACTTTTTTGTAATGGTTAGCAAGTTTTTGAGACTCGTCTGGCACATTTGAAAGACAGATCACCTCAAAATAAATAACGAATTGCATTTGTAAGGTTGAATAAAGAGGTGGATTTTAATTATCACTGATACGGGAAGAAGCTAAGGATGGCGACTCCACTTAAAAAGGTTCGAATGCGTTTCAGTACATTGGCGTTGTTTTTGTGTATTTGTTCATGAAAATGAATAGGGGTGTTGTCTAAACAGCGACCCCTAAACAATCGATGGAGTCAGGAGGCATTTATGGTTGATCCGTATTGCTTTTGTGCCTTGAGGCAAAGGAATGAAAAGTGAGTGTTTCAAAAATCAGATAGGCGGACTGAAGCTTTGCGTCGAACGGATGATTTGCAGGGACAATGAAAAAGATCTAAAACTCATAGGCCAAGCCAGCCCAATAGGTCCAGCCGCCCAGGTCAATCGAGGCATCTCCAAAGTCATCGACCTCTGCGTATTGTGCTTCAAGGAACAGGTAACTGTTCACAAGGCCCCAATCCTTCGCGTTTTCTGCGGCACTTGGGTCTACGTGGTCTAGAAGGAGCGCGAGTCCTGATCGGTAGTGGTATCCTTCTTGAGCCCCTTTTATGGTTTGATCGCCCTCCAATGTCATGCGGTAAGTAAAGCGGCTGTAACCCCCACCCAAATAGGGGACCAGCGGCTGATCTTCGTAAAAAATTAACTGATAAAGGAGGTAGGCTTGTAGGGGGAAGAACTTTAATTTTAGATCTGTTCCGCTCGGTCTTCCTGAAGTCGTGACACCTTCCCCTTCCTCGGAGAAATAGGCCCCTTCGATTCCCATTTCTAAGTTCCGGATTAATTTCACGCCAAGGGTTAAACCGAATATCGTATCTTCCCCTGTTCCGAATTGTTGTTTCCAGCTCGTAAGATTTGGCGCAAATAAGCCGCCCTTAATCGCAATGGTCCATCGTGGGGGTTCCGTCCCTTGGGCAGAGGGCATCCAACACTGATTAAAGATTAACAAGAAAAGAAAGAAACTCAATATGCGTTTGCGTGTTATCAAAACCGTACTCCTTTTGGGTGACGATATCGAAGCTTAATGATGAAAATAACAAGCGTAGAAAGAAGTAGGGAGACAAGCATTTTTTGAATGAGGGTGGTATTGAGAAGAAAGTACGCCAGGCCAATGAGTGGCATAAGCAATAGGCGGACTGGGTGTTTTAGAAAATCATGGTCTTGTATGAATTGGGCCATTGGCGGACCGTAATGGTAGTACAGGGCGACAAAGCGGGTTCCCATTTCTGAGGGAAGGAGGTAACGATCCCGAAATGATCTAAGAATTTGAACATGAGGTGCGAGAGAAGATCCATAGGCTGCTGTGGCAATGAAGCAGCCGCCTTCATCTTTGAGGTTTGGAATTCCGGCGACCTCTTCCGGAAATTCTTGGACCTCGTTAGAGAAGAGACTCTCCGCCTCTGTTTCCGTGTTGAGGGAGATGGCTTTATCTTCGAAAAAGTCGCTTTCGCGCGCGGGGGATCCATTGTCAATGGCAGTTACAGAAATAAAAAAACGGGGTCGCGCGATGGCCTTCATCGCAATAAAGTAGGGTATATTATTTAGAAGATTTGTGAGCGTATGGGACGTGATGCTTCCAAGATCCTTTGGAGAATCGGGATGATTGTAAGTGCCGGAAGTCGTGCCCCAGTAAAGCGTGTAACTCGAAATGTTTCCTTGTTCTGTCGGGGGTGTCCAGCTCAAAAAAAGTTCCCGATCCCCAATGCCCGGTGGATTTAGGAGGGGTGCTTCGGGTTGCGTTAGGGAAGCATCAAGATCGGTGATTGTAAATAGACAGGTGGTGCTGTCGCAGATTGAGCTGCTCGTCTCCTCAGGGTTTAGATGTTCGCCAATGTTTTTGTCGACATAAACCCTGTAGCCGGTGATATTGTAGGCCAGATTGGGCTTCCAGCTAAGATCGATGCTGTTCATTCCTGGGGATGAAGTGGCGATTAAAACTCGCATTGGCCTTGAATTTGCGCCAGTTCCTCCGTAGGCCCCCAGATCATCTTCGGGATTGCTGATGTCATTGCCGAGGTAAGGCGATCCATTTTTTAAGTGGTAGTCATTTTCGGCGGTATTAACGTAGAGGGGCGCGCCCGCTTTAACCGGATCGGTTCCTTCTTCGCCATTCTCGCTATTTGCAAAAAACCCATTAATCCCCACGGTGCTTGTGGTGATATTGTTCAAATTGACGCCGGTCCCATTATGGGTGATGAGATTATTGGTAATGGAGACGGTTTGGGAATCCGCACAGGAGATCCCGCCGATATTGTTGTTGACGATCGTATTTTGAGTGATCGTGACCCCCGCATTCTGGCAGTCTATTCCAATATCGTTATCGACGATAATGTTGTTTGAGATGGTGACGTTGTTTATATCTCTTGCAACAATACCTCGTATTCCACCCGTGATTGTGAGGTTCCGTATTGTGGTGCTGTTGCCGGCAGTAATGATGACACCAGCCCCCTTTCCGTCGATAATCGTTCTGGCCGTTTCTAAGCCCTCTAGGATTATCCCTTCTTTCAGAATAATATTTTCTTCGTAACTTTGATCCCTCGGTTTAATCTGAATCAGATCGCCTGAAACGGCATCATCGATGGCGTCTTGGATGGTGCTGAAATCGGTGGGAACTGTGATGGTTTTTGCGAATAGAAAATGAGGCGCGAATAATAAGAAGTAGCCGGAAAAAAGAACGATCAGTTGAAGTTGAAAAATACGCCGGGTCTTCACGGAGTGTTTAACCTTTCATGTTTGATGCCTGCCATTCCAAGTCCTCAGGCCCGTTTCTACCGGTGCGAGCGCTATCAAGCCCATGGTTGCCGGATAGTATCGAATTGGACTCAAAATATCAATTTCTCCGTTATTTATAGGATTTTTTTCTATGCATGTTTTTGAGCGGAGGCAGATCTTCGCTTATGCTGATTCATTGGAGTCGGATTCGTGTTTCTCTGCCCGTTCCCAGAAAAAATGAACGGGCAGAGAAGTCCGTATAATTATTTATGCATCAGCATCACCCCCACAAATTTTCGTACCAAGGTCGGTCTTCGATGTTCTTTTCGATGCCCATTTTTTTTCGGATGGTTTCTATGTTCCAGCCGGTGAGGGTGGCCAGTTGTTGCGCCTCTCGTTCTTGCCGTTCAGAAAGGTTTTCCCGATAAGAAACCGCCGCCGCGCAGTCCCTCTCGCCCTGCCAAGGGTGGCGGAGGATGTAGCGGGCCTGGAAATTTTGTGAGTCGCTCGTTTCTTGAAAGACCAGGTCTTCCGGGAAATGAGCCGCGTCGTAGCGCAGATGCAGGCGCGTTAAAAAAACGGGCAGCGGGCCCTTGCCCCGTTTGCTCCCGGCCTCATCCAACCAAAAGACGCCCAATTTTTTCAGTTCGTCTCGCGAAAGCGGATCGGCTGCGCAGGGGTCGCACCAAGCCATGTTCCATGCGTATTCCAGAAATAGGGTCTTCATGTTTTCTTTTTTGACCTGTTGGGAAAACAGGTCTTTGTAAAAGTCGCCGAATTCGTTTTTGATAAAGACCGGCAGGCCAAGATTCGAGGGGAGTTTAACCGTCCGATAATTCGTCGTCTCCACGCGGCCTTTTTGGGTGAGGGTGTAGATGAACAGCTCTTGCGGGCCATCCGCATTCACGGTGCCCAAGCGAATGGGGAGCATGAATTTGGGCGATTCGAAGGCCACCTGCAAGGGGCGCAGGGTGGCGAAGCCCAAGCGGGCCTGTTCTTTTAAATTCACCTTGGCCACGAAAAATTTCATCCCTTGTTTGATGTAGCCTTCGAGGACGCGCCCCGCGCCCTGGGGGATTTTGTAATTGTTGTCGATGAGCCAGCGTTCGAGTCCGTCGCTCTCCTTCGCCGAGAGGATAATAATGTCGTATTCGCCGACCGTGTATTTGGCTTCAATGGTGACAAGCGCTTTTTCTCGCGTCGCGGAAGCCGGCATGGATTTCTTCGCGCCCAACAGATCGCTCATTCTGAATTCTTCAAGTTCGACTTTACGGCAAGGATCTTCATCGAAATACTCCACCAGCCGTGGCGAGCTGTAGGCGTCGAGGTGATCGAGCAGGGCCCGATCACCCACGTGGATTTGTCCCTTTTTCAGGACCGTGGGCACGGGGATGACCATCGCGAATTCTTTTGGGTTGCCCTTGAAATCGTTGCTCATCGTAATGACGGTTTTGTCATCGTGACGGGCGATGACGACCTGCGAGGCTTTGTTGAAGAGTTTTGTGTCGGCTTTGGCCACATAAAAGCCGCAAAAGGCGATGGCGGCGGCTGAAAAAAAAAGAGTGCTGAGGGTGCTTAAACCCAAGATCGATATGCGTTTCATGTTGTTCTCCTTTATGTGTCGATTGTTGTTTTGTGTTTTTTGATTGCCCTTGCCAGCGATATTTCGCTCCCGGCAGGAGTCCGTCGATCAAGGGCGTGATCATTGAAAAAAAGCTCAGGGACCAAAGCAGCCCGTTGGGCCGGAATAAAACGAAGTGGACAAAGGCCGCGCCCAGGGCCACGAGGCAGGCGAAAAGAATTCGGCCCCCGCGCGAATCGGGCGTGGTCTTCGGATCGGAAATCATAAAAAACGCGAAGAGAAGAAAGGCGCCGTTTTGGAGCCGGTGCAGGGGAATCGCCATCGGCTCGCCCAGCCAGAAGGAACGCCCAAAGAGGAGGGCCAAATAGCCGGCGAGAAAGGCGTATGTGACATCGCTTCTGGAGGAGCGGTTAATCACCAGCCCACCGAGGCAGGCCAACAAAAAGCCGAAGAAGGCGGCGCTGCCCCACTGCCCCGGCGAGACCCACAGGCCGCTCGTACAGAGCATCGTCGCCGTAATGCCGATGTTTGTGGGATTAAAAAGATGCTTGCCCCGCCAACGCAAGAGAAACTTGCTCGCGATGGCGATGACAATGGCCACGGCGGCGAAGACCGCCGAGTCGAATTGCATCAGCAACAAAAGCGAAAGGGCGGAGATGAGCGGGCTCCTCGGGTCGAAGCGCGGCAGCCGCCACAGTTTGGTGCAGAAGTATTGCGTCGCCAGCGCGAGCGCGACGAAGCCGACGATTCGAATAACCGTGATTTCAAAGTGAAGCCATCCCACGCCATAAAAGAGCAGGGCCGAGAGAATGGCGATTTGATAAAGCCGGGGATCGATGCCTCCGGCTTGAGGGGCGGGACTTTGTTTCTGAGCCTGCTTCATACGCTTCTCCTGTGTTAGGCCAAAGACCTCGATTTCGGCCTTTGCTTGCTTTAGACAAAAGAAACGGAAAAAGGTTCCCGAAAAAATAAAAAAAAGTGAAAGGTGATTAAAGTTGCGTTCCCCCCTTTGACAAAGGGGGGCTAGGGGGGATTTGTACTTAGGGCTTAAACGGGTTTTGGGATTGAGGAGAACCTTTTCACGAAATCCCCCTCAATCCCCCTTTTATAAAGGGAGAGGTCAAATAAAGAGGAGGAGCGATTAGGGATGGGGGCGACGAATGATGAGTTTAATTTGCAGAGAGGGTTCTTGCTTAAGGAGGGCTTTGGATTTGGATTGCGGAAGACTTTCATTCAGGGGTTTTTTTATCGCCTTTTTTGCCGGGATGGATTCAGCCGTTTTGGCAGTGTCCTTTTGGTCCGCTACGCTAAGTGTCCCCAGGGCCGCCAGTTCAGTTTTAAAGGCATCATGTTGCGTTTTCGGTAGGGTGATCCAAAGGGTTTCCTCTTGCTCGCTTTTCTGAGCCACTTCGGGGATGTCTTGTTTCAATTGTGACCCGCCACCGACTTTTTGCAGGAGCGCTACGAGATCTTCGCGGAACCCACTGTGTCGATCCGAAGGCTTGAGGGCGAGCGTCCATTCGAGCGCGTCCGGAACGGCTTGCTCTTTTGAAGGCGTGGCAGACTCCGCCACTTCGGAAAGCCGATCGATGACTTTGTCGTCCATGAGCGCGGCGGGCGTGTTTGAAGCGGGTGCTTTATCCGTGAGGGCATCAGGGTTTTCATTCCTAAACCGAGTTTGTTCATCTGAAAAATTTTCTCTTTCTGCAAGCCCTTCATTCGAGGGTGCGGCAGCAATTTCCCGTTTTTCTTCCGATTCGGCAAATCCGAGCGGCGCGGCATCTTTTTGTGCCATGCGCTGATTGCTCCGATCTTGTCCAATGGCATTTTCCGAAGGCGAAGGGCGCCTGGCCGATTCTGGCATCTCATCGAAAGACGGGGTCTGCGCAATATTTTTTTGAGGCAATGGGTTCACCCGATAGAGATACACGGCCAGGCCAGCCACCAAGAACAAGGCCGTCACTTGCATGGGCATGTTTAATTTAAAGGCCAGAACACATCGCTCCCAAAATGTCGGTTTGGCTTCTTCTGCGCGGATTTTGGCCATCACCTGTCGAGAAAAACCGGGCGGCGGTTCGACGGCATCGAGTGCGGCCACATCCGCGACCACTTGTTCGAGCGCCGCTTTCCCTTCCCGACATTCGGCGCAAGTGGCAAGGTGGGCCTCCACCTCGGCGCGTTCTGCCTCCGGAAGCGATCGGTCGATGTATTCCGAGAGGCGGTCTCTGCAAGCCTTACAATTCATTTCCCCCCTTTTCCGAAGCATAATGCGGCAACAATTCCCGTTTTAGCGCTTGGCGGGCCCGGTGCAGCCTGGATTTTAGGGTGCCCAGCGGGAGGTCGAGCAAATGCGTTATTTCCCCATAAGCCAGACCCTGAAGATCGTGCAATACGATCAAGAGCCGGTCTTCCGCCTTGAGGGCCTTGAGCCCGGCTTGAACGCGCTGCTGAATTTCTTTTTTTTCAAGCAACCCATCCGGACCCGGCCCCTTGTGGGGGAGCGCCGCGATTCCTTCATTGTCCATCTCTCCGTGTCTTCCGTCAACAGGGGCTTGGAGGAGATCCCGTTTTCTTGCCTTGGCCAATCGTATCTGGTTGTTTTTGGCCTGGTTAATGGCAATCCGGTACAGCCAGGTGGAAAATCGGCTGTCGCTTCGGAATTTTCCAATGGCGCGATAGGCTGCGATGAAAACCTCTTGGGCCACATCGGCCGCCTCTGCCTCGTCTCCCAAATAGCGAAGCAAGAGATTAAAGATGGGCTTTTCGTAACGCCGGATAAGTTTTTCGAAGACCTCCGTCTTTCCCGCCTGAACCCGGCGGATCCACTGATCCTCTTCTTTTCGTTCCTCATCGCGCATTAGACAATAGTTTACCCCGAAAAGTTCTCCGATGATAGTCGGCTTGCGCTCCCGCTAAATTGACTCTTTATCCGTATTTATGCTAAAGATTTGCTTATTTTTACGGAACTTAAACCTTATTGGGAGCAGCAGATGTCGGGTCATTCGAAGTGGGCGACGACAAAACATAAAAAGGCGGCGGTGGACGCCAAACGGGGAAAAATCTTCACGAAGATTATCCGTGAAATTACGATTGCGGCGCGGTCTGGCGGCGGTGATCCCGATGGAAATCCGCGCCTTCGGACGGCAATGCTGAAGGCCAAGGAATCGAACATGCCGGCCGACAATATCAAAAAAGCCATCCAAAAGGGCACGGGCGAATTGCCGGGAACGATTTACGAAGAAGCCACCTACGAAGGCTACGGTCCTGGTGGTGTGGCGCTGCTGATTCTGATTACGACAGACAATAAAAACCGTACCGTTTCAGAGATTCGTCACCTTCTGGGCAAACACGGTGGCAACATGGCCGAGGCCGGGAGTGTGGCCTGGATGTTCGAGCGGAAAGGGATGTTGGTAATCGATAAAACCGGCATTAAAGAGGAAGACCTCATGACCTTGGTCCTGGAGGCCGGTGCGGAAGATCTGCGGAGCGACGACCCCTCTAATTTCGAAGTGCTGTGTGACGCCGCAGATTTTGAGGAGATTAAAAAGGCGGTTTTGGATGCGGGGATTACCCCCACCTACTCGGAGGTGACCTTTTTGCCGCAGTCGACAATTCCGCTCGATGGGAAAACAGCGACGCAAATGCTGGGTCTGATGGAAATTCTCGAAGACCATGATGATGTCCAGGAGGTCTACGCCAACTTCGATATTCCGGACGAAGTGATGGCGAAGGTCGCCCCATCGCTTGAGGCGCAATCCCAATGACGATCTCAAAAGTAAGTTTGATGCCGAGCCATTGCAATCTACAGTATTCTCCTTCCACGATTAATGTGTTTCCTCTCCACTTCGAGCCTAGGCTGCATGTCTATTCTAGGCGTTGATCCGGGAATTGGCACGACTGGTTTTGCCGTATTGGACGAGCGTGCCTCCGGCGATTTGATCTTCAGGCGTTGCGGAAAGGTACGGACCAATTCTAAGTCGGCTTTTTCGATCCGGCTAAAACGGATATTCGATGAATTGCTTTCGGTCATCGATGCGGAAAAACCGAGCGCTGTCGCAATTGAAGATACCTTTTTGGCTAATAATGTGAAGTCGGCTTTAAAGCTTGGGCAGGCACGGGGTGCGGCGGTCCTGGCGGCGGCGGTTCGCGATCTTCCCGTTTTCGAATACAGTCCGACGGCGGTGAAGATGGCGGTGGTCGGTTACGGCGGGGCGACGAAGTTTCAGGTTGAAAAAATGGTTTGCGAGTTTCTCCATTTGCCGAAGCCTTTGGCGACGGACCACGAGTCGGACGCGGCGGCGGTCGCAATTTGCCATGCGCACAGCGCGCAATTTCAACGTCAAATTGCCCTTTCGGAACGCGCGGTGTTGGGAAAGAGATGATTGCATCAATCAAAGGAACGATTTCACTGAAATCGACAACGGCGCTCACGGTAGAGGTTCAAGGGATCGGCTACCAAGTGTGGGTGCCGTTGAGCAGTTATTATCGCTTGCCCGAGGAGAAGGAGCAAGTTTCCCTCCACATTCACACCCATGTCCGCGAGGACGCCATCCAACTATTCGGCTTTTTATCGACACGAGAAAAAGCACTCTTTTTACTTTTGCTGGGTGTTTCCGGCGTGGGGCCCAAGCTGGCAATCAATATTCTTTCCGGTATCGACATTCATGATTTGATCTGTGCCCTGAGTGAAGGACAGGTGAAGACCCTGCGGGCGATTCCAGGCGTCGGACCAAAAATGGCCGGTCGACTTGCCTTAGAATTAAAAGAAAAAGTCGGGCAGATTGAATTAGACGGCTTCAGACCGGTTACGGCGGAAAGCGAAGGGGAATCGGCGGTAAGAAATGACGCCTTTTCTGCGCTCGTAAATCTTGGGTATCATCGGGGCGATGTAAAGCGTGCCCTCGATAAAATTTCCTTTGATGGGGATGGATTATCTTCGACGGAAGATCTGATTAAAGAAGGTCTGAAAAGTTTGGCCAAAGTTTGATCACAGTCACGCACGAGATGGATGAAATCAATCTATGGATATAAATAAGCGCATTGTTTCCTCCGAGCCGATCGACGAAGAACTGCAAGCGGATACCAGCATCAGGCCGCAGTCCTTGAACGAATATATTGGGCAGACGAAGATAAAAGAAAATTTAAGGATCTATATCGAGGCGGCGAAAAAGCGGGGAGATGTACTCGACCACGTTATTTTTTACGGCCCGCCCGGACTCGGTAAGACAACCCTGGCCAATATCATTGCACGGGAGATGGGCGTGAATATCAAGGCGACCTCCGGACCTGCTGTCGAGCGCCCCGGCGATTTGGTTGCGATCTTAAGCAATTTGCAGGAAGGAGATATCTTTTTTATCGACGAGATCCATCGGCTGCATCCCACCGTCGAAGAAATCCTTTATCCCGCGATGGAAGATTTTCAGATTGACATTATCATTGGCCAAGGCCCATCTGCGCGCTCGCTTAAATTGAATCTGCCGCGTTTTACCTTGGTAGGTGCGACAACGCGCGCGGGTTTGCTCACGTCGCCCTTGCGGGACCGCTTTGGCGTGATCAGCCGTCTGGAGTTTTATCAACCGGCCGAACTTCAAAAGATCATCCTTCGTTCGGCGAAGATTTTTAACCTAGAAGTCTCGGAGGATGCCGCCTTGGAAATTGCGCGTCGCACACGAGGGACTCCGCGAATCGCCAATCGGGTGCTGCGGCGCATCCGCGATTATGCCGAGGTCAAGGCGGACGGGGTGATCGATCACCCCGTGGCTCAAGCGGCTTTGACGCAGATGGAGATCGATACGGCCGGCTTCGACTTTCTGGATCGCAAATTGCTCTTGCTCATCATCGAAAAATTTGGCGGCGGCCCCGTCGGCGTTGAAACCTTAGCCACGGCCGTCGGTGAAGAAAAAGAGGCCTTGGAAGATGTCTACGAACCTTTTTTAATTCAAGAAGGCTTTTTAGATCGCACACCACGCGGCCGCATGGCCACCGCTTTGGCCTACCGTCATTTCGGTCTCAAGCTGGAAGGTGCGGGTCAGGCCGGTCTTTTTTAGTGAAGTCCAGATCGTTTTTATTTCTTGGGAGGATCGATGTATACGGTTGGCATACTGACCATTAGCGACAAGGGGTCGGCCGGCGCGCGCGAAGACGAATCGGGTCGCCTTTTGCACACCTTGGTTGAAACGTTACCGGGAAAAGTCATGGTCTATAAAATGATCCCAGACGAGGTTGAGGCGATTCGGGAAGAGCTCGTTTCTTTTTCCGATGGATGGAAGAGCGACCTGGTCCTCACCACAGGTGGGACCGGCATTTCGCTCCGAGATGTGACCCCCGAAGCAACGCAGAGTGTTATCGACTACCTGATCCCTGGCCTTGGTGAGATTATGCGAATGGAAGGTTATAAAAAAAATCCGCGGGCGGTGATTTCACGTGCCATTGGAGGCGTACGGGGCCGGACTTTAATTGTGAACTTTCCTGGGAGCCCTCGCGCCGTCCGCGAGAATTTTGAGATTTTACTGCCCGTTTTGCCCCATGCGATTGACAAGATGAAGGGCAGTGTCGAGGATTGCGGATGATGACATGTCACACTTCGTTAATCGATTGGCTCCAAGGTGAGGCCGCTAGGACCCTTCCTTCAGCTCGCCTTGTTTAATTGATCTACTATGCGATAGGAACGCAGACACTTCTTCTCGCGTGCTCATATTAAAGGGTATGCGAAACCCTCCTTCCAAAGCCTTGACTTCACCTCAGAAAAGAATACCGGATGTAATTCGAGGTTTGGAGGGTGCTCTTTCGCTTAAATAAAAAAGAGACCTGTATGGAAATCGGATCTAAGAAGGCGAGATGTGTTCCGTGGCATTTTTCACCTCATCGAAGGTGGTAATCCCTTTGAGGATCTTTTCTATGCCATCTTCGAACAAAGTACGCATGCCGTTTGCGCGTGCCGCCGCAGTAATTTCACTTTCTGTTGCATGATTGGAAATGAGGGTCTTGATCTTTCGGTCAAAGACCAAGACTTCAAATAGTCCGATTCTGCCTTTGTACCCGATGCCGCTGCAGGACTCGCAGCCCTTTTTTCTGAAAAATTTCGTTCCTTCTGCCAAGCCCAAGTCTTTCAGGAGCCTTTCATCGGGCGCGTATTCCTGTCGGCAATGTATACAAAGCTTTCTGACCAGGCGTTGTGCAAAACAGCAGCTAAGGGCTGATTCGATTAAGCCTTCACCCACGCCGATGTCGAGCAAGCGCGTAATCGCCTCGACGGCCTGATTGGCCTGAATTGTACTGAGGAGCAGGTCACCGGTGAGGGCGCCGCGAACGGCAAGGGTGGCGGTTTCTCGGTCTCTGATTTCACCGACATAGATGACGTCCGGGTCTTGCTGCAAAAGTGAATTGAGGGAGTCGGCATAGCTTAGGCCTGTTGTATCATCCACTTGGCTTTGTACGATACCGTCAATTTCGTGTTCGATGGGGTCTTCGATCGTCACGATATTTTTATCGCTTTTTTCCAAGGCTTGGAGAAAGGAATAAATCGTCGTTGTTTTGCCGCTCCCTGTTGGGCCTGCCGCGAGGATGAGGCCTTCCGTTGAGCGGATCAGTTTGTTGAAAAGGCCAAGGTTTACTTCCGATAAGCCGATTTCCGAAAGATGGGCGGGACCTGCCGATTTATCTAAAACCCGCATAACGATATTTTCTCCGTTCATCGTCGGAAAAATTGATGTGAGAATGTCGATATTCTTCTCCTTCATCGTTAGGCCGATGCGTCCGTTTTGTGGAAAGCGCTTTTCAGTGATATCCAGACCCGACATGATTTTTATTCTGGAGACGATTGGGCCGATTAATTTAGGGGAGAGCTCATGCCGATTAAACAAGTAGCCGTCGATGCGGAAACGGACCTTCATTGCGTCTTTTTTTGGCTCGAGATGAATATCCGTGGCGCCTTCCACTAAGGCTTGAGCGATATAGCAGTTGACCAGTCGAACAATTGGAGGTTCTTCGGCCTCGCGTCTTAACCGGATTTCGTTGATCTCGTCGGCATAATGATTGACCCGGACATCTTTTTTATGATGCGTTTTTTGGAATTCTTCCGCGATCTCTTCGATGAGTTCTTGTCGATCTTCCCGCATGCCATAGCGTTGTGTAATTGCCGATTGGATGCTTTCTCCAGAAGCGAGAACGACTTCAATGGTATAGTCCGTATTTTGAGCGAATTGATCGAGGGCCATAATGTCGAGTGGGTTGGCCGTGGCCACGGTGAGGATGTTTTTAGTGATGTTGAGTGGAATGATGTTGAAGCGACGGGCAAGGTTTTCGGGAACGAGCCTCAGTACTTTTCGATCAAATTGATAATCGGAAAGGGGTAGGGAAGGGACACCGATTTTATTTTTTACAAAACGTTGGAGATTCTCTTTGTTGATAAAGTCCAGCTTTTCTAGAACATTGCTGAGCGGTTCCTGTTCCCGCTTGGCGATAACGACGGCATCAAGCAGGCCTTCCTCTGAAATGATACCGTCATCCAACATGGCTTGCTTAAGTAAGTGGAGGACTTTACTTTGGGAGATCTGGCCTTGTTTTTGATCCAGTGGTGTCTTTGTGTTCTTCATGCGTATTCGCCCCTCCTCTAATAGGTCACGGCACTGTTAATCGCCTTGTCCAAGCTTCTCGGTCGTTTCTCCAACGCTCTTAAGTCTTCGTTGCAAAAAATGGTGGATCGAGTGACTTTGGATCTTCGTATTGTCGCGATCTTTCCGGGTTTCACCGCATATGGTGTTGACCGGAATTCGCTATGGAGTTGGATCGAATAATGCGATACGCCCTCGGGTTTTGTTCTTCTTGTTTTCCAATATTAAAATTCAACGCAGATGACATGTCCTGAGCATCAGGATGTCTCGACTCGCGAGATCTTTCTTTGCCGGGTCAAAAGTGTGTATCAAGTGGGCCACTTTATTTAATGGTGCTCGTCCAAAGTATTCTTGAACATCCTGGCTTATTAATTGCGATAGGTTCCAGAAGATCAACAGCTTATTAAGCGATTTATTGGACTTTATGCAATAGTCAAGAGAGCAACTATTGTGCCGGTAAGTTATTTGGGAGAATTACTGGAGATATTTTGACGTAGTGCTTGTAAGGTTATGATTTTATTGTGATCGTTTAAAATAAATCGAGATGGAGGATTAGCCAAGATATTGGCTTATTGGGTTCGTTACTTGGCTTAAATTTTTAAGATATTAAAAAAAGGTCGCATTGTTCTGAACAGTTTCCATAATCGTTGTGATGGAAGGAGCGGGTATTGTATTTTCGTAAGGCAGAGATTAAGCCTTTAAATTTTGATCGGCAGAATTCGCTAGGATACGTAAGAAAATCGCCTTGCGATATCCCTGTCTTGTACGTGTGCAGGGAGCTCGATCCAGATACGGGTCCCTTTTCCTTCGCGGCTTTCCATGCCGATTTTACCGCGATGCTGTTCTGCCACCGATTTGACAATGGTTAAACCCAGACCCATTCCCTTTCTTTTGGAATTAAACCCGCCAGACCTGTTGGATTGATTTCCTAATATCATTTCTTGTAGGGCTTGGGGGATGCCGATACCGGTATCGGTAATTTCAATCCGGACCCGCTTATCCATATAGTAAATCGCAACGGTAATCTGCCCGCCCCTCGGCGTAAACTTATGTGCATTGGAAATAAGATGGCTTAAGGCACTCAATAAGTTGTACGCATTTCCCTTGATCATCATGGTTTCTTCCTGAATACATTCCACGAGGACCGATTGGTCTTTCTCTTTAATGATTTGATGAAAAGCTTGGATGGCGGTATCTGTTAATTGGATGGGATCGACATCTTCGATGACCGAGCGGGAGCGGTAGAGGAGTTGGTATTCATCCACAAGTTCGCGCCCGGATTGTGTCAGTTGCATAATCTCCTCAAGATAATGCAGGGGAATTGATTGCTCCAAGCCTGACAGGGTTTTCATTAAGGGCTTCGTAAATCCCCCAATGAGGGCCATGGTGTTGCCCAGTTCGTCGGCCACTTTGGTGGCGAGGTTTTTCTCTGACTGACAAGCGGCATCGCAGACCCTTTTTTTATCATTTTGAGAGAGGAGCGCTTTTCGTATACGGATTTTAAGTTCCGTTAAAGGGTAAGGCGAAACCACATAATCGGAGGCACCGATTTCCAGGCCGATGACGATCTCATCGAGATCGTCATCGGCCACCAACAATATTATGGGGATCTCGGATGTGTTTTGATTTCTTTTAAGTCGTTCGCAAACGGAAAGCCCACCCATTTCTTTGATTTTTGTATCCAGAAGAATGAGGTCAGGTTGAACAATTAATCCGAGTTGCAAGCCTTCCAGATCGTTTTCTGCCATGATCACATCGCAACAAATCGTTTGGAGTTTCTTCCTCAAACGTGCGCGGTTATCGGGGTCGTCGTCAATGACAAGAATTTTTATCGCCTTGTTTCCATAATCCATGGGTTCACCTGTAATAAGTTGAGGGTTAGAAATAACGACTATGGTGAGGTTCGCAATTTTTATGCCAGAAAAAGAGGACTTGGAATATCTATATTTGAAATGGAAATTCGAGGGTAAAGGTTGTCCCTTGGTTGGGAAGGCTTGTGACGCGAATTTGCCCCTTGTGTTCCTCGATAATTTTCTTGCAGATGGCCAAACCGAGTCCGATGCCTTTTTGTTTTGTGGTGCTGTAATCTTCAAAAAGATGATCGAGCCGATCGGGTGCAATGCCATAGCCGGTGTCTGCAATGATAATTTCAGTCGCATGTAAGTCGGTAGAAGAGCTTGCAATTGCCTTCGCCAAAATCGAGAGTGTGCCTCCTTGGGGCATGGCCTCAATGGCGTTCTTGATCAGGTTCCGCAAGACCCGTTCGAGGGCGAAAGGATCGGCGTTGACCTTTAAGTCTTTTGGTTCGATCTCGATAGAAATCATAACGTTTTCCGCTATCTCCGATGGTTTTTGTTCCGCAGGGCCGGTTTGAAGTACACAACGCGAATTGAGACAAAAAGGCTCGATAATTTCTTTCAGGCTGCGTGAGAGATCTAGCGAAACCGGCTTCATGGGGTCAGGAGTCGAGAGGTGAAGCAGGTCGTCGAGGAAGCGGTTTAGATTCGGTATTTCTCGGTCAATCATTTTTTGGAAAAGGCGCCGTGTCTTCTCGTCTTCATAAAATCGAACCATCAAGCGGCTACTGTTTTCCAAGTTTTTTATGGGGTGTCGGAGATCGTGAACCAGTCCGCCAGCAATGCGTCCGAGTACGGCGGCGCGTTCGTTTCGGCGGATGTCCTCTTTGAGCTTCGTCAGGTTTTCTGTCATGGTATTAAAGGAATCTCCCAGCTCTCGAAACTCATCTTGGGATAGAATATTAACCTTATCGGCCAAATTCCCACTCCCAACGGACCGGGTTCCTCGGATCAATTCTCGAATGGGTTTTACGACGTGTTGCTTTCCCCCCATCAAGCCCACACCCACCATTAAAAAAAGGAATAAAATGACGAGTACACTCAATTGCCAGGTCAGCCGTATGGCTGCCGCATAGGCCTCGCGGGTGGGCTGTTCTATAATGAGCCGCCATCCGACCTTTGTGACCGGTGCGGCAACACCAATCAGTTCAAGGCCACGTGAGTCCACGTAGACCAAGCCTTCCGTTTTGCCTTCGCGAAGGCCTTCGGAAAAGGGAAGGTCGCTAATTTTCTCTTGCCTGAAGACCCGCCCCTTTTCGGAGCCCAGGCCGTGGGCGATGAGCGATTCGTCTTCCGAAACCACAAGAGCCACACCTTCCTTCCCGATACGGATGCTGTCGACCAAGCGCCACATCTCAATGAGGTTGAGTTCGCCAACAAGAACGCCTTGGATATCTCCAAGCGAATTAATGGGAAGGGCCACGATTAGGGCCGGGGTAAAGTTGCCTGAAATAAAAACCTTGGAGCGATAAGTCTCTCCGGCGAGGGCGGTGGCGACCGCCTCCGGCTGAGGTGAAAGGTCCGAGGTCTTGTCGAGGCGGCTCGTGGCGATGATTTTTCCAGTGGCATCGGCCAAATCGATGCTGTGGAATTCCTCGAACTCAATTACGTGGTTGCGAACGAAGCGTTCCTTTTGCCAAGGGAGAAGGTCGGTCTTGCCCAGGTTTTGGGCCAGGGATTTGAGGATGTGTTCGCTATTTTTGAGGTATTGTTCTATCTGCTGTGCTGCCCGCTTCGCAACTTCGAGGTTTTCTTGAATAACGAGGTTCCGGGTCGTGTTACGGGCGGTGTAAATCGAAACGATGCCGAAGAGACACATGGGGATGAGTGCGGCAAGCGTGAGAAGCAAAATCAATTTGCTTGAAACTTTTTTCATGCTTAATTCCCAGGGATTGATACTTATTGTTCGGTCTTAGAAACGGACCATTTCCGAATATTTTTTAGGACCCCGATTGCACCGATATTAACTCCCTTAAACCTCTTATTGACCGCGATAAGACGGTCAGTCCAAAATAAAAAGATCCCTGGAGGATCTCGATGTATCTCCTCTTGGTACTCAAAATAAAGTGACTTTCTTTTGTTTGGATCGGCTTCTACCCGTCCCGCCTCAAGAAGACGATTAACCTCTGAATTGTTGTACGAAGAGAAATTAAATCCACTCTCGATTTGGGAGCCATGCCAAAAAATATAACTCATATCCGGGCCGAGTGCGGCCACAAATTGCGCAAAGACGATCTGAAATTTTTTTTCGAAAAGAAAATCGGTATTCGCGGCATCGAAAAATACGACATTGATTTGAATGCCAATATCCAATAATTGCTGTTCGATCAGGAGTAGGGCTTTTCTCTTGAGATCCTCGCCGGTATTGACGTGCAGGGTGAATTGCAGTGTTTTCCCGTCTTTATCTAACAAATGATCTCCATCGTGATCCTCCCAGCCTGCCGCTTTAAGCAAGGCAGTCGCTTTTTTGGGATCGTAAGGATAGACCGTGACCGTTGGGTTGTAAGCCCACGAAGCGGGCAAAATAGTGCCCGCCGCGATTTTTCCTTGACCATTTAAAGCTTTGGTCCTGATCTCTTCTTTATCGATTGCATAATTAAGGGCTTGGCGGACTTTAAGATCCCTAAGGATCGGATCTTTTAAATTAAAGGCCAGCAGGAAATAATATGGGTTTGGGGCAGAGTAGAAATTATAACCGGGGATCTGGAGAAGGCTTTGAAAATTTGGGGGTGTAAATTCAAGGAAAAAGTCAACCTCCCCGGCGATAACCTTGGCCAAAACCATTTCTTGATTTGCTTGGATTTGAACATCAATTTCACTGACTTGCGGTTTCCCTAGAAAATAGTTTTCATTTGCCTCTAAGATTGCTTCCGCTTCGGAAAAGGATTTGAGCTTATATGGCCCGGTTCCAACGACTTCTTCATTGGAGAGGAATTTTGTCAGGTCTTTTCCTTTCAAGAGGTGTTTCGGTAAAATTCCGACATGTAAATCTTGAAGGAAAGCGGCGAGTGGTTTTTTTAATGTGATCTGGACCACATAAGCTTCATTTGCGGCGATGTCCTCAATTTCTTTAAAAACATAAGAAGAACGGAACCCACCTTTGAGATTTTTCACCGCTTCATAGGTAAAGGCCACGTCCTCGGCAGTTAGTTCCTGCCCATCGTGAAATTTAACCCCTTTTCTAATATGAAGGGTCCATATGAGCCCATCTTTGGATTGCGTCCAAGATTCCGCAAGGTGAGGCGTAGGCAGAACTTCTTCGTCGAACTCTATCAAGCCGTCGTAAATGATGTCGATTAAATTCGAAGAAAGGGTTGTCGCAGTGAGGATAGGGCTAATTGGAGCCAGCTTCATAGAATCGGAAATGATAAGTCGGTCCGGCTTTTTTTGAGGTATTAAACCTTGTGCAAACGCTGAAGAGGCAAAGGCATGACTTTGGATGAGCAGTAAGATAGAACAGAAAAAAAAGAATATGTTTCTTTTTCCCTGTGGCATGGCACAAGGATAGGGAGGTCCTCTAGATAAGTCAATCGGTATGGGGTGCTGAGATCTTATTCATTTTTTGGAACGTACCACTCACGAATATTTTTAAAGCTTAATATTTGACCCAGTTTCACACCTTTAAACCTTTTATGAACTCCGACAAGGCCTTGGGTCCAGAACAGAAAGGTGCCAGGAGGATCTTGGTGCATTTCTTCCTGGTAGTCGAAGTAAATGGTTTTTCTTTTACTTGGGTCGAGTTCTGCTCTTCCATTCTCAAGGAATTTATCAACCTCTGGGTTCTGATACGAGAAGACATTAAAGCCACCTTCAGTTTGGGAGCTGTGCCAAAAAAGATAACTCATGTCCGGATCAGGTATGGCCAACATTTCTACTAAGAAGGATTGGAACTGTTTTTTAAAGATAAAACTGGTATCTGCTACATCGAAGAAAATGGCATCTAGTTGAATGCCTATATCGAGCAATTGCTGCTGTAACAGTAGTATGGTCTGCTTCTTAAGTTCATCTCCGGTATTGATATGAATAGTAAAGTGGAAGGGCTTCCCTTCTTTGTCGAGAAGATGGTCGCCATCATGATCCTTCCATCCCGCCTCATTCAGGAGCTTTAGAGCCTTGTGTGGATTATATGAGTAAGGGCTTACTTTAGGATTGAAGGCCCAAGAGTCTGGAAAGATAGTTCCTGCCATGACTCTTCCCTGGCTCATTAAGACTCTGGTGATGATTTCTTCTTTATTGATGGCATAATTTAATGCCTGCCGAATCTTTTTATCTTTGAATATCGGAGCTTTTTGATTAAAGGCCACAAGGTAATAATAAGGTTTTTCTATTGTGTATAGATTAAAAGAAGGAACTTGTTTTAAGATTTCAAAGGTTTTGGGTGTGAAGTATTCAAAGTAATCGACTTCTTCCGCCATGAACTTGGCCCAGATTGCCTTTTGATTTGGGTAGATATCTACATGAATTTCATTGATATAAGGTTTTCCAAGAAAGTAGTTGTCAAAGGCCTTAAGGGTTGCTTTCTGTTCCGACCAGGATTTCAGGAGGTAGGGTCCGGTCCCGATTATCTCATCAGTTGGAATGGATTGTGTAAGATTCCTTTCCCTTAAGAGATGTTTCGGCAAAATTCCGATGAAAAGGGCCTGAAGAAAAGCGGCGAAAGGTTTTTTTAATGTTACTTGAAGAACATAGGGTTCTAATACTGTAATCTGATCAATCTCTTCAAAAACATAGGACCAAGGTTGTCCTCCCTTTTGTTCCTTTATCGCCTTAAAGGTAAAGGCGACGTCTTCTGCAGTGAGTTCGTGTCCATCATGAAACTTGACGCCCTTCCTAATATGAAATGTCCAGACTAAGCCGTCTTGGGATTGTATCCAAGATTGCGCAAGATGTGGCCGTGGGACTAGTTGTTGGTCTAACTCAATTAGACCATCATAAATGACGTCGATCAATTTAGTAGAGAGGGTGGTTGAAGTTAGGACGGGATTTATAGGAGCCAGCCTCCTTAAATCAGAGATGACGAGCCGATCTCCACGTACCTTTTCATTTGAGGTTTGTGCGAATGCGCTGGCTTGAATTAGGCTAAGAAACCAGAGGAAGGAGAATAATAAGAAAAGTGTTCTCTTCTCAAGAAGCATTTCACGAGAATAAGTAGATTTTCTTGAGAAGTCAAACAATTGGAGACAGGGACTCTAGATCGTGCAATCCCTGTCTCCAATAAGACTTGAAAGAGTGAAAATTCTTTAATGAATAAACCAAGGACACATCGATGGATTCGGTTTATTTTTCTTCATCCCCTGTTTGATGATTTTGATCTTCATATCAACACCCCCTTTCGATAGGATATTAAAGTTTCGTTTCAGCCTCAGCCTCAGCCTCAGCTTTCCACTAAAGCTGTTTCTTGAAGATACTCATGTTTAAGGAGCTCCAGAGCGACGTTTTCAAAATAGAGTTTTTCGCAGGCGGGTTTTTCGAAATCATTCGATTGGGTCACAGAACTCCCCCGGCAACCGCCACCGCAGATGGGCCGGTAGGCGCAAGGTTTGCACATGGGATCTTCCCAAAGATCCACCGTCATAAAACGCGTGTTTTGGTAATTGTCCTCATCCTCATCTTCGAGATCACCGGTGGCAAACTCTTCGCGTCCGACGAGGGCAGCACATTTGTAGACCTTGCCCCAGGGATCGACGGCGTAGGTATGTTCGAAGGTCGCGCAACAGGGACCTAAAGCGATTCCGTCCGATTTTTCTTTAAAACCGTGGTCTTTAACTTCGTTTCTCAGCCATAAAATGTCGTCGACCTTCATTTCGGAAAAAGTACAGCCATGTCCGCTATCCATGCTGTTGTTGAGCACCTTGCGTTCGTTGGTCGGGGAGAGGATGGGCTTAAAGCTGATGTCTTGAATGTCACCGGAGGTAAATCCCAAATCGACTAATTCATCTAAAAAACGGGGGATACTGTCCTTAGTGGTTTCGTCGAAATTGCCGCCTATTGAAATCGGCGCTTTTCCCTTCAAGGCGATCAGGTTGTCCATGATTTTCCGGTAGCTGCCCTTGCCGTTTTTATAATGGCGTTTGCTGTCGTGGGCTGCTTCGTTACCGTCGATGGTGACCTTGATCCGCTTTAGGCCCAGCGGCATCAGGATATCGACCAGTTCTTCGCTTAAAAGAATGCCGTTGGTGATGATGCTGATTTCCAGCTTCACTCCTCTTGCCTTCGTCATCTTATCCAGCGAGCGGCTTAAGAAATAGACGGCCTTCATATTTAAAAGCGGTTCGCCACCGAAAAGGGTGAGATGGAGTACCCGTGGCCGGACAGTAGCCATCTTTCTATCCGCCCACAGCAAAAACTTTTGGCACATTTCCTCGTTCATAAAACCTTTGAGGTCGATGCCGTCTTCGAAGCAATAGGAGCAGCCTAAATTGCAGGCTGAGGTGGTGAGTACGGTGAGGTCAAGGGTGTCGGTATTGAATTTGCGTTTTTGGAACCAATATTCCAATTCGCGGTCTTCATCGATACTTTCGTCTAAAACGAAACCGAGGTCGCTGAGCGTTTCGAGATGGGTCTTTTCTTCACGGGTAAAGGAAAGGCGGTTATCGATGTCATCCACCAAGACTTTGAGTTCTTGGTTGATGACCACGCGGGAATCGGTAAAGGTGTTAAAGATCAAAAATTCGTCCTTTGATGGAAAATCCGAGATCAGTACATTGAACTTAGACCGTTTCAGCATATTTAACCACCTTTCAGGCACCAAAAATGAGAGTTTTTAATCGTTAAGCCAATATTTTGCCCTACCTTGTTTAGGTTGATTTTAAACTTGCACTGTCGCTGATCGTATACAGGAGCAAGGACTATGCCTTTAAATAATATTGGGGCCAATGAAGGAGATATTTTTATGGTGAGGGCAGTGGAGATCGAGAAACTAATCGAAGGGAGGTTTAGTCTAACCTTCTGATATAAAATGAGTTATTTTATTGTAAGCGTCTAATTGTGAGGTGTGTAATTTTTAAAAATTAAAAATTGAATGCTCCATATGAGCTCATTTCGGGATTGCTTGGGCTAAAGTTTCATACCAAAAATAGCTAATGCCTTGACGGAATAATGTCGGAGTTATTCAAAAATATCGCTTTTTTTTTGAGATTTAGTTGGGGCCAGGCCAAAAGCCATCGTGAAAAGGCAAGTCATTAACCCAATTTGAGGAGATAAGGGCTAGTTTTTTAAATTGTGGCGGTGATTCCCCCAAAAAATCCGATTCCCGGGGAGGGGAAGCCGGGAAGTTCATCATAGGTTTCATCGAAAATATTCCTTACCTTTAGAAAAATTTTGAGCGTTTGGAGGCTGAGCACGCCTCCAAAAAAGTCATAGCTTGTCGAAAAATCGACACGAGTGAATCCGGGGTTTTTATCTTGTAGCAAGATGCCGTCCGTACGTAGAAAGTTTGCCGAGATCGGTTGCCAATCGACCCAATTGACATCGAGTGTCGATGAAACTGCTGCAGTGGGGAGGAAAAGGAATTTGATATTGGCTTGTCGCCAGGGTCGAAACGGGATGGCATTATTTTCCAACTGATTTTTGCCTTGGAAGCAGTCCTGCGCAGCTTCAAAACACTGGAAGTCTGCACGCACAATCAGGCTTGAATGGGGGTGGAGTTCAAGGGTGATTTCTATCCCTTCGGTTTTAAGGTTACCGATATTGGCGATGCCTAAGGGGCTTTGTTGAATTAGGTTTTCATAGTCGATTTCGTAGTAAACAAAGTCGATGTAATGTTGCCTGTACCGTTGTCGGAGTCCGATTTCCCAGTCCTCGCTTTTTTCTGGCTTTAGATCCGGATTTCCAAAAACTGGAAGAAAGAGGTCTTGCAGGGTTGGTGCGCGAAAGCCCTTGCCCCAACTGGCCCGGAGCTGTGTTTTCGTCGGTTTTACCTCATAAGTCGTGGCAAGATTGGGCACGGTCACATCTTCGAAGCTGGAATTGTCGTCATACCTTATTCCCGCCTGAAAGACAAAAAGGTCTTCAAATTTTAATAAATTTTGTAAGTAGATCCCTGTATTTCGGCGGGACTTATCTACGACAAAGGGAAGATTAAAGAGCTCGATTGTACTGTCCACCTCATCCCACTGAAGTTCGACGCCAAATGAAAAAATATCGAAATCACTAAGCAGAACATTTTGTTGTAGATCCAAAATAATTGTGCGGGACTTGGTTTCTTCGAACTCGTCAGTCGTATTCCCGATCGGGTCGGCTGGGTTATCGAAATCGGTTTCATTTTCAACCCAGCCCGCTTTCCAGAGGAGTTCCAACTTTTCAAAGATACTTTCTTGATATTGAAAAGAGGTGAAGAGGAATTCTCTTTGAACTTGTCGTTCTTGGTCGAAGGCCACCTGGACCGTGTTGGCAGAGATCGCAAAAATATCCGTGGGGAGTTCTTTTTTGTCGTCTTGATAGCGAAAGATCAGATCGAGTTTGCCGGATTTTCTAAAGCCGATGCCCGTTTTCCCAGCAAAGCTTGTGGCCTCATAAGCGTCGTTTGAAAACTGTCCTTCGGTATCGGTGCGGGAGAGGGATGCCGAGTAATGCAAGGATTTGTCTCCGCCACTGATGGAAAGGCGTTCCCGAAAGGTCGATTCCGATCCGCCTTCGATTGTGAGCGAGGTTTTTAACGGTCCGCTGCCGCGTGATGTTTTTAATTGGACGACACCACCAATGGCATCCGAACCATAAAGAGAAGACTTGCCGCCCCGGGAAACTTCCACCTGCCCGATCTCATCGAAAATGAAGTTACCAATGTCGACGCGGCCGCGCCAGGGCGTGTTGAGCCGAATGCCGTCCAGCATGATCAAGGTTTGATCTTGCTCCGATCCCCGTATCCGCAGGATGGCTGTTTCGCCAATGGTGCCGGATTCGCTCACATTCACACCTGGAATATCCCGTAAGACCTCTGGGGCTGCGGTCGGATGCTGGACGTCGATTTCAGGCTGAGTGAGAACGCTTGCCGAGCCCGTGGCGTCATCAATCGGTTCTTCAATTCGGCTCGGGGTTGTGACGGTGATTGTCCGTTCGACTCGCGTTCCTTCCGCACTTGCTTGTATAGGAGAAAGGAGTAAAAAGTAAAAAAAGAGGATGAAAAGACAGCGGGTGTGCGCGTTTCTTTGCGGGGTCATTGAGTTCCTCCATAATTTAGTCCGAACGAATTCGAACGCCATTGCCGTTTATGCCGGTGATGGTGCTAAGATGGACCGTTTCAGGATATTGTGAACTCAAGGCCGCGCGATACTGCGGCATGTAAAAAGGGGAAAAAGCCCCTTTCGTATATTTGCTCTTGCTCCTTCTTTGCTAGAGGTGATGTATCTTACAAAATTAGGTTAAATTTGTAAAGATTACAATGTTTAGGATGGCGGATTCAACTAGCAAGTGCAACGCTTTGAGTGCGGAGAGGAGGCAAGCTGCGGTAGAATCGTGGCTTTTCCCACCGACAAGCGAGAGGAGCACGGATGCGCTACACGCAGCTTACCCAAGCGGAACGATATCAGATTTATATTTTGAAGAAAACAGGCCAGAAGCAAAAAGTGATCGCCGCGATGCTGGGGCGGGACAAATCGACCATTAGCCGGGAGCTCTGTCGAAACAGAGGTCTCCGGGGTTACCGACCCAAACAGGCCCACGCCTTTGCTGTGGCGAGTCACGCTGCGAAGGTACGTTCGCGTATAACAAGTCACATTTGGCAATGTGTCGAAACCCTCATCCGTCAGGAATGGAGTCCTGAACAGATTGTCTGCCGGCTTGAGATGGAACAAGGCATTCGTATCAGCCATGAGTGGATCTACCAGTACGTTTATGCAGATAAGTTCTCAGGTGGCAACTTGTACCGCGCTTTGCGTTGCCAAAAAGAACGGCGCAAACGCTATGGAACCTATAACCGGCGCGGCATCATTCCCAATCAAGTCTCGATCGACGATCGACCCGCCATTGTCGATACCCGAAAGCGTTTTGGTGACTGGGAAGGGGACACCGTCATCGGTAAGGGCCACAAGTGGGCCTTGGTAACGCTCGTTGAGCGCAAATCGCGCTATACGGTCATCGAGGCCGTCCTTCGAAAGACCGCCAGGGCCGTTCGATCCGCTGTCAAAACGGCCCTCCACCCTCACAAAGACCGGGTGCACACCCTCACCTACGATAACGGACGGGAATTCAGCGACCATGAAGGCATGGCCAAGGATCTGGAAACGAAAATCTATTTTGCCCATCCCTATGCCTCTTGGGAACGCGGAACAAACGAGAACACCAAGGGATTGATCCGGCAGTATTTTCCCAAACACAGGGACCTGACCACCGTGAACAAGACCGAAATAATAAAAGCCATGAATAAACTCAACCACCGTCCCAGAAAATCACTGGGCTTTAGAACACCCTATGAGGTATTCTTTAATACCAAAACTTCACTAACCGTTGCACTTACTACTTGAATCCGCT
>JAJDBW010000087.1 GCA_029261155.1 Nitrospirota bacterium | reverse complement strand
GATACTTTACACACGCTTCTTCTGTCCCAAAACGGATTTGCCATTTTAAAAATACGGCCTCTTCTTTCTGCATCTCGCCTCCTCTTTCCCTCAATTTTCACCATTATATCTCCTATGCTGTAAATTGTTAAGAGGCAAGTTCCTTAAAGTACCTTGCGATATCCGGTAAAGTCGCTGGATCACCGGACATCGCAAGGAAAGGCCTAACTTCCCTAATAATCAATCGGCGTGCGGGTGACGGCTTCTAATTTGGCCTCTGACTTCTCCCGGGGGCTCCAAAAGCGAATGGACATTGACATAGGTCGCTCCGGCTTCGAGCGCATTCAGGAAGGCCTCGAAATTGCCAGGGCTCACATTTCGACTCGCCGGACCCAGAACATTCTCGGCGGTAAAAATGCCTTCGAATACCCCCTCCCGCGCACCGCAAGGCGGGACGATCACACCCGGAGGCGGCGGAACCAGGGCACCGGCATCGCCACAAAACCAGACCATAATGCCACTATTGGTGTGCCGTTCTCCAATGTGAATATGGGCCATGAACACATCCCCTTCCATCATTTCATACATCAGCGTGTAGGCCACCTCGGTACGTGCCTTGTTGATCACTGCCTTAAAGCGGCCCCGCCCCATCGTGGAGAAAGCAGGCACTTCATTAAAACCGGATAAAGTCGTAAAAAGCTTTACCGGGCGCATCTTGGTATTTTGAGATTGCATTCCATTAAAAAAATCGTCATCGCTTGCATAGACCGAAACAAGGGGAAACAACGATAACAGGCTTATCGCAACAAGCTTAATCATCAATTTCTTCATCATGCCCTCCCTAGGATTGTTCTCCATACAAATCGCGCACGCTATTTGACCATCAAATCACCTACGCACAGACCTCAGGTAGTCTATCAGGACACCACCGTTCCTAGGAAGACCAGAGAATTTGTATCTTTGGGAAATGCTCAGGGAAGTATCTAGATTCCGTCGCGCCAATATGATATATATCAAGGCTGTATTGAGTTCCAATGAGAAAAAAACACGGGTTAAGACCCTGGAGAGGTGGCCGAGCGGCCGAAGGCAACGGTTTGCTAAACCGTCGTAGGGGGTCGACCTCTACCGAGGGTTCGAATCCCTCCCTCTCCGCCATAGAAACCAAATAGGGAGACAGATGAAACGGATAGGATTTTGGATCATAATGGTGCCCCTCGTATTCCTCACCGCCTGCAATAAAAACGAAGGCAGCTATGCCATCGAAGAGCGACCGGAACCGATGGGAACGCCCATGTCTGCGCCGATGTCAGCCGAACCCACACCCGTTCAGCAACCGGACAGTCCCATGCCACCCCCACTGCGAGACGGCGCCCATAACGACATCCCCGATTTGAGCGGGGCCCAGGTGATTGTTCCCGAAGGGGTCAAAGGCAAATGGAAAAGCGTTACCTTTATGCTGGAAGATAAAATCAGCCATGCAATTACGGAACATACGGTCAAGCTGGGAGACGAATGGCCCGTACCCGATTCCAACATGAAAATAAAGGTCGGCACCTTTCTACCCGACCTCATCATCCAAGGCAAAGTATTTACCTCGGTCAGTAACGAGTTGAAAAATCCGGCGATTCATGTGACGATTAATGAAAATGGCAACGAGCTCTTTAAAGGCTGGCTATTCTCACTCTTTCCGACCATGCATTCCTTTCAACACGATCGATTCTCGATTACGCTAAAAGATGTTATTGCATCTTAACTGTGTGCGCCCATAGCTCAGCTGGATAGAGTACTTGACTACGAATCAAGGGGTCGGGAGTTCAAATCTCTCTGGGCGCACCATTTTTTAATCCACAGAAAAAGAGGGCATCATGAACCGAAGGCGCTTATTTCTGGGATTGCTCATCATGTCTAGCCTGCCGGGTGTGGCATTTGGTCTAACACACACGCTTCAAACATATCCCCACCTCGTTCCGATACTTTTTGCCGAAACAGTCCAAACCAATAGGCCGACAAGGCATTCTCCCGATCGGTCTTTTAATCTTAGAATCAACTTTAGGCAGATCCAGTCCGATAGCGCGGCCAACCCCGACGCCTGGAATCGTCTTGGGGTTTCCCACTTTAAGGCCGGACGTTATGAAGACGCCTTAGCGGCCTACGGACAAGCCATCGCACTGAAAGCGGATCATCCTGAAGCCTGGAATAATAAGGGTGCAGCCCTGTCGAGATTAGACCGCGATGCAGAGGCTCTGTCCGCATACGAACGGGCCCTAAAATTGAAACCCGATTTTCCAAGAGCCTGGAACAACAAGGGCCGGGCACTTGCTAAAATGGGACGCTTCCAAGAATCTCTTTTGGCCTACAATGAGGCGACCCGACGCGATCCTTCAGATCCGGAAGGCTGGAAAAATAAAGCCGCAGTTTTAGCCAGCATGGGTCGTTACGAAGAGGCACTTGACGCCGTCGAAGAAGCCCATCGGCTTGATCCCGACAATTCGGAAATTCTAGAGATGAAAGAAAAAATAAAAGAACGCGTCATGAAGAAAGCCTTCACCCTTTAAAACCTTTTCCTCCTCAAGCCCTTACTGATCCAGACTAATCCGACTGGCCCATACCGGCCTCACTTAAGGCTTCCTGTTTTTTCTATCTTCTATCGAAACGCAGGGCCAAGGCACCCAGAGGCCATTACAGTACGGGTACTTTCCCGGCTTCCTAAACCTATCCGAGCTAAAAACAAAACCGCACTTCCGGCAGAACATCGAGGACGATCATTGAAGAAAAACCGAGATGAGATGCGATCTCAACATCCATTTCGCCCTTAAGGGAAGAGGGCGAGTGGCGTGTTTTTTTGAGGGGAATGATTTGTCGGGAAATTGATCATACTCGGCCCATCCGGAGGGGAAGGGCGAGGCGATGGGCGGGGTGGCGTGGGATGAAAAGGGCGCGGCGGGGATGGACTTGGACGGTCTGGAGATCCGGGGGGCACGATGGATAATGGAATCCAGCGATCAATCATCCGATTCGTTTCGCTGGGGCCCTCTCCAGGAGGACCTCCAGCCTGCTCGATGATCCCGATTCGCGGCTCCGTTCCGGCAAGATAAAGACGATCGTTTTTCTCATCAAGCGAAATTGAAAAGGGAAAGGCACCCTGAACTGCCTGTAGTTTGACTTCTTTCATCCCTTCTCCATCGTAAATAAAATAAGATTTGCGCATGGGTGCCGCAATATAAAGCCGTCCCGTTTTCGGATCAAGGGCGAGTCCCCGAGCAAGCGTGCCGGGGGCTAAGGGCAAGCGCGTCGGAGGGGCCGATAGATCATCGAGGCGAAAAGCGAAAACGCCATCGAAGTTGGACACATACAATCGACCACTTGAACGGTCGGCGACAATTGCGAAAGGACCATTCAAACCGGTCTCTCCGCCTAAGGTCCGCGATGGGCCTTGCCCACCTTGAACGCGATCCAAACCCTCAAACACCAAAACGGCCCCCGGGTGGGCATCAGCCACGAAAAGGCGTTTGGACGCACGGTCAAAACCCACCCCTGTTGGGAAATTAAAACGATGTAGAGTTCGGGTGGGTGCCCCACTGTCCCTCGCATCGAATCGATCGAAAATCATCACCTCGCGTTTTGTCGCATTCGATACAAAGAGCATCCGTCCCTCGGCATCGTAGCTTAAACCCGAGGCCACACCTGAAAGATTAAAGATCGATTCCGGCGAAACGCCAGGGTTTCCCGGCTGGCGAAAAAGCAATATGGACGATCCACCTTTACCCGCGCCAGGGGTCGCTGCGATAAGCTGTCCACGCCGTCCATCAAAGGCAAGCAAGATCGGCTGAAAAGGACTTCCTTGTATCGGTTGTATGAATGGCGCGTTAATCGGATGGACATTAAAACCTTGGGTTTTTGCGGAAACACCCACAGCCTCAAATAGGAACACGATGCTTATGATCATCGTTGCGTAAACCCGATTTTTCAATCTGCCGTCTCCTCTCCCTTGAAATAAAAAGACACAGACCTTCGTCGCCGAAAGATCACGACCGGAAGGCATTTAAATCATCCATGACGCACTGTAGAACAATGCATGCCCACTCGCAAAGACATTGAATGAATTAACTTAGCATAGGACAACGCCCAATGGCGAACCACCCGAAATTAAGACCCAAAACCCGCTGGACTTTGTAATGCAATACATGTCAATCTAACCAAAGGAGGTGCCCACATGCGAATAACATTTCTCGGTGCAACCGGAACGGTGACTGGCTCTAAATATCTCTTAACGGTGGACGGCAAAAAAATCCTCGTCGATTGCGGACTGTTTCAAGGGTTTAAACAACTGCGGCTAAAAAACCGCGAACCATTGCCCATTGCACCCAAAGACATCGACGCCGTCCTCCTCACGCATGCCCATCTCGATCACTCGGGCTACTTACCCCTGCTGATTAAAAATGGATTTAGCGGCCCCATCTACGCGACATCGGCCACGCGCGATCTGTGCGGCATCCTCCTCCCCGACAGCGGCTACCTGCAAGAAGAAGAGGCCCGCTACGCCAACCGTAAAGGCTATTCCAAACACACTACCGCCCTAGCGCTTTATACACAGGAAGACGCCGAACGGGCGCTCCAAAACTTCAAAACCGTTTCCTTTGGCAAGGAACTCACCTTGTTCAATAAAATTCACGCGACCTTTTTGCCCGCTGGACATTTACTCGGCGCTTCTCTCATCCGCTTAAGGGGCGAAAAAACAACAATCGGCTTTTCGGGCGATTTGGGACGGCCGGCGGATGTTGTGATGAATGCACCCGCTGCCATGGACGCGGTCGATTACCTCGTCTGCGAATCGACCTATGGCAACCGGCATCACGAAGAGACCGATCCCGCCGTGGCATTGGCTGGCATCATTAAGCGCACGCATGCGCGGGACGGCATCGTCCTCATCCCCTCCTTCGCTGTGGGCCGCGCACAAACAGTCCTTTATCTTATCCATAGGCTCAAACAGGAAGGGGCAATCCCCGACATTCCCGTCTACCTCAACAGCCCCATGGCCGTGAATGCGACAAGCCTTTTTTGTAAATACCACGAAGAACACCGCCTCACGGCAGCGCAATGCGCCGAAACCTTTGCCGGTGTCCGCTTCGTCAATTCCGTTGAAGATTCGAAGGACTTAAACAACCAGAAAGGACCGATGATTATCATCTCCGCCAGCGGCATGGCCACGGGCGGACGCGTCATTCACCACCTCAAAGCCTTCGCCCCCGATCCGCGAAACACCATCCTCTTCGTCGGCTACCAGGCTGGTGGCACCCGCGGCGAGGCATTGCTGAAGGGTGCCGATTCGATCAAAATACATGGGACCTATCATCCAGTCCATGCGGAGGTTCGCGTGTTGAACAACCTTTCGGCCCACGCCGATTACAAAGAAATACTCGGCTGGCTGAAGACTTTTCCATCGCCGCCAAAAAGAACATTCATTACCCATGGCGAACCGGCCGGCGCGAACGCAATGCGGCTCCACATCGAAGAGCAATTAAAGTGGAAGGTCCAGGTGCCCGAATTCAAGGAAGAAGCGCTTCTGGTCTGAAACAATCGAGGCACGCCTCGAGACTTGAACCGGCACCGAATAAAAAAGGAGGGATGAATTTTTAAAATTAGGAATGATATAAAGACTGTTGCGAAAAATAAGACCTTGCGTTATAGATTAATCTTCAGATTCTCTTTCGGAAACCGGCATGGACTATAAAGACTATTATAAAATTCTCGACGTGAAGCGCGATGCGACGCAGGATGAGATCAAGCGGGCCTATCGCAAACTGGCACGAAAATATCATCCCGATATTAGCAAAGCCTCCGATGCCGCCACACGCTTTAAGGAAGTTAACGAGGCCAACGAGGTCTTAAAAGATCCGAAAAAACGCAAAGCCTACGACCGGCTGGGCAGCAATTGGCAAAGCGGTCAAGAGTTCCGCCCGCCGCCGGACTGGGGCACGGCCTCCGATTTTGGCGGCAGCTTCAACACGGGTGGCGCGGGCGCGTTTAGCGATTTTTTCGAAACCCTGTTCGGCCAAGCCCGGCAAGGCGGCGCGGGACGCGGAAGGACGTTTTCGATGCGGGGAGAAGACCAGCAGGCCAAAGTCGTCATCGGCATCGAAGACGCCTACCACGGCACGACGCAGACCCTAACCCTCCAAAAACCGCAAGCGGGTCCGGGCGGACAGGTGCACATGCGCGAACAGCGTTTGGACGTAAAAATCCCGAAGGGCATCCGGCCGGGCCAACGGATTCGCTTGGCCAGCCAGGGCGCACCCGGTCACGGCGACGCGCCAGCGGGGGACCTTTATTTGGAAGTCGCCTTTCGTCCGCATCCCTATTATCGCGTGGAGGGCGCGAATCTGTATGTTGATCTCCCTGTCGCCCCTTGGGAGGCGGTCCTGGGCGCGAAAGTGAATATTCCTACACCGGATGGCATGGTCACGCTGACCATCCCGCCCGATTCGAAACAAGGCAGCAAACTGCGCCTCAAGGGCCGGGGGTTGCCTTCGAAGGACAAGGGCGATCTCTATGCCGTACTCAACATCGCCCTGCCGCCCGCAAAGACGGAAGTGGAAAAGGCGCTTTACGAACAAATGGCACAGGAGATGGACTTTAATCCTCGCGCGCATTTGGGGGTGTAAGGAATGAAGCGAAAAAACGAAATGGTTTCAATCACCACCGGCGTGGTGATCGATGAAGAATTCGGCCTGAGTTTGGTTGAGCTATGCCGCCGCTTCGCGGTGCAACGCGACTGGATCGTCGCCCTCGTGGAAGAAGGCATCCTCGACCCAGCCGGGCCTGCGCCGAACGAATGGCAGTTTAGCGGCGAAAGTTGCTGGCGCGTCAGCGTCGTTCTCCGTTTGGAACGCGACCTCGATGTGAATCTCTCCGGCGCAGCCGTGGTCTTGGATTTACTCGAAGAGGTGGAAAAGCTGCGGCAGCGCTTGGGGTCGTGAAAAAAGTCAAAGGACAGCCTTGCCGAGTGAGACCCATCGATTAACAAATGCGCGGCAATTGTTCGCCACTGATCATATCCACAATCCGTTCGACGCCGATCTTTGTCTTCATCGTCACGGCCGCTTCGGACGTTTCCTTTTCCCTCGCGACACCAATTAAACAAGCGGCTTTTCCTAGCGGAAAAGCGTGCAGGATGTCCAAAGCCCGTCCCACTTCTTTTTCAGGAATGAAAGCGATAAAGCGCCCCTCGTTCGCGACATAGGCCGGATCGAATCCGAGGATTTCACAGGCCCCGCGCACCTGCTCCTCCACGGGGATCGCCGCTTCATCAAGGGTGATACAAATGCCTGCGGCCTCAGCAATTTCATTGACAGCACTTGCCAGCCCACCGCGTGTTAAGTCCCGCAGACAATGAATCTCCACACCCGCCTCCAAGAGGCTCAACACAGGTTCGCACAATGGCGCAAGATCACTTTCAATCGTCGTATCAAATTCAAGGCCCTCTCGGATGGCCATCACAGCGATGCCATGCCGTCCGATATCACCGCTGAGAATAATGTGATCTCCCGGCCGGACTTGGGACGGGCCTATATCTTGAGGCGATTCAATTTCCCCAATCCCTGCTGTATTAATGAAAATACCGTCACCCTTGCCCCGATCCACAACCTTTGTATCGCCCGTGACAATCTCGACCCCGCATGCTAAGGCCGCAGCCTGCATTGAGGCCACTACTGATTGCAGTGTTTTGATCGGCAATCCCTCCTCTAGAATAAATCCCGCGCTCAAATACCGGGGCCGGGCACCGCACATGACGAGATCGTTCACCGTGCCGTACACCGCGAGTTTGCCGATGTCCCCGCCAGGGAAAAAAAGCGGATGGATGACGTAGGAATCCGTCGTAAAGGCAAGCCGTTCGGACTTTGGAGAAAGCAGTGCGCCGTCGTGACTCTCCCGGACTCCGGCAGAGTCAAAAGCCGGAAGAAAAAGATGTTCAATCAATTGCTGCATCAAACGCCCGCCCCCGCCATGCGCGAGTTGGATGGTGTCATTTTCACCGAACGGCAAGGGGCAGGACACACTAAAGGGTTTATTTGTCATTTTTTAGTTTTTTTATGTTTAACCTTCCCGCTTAAAATACTAGGAGTTGATCAACGTTATGCGCTCAGGTCATTCTGACCAAACGGCATATTCGTTCCCATTAGGGTCAATAAAATGAAAGCGGCGGCCACCGGGAAATGAATATACCGGCTTAATGATTGACCCACCCGCATGCTCGATTTTTGTCCGGGTTTGCTCCAAGTCCTCGCTATAGAAAACAATCAGCACACTTCCCTTAACGGTCGTGGCCCTTAAATCGGATTTGAAAAATCCTCCATCGATCCCGGCATTTGAGAACGCGGTGTATTCAGGGCCATAATCCACAAATGACCAAGCGAATACCTTGATAAAAAAAGCTTTAGTCGCGACAATATCTCTTGCTGGCAATTCAAGATAATTTATTTTTTCGTGTACATTCATTTCTTTGATCTCACTTTAGATGACAGGGTACAGCTCGAAGCCGTATTGTATCTTTTTTTGTATAGACACAAAACGAACTATTTTAGTTGCGCGTTTTCCGAGGCAGGCGTAGAAAGCACATACTCAATACTCATTTCCACCCAATGCCGGAGTGTCACAATATCGCTCAACATGCTTTCTGGTAAGACCACATATTCTTTTTTAATTGGGCCCTTCGTGAAGTAACGCAGCGGCCCGGCACCGTGTTCATCAAACAAGACCTTTCGTGATTTTTCCGAGAGCTTTATGGCAAAGCCCGCCGGAGTGAGCGACAGAGCAATCTTCCCATTCACATAAACCGCCGCGCCACTAAAAAAATGTTTGCACTCCAGTTGAATGCCCTTAAAACCGCCGGAAGTGCTTTGTTCTAATAAAACAGTCAGTTGATCGAGGTATGCTTTGGCCATAAAGCAATTTCTTTCATTAAGAAACTAAATAGTTAGTCCCTTTACGTTCTGAGTCTGATGCTATTGGCACGGCAGTGGGCCGCTATCCTAGTCTCCAATTGCTTCACAATTGTGCTGGGACATTAGAGCCAAAAGTGACCTCTCTGATATACCCCTCCAAACTAAGGTTTACATTTTGGCGATTACCAATAAAACGGATCTCTTCCTCTTTCCGCCATCTCCTAGTCTTGGTCAATAAGATATTCCGATACGTCTCAAAAGCTCTATCGGGGAAAATCACTAATTCAAGGAAAGAATCTACATGAAATACCTTGTCTGCGACATAGCTTACTCGATGGTATCGTTTCCCAACAAGGTGATCTGGAATATCAATTTCAACGCATACCCCATTACCTTTTCCGCCATATTCTTCCCATAGTTTGG
>JAJDBW010000086.1 GCA_029261155.1 Nitrospirota bacterium | reverse complement strand
AACCCTCCGAAGCTCCTTTATACTCATCCTGATAATGCCCTTTCTTGACATGCTGTCCTCCTTGAGATGAGCAACAGCCTATCAATAAATAGGACATTTCTATTTTGGCCAAACCGGACATTATCATTTTGGGATTACATCGAAACCCCTGGGGGTCGTGCCCAAGATCCACACAAGCGTCGTTTTACCGCTTTTATCGAATATTCGCCCCGCTTTCGTCTTGCTTATTCGGGAGGCTTCTCCTAAAATCCAAGGGGTGATTTTTTTTACTGCGGCTCGCGCACGGAATACGCGCCAAAGTCTCCTCCTTGCCTTACTTGGTTTTGTCTCCTCCAACGATTCACGAGGGCTTGCGTTGATGATCAAAAAGTTTTTTTTTAATGGCCTCGTGTTCGGGATTTTAGGATTCTGGCTCTCGGCCTGTACAGAAACGGCCTCGCCTCCGGGATTGTCCGCATCCAGGCCTGCTCCGGCCGAATTTGCCGAAGGGGAGCGTTTGTTTACGAGTAATTGTGCGGGCTGCCACGGCATCGGGGCCCAGGGCACGGACCGGGGGCCGACCTTTCTCTCCAAAATCTACGAACCCAGCCACCATGGCGATGCGGCCTTTCATATGGCTGTTAAAAACGGAGTGCGCGCCCACCATTGGCAATTTGGGAATATGCCGAAGATCAGCGGTGTCTCACCCGAAGAGCTCACTCAGATTATTTCCTATATTCGTTGGATTCAAAGGGAAAACGGAATCTCCTAGATCGGGAGCATTGCAGGGCGAGAAGCCCCTATGATACATTTTCATGTCGAAGTCGTCAGTAAGAAGTATTGTGAATACGGAGGTAGTATGGAAATTGTGACGAGAAAGACCTTGTTTATTGTACTGTTCATTGCGCTACAACTCTCTCAAGTGACGTCGATTCATGCCGCGCCCATAGGTGTGCCTGGCGCCACTGTGGGTGTGGACCAAAGCGCAGTCGGCGTGGAACTCGATTTTCTGATTGACCGCGATTTGGATAGCGCAGGTCAGGATGCCGAGGGGATGACCCTCTATGCCAAGGGCGAAATCGGGGTCACCAAGCGCATCGATTTTCTGGCGCGGTTGGGTTTCGGCCGTTTCGAGGCCGGAGGCTCCGATTCCGATGCCGGTCCGGCCTTCGGTTTTGGCACAAAGGTCACCTGGGCGGCGATTCCTAAGGCCGGGATTAAAATTGGGTCGGTGGCCCAAATGACACAAATTCGCGCGGATAAAGGCAACATACGCCAATCGCTTCGAAGTTATGATTTGGCCTTGGGGCTTTATGCAGATTCGGGTCAATTGGCGGCTTCGCAAGGCAAGGGCTTGGTACTGACCACTTACGGGGGCTTGGCTTTCTCCAGTGTCGATATTGAGGGGACAGGCACGGGAGGGGGTTTTGCCGGAAAAGAAGATAATTCCTACGGTCTTTTCGTTGGTCTTTTGGCAAAGATGAATCAAAGGTCTAACGTGGGCATTGAGTTGAGGCTCGTCGACCAGACCGCCCTGTCGCTTTTCTCTGCGATTTCATTTTAGTTTATCGCGATGTTGCGTAGGATAAAGCGAAAGCCGATCGTCGTGGAGCGCGTCTGATGCGCGCCATCGACATGCATGTGCATCCCGGTACCAAGGAATACCTTGTCGAAGGCGGCGGGAAATACCTCAAGGACGCCCTCCGCTATTTTCATCGCGAAGATGCCGTCGTTAGTCTGGAGGACATGGCGGCCTATTATCGCCGCGTCGATATGAAGGCGGTCCTGCTTGCTTGGGATACGGAAACGACGACGGGGCTTCCACCCGTCACCAATGATTATGTGGCCGAGGCGGTGCGGACCTACCCCGATGTCTTTATCGGCTTTGCCGGTGTCGATCCTTGGAAAGGGGTGGCCGCCGTAAGGGAGCTTGAACGCGCTGTTAATCAGCTGGGCCTTCGTGGACTGAAGTGCCATCCCATCGCCCAGGCCTTCTATTTAAATGACCGCCGGTTTTATCCGCTTTGGGAGTGTTGTGCCGCGCTCAAAATACCGCTCCTGGTTCATACCGGAACCACTGGTGTTGGGGCCGGTGTCCGCGGCGGCAACGGGCTTAAATTGAAATACGCCCAACCGATTCCTCATATTGATGATGTAGCGGCCGACTTTCCCGATTTAACGATTATCGGCGCCCATCCCTCCTGGCCCTGGCAGGAGGAGATGTTGGCGATTGCGGTCCACAAGACGAACGTCTACATCGACCTTTCCGGCTGGTCGCCAAAATATTTCCCCCCATCTTTGATACGCTACGCCAATACCCTGCTTCAAGACCGCGTGCTTTTTGGATCGGACTATCCTTTTTTAACGCCGGAGCGTTGGATTGCCGATTTTGAAAAGGCGGGCTTCAAACCTGAAGTTCGGGAGAAGATCTTACTGGGAAATGCAAAACGCTTGCTTGGGCTGTCGTAGGCCTCAAACTTCAGTTTTTGGGCTAGGAAACCGAAAAAACCCTTGAAAGCCGTCCTATCGAGACAGTATCATAACCCGTTTGGGCAATCGCAGTTAGGATAAAGATGTCTAGCCCCTCTCCAACACCATCAGCCGATAAAAGTAAAAAACACCTCCGCCGGTATTTTATTACCGGTCTGTTGGTCGTGGTTCCTATATGGGGAACCTACCTCATCCTTCGGGCTTTGTTTGTGACCCTGGAGGGCATTCTCGGAAATTTCATGAAAAGCCAGGGATTTTACTATGTCCCCGGCTTCGGCATCTTGCTCCTTTTGGCCATTATTTTTACGGCCGGCTTGTTCACCACCAATATCTTCGGAAAGAAACTTTTCCAACTCTGGGAGCGCATGCTCAATCAGGTGCCTCTTGTAAGAAACGTGTACTCGATGGTGAAATCGATCGTCGATACGGTTTCCTTTCAAACCGGGGAGAAAAAGAATTTTCGGCGTGTGGTGATCCTGGAATATCCGAGACGCGGCCTCTTTACCTATGCCTTCGTCGTGGGAGAAATGCAGGGGCAGCTTGATCGCATCGCCCCCCCCGGTGATCGGTCCTTGACCGTGTTTGTCCCGACAGTGCCGAACCCCATATCGGGCTTTATCATTATTGTGCCGGAACGCGACGCCATCGCCGTGACGATTAGTGTTGAGGATGCCATGAAAATTGTTTTTTCCGTGGGGCTCTACAATCCGGTCCTGCGCCTTGACGAAGCCTTTCCTGGAGAAACACCCCAAACCGACGAAATAACGGATAGCGACCTGGTGAAAGATGGTTAAAATTAAGGCCGCTGCCATTGTATTGGCGGCGGGACAGGGCAAACGGATGAAGTCGGCCCTGCCAAAAGTTTTGCACCCGCTTGCCGGAAAAACAATGCTGAGCCATGTGCTCGCCTTGGTCAAGGGCCTGACCCTATCTCCGGCCTTTGTCATCGTCGGACACCAGGCCGAGGCCGTGGCAAAAGCGGCCAAGGAGCATAATATTGAAACGCGGCTTCAGAACCCGCCACGCGGAACGGGGGATGCCGTACTTCAGGCCAAGGCCGATTTGCGCCATTTTCGTGGGCCCGTGCTTATATTAAACGGCGATACCCCACTGCTTCGTGAAAAGACGATCCGAGGACTCTTAAACACGCACCGCAAGCAGGGCGCAACGCTTTCGCTGCTTACCGTCAAATTGGCCGATCCGGGTGCATATGGTCGGGTGATTCGCCGCGAAGACGGCAGCATTGATCGCGTGGTCGAATATCGCGATGCCAATGCCGCGGAACGCAAGGTGAACGAAATCAACACAGGCGTCTATATTTGTGAATCGACTTTCCTTTTTAAGGCGCTCGACCAAGTTCAACCGAATAACGAGCAAGGTGAATTTTATTTGACCGACATCATCGGTATCGCATCCCGCGAAGGGGAAAAACTTGTCGGTCTGGAGGCCGATCCCGAAGAAGTTATTGGGATTAACAGCCGTGCCGACCTGGCCTTGGCGGAAGCCGCCTTTCAGTCCCGGATTCACCGCGCGTGGATGGAAAAAGGCGTGACCTTGGTCGATCCTTCCCGAATTCGAATCGATGCCGAAGTGAAAATCGGCGCCGGTAGCATTCTTCATCCCGGCGTCAGCCTAGAAGGGACAAGCAAAATTGGTGAAGCGGTGATGATCTACGCCTCCCGCATTAAAGACAGCCGCATCGGCAAGGGCGTCACGATAAAAGATTTTTGTGTCATTGAGGACGCCGATATCGAATCGGGGGCGGTGGTTGGCCCCTTTGCGCATTTGAGACCGGGGTCCGTCTTGCGCAAAGGGGCAAAAGTCGGTAATTTTGTAGAGATGAAAAAGAGCGAACTGGGCGAAGGCTCAAAGGCCGGCCACTTGAGCTATTTGGGTGATGCGACCATCGGTAAAAGAGTGAACATCGGTGCGGGTACGATCACCTGCAATTACGACGGCCACAATAAAGATCGAACCATCGTTGAAGACGATGTGTTTATCGGCAGCGACAGCCAATTGATCGCACCGGTCAAGGTGGGTCGGGGTGCACTGATTGCCGCCGGGACGACTGTGACGAAGGATGTTCCCCGCGATGCACTGGCGATCTCCCGCATACCACAGGACAATAAGGCGGAATGGGCCAAGCGCCGCCGCAATCAGAAAAAAAAGAAAAAGTAACTGTCTCGGATGAAGGTCTCTACGGGGGCTGCAGGCGAAGGACACTGAAGGAGTATTCGTATGTGTGGCATTATGGGTTATATTGGCCAGCGAAATGTGGTTTCCGTTTTAGTGGAAGGCCTCCGAAGACTGGAATACCGCGGATACGATTCTGCGGGCATCGCCTATCTTTCCAAAGGCGAGATCGAGGTCAAACGCTCTGTCGGAAAACTCTCGTCGCTCGAAAGTATCCTGCCGACGATTCCCCCAGTTAGCCCTGCGGGCATTGGCCATACGCGTTGGGCGACGCATGGAAAACCTTCAGAAGAAAATGCGCATCCGCACCGCGCCGGTTCTCTGGTCATGGTGCACAATGGGATTATCGAGAACTATCTCTCCTTGAAAAAGACACTTCAAGACGAGGGCCGAGAATTTACTTCTGATACTGATTCGGAAGTCATCATTCACCTTATCGATTCTTTTTATCAAAAAGGCGGCTCGCTCGAGAAAGCGGTGCAGCGCGCGACCGAAAAAATGCATGGCAGCTACGCGATCTGTGTGCTTAGCGAGAAAGATCCCAACCGACTCATCGCCGTCCGTTCCGGCTGTCCGCTTGTGATCGGAGTTGGCAAAGATGAGCAATTTGTCGCCTCTGACATTCCTGCTTTTTTATCGCACACCCGTCAAGTGATTTTTCTGGAGGATAACGAAATTGCCCTTTTATCGAGCGAGGGGGTCGAAGTTCACGATTTAAAAGGGGCGCGCCTTGCGAAAGAGGTTCAGCAAATTTCGTGGGACCCCGTCATGGCGGAAAAAGGCGGCTATCGCCACTTTCTGCAAAAGGAAATACACGAGCAGCCCCGCGCGATTGTCGACACCATTCGAGGCCGAGTCGCGCAGGAGGCGGGCAATGTCATTCTGGGCGCTTCAGAATGGGTAGGCGATCCGGCGAAGGATTACAAGCGCGCCGTCCTGGTCGGCTGCGGGACTTCCTGGCATGCCGCCTTGGTTGGAAAGTTTCTGTTTGAACAAATTGCGGGTTTGTCGGTGGAAGTCGATATTGCATCGGAGTTTCGATATCGCGACCCGCTGCTTTCCGAAGGCGATCTGGTTATTGGGATTTCGCAATCGGGGGAAACGGCCGACACCCTTGCGGCCATGCGGGAGGCCCGTTCGAAAAAAACGCCGACACTTTCGATCTGCAATGTCGTGGGTAGCAGTATCAGCCGTGAGACGGATGCCGTATTTTATACCCATGCCGGTCCTGAAATTTCCGTCGCGTCTACAAAGGCTTTTACGACGCAGCTGACCGCCTTGACCCTACTGGCCATCTTTTTGGGCCGGAAAAGAGGGCGGCTCTCGAAAAAAGCTGGAGAGGCCTTAATCCATCAGCTCATCTTGCTTCCGAATAAAATCGAGGAAATCCTCGCTCATGAAAAACGAATTAAAACGATTGCAAAACACTTTTTCCGTTACCGCGATTTTCTCTATCTAGGCCGGGGCATTTTGTACCCCGTTGCCCTGGAAGGGGCATTAAAATTAAAAGAGATCTCCTACATCCACGCCGAGGGCTACCCCGCAGGGGAGATGAAGCACGGCCCCATCGCCCTCATCGACGAGAACATGCCGGTCGTGGTGCTTGCCCTTAAGGATAAAGTTTATGAGAAAATGATCAGTAATGTCATGGAGGTGAAGGCGCGTGGCGGCATCATCATCGCCTTTGCGGAGGAGGGCGACAATGATCTACCCGGCCTCGCCGATGAAATCTTTTTTATTCCGAAAATCGCCTCGGTTTTGAGCCCGATTCTGATGACGATTCCGCTCCAGCTCTTGGCCTACTATATCGCTTTTACACGCGGCAGCGATGTGGACCAACCCCGAAACCTCGCGAAAAGTGTGACCGTCGAATGAGGGATGTTTCCGATCATCGGATATTGGCCGATCTCAATCCGCAACAGCGGGAGGCCGTTTCGCATTGCGAGGGCCCGCTATTGGTTCTCGCCGGGGCGGGGAGCGGAAAAACGCGAGTGATTGTTCATCGTATCGGCTATTTGGTTGAGGTCTTGGGCTGTTCGCCTTTTCAAATTTTGGCCGTAACTTTTACCAACAAGGCGGCGCAGGAGATGCGGGAGCGGATGCAAGTCCTCATCTCGGCGGACCTTTGCCGAAAACTCACGATCTCAACCTTTCACTCGGCCTGCCTCAGAATACTCAGAAACCATATTGCGCTTTTGGGCTATTCGCGCGACTTTGTGGTTTACGATGCGGCGGACCAGCTGGCCTTAGTGAAGTCTTGCGTCGAAGCCCTAGAGATCAACAGCGACCTTTTTTCGCCCCGCATGCTTCGAGGGCGTATTTCCCAGCTTAAGCATCAACTCATTTCACCCGAGACCTTTAGCGAAACAGCCAATGACTACGGTCCCGACGCGGCCTTGAGAAAAGTCTACGCCCTGTATCAAACCCGTTTAAAGGACTTGGCCGCGCTCGATTTCGACGACCTGATTGGTTTTACAATTCGGCTTCTGGAATCTTTCCCTGAATTGCGTGCCGATTTTCAGGACCGTTTTCGCTTCATTATGATTGACGAATATCAAGACACGAATTCCGCACAGTACCGTTTGATCCAACTTTTAACTTCCGAGGCGCAAAACCTTTGTGTCGTCGGCGATGACGATCAATCCATCTATGCCTTCCGTGGGGCGGATGTCGGGAATATCTTGCGCTTCGAACGCGATTTTCCGCGTGCGAAAGTCGTCATCCTTAACCAAAACTATCGCTCGACCGAGACCATTCTCTCCGCTGCCTCTGCGGTGATTTCAAAAAACAGCCGCCGCAAGGCCAAAGACCTCTGGACGGAAAACGGTCAGGGCGAAAAGATTGTTCGGGCGGAAACCGCTGATGAAAAAGAAGAGGCCGAATTCGTTGTCCGGACCCTCAAGAACCTGCAAGATGAAGAAGGGCGTCGCCTTTCCGATTTTTCCATCCTTTACCGCACCAATGCCCAATCGCGTGTCATAGAAGAACATTTGAGAAATAAAGGCATCCCTTACCGGGTCTATGGAGGGCTCCGGTTTTACGATCGCAAAGAGGTGAAAGATTTAATCGCCTACTTGCGCCTGGTGGTTTATCCGGGCGATAATATGAGTGTGCAGCGGGTAATTAACTTGCCGCAACGTGCAGTGGGTCGGGTGACGCTGGGGCGATTGGCGCTCTATGCCGAGACGCGTGAGATCTCCCTCTTGGAGGCGATTTTAGAAAGAGAAGAGGCAGGACTTTCGCCGCAAGGGAAGCGGGGTGTCGCCGGTTTTTTAGAGGTTATTGAGGCATTACGCCAGACGGCGACCGATCAGTCTCTTTCTCAGGTAATACGATATTTGATCGAAGCCGTCGATTATCTGGCCTATTTAAAACGCACGTTTGGGCCAGAATCCGAGAGCCGCATCGAAAACGTGCTCGAATTGATTGCCGCCGCCGATCAGTTCGTCTTGCTGGATGCAGCCAACGAGAATGACGACGATGCCTTTAATTTTGGAGCGAACACGCTGGAAAAGGGGCCTTCGGGCCTGTCCGACTTAAAAACCTTTCTCGATCAAGTTGCCTTAGTCTCCAGTGGCGACGAAAAGACCGAAAGTGAAGGCGGCGTGACCTTGATGACGCTCCATTCGGCCAAGGGATTGGAATTTCCCGTCGTCTTTTTAGTCGGCATGGAAGAGGGGCTTTTTCCGCATTCCCGCGCCTTGAGCGACGAGCGCGAAATGGAAGAAGAACGCCGACTTTGCTATGTGGGGATGACGCGCGCAAAAGAACGCCTTTATCTTGTACATGCGACGGCGCGTAATTTATATGGCACTACCCAATGGAATCGACCCTCTCGATTTGTTCGCGATCTACCCAAGGGCATGCTGGAGACCGTGGGTCGGGCCCCTTTTTCGACACGCGCCCGATCGGAAGGGTTTCATCGGGATCCAAGGGCTGAGGAAGGTCTGTCAAAAATTTCTCGCGAACCCTTCGAGACAATGGACAATTCGCCATGTTATCCTGTCGGCTCTTGGGTTCGGCATGCCCATTTTGGGGTGGGACGTGTCAAGGCCTATGAAGGATCGGGGGAGGCCAGTAAGGTGACCATCGATTTCGAAGCGGCGGGTTTTAAGAAAATCGCTTTAAAATATGCTAAACTGCAAAAATTTCTTTCGTAAGTTTGAAATTTGCTTCATTGAAAAGCAGGAGGAAAAGCCTTGGCTTTAGATCGATCACAAGTCGAACATGTGGCAAAGCTGTCCAGATTATCCCTTAGCGATCAAGAAGCGATGCAACTCGTTGAGGACTTAAACCAAATTTTTTCTTATGTTGAAAAGCTTAACGAGCTGGAAACCGGCGAGGTCGAACCCACCTCGCATGTCCTCCCGCTCGCAAACGTGTTTCGGGAGGACGAGGTGCGGCCTTCGCTCCCGACCGACAAGGTTTTTGAAAATGCCCCCGATCGGGAGGATGCCTTGTTTAAGGTACCCAATATTATTGGATAAGACAGGAAGAATAAGGGGGAAGCACGAGCGCCCTCTCGAATTCGTTAGAGGAGTATTATGTTAAGGCAATTGTTAAAATCGAAAATACACCGGGCGACGGTGACGGAATCTGAACTGGAATATGAAGGGAGTATCACCATCGATGAGGAATTGATCGAGGCGGCGGGCATGCATCCTTACGAGCAGGTGATGATCTCCAATCTGAACAACGGCGAACGACTCGTCACCTATGTCCTTGCCGGTCCCAGGGGTTCTGGGACGATTTGTCTTAACGGGCCGACAGCGCGAAAAGGGGCCGTGGGCGACAAGGTTATCATCTTTTGTTATGCCCAATATGATGAAGCAGAGATGAAGGCTTACCAACCTAAAATTATTAAGGTGGATACGAAAAACCAGATCCTCTCGATTCGGAGCTCTATTTGACGCGGCTTGAACCCACGGCGCACGGCCTCCATGAGCAACTTAAGAAGAAAGAGCTGTCCGCGAAAGAATTGGTGGATGCCTTTTATCGCCGGATCGACGCGGTAGAAAACACGGTACATGCCTACAACACCCTCGCACCTGAAACCGCGATGGCGCAGGCCAAGGAAGCCGATCGGCGCTTTGCCAAAGGCGAGGCCGGTCCGCTCACCGGGATCCCCATTGCGCTGAAAGACAATCTCTGCACTGCGGGGCTGCGCACGACCTGTTCATCTAAAATATTGGAAAATTTCATCCCGCCCTACGATGCAACTGTGGTGAGCAAACTCAGAGCGGCAGGCGCGGTTTTTCTTGGGAAAACCAATATGGATGAATTTGCGATGGGCTCTTCCACCGAGAATTCCGCCTTTGAAAAAACGGCCAATCCCTGGGACCCTTCGCGCATTCCGGGTGGATCGAGCGGGGGTTCGGCCGCGGCTGTTGCAGCGGGTGAGGCCGTATTCGCCTTGGGATCGGACACTGGCGGATCCATTCGCCAACCCGCGGCCTGCTGCGGCGTGTTGGGCATGAAGCCAACCTACGGGCGGGTTTCGCGCTACGGTCTCGTTGCCTTTGCCTCTTCCTTAGATCAAATTGGCCCATTGACCCACGATGTCACCGATGCGGCAATTGTGATGAACGCCATCGGCGGCCACGACTCGCTTGATTCCACCTCGGCAGATCTGCCCCTGCCCGATCTTTGCGCAGCCTTAGGCGAGAAGATTCAAGGCCTGCGGATCGGGATTCCTAAGGAGTATTTCATCGATGGCATCGATCCTCAGATCCGAGAGGCCGTCGAAAAGGCCATCGAAAGCTATAAAAGCTTGGGTGCAGAAACGAAAGTGGTATCCCTGCCGCATACGGCTTATGCGGTCGCCACTTATTATATTCTCGCGACCGCGGAGGCGAGTTCGAATTTGGCCCGTTACGACGGCGTTCGTTATGGCCATCGCACTAAAAACCCGCGCGATCTCATGGAACTCTATATGGAAAGCCGCCGGGAAGGATTTGGTCCTGAGGTGAAGCGGCGGATTATGATCGGGGCGCACGCTTTGTCCTCGGGCTATTACGATGCCTATTACAAAAAAGGACAACAGGTCCGGACCTTGATTAAAAACGATTTTGACGAAGCCTTCAAATCGGTGGATCTCTTGATTACCCCGACGGCGCCGACGGCGGCCTTTAAAATGGGGGAGAAGGTCGACGATCCGCTTCAGATGTATCTTTCGGATATTTTCACCATCTCGGTCAACCTGGCGGGTCTTCCCGCACTTTCTCTCCCTTGCGGATTTACCCTGGAGGGCCTGCCGATCGGTCTCCAATTGATTGCCCGCCCTTTTGATGAAGCGGGTCTATTTCGCGCGGCTTATGCCTACGAGCAGGCGCATGATTTTCATCTTCGAGGCCCAGAGGGCTTATGATTTATTTCGCTTATGGCTCAAACATGGACCTCGATCAAATGCGGCAACGGTGTCCTGGTAGCAAGGTGATCGGGGTCGCTCGGCTTTCGAATTACCGGATGGCCTTTACGCGGTGGTCGCGTTCTTGGAAGAGTGGGACCGCCGACATCCTGCCCGACCGCAACGACAGCGTCTATGGCGCTTTGTACGATTTAAGCTTGGACGATCTTAAAAAAATGGATAAGTTTGCGGATTACCCAAATTCCTATGTCCGGCAGGATGTCAGGGTCTCTTGCGGAGAGGAGCGTTTGCCCGCCATGACCTATGTCGCTCGTCGCTTTGGCATCTTTCTGCCCTCCCGGTCTTATATCGGAAAAATGGTGCGCGGGGCGAAGTCGCACAACATCCCGGAAGACTACATCCATTTTTTAAATGCGATAAAAACCCTAGATGAATAAGCTTTCTGTAAAATACGAACCGGTTATTGGGCTGGAAGTCCATGCTCAAACCCTCACGCGCTCGAAGATTTTTTGCGGCTGCGCCACCGAATTCGGCGCTCCGCCCAACTCGCAGGTCTGTCCCATTTGTTTGGGCATGCCAGGCGTCTTGCCGGTACTAAACCGTCAGGTCGTCGCGCTTGGTATTCGAATGGGGATCGCCACGCACTGCACAATTGCACCCTATGCCCGCTTCGCACGAAAAAACTATTTTTATCCCGATTTGCCGAAGGGCTACCAAGTCTCGATGTTCGAGCTCCCGCTTGCGGAGCACGGCTATGTGGAGATTGCCTCCGAATCGGCACCGGAGGGCGAGAAAAAGGTGCGTTTGACGCGAATTCATATGGAAGAAGACGCAGGGAAAAACCTCCATGACGGTGCCGACGATGCAAGCCACGTGGATCTTAATCGTGCAGGTGTGCCTTTGCTGGAAATTGTAAGCGAGCCCGATCTCTGTTCCGCAGATGAGGCGGTCGCCTACTTAAAGGCCTTGCGCGCTTTATTGATTTATGCCGGGGCTTCGGATGCCGACATGGAAAAAGGCAACTTCCGCTGCGATGTGAATGTGTCGATTCGGCCTGTGGGCGAATCGACTTTGGGTACGCGCTCGGAAGTTAAAAATGTCAATTCCTTCCGCTATGTCCAAAAGGCCATTGACTATGAGTGCATGCGACAAGAGGCCATCCTCAGGGAGGGCGGCACTGTGCTGCAGGAGACCCGTCTTTGGGATGAGAAGCGTGGTCTGACCGTTTCGATGCGGAGCAAGGAAGAGGCCCACGATTACCGATATTTCCCAGAACCCGATCTTGTCCCGCTGAAAATAGATGCCGCCTGGATCGAAAAAATTCGTGCCGAGCTGCCTGAAATGCCGGCCGAAAAGAAAAAGCGATTTATGGAAAGTTATCAAATACCGGCCTATGATGCGACAATTTTGACGAGCACGGCTGGGCTGGCCGATTTTTTCGAGACGACGGTCGCCGCATATGCCAACGCAAAAATCGTCAGCAATTGGATTATGGGCGATTTGTTGCGCGAGTTGAATCAAGAAGGCAAGGACATCGAAGACGCCGCAATCCGTCCGGAGCAATTGGCGGCCATGTTGAAGATGATCGAAGCGGGAACCATTAGCGGAAAAATCGCAAAGACCGTGTTCGAAGTGCTCTATCGCGAGGGCGGTAACCCTGAGCAAATCGTCAAAGAAAAGGGCTTGGCCCAGATGAGTGACGAATCGGCATTGGTGAAACTCATCGACGAAGTCCTCGCGAGTAACCCCGCAGAACTTGCGGGCTATCGCTCGGGGAAAAAGAAACTGTTGGGCTTTTTCGTTGGTCAGGTCATGAAGCAAAGCGGGGGGAAGGCGAACCCCGGCAAGGTGAACGCCTTGTTGATCGAGAAACTCGGTTAACCCCAGACGGAGCAGATGAAAACGATGAGTGCGATTTCCGATTTGACCGGCATCGAAATACTAGACTCCCGCGGGAATCCCACGGTTGAAGTGAGGGCGCAATTGGAATCGGGCAGCATCGGCCGGGCCGCCGTCCCCTCTGGGGCTTCAACGGGATCGCGCGAGGCCTTGGAGTTACGCGACAAAAACCCAAAACGCTATCTGGGCAAGGGGGTGCTTAAGGCCATCGCCCATGTGGAAAAAAAAATACGCCCAAAGCTTATCGGCTTGCCCGCAGACAATCAGGTCTTGGTCGACGAAACCCTTTTAGCCCTCGATGGTACGGCCAATAAAAAGGTGTTGGGGGCCAACGCCATCCTGGGTGTTTCTTTGGCCGTGGCGAAGGCGGCAGCTGCGGAGAAAGGGCTTTCTTTTTATCGCTATTTAGGTGGTGCGCAGGCAAAAATCCTCCCCCTTCCGATGATGAACATCATCAATGGTGGGGCGCATGCGGACAACGGACTCGATTTTCAAGAGTTTATGATTATTCCTGTTGGTGGACGGTCTTTTTCCGAATCGCTCCGGATTGGGGTCGAGGTCTTCCATGCCTTGAAGGACGTCCTCAAAAAAAAGGGCTATACCACGGCGGTTGGCGATGAAGGCGGATTTGCCCCTGGCATCCGATCTCAAGACGAAGCCTTGGCCTTGGTCCTTAAAGCGATCGGCCATGCGGGCTATCGACCGAAAAAAGATGTGGTGCTGGCGCTCGATGTTGCAGCCACCGAATTTTACAAGGGCGGAAAATACCATCTCGCATCCGAAAAAAAGATCCTGAGCGCGGACGAAATGATTGCCTATTACCGTCGGTTAATCGATCGCTTCCCAATTGTCTCCATCGAAGACGGCCTGGCCGAGAATGATTGGAAGGGCTGGCGGCGAATGACCGAGGCCCTCGGGCAGCGGGTTCAATTGGTTGGTGACGACCTCTTTGTGACCCAGGAAAAAAGTTTGGAGAAAGGGATACGTGAGCGGGTGGGAAATGCCATTTTGATTAAGCTCAACCAAGTCGGGACCTTGACAGAAACGCTTCGTACGATATCCTTAGCCCAGCGGACTGGTTATAGAACAGTGATTTCGCATCGGTCGGGAGAAACAGAAGATACAACGATCGCCGACCTTGCGGTGGCGACGGGAGCCGGACAGATTAAGACGGGATCGCTTTCCCGAACCGATCGGACGGCAAAGTACAATCAACTTCTCCGCATCGAAAAAGAACTGGGGACTGGGGCCGCTTTTTACCCTGAAGTGGTTTAAAGCCATCGGGATAGCCGTTCATAGGAGGCAAGCGCGTGCAGAGCACCGGCAGGGCGATCCGAATTCCCATCGTTTTTCTTCTTGTTTTCTTGATCCTTCATTTCTTTTCCTCTTTGACTCTGGCAAGTGGCGTCGGTTTGCCGACAGCCTCCACCGAAAGCGGCACTTGGACCCGGATCAGCCTCAATTACGAACGTTTGGAACCCAAGATCGATTCGAGCAATTCGGCCTTTCGCGGCGAATCCCGCGATGAACGCATGCTCTTACGGGCCGAATATGCGCCGATGCCTTTTGTCGAGGTTTATCTTCGTCTCGGTGTGGCGGCGCATGAGACGCCGTCAAGGAACTTTAACGGATCGCTCGGACCCGCCTACGGCGCTGGAGCGCGTTGGACCTTCTATCGTCAGAACGATCTTGCCTTTGCCATGGGCGGGCAAATTCTTGAATACTGGTCTAGCGACGGCGGCGCAGCCCCATCGCGGCTTAGATGGGATGAGCTTGAGCTCTATGCCGGTGGTGTCTTGGAAGGCTATGATCGAATGGTTCCCTATTTTGGGGTGTTGTTGTCGGCAGCCCGAGGCGATTTTAAGGGCGGGCCTACGGTGCATTTAGATCGCCTGATCGATCTTTTTATTGGCGGTGAATTTAAGATTTACGACCGTTTCGCATTTTTGGTCGAAGCCCGCGTCTTGGGTGAAAACGGACTCACTTTCTCACTCGCGTATGACTTATGAGAAATAAGCGAAAATCGACGGGCGAAAAATCCAGAAGAAATCGCCGGGGCATGATCATCGCCCTGCTTGTCGTGATGAACGTGTACCTCATCCTTTCCTTTTTGCTCGGAGAGATGGGCCTACTCAATGCCAACACCTTACGAAAAACCAATCTGGAGATGCACAAAGAAGTGGCTGAGATGGAAGCGGAGAATGAAGGTCTCGCGAGAAAAATCAATGCCCTTCGGACCGATGCCGACACGATTGAAAGACTTGCGCGAGAGGAGTTAGGCCTCGTGAAAGAAGGAGAGCTGGTCTACGAATTCTTTGAGACAGGCAGGCTCTAAACGCGTTTTATTTTATCCCCGATCCATCCTTCCGAAAACCGAAAGTGTATGCCCACAGGCCATTTTCTATCTCCTCCTTTTTTCTATTTATGCTCAATCTCGAATCGTTTCCCATTGCTTTAAGACGGGCAACTTGATTTATTTGTCTATTGATCGACCAAGCTTTACATGAGATATTAAACATCGCGGTCATTGAACGAGTTTCAAGAATAGGCTGGCGTGTCCTTGTGCGCTTCCAAGGGATGTGGCATCTGAATGTAGCACCGTATTAAAAAGGCTCCGATGGCGAGACAGAAGGAAAAGACGATTCTAAAAGCAAAGTTATCCTATCGGTCTGGATTTGTGGCGATGATCGGACGGCCAAACGTCGGGAAATCGACCCTCATGAACAAAATCTTGGGCGAAAAGATTGCGATTGTTTCCGATAAGCCACAAACCACTCGAAACCGTATATTGGGCGTTCACACTGCTCCCGATACGCAAGTGATTTTTCTTGATACACCGGGGGTCCATGCCGGTCGTGATACGCTCAACCGACGCATGGTTCAAACGGCCTTAGCCACCTTGGACGAAGTGGATCTTGTTTTGTTGTTGGTTGACCCCTTAAAGACCTTCGGTCCGCCGGAGCAGCGAATCGCTGATCGCCTGAAGGAAACGAAGACCCCGAAAATACTGGTCGTCAATAAGATCGATCTCGTAGATCGAAATGCCTTGATCCCGATTTTAAATCGATATCACGTGAAGAGCTTATTCTCGGAGGTCATTCCTCTGTCGGCCTTAACGGGTGAAAATATAGACCCACTCCTGAGTCTTGTGCGCAGCTTTTTACCGGAGGGGCCGCCCCTCTTTCCTGAGGATGTACTCACCGATCAACCGATGCGAACCTTGGCGGGGGAAATGATTCGAGAAAAAGTCATTAACCTCACCGAGGACGAAATTCCCTATTCAATTGCTGTTGAGGTTGAATCTTTCAAAGAGGATTCCAAGAAGCAGCTGACGACGATTCATGCCACGCTTTATGTGGAAAGGCCTTCGCAAAAAGGTATCGTAATCGGTCGAGGGGGGACAATGCTCAAGGCGATTCGAGAGGGTGCGCAAGCGGATATTATGCGGTTCTTGGCGATGAAGGTGAATTTGATTTTATGGGTTAAAGTGAAAAAGAATTGGAGCGGAGACCCTCGCTTTTTAAATCAGATGGGCTATTAGCGACGGTTTTGACTCGTGTTTAGATCGCTCAAGGCCTCACTCGTTTGTCATTCGAATCTAGAAAAAGTAGCTTCCATAGAAGATGAGGAGATTCGAATCGTCAAAGGGCGATTGGCCGACCCGGTATTGATATCCGCCGTTTACGGCAAGGTGACGCGAGACGTATCGAAGCCCGATCGTGGCCGCCGCATACTCGTTTCCGATGAAGGTATTCCGTTTTGTTCGACCGTTTCCTTCCAAGATCAATTGCAACTCGCGTGATTCAATGAGAGGAATCAGGAGTCCGAGATCGATGATGCCATGTTGTTCTTCCGTGGGATCGCCGGAGTCTTGAATATAGATCCCCCCGTCGGCGTAGAATCCGATGAGAACGCTGGCATTGGGGGTGCCGACTGCGGCTTCAGCGGACGAGACCACAAGCGCCTTTAAGCCCCATGAATCGACCGTGTTCGGGTCGAAGTTCTGGTCTCCCGTTGGAAAATAGAAGGTCAGCGATAAGGCAAAGCCGGGAAAATTGAGTTCAGTGTTGGGTTCGAGAAAACGCCATTTCGCCGAAAGATTGGCGACCCCCAATTCGCTGTCGTCGTTTCTGACGGGCGCGTCTTCGACTTTTAAGTAGTAAGGCAATTGTGCAGAGACTTCGATGCTCGGCGTCACCCCGACGGTTAGGGTGGACGTCAATTCCGTTACTTTGAGGTCAGTATTGCTGGTTAGGTTTTTGCCGTCTTCGTAGGAAAGGCCAAAGCCGACCTCCACTTTAGCCGGAGGCAGCGTGTCGATGGACTGGGTAATAAAGAGTCCGCTTAGGCCGTTATATGTAGAAGAAATCCGATTGAACTCGCTTGCCCTAACTCCTCCGGGCTGCACCAGCGCCAGTATGCCGACTAAGGCGCTCAATAAAGAAAAACGTCGCATCTCCTGTCTCCTCATTTATAAAGGGTTGAAGATCCAAAACCGCTTGTCGTCCGGATGCCGATAGTCCGGCGAAGCATAACCGATGATGATAAATCCGTCAAGTTGCGTCGAAGGTATCGGGTCTATCGACAATTAAAATATGGATCGATTAGTTTCGGGTGCCGATATGAATGGCGACGATACCCCCAGACAGGTTTTGATAGGAGACGTCTTTGAATCCGATGGCCTCGATTTGTTTTCTTAATGCGTCTTGGTTTGGGAATTTTCTGATGGAATCGGGCAGGTAGTCGTAAATGCCGGTTTTGTCTTTGGACACCCAAGCCCCGATTTTAGGTAGAAGGGAAAAGGAGTAGAAGTCGTAAAATTTTCGAAAAGGCGGGAAGACCGGCGTCGAGAAGTCTAGGCAGGCCATTTTCCCCCCTGGTTTAAGGACGCGGTGAATTTCTTGAAGCGCCCGATTTAAATCGGTGACATTTCTCATGCAAAATCCAGTAAGCACGGCGTCGAAAGATTGATCAGGAAAAGGGAGGCATTCTGCATTGGCGAGCATGCAGGAAACTTGAGCGAGCTTGCGGGCTGCTATCTTTTTTTTCCCCAGAACCAGCATGGGTTCATTAAGGTCGGTGGCGATGACGGTTCCTTTTTTACCCACTCGGCCCGCAGCCAGAATAGATAAATCGGCGGTTCCGGCACCGACATCGAGGATGCGATCTTCATTGCTGGGCGCCAAAAGATTGAGTGTTTTCTTTTTCCACTGATGGTGAAGACCGAAGGAGAGGAGGCTGTTGTTTAAATCGTAATATCCCGCGATCGAGGTGAACATTTTCTGGACGGATTTTTCTTTATCGTGAGTCAACATGGTTTATTGGTTCATCCTCAGCAGATATAAAAGTGGTTTTGATCAAGAATTGAGGTCGATCCCTTGCCAATCTTCGGACCACTTTTATTGAATTGGCATCAATATCCTTATCGGCAATATGCTTGGCGTTTATCGTACAAGAGGGATTGGCGGGAGGTCAATCGTTGTGGGGCTTTCTTCCGCTCGGGGGATTAAAAACCAACGTTTAGGCGAGCCGTATAGATGGGGACGGCGCCAAAGTCGGCTTCGAATACAAAATTAATGACAGCGAGCGAGATTTTTGCGCCGATAAAGGGTTTGGAACGGCTGAGGCTTTCATTGAAATTCGACCCTGTGATCGTTTCTTTGCTGTCGATCCAAACTTGGCCATAACCCGCATAGGGGGTGACAAAGGCGAAGCCTTTGCTAATGGAGATGTCGGCCCCAATGGTTTCTAAATCAAAGTTGTTTACGCCCGATAAGGTGGTATATGAACCGCGGATGGCGACCGCGGGGAGGGCGACGTTTCCCGAAATGAAGGCCCATTTTAATTCGCCGCCATACATTTTGATATTAGAACTGGGGACTTCGGAATAAACAAAACCAATGTCGAATGAGAGTGGAAGCCCCTTTTGGATGTGAATTTTAGGAAACGGGACAAAGCTGGGCGGTCTTGAGGATGAGGTTGTAAATTGACCCCAGAGCCCTTTGTCGATATGTACGGCGGAAAGTTCGATGCCCACATCAAAACCCAAAATGCCTAGGGGTTCGGCGGGGGCCATGGGAAGATAGCTGATGGCGAGCCCGATTTCCTCGGAAAAGCTTGAAAAGGTAGAAGCGTTTACGCCTGGGGGGATGCGAATCTCAACCTCAGCTGCTGAGGCGGCCTGAACCTGAACTAGAAGCAAGAGCGTGATGGCGAATCCGATAAAATAATCTTTGTTTTGGCTTCTCATATGTGCATTCTCCTCGGTTTTTTGCTTCTGAATTGACTCAGGCTTTATCAACGCTAAACATTATATCAGGTTTATTCTTGACAAACGGATCCATCGACATTAGAATTAACCGTTTATTTGGCTTCGATGAAACCCCTATTGTTCTCCGTAGCGGTGTGTCTTCATGTGATTGTTCCCAAATCAAATCGTGGATTTATATAACATAGCCCCTTTTTAAATGTAAAGAATGCCATATTAGAGTATAAGCTGGCGTAGCTCAGTTGGTAGAGCAGCTGATTTGTAATCAGCCGGTCGGGGGTTCAATTCCCTTCGCCAGCTCCAAGATCAGGGCAGGCAATCTTGAGATCGCACCAATGTCGAGCGAATGGAGAAGTGAATCATAGGAATGACTGGTCTTAAAAATAGTAAAAGGGGTATTGACCGCTAAGGAAAGGGGGAGGTACCCGAGTGGACAAAGGGAACAGACTGTAAATCTGTCGCCTCCGGGCTACGGAGGTTCGAATCCTCCCCTCCCCACCCTATATTAGGATATGGATGAATTACGCGGGAATAGCTCAGTTGGTAGAGCGCTAGCCTTCCAAGCTGGATGTCGCGGGTTCGAATCCCGTTTCCCGCTCTAAGCTTGAAATGGTTTTGTTGGGAGAAGTTTTTGTCGTTGAAAAGAGATCCCTTTATCTGGGACGGTTCAGGAGGCCAAGGGTTGAACCATCGTCCTTGGATTGCTGTCGCCCTTGTAGCTCAGTTGGTAGAGCACATCCTTGGTAAGGATGAGGTCACCGGTTCAATCCCGGTCAAGGGCTTTTGTGCTCTAGAGGCGAAGGGTGCATTTGGTCCGCTGAACAACCCTTACTTATGTTTAACATTTTAACCGCCACACTATAGCAGACAAAGGATAATCGATGAAGATACAAGGAGGGAAAGCGTAATGGCGAAGGCGAAATTTGAGCGGACGAAGCCGCATGTTAATATTGGGACGATCGGGCACGTCGATCATGGAAAAACCACCTTAACCTCGGCAATCACCAAAATCTTGTCCGAGAAGAAATTTGCCGAATATCAGGCCTACGACTCCATCGACAAAGCGCCGGAAGAGCGGGATCGTGGCATCACCATCGCCATCGCCCACGTCGAATAT
>JAJDBW010000085.1 GCA_029261155.1 Nitrospirota bacterium | reverse complement strand
TAGAAAGCAAAGACAGATCAGCCTGTTGCGTTTCATTAACTTTTATAATACCGTCAAACCCCATAAGGGCATTGGCGACATGACCCCTTATGAAAAGCTATTTGAACACTTTCATGGATCAACAAATGTGTAAACAACGCGGCTAATTCTTACAACTAAGATTTCAAAGCGCTCGGCTTGTTTTTATTTTCATGTCTTCTGTTTGAGGAGTCCTGCCATAAGTTGACTCTGTAGGGATCAAGGATAAAGAAAGTCATATCGAATAAGACCTGTACCATATGATTTGAGCGTGGTTGCTCGGTTTAATTTTTATCGGGAAGGAGATAGAGATGGACTGCCCCCCAGTATTATGTGTCGATGACGAACCTGCTGTCCTTGAGGGCCTTAAATTAAATTTACGGAAAAATTATACCGTGACCACGGCCACAAGCGGAGCAGAGGGACTTGAGATCCTCAAGAAAGACAGCACCATTGCCATTGTCCTTGCGGATATGCGCATGCCTCAAATGGACGGCGCGGCTTTTTTATCCAAGGCCCGCCAAACGGCACCCGAGGCCGTTCGCATGTTGCTCACCGGTCAGACCGACATTGAATCGGCGATTGCTGCCATCAACGACGGTCAGATTTTTCGCTTCCTTTCCAAACCCTGTCCCCCCGAACGACTGCTCAAAGCCTTTGAAGCGGCACTGATTCAGCACCGCTTGATCACGAGTGAACGGGTCCTTTTGGAGGAGACCCTGCGTGGGAGCATCAAAGCCCTCACCGATGTCTTGTCTTTGACCAATCCAGTTGCGTTTGGTCGATCCAGCCGCGTTAAGAAACACGTTTGCGCGATTCTTCAGAACTTTCCGGTACTCAATCCCTGGCAGGTCGAAGTAGCAGCCATGGTTTCCGAGATTGGTGGCATTACCCTTCCGCCGGAAACGGCGAAAAAACTGTACTATGGCGATGCCCTAAACCCAACCGAGCAGGCCATGGCCGACAAGATTCCAGAGGTTGCACAACAGCTATTGGGCCATATTCCCAGACTTGAACCTGTCATCGAAATTCTCTCTTATCAGTATGCCGCGCTTCAAAATAATGGCGTGAAAAGTGTTGGCTTTGTGCCGGTTGGCGCTAAGATTCTTAGGGTGGCGATCGAATACGACAAGTTGGATGGCCAGGGTCACTCGCCCCAAGCCGCACTGGACACGATGCGTAAGCAGGGCGATATTTACGATTCAAAGGTCTTGGAGGTCTTTAATCAGGTGTTATCCGAGGGATCGGGCCAGCCGGAGAACGTCGCCGAAATTCCCATCCAGAGTGTGAAAGTCGGGATGGTCTTCACAGAAGATGTGCTCATGAAATCGGGTACGCTCTTTGTCTCTCGCGGGTTCGAAGTGAGCGAAAGCTTTGTTCAGCGCGTGAAAAATATCGAACCCGGAAGCGTGGTTGAACCCGTTCATGTGACTTATCCTGATGTGAAAGAACGTTAAGAAAAAAAAGAAAAGTAGTGAAGTCCATGGAGATAAACTCGATTAAAGCGGATTAGGAGAAGAAGATGGATCGGAAAGATACCGTATTATTTGTCGATGACGAACCTTATGTGGTGGAAGGGCTCCAACATCAGTTACATCGGGAAGGCTATAAAATTTTAACAGCCACTTCTGGCGAGGAAGGCCTAAAGATTCTAAAAGAGACAGGTGTGGATGTGGTGGTGTCTGACGAGCAGATGCCTAAGATGCGAGGCTCAGAATTTTTGGCCATTGTGTGCAGAGAATATCCAAAGACCATCCGCATTATTCTCACCGGTCAGGCCAGCTTGGATGCCGCCATCCGGGCGATTAACGAAGGGGAGATCTACCGCTTCCTGACCAAGCCTTGCAATCCCTCGGTCTTGGCCCAAACGATTCGGCAAGGTTTGCAATTTAAAACCCTGAAAAAAGAGAGCGCGCGATTATTGGCGACGGCGCGTGGACAGCAAAAGATTATTTCCGACTTAGAGCGCGACTATCCGGGCATAGCCAAGGTGGACCGTAATATCGAAGGCGTTATCGACCTGGAAGACACAGACATCGATGTTGACGCGCTCATCAATGAAATCAATTCTGAAATCGCATCTTTTGAAAACAGCCAGGGGTCTTCATCAGAGGACGTGGTTTAGAGCGTCGTCCTGACCCCAGAACACTTCCTTCCTTATCGTATTTAAAAAAAATAGTTCAAGAAGAAAAACAAGAAACCCAGGGTCATTTTCAGCCCAGGGCACAAGGGCCTCTCGCGACTTCAGTCGGCCTGATGATTGGCGATGCAAGGGCGTGTCGGACGGAATCCTGAAGGGTGATCTTAGCGAACGCGGGTGCCGGCGGGGATTTCTTCCTGGAAGCTTGCAAGGCCGAGCACCGTTTCTGCCCCGGCGGCGAGCAGCATGCCTTGAGAGGAAACACCCATGATAGTTGCGGGTTTTAAATTCGTAATCACGACGACTTGCTTGCCGATGAGCGCGTCGGGTGCATATTTTGTGGCGATTCCGGCGACGACTTGCCGCTGTTCTGATCCGATATCAACCTCCAAAACGAGTAGTTTCTTCGAGCCTTTTATTTTCTCAGCTGCTCGAACGATTCCGACGCGAAGTTCGAGCTTTGCGAAATCCTCAAATGTAATCTCAGTCTTTGTGGAAGGGGCGGTCTGGGCCTCAGATTTTGGCGAAGCTGCGTTGGATTGTTGGTCCTTTCCTTTTTGGGAGCCGGTATCAATTCGGGGAAAAAGAGACTGTCCTTTTGCGATCTTTTGTTTGGGAGAAAGCCCGCCCCATTGACTTGCTTGTGTGAGTGGAAGCGCGGGTGGAAATTCCGGCAGACCCAATTGCCGCGCCATTTCCTCGGCCGTGTCCGGCATAAAAGGCGCAATTAAAATAGTAACGATCCGTATGGTCTCCGTGGTGTAGTAAAGAACGGTCTGCAGCCGTTGTGCATTTGAGGGATCTTTGGCAAGCTGCCAGGGTGCCGCCGTTTCGATATAACGGTTGGCATGATTGATCACGCCCCAAATTTCGGAGAGGGCCTTTTGAAATTCGAGTTGGGCAACCCGAGTTTCGATACTTTCAGGAAGGGCTTCGACCACTTGGCGCAAATCGCGATCTTCATCCTGTTCCTTTTCGTCTTCCAATCTATGTGGGGTGCACCCTTCGGCGTAGCGTTCGAGCATGGTCAAGGTTCTGGAGAGCAAGTTGCCAAGGTCGTTGGCCAGGTCGCTGTTGCTTCGTTGTATGAAGGCCTCCGTCGAAAAATCGCCGTCTTGCCCAAAGGGTACCTGCCGCAGGAGAAAATACCGAAAGGCGTCCAGGCCGTATGTCTTCACGATCTCTACCGGATCAATCACATTGCCCAAGCTTTTCGACATTTTTTGATTGTTGACTTGCCACCAGCCATGCGCAAAAAGTCGCTTGGGGAGGGGGAGCTCAAGGGCCATTAAAATTGTGGACCAATAAACGGCATGGGTGGTGAGGATGTCCTTGCCCACGAGATGCATGTCGGCGGGCCACCAGCGCTGGAAACGATCCGAATCTTTTTCGAAGCCGCTCGCAGAGATGTAATTCACCAAGGCATCGAGCCAGACATAGGTGACATAATCGGGGTCGAAGGGAATCGGAATACCCCAGGCCAGACGCCGCTTGGGTCGGGAAATACAAAGGTCGGTGAGGGGATTTTCTAAAAAACCGAGAATTTCGTTGCGGCGGCTTTCCGGTTGAATAAAGTCCGGGTAGTCGAGGATGTGTTTTTTTAGACGGGTTTGGTATTGCCCCATTTTAAAAAAATAGTTTTGCTCGGCAAGGGCTTCGACGGGTCGACCGCAATCGGGACAGTTTCCTTCGACTATTTCTTTTTCCGTCCAGAATCGTTCGTCCGGCAGGCAGTACCACCCCGTGTAGGTATCCGCATAAATCAGTTTTTTGTCCCAAAGGGTTTGAAGGACGCGTTCGACACATCGGCGGTGACGGTCTTCCGTGGTTCGGATAAAGTCGTCGTTTGAGATATTGAGCTGTCGCCAGAGCGCTTGAAAACGAAGGACCAATTCATCCGCATGCTGCTTTGGCGGGATGTTGCGCGATTGGGCGGCCTGCTCGACCTTTTGTCCGTGTTCGTCCGTACCTGTTAAAAAAAAGACTGCCTCTTTTTGAAGGCGATGGTAGCGCGCCAAAACATCAGCGGCGATGGTGGTATAGGCGTGACCGATATGGGGTTTGTCGTTCACATAATAGATCGGTGTTGTGATATAGAATTTCTTTTGGGTCATGGATTTTTCAAGAGGGAGTTGTTTGCGATAACCAGCGTGCTTGGGCCTTGCCGCACCGACGCCAAGCAAAGGCCAAATCGTGCGAGGTCGAACCGTGATGTGGCCTGGTTATTCCCTGTACCGCTCGGTCACAGCAATTCAGACTCAGGGGAGGAATGGCTTAAGCCTTTGGACGAAAGGGCCTGTACAGAGCACAAGGCCTTTAGCTATCGACGAGGGCTTTCAGTTCCTTACCCGCTTTAAAAAAAGGCACATTTTTGGGGGGAACCGACACGATCTCTCCGGTTTTTGGGTTTCGCCCTTCTCTTTCCCGGCGATGCCGTAATCGAAAACTGCCAAAACCGCGAATCTCGATCTTCTCGCCGTTGGCAAGGGCTTCCTTAATACTTTGAAAAACCGTGTTGACCAGTATTTCGACCTGACGTCGGGTTAAATCCGTATACTGTTGTGAAATGCTGTCAATGAGCTCCGCCTTCGTCATGCGCTCCTCTCTTTTCTTTTTTCGGTTTGAATCCGGGTGATCGTTATTAAAACGAAAATAGGTAGTGTAGTCCGATCGGCCCCGCGCTAAGTGGAGACCGATCCCAGTTTCCGAACATTTTACCTTCCAAGAATTTCTGAAGGGGCGATCTTTCTTTGGGTTCGATGAGGGTTGGCTCGCCTTCAATGCCCACCAGTTCGGCGGCTTTCGCAATCGCAACTTCGAGGCTGCCCAGTTGGTCAACCAGGCCGGCTTCTCGGGCCTGGCGTCCTGTAAAAATACGTCCGTCGGCCAACAGTCTGACCTGTTCGATTTCAAGGGACCTGCCTTCGGCGACCGCCTCGATAAATTGGTTGTGCACGTCATCCAAAACATGTTGGAGCAGGGCGCGTTCTTCTTTTTTTATCTTGCGAAATGGGGAACCCACATCCTTATTTTTACCGCTTTTAATGGTGACGTTTTCGACGCCGATCTTTTGAAGCAGGCCTTCCACATTGGTTAACTCCATAATCACGCCGATACTGCCCGTGAGCGTACCGGGATTGGCAAAGATGATATCACTCGCGCTCGCGATATAATACCCCCCGGATGCCGCGACCGAGCCCATGGAACTCACGACCTTTTTTTCGCCGCTGGCTTGGATTTTTTTGAGTTCGTCGTAGATTTCTTGAGAGGGGGCGACCGCGCCGCCGGGACTGTCGATACGAACCAAAATCGCCTTGATATCCGGGTCGCGTTGATAGCGCCGAAGTTCTCGGACGATCTCTCTCGAATCTAAGATAACACCCTCAATGCGGATGAGGGCGATCTTATCGCGAGACTGCCATCCGTTTTGTCCCCCTGAAATCCAGTAGCTAAACCCAAAAAACAGAAAAGCAAAGAGAAGAAAGTAAAGTCCACCGATTAGAATTGATTTTCGCTGCGTCAATCCACGTTCTCCTCATTCCCGCATAGATCGCGCGGGGCGCGTATTCAATGGGATGACCTTAAAAAACGCCAACAAAATCTGAGATGGCTTCATTCTAATCTAAACCGAATCAGGAGATTGAGGCCCCTTTTCGACTGCAGGATGTCGCTGCCGAATTAAGGCGCCTCCGTCTCTTCCGGTGTGGGTGTTTCCGTTTTTGTACTCTCTTTATTGGAGGTGATTTTACTCGCGATGGCCCCAAGCGATTGGTCGGGTTCTGTCTGCGTGCGATTAAAGGTTTCGAGCGCGCTCTGATCCGATTCATGCGTTAAGCTTCGAATGGATAAGGCAATTTTGCGTTCGCCCGTGTCGATTCGACTGATTTTGGCTTCGATTTCATCACCGATGTGGTACTTGTCTTCGACGCGGGCCGGGGGATCAACGCCGACTTCACTCACATGGATGAGGCCTTCGATATCTTCTTCGAGTTCTACAAAGATGCCGAAATCGGTGATCTTGGTGATCTTACCGGTCACGGTTCCACCCTTTTTGTATTTTTCGGGAATGCCGTGTTCCCAGGGATCGGGACTCAGCTGTTTGTAGCCGAGGGAGAAGCGCTCTTTATCGCGATCGACTTTCAGCACGATCGCATCGATAATTTGGCCTTTTTTGAAGATTTCAGAGGGATGTTTAATGTGCCGCGTCCAGGAGATATCGCTGATATGGATAAGGCCGTCGATCCCTTTCTCTAGTCCGACAAAGACACCGAAATCAGTAATGCTTCGAATTTCTTTTCCGCTAACCTTTGTTCCGGGCGGATATTCCTGCTCAACAAGGTCCCACGGGTTGGGTTCAATTTGCTTCATGCCGAGGGAGATTTTCCGGCCCTTTCGGTCGACGCTTAGGATGACGGCTTCGACCTGGTCCCCGGCAGAGACGAGTTTTGAAGGATGCTTTACTTCATGCGCCCAAGACATCTCTGAAATGTGGACCAAGCCTTCGATGCCGGGCTCCAATTCGATAAAGGCGCCATAGTCCGTCAGGCTGACCACTTTCCCTTTTAGTCTTTGTCCACTGGGATACTTTGTTTCGACCTCGCCCCAAGGATCGGGCGATTTTTGCTTTGTCCCCAGCGAAACGCGGCCTGAGGTCTTATCGTATTTCAAGACCACAACGGCGACCTTGTCCCCGACGATAAAGAGCTCCGAGGGGTGGCCGACGCGGCCCCAGGACATGTCCGTAATGTGGAGGAGACCGTCGATGCCCCCTAAGTCGATAAACGCGCCGTATTCCGTAATGTTTTTAACAACACCGTCGATGACTTGGCCTTCGCGAAGGGAGGAGAGTGTGAGTTCACGCTTTTTATTCCGAGATTCTTCAAGCAACACGCGGCGAGACACGACAATATTGCCGCGCTTATGGTTCATTTTAATGATTTTCATCGGATAGGTTTCGCCGATAAGGTGGTCCAGGTTACGAACCGGCCTTAAATCGATTTGCGAACCGGGCAAGAAGGCCTTCACGCCGATATCCACAATCATGCCGCCTTTGATTCGAGAAAGAATTTTGGCTTCGATCACGGCTTCGTTTTGATAAATCTCTTCAATTTCTTTCCAAATCCGCATCCGGTCGGCTTTTTCTTTGGAGAGGACGACGTTGCCATCGCTGTTTTCCCGTTCTTCTAAATAAACCAAGACCGAACCGCCCACTTCGAGTTTGGCGAATTCTTCCGGTTTAAATTCATCACTTGGGATTACCCCCTCAGACTTGTATCCAATATCGACCAGGATCTTGTCCTCATCAATTGAGAGGACGGTGCCTTCGAGTACGCTGCCTTCTTCTATATTTTTGTAGGTTTCGGCATAAAGCTGCTCTTGCTCCGCCCGTTCAATTTGTTCGGCCTCGCTGAGGGTTTCTTCCTCAATGATCCTTCTTGTTTTTACTTTTGACATAAATAAAGTTCTTCTCCCTTTTCGCGAATCAATCTGTCCCGTCGATCCGCCGAATACATATCGGCTTTTTCTTCCGACGGGGGTTGAGGTTTACATCAATTCTAAAGAACGAATGACGTCGTTAATGATCCAATCCGGTGTCGACGCCCCTGCCGTGACACCCACTTTTTCAATGCCGGGGAACCAATCCTGCTGAATCTCCTGTGCGGTTTCGATATGATAAACCGGAATATTCCGGTTTCCGCAAATAGAGGCCAAGTGTGTCGTATTGGCCGAGTTTTTCCCGCCGACCACAACCATGGCACCCACTTTGGCGGCCAATTCCTCGGCTGCGTTTTGGCGATCTTCTGTTGCATAACAGATGGTATTGAATACCTTGAGCTCTTCGCAGATTTCGAGACATCTTACGACAATCTCGCTAAATTTTCCATAGGTTTGCGTGGTTTGAGAAATAATACCCAGCCTTTTCTTTGGGAATTTATTAAGATAGGCCTTAATTTCCTCAAAGGATTCCGTTACCAAAATTTCGCCGCCCGCATGTCCGAGCACACTTTTCGTCTCCGGATGATTGCGGTCGCCCACCATGACCACTTGGTAGCCTTCTTCAATCAGTTGCTTGGCATCCCGTTGGGCATTCGTTACGAAGGGACAGGTGGCATCGACGACAGTGACACCTTTGGCCTGGGCGTCTTCAAAAAGCTTGGGTGAGGCAACGCCGTGTGAACGAAAAATGACAACACCATCTTCAACCTCATCAAGCGAATCGACTTTTTTTACCCCTTTTTTTGCGAGTTGTTCAACCACCTGTGGGTTGTGGATCAATGGCCCGAGGCTGTGAACACCATCGGGATGGCTGGTGGCCGCGTCATCGGCCAATTTCACCGCGCGTTTAACCCCAAAGCAATATCCGGCATGTTCCGCCAACAGGACTTCCATCTCTCCTCCTCGTTTCGCCTAAAAGATTACCGGGAAAGCGCCTCTTCAGGCGCAAGTCGACCGATTTGAGCCATAATCTCTGAGGAGATTGTATCATAAAGTATTTTTGGATGCACCCCTTGATTACGGGCCTCCTGAATCTGTGGGCTGAAGTCGATCGGTGCGCCAAAACGGACGCTGACACGACGAAAAGGTCGTACTGGGGACGTCCCCTCGATATAGGCCGGAAGCACGAGAACTCGGGATTGTTCAACCACCCAGCCGATACCGGGTTTGGCCTTTTGGAGTTTGCCGTCCTTACTCCGGGTGCCTTCCGGATAGAAGGCGAGCAGCCGGCCCGCGTCTAAGCGCTTGAGTGCTTCCGCCATGGCGCCCCGGTCTGCGGTGCCGCGCCGAACGGGAAAACCGCCCAGGGCCCTAAATAATGCCGCGAGCGGCGGAAAGCGAAAGAGCTCAATCTTGGCGATGTTGTCCGCCGGCCGGGGCAGGGCACAGCCCAGGAAGGGAATATCGAAATAACTGTTGTGGTTTGCAGCGACGATCAGGCCGCCTGTTTTAGGGATGTGTTCGATACCGTAAACTTTCAAACGAAAACAGGTTTTTGCCAGGAAGGAGACAAGGACATGCGCAATGGGGTAGAGCATTATCCTCCATAGGAAAAGAGGAGAGAAGCATAAAAGGCAGGCCTCATGACCGGGCCCTGGCCTGAATGGCCTCTTGGAACATTTTTTCAACGACCTCTTTTTCGCTTAAAAAGGTCGAATCGATGCATATGGCATCGGCCGCCGGTTTCAGGGGGGCATGAACCCGTTCTTGGTCTTGACGGTCACGTTCCGCAATCGTCTCTATCGTCGCGATGGGATCGGTCTTCTCCCCGGCTTGGACAAGGTCTTGATAACGCCGGTTTCCTCGTGTTTCAATCTGGGCATCCAAATAAAATTTTAAGTCGGCCTTTGGAAAAACAACCGTCCCCATGTCTCGGCCTTCGGCGACGACCCCGCCGTTTTCTCCGATCGCGCGTTGAATGTTCAGTAGTTTTTTCCTTACTGCGGCATAGCTCGAAATCCGAGAAGCGGCTTTGCTGACCTCCGGCCGTCGCAGATGGGGTGTGGCATTGAAACCGTCGATCTTCACCTCCGTAGCGTCTTTTATTAAACTCAGTTTAATGTTCAGGTTCTTGCACTGCAATGAGACCTCCGCCTCATCTTCGATAGTGACTCGGTCTTCGATCATTTTCCAAGCCATGGCCCGATAAAGCGCGCCTGTATCGAGGTAGGTGTAACCGAGCCGTTGTGCCAAGCCCATGGCCGCGCTGCTCTTTCCTGCGGCAGCGGGGCCGTCAATCGTAATCGTTAAAGCCTTGGGCAAGTCTGCTCCATTCCCTCGTTCCTTCCTATGGCGATTAGGCTTCTGCCAATTTGGAGAGGTCTTTGAAAAAGCCTGGGTAAGAGGTGTCAATACAGGCGACATCGTCTATCTTATTCCCGCCCGATGCCAACAAGCCGGCGATTGCCATGGACATGGCCACGCGATGATCGCCGCCCGTAATACAAGTGCAGCCCTTCCAGTTCGTCTTCCCTTCAATCTGGATCCCATCCGGAAAAGTCTCGACCGCGACGCCCATGCCCCGCAGGGCCTCTGCCATGGTTTCGATGCGGTCACTTTCTTTAAAACGCAACTCTTTTGCCCCGCGGATCGTGGTTCTGCCTTCGGCTCTGGCTGCAGCGACACAAACGATAGGGAATTCGTCGATGGCGCGAAGGATAAGATCTCCCTCGATCTCGATCCCTCGGAGCGGATGCGCACACACCTGTAAATCGGCGAGGGGTTCGTGGCCCGCGTCGGGTTTTGGGTTCAAGGTGATCTTTGCGCCCATTTGTTCCAGAATGTCGAGAATGCCGGTCCGGGTGGGATTGACGCCTACATTTTCAAGCGTGATGTCGGAGCCTTCGATCAAGGTTCCGGCAACGAGAAAAAAGGAGGCCGAGGAGAGATCGCCGGGGACGGCGATCTTTTTAGCTTGAAAGGGCTGGCCGCCGATGAAGGTCAGAATTTCTTTTTTCTTTTCCAAATTCAGGCCAAACTCTTGGAACATCCGCTCGGTATGGTCGCGTGATGCCTTGGGCTCACGGAGAAGGGTCGCCTCGGCACTACCCAATCCAGAGAGCAAGATTGCCGATTTAACTTGCGCACTCGCAATAGGCATGAGGTAGTCGATGGCGGACAATCGTTTACCGACAATGGCCAGGGGGGCCTGCGCGCCCTCGGCGCGGCCCGCAATATCCGCGCCTCGCATGCGAAGCGGATCCACAATGCGGCGCATGGGTCGCGTGCGCAGAGATTGGTCTCCCGTCAGCACCGAAAAAAAAGGCTGTCCCGAAAGAAGCCCGGTTAAAAGCCGCATGGTGGTTCCGGAGTTTCCGCAGTCGAGCACATCTCGCGGCTCTGTAAGTCCCTCGAGCCCTTTGCCTTCGATCGAAAGACAAGGTCGGCCTTTGATGGTCGAGGCGCTGATTGAAATGCCCATGGCTTGAAAGGCTTTGATGGTTTGTTGGCAATCTTGAGAGGCCAGGTAGCCCGAAATTTCGCTTGTGCCCTCCGCCAGCGCGGAGAGCATGACGGCGCGGTGGGTAATGGATTTATCGCCGGGAAGCGTGAGTCGACCGCGAAGTGGGCCTGTCTTGGGGGATGTTAGATTTGCCAAGGCGATCCTTTGCCTGTCATGAGCTGGTTTTCAGCCGGACGCTTTTCGCGTGTTCCAAGGTTTGAAGCAAGTCTTCGCCTTTTTCGCTGATAATCTGTTTTTTGAGTTTTTCGAGGCATTCTTGATAGAGATCGATGGCTTCGACCATGGCGTCTTTGTTGTAAAGGAAAATGTCGCGCCACATTTCTGCCGAGCTGGCCGCAATCCGAGTGAAGTCGCGAAAGCCGCCCGCCGAATAGTTCACGGGGTTCAGTCCGGCGACACGCGGGTGAGTCAGGGTTTCCATTAAGGCATAGGCGACAAGGTGAGGCAGGTGGCTTGCCAAACCGAGAATGCGGTCGTGATCGAAAGGGTCGACTTCCGAAACCTTAGATCCCACGGCCTTCCAAAGGGCCGCGATGCGCTTTAGGGCCTTACGGTCGGTCTGGGCGTTGGGTGTGAGGAGTGTGCGTGCGCCTTGAAAGAGTGTTCCCGAGGCCGCCAAGACACCCGATTTCTCTGCGCCGGCAATGGGGTGGCCGCCAACAAAGTGAACCTGAGCAGGGAGGGCCTTCTCGAGTCGTGCGACAAGATCGCCCTTAACACTGCCGACATCGGTGACGACCGCGCCCTCTTGGAGGTGAGGCCCGATGGCCCGGCATAGTTTTTCGAAGGTGCCCACAGGGGTGGCGAGGACGATGAGGTCGGCCTCTTTCACCGCTTTGGGCAAGCTAAGAAAATAACGGTCGATGGCATTGAGGGAAACGGCCTTATGCAGCGCCCCTCTTCGCCGGCCAAAACCGACAACCTGTTTGACGGCCTTTTTTTTCTTAGCGGCCAAGCCGAGGGAGCCCCCGATAAGCCCGACGCCGATAATCGTCATTTGGTTAAACAACACTGATGACCCCTTTCTCGTTGTGGAAAACATGCGCTACGGTGTGGAAGCGGTGGATGCCGGCGTCCCTAGGGAGAGGGTTCGGCCAACGGCAACCGCTATGCGATCCAATTCTATCATGAGTTGTTTAAAATCGTCTGGGAGCATCGCCTGGTCTCCATCGCAAAAGGCTTCTGCGGGATTCGAATGGACTTCGATCATAAGGCCGTCTGCGCCTGCGGCAATGGCCGCCTTGGCCATCGGAGCAACGAGGTAGGTCTTTCCGACGGCGTGGCTTGGGTCGACTATAACCGGCAGATGCGTCAAGCGTTTTAGCACTGGAACGGCGGAGAGATCGAGTGTGTTTCGTGTTTGGGTTTCAAAGGTTCGGATGCCCCGTTCACAAAGAATCACTCTAGGATTGCCAGCGGACATAATATATTCGGCGGAAAGCAAAAATTCCTTAATCGTTGCGGAAAGTCCCCGCTTTAACATGACCGGTTTGCTTTGCGATCCGACCTCTTCCAGGAGTTTGAAGTTCTGCATGTTTCTGGCGCCGACCTGAAGAATGTCGGCGTGTTTGGCCATCATGGGCATGTCGCGCGGATCCAAGACCTCGGTGATAATGGGGAGCCCGGTTCGCTGCCGTGCCTCACTTAAGTATTCCAAACCCTCTTCTCCCAGACCCTGAAATGAATAGGGCGAGGTTCGGGGTTTAAAGGCGCCGCCTCTTAAAATCGAAGCCCCGGCCTTCTTAATTTCTATGGCGATCGAAGTGAGCAGGTCGTTGGTCTCTACCGAACAGGGGCCAGCCATCACCACCACGTTATTGCCACCGATTTTGATGCCATTGACTTCAACAATGGTGTCCTCTTTTTTAAATTCACGGCTGACAAGCTTGTAGGGCGAAAGAATGGGTACCGCCTTTTCCACCCCCGGCAGTGCCGTTAAGGCCTGCTTTTGAAAGGCGCGTTCGTCCCCGATGATGGCGATGACGGTTCGCTCTTCGCCGATGAGAACATGGGGCATAAGGCCCGCGTCTTTTATTTTTTGGACGATATGATCTTTCTCCCGATCCGTTGTGCCCGGTTTCAGTACGATGACCATGATTTTCTCCTTTCCCAGTTTAGGGTCTGGGCGCCCTGCCGCTCGTTTTTTTATCGCCCAGCACGTCTTTCAAGGCGCGAATGAAGCGACCGTTTTCAGCCCGAAGTCCGATCGACACCCGGAACTGTGTTCCGCCAAAGTGACGGATGATGACGCCTCTTTTTAAGAGGGCGTTTTGAATTCGATTTCCCTGCTTCGCGCTCTTGTTTTGCAAATCGAAATAAATAAAGTTCGTTTCCGAAGGATAGTATGCAATGCCCATTTCATTGAAGGCCTGGGAAATGGATTGTTTCCCGTCTTGGTTCATCTTCAGAGATCGCGATAAATGGTCCTTGTCGGATAAGGCGGCCAGCGCTCCGAGCTGGGCCAGGAGATTGGTATTGAAGGGTTGGCGTACCTTATTCATGTAGTCGATGACTTTGGGGTGGCTTAAGCCGTAACCCACGCGAAGGCCGGCGAGTCCATAGATTTTCGAAAAGGTTCGCAGGACGATCAGCTGAGCGCCACCTTTTAAGAGTTTAATCGACTTCGGAAAATTCGAGGCACTCGCATATTCCGCGTAGGCTTCATCACAGACCACGAGAATGCGTTTCGGGAGGCTGGCCAAAAATGATTTAAGCGCCTGGTGATCGATGATGGTGCCAGTGGGATTGTTCGGATTGCAAATAAAAACCAGCTTCGTTTTAGCCGTGACTGCCTTGACCATCTCCACCAAATTGTGCCGTCCGTTTTTTAAAGGCACGGTTCGAATTGTGGCATGTCCGCTTTGGGCCATCAACCGATAGAGCGAAAAGCTGGGCTCGGCCATCACCACGGCGTCTCCGGCCATGATGAAAGTTCGCACCAGCAATTCGATGATTTCATTCGATCCGTTTCCGATGATGACCTGTTCCGGACGAAGCTTCCATTTGTCTGCGAGGGCCTGCTTAAGCAGGTATGCGGCGCCGTTTGGATATCGGAAGATTTGTTTTAACTGTTGACGAATCGCCCGGACGGCCATTTTAGAGGGGCCGAGCGGATTTTCGTTCGAGGCCATTTTGACAATGTCCGAAATGCCGAGTTCGCGCTCCAATTCTTCAATGGGTTTGCCCGGAACGTAGGAGGCAATGTCTGAGATGTCTGGGCTGACTTTAATCATGCGTGTTGCCTATCTATTTCCTTCTTCGGCCAAGGGGTAGGAGCCGAGGATTTTTAAGAGGGCGACTTCAGGTTTCAGGGCCTCCAAGACGCCGTGGATGCCCTCGTCTTCAAGATGGCCCACCATATCGATGTGAAAGAGATATTCCCAGGCCTTCTTTTTCGAAGGCCGCGATTCGATTTTCGTTAAATTGATTTCTTTGTCCGAAAAAAGCCGCAAACACTGATAAAGTGCGCCGGGCTTGTCTTTGATCGACACAATAATGGAGGTCTTGTCTTTGCCCGTCGGAATATGCAGCTTTTTCGAAATAACCAAGAAGCGCGTTACGTTATGCGGGTTGTCTTCGATCTGCTGACTGAGAATCGGAATTTGGTAGATTTTTGAGGCCAATTCCGAAGCGATCGCAGCTACCGCTTCATCCTCTTGGCAGAGTTTTGCGGCATAAGCTGTACTGGATACCTCCTTGACCGGCACATTCGGCAGGTTGGTCTCCAGAAAAACACGGCATTGGGCAATGGCTTGGGCATGGGAATAGATGCATTTTAGCGATTCGAGCGAGGGCGCTTTCGAGAGCAGATGATGTGTAACCTCGAGAAAAATCTCACCGTAGATCTTCAGTGGCGAATCGACGAAGATATCGAGGGTATGATTGACCACGCCTTCCGTGGAGTTTTCGATGGGCACCACCCCATAATCGGCGCGCCCTTTTTCGACTGCGTCGAAGACGCCTTTGATGCTGTCGATCGGCTGGTCCACGACCGACGAACCAAAGCGTTGGTTGCAGGCCAGGTGTGTGAACGTGGCCTTAGGCCCCAGGTAGGCCACCTTGAGCGGGGTTTCTAAAGAAAGAGAAGCCGATATGATTTCACGAAAAACGGAATGGATGGCCGTGTCAGAAAATGGGCCTGCATTCAGTTGTTGTAGGCGTTCGTATATTTCCTGTTCTCGGCCGGGCACGTAAAATTCGGCACCTTTTTCTTGTTTGATCGTACCCACCTCTTGAACGATACGGGCGCGATCGTTCAAAAGAAGCAGGAGCTTCTCGTCAATCGCATCGATTTTTTGACGAAGTAATGAAAGCGGATCCAATGGTGCCAAAAGTAAAGACCTCCCTAAAGTAAAGCTAGAAATTCTATCTTATTCCGCGCCTCAATTCAATTAAAGGTGATTTGTCGTTTGTTCGGCGGGCTGGGGTGGAAGGACCGCTCCGAAGTGTTTTTGTGAGAAAGTCACCCGTTCCTCCACCGTCATGCTTTCTTTTCCATCGCGTTCCACCTGGCGTAGCCGAGGAAGCAGGCCGACTTTGTTGGCGATTTGAATGTTGAGGCCGGGCCGCGCGTTAAGTTCCAAGATGAGGGGGCCTTTATCCCGATCTAGGACAATATCGACGCCTTGATAGCCTAAGCCCGTTAATTCATAGCAGCGCGATGCCTGATGCAGAAGGGTGTCCCAATAGGGGATTTTGACGCCGCTGACGCTATTGCCTGTATCGGGATGCTCGTCGACCACTTCATTCTGCCAGACGGCCTCCAAGGTCGTCCCGGTGGCGAGGTCGATACCCGCGCCCAAGGCACCTTGATGAAGGTTGGCCTTTCCGTTCGACATTCGTGTCGGCAAGCGGACCATCGACATCACCGGAAAGCCGCGGAAGACGATGATGCGGATGTCGGGCACGCCTTGGTAGCTAATGGTTTCAAGAAAAGGATCGGCTTGAACACGGTATTCGATCAAGGCTTTGTCGGGGTGCCCACCGAGGCTGTACATTCCGCTTAAGATGTTGGTGACGTGGTGAAATAGAGCCTCCTCGGAGATGAGCAATCCGTTATGCCGCCGATAGGCTCGCTTGATTCTGCTTGCGATAATGAGAATGCCTTCGCCGCTGTTGCCATGGGCAGGTTTGATCACGAAGTCCGTGTGGCGGTTGAGTAGTTCCGGCAAGTCCCTGACCTGCCGGACGATTTCCACAGAACCGTAGAGTTCCGGCACGCCCAAGCCGGCCTGTAAGGCGAGGCGTTTGGTCAGCAGTTTGTCATCGACGAGGGGATAACGGTGCCGGGCATTGTAGGGCAAAATATAATCAGCATTGCGCTGGTTGATCCCTAGGAGGCCTTTTTTCGCTAAGGATTTGTAAAGATCAAGGATCAAGACGGGTCCTTGGCGAAGACCTTAAAACGGGCCAGCTCGGTTAATCGATAGCCGTTATACCGTCCCAAGAGGATGGTTCCGGCCAGGAGGATAAGCAAGAGCTCCGGAAAGACAAAAAGGAGGTGTTCCAAATAACTAAGGCTCATCACACTGTAGGCTGCTGCAGCCACCAATAGACTGCCAAAGCCTTGCTGTATCGCTTCGCTCGCACCTCGTTCTTCCCAAACAATGGACATGCGTTCGATGGTCATCGTTAAAATCACCATGGGGAAGATGGCGACAGACAAGCCCCGTTCGAGGCCGAGTTTATGGCTGACGATACTAAAGGCGGCCATGAGGAGCACAACGGCGATGAGGACAGACGCCAGTCGCGGCACCAGTAACAATTTTAAATGCTCCAGATAAAAGCGCACACTTAAACCAAAGGCCACCATAATGCTGAAAAAAACAATGCCCCAAAGCAGTTGGGTTTCTCGAAAAGCGAGGGCGATGAGGACAGGGGTGAAGGTCCCGAAGGTTTTTACGCCGACGACATTTCTTAACAAAACCAGAAGGAGGGCGCCCATTGGAATCATCAGTAAGATCCGATAGGTCGATTGAACATGGATGGGCAAGCTGAACAATGAAAAAGCAAGGAGCTGAGGCGTGAGGATTTGACCCCGATCCACAAGGGCATTAATCGCGGAATCGATGCTCAAACTGACCGATAAATTGACGTGGAGTTTATCCACGCCCTTGGACTGCAGCAAGGGGCCCGGGCCCGTCCACCAAAGGAAGTAATCGGCAGGAATTTCGGGTTCACCGGATGTGGGGTGGTAGTCCCGCCAGGTGCCGTTGTCATAGACCTGGAGCCAATGGATCAAGGGGACATCGCGGCCTTGCTCTTTGAGTCGTATGCCGTGAGCCACCCGTGCGGGCGTGTTATTGAGCCCCAGCAGATCGACCGCGACCTGTAATTTTTTTAAGGGGTCGGCCTTTTTTCCTAAAAGGAGCAGGACCGGGCCGTCGGGTTTTTCTTTGTGCAAGCGGCTAAGCAGCCCGCCGATAAGGACCTCGATGTCTGCAGACTGGGCAATAATGTCAGAAACAATGGTGGTGGCCGCTTCGAGAAACACGCCCTCGAATTGATGGGGGACGATCTCAGGCGGTTTCTTCAGGGGGCGGGCCTCTTTTACACCCGCCTTCTGTACCGTCGCGTGATAATAGAGGCTTTGTGCTCCGCCCGCTTTTCTCATCGACCAGACGGCCTGCCGATTGCCTGACTCCGTTCGCGTAATGAGTCCGAAGCCTCGCGAAATAAAGTTCTCGTTGACCACGGTCACCAGGTGCGAGTTACGGGGCACCAATAATGAAATCTTAACCGGTTTATCTTTTGCCTCGAAAGTAATCCGGGCTTCCAAATCCCAAACGTCCGCCTGCTCGTAAGGGGTTAAGGGAAAACCCAAGACCAGGAATTTGAAGAGAAACATTCCCAAACCCGTAAGGCTTAAGCCAGCGACTAAGACGTAGAAATGGCGGCGGTTCATTCTTCTCGATCTGTCAAACCGGTATCGGTCGCATTAAGAGGAGGACAGCGCGGTGCCCTTGTAAACTTTGCGGAAGGATCGATATCGACTTTAAATGTCTTGGCGAGATCTTTGCGTCCGATCAAGACTTGATAATTAAAACCTGTTCGATCCGCAAGGTTGACATCGATTTCTTTGAGGTCTTTCCCAAGACAGACAAACATGCGAATCACCACGCGCTCATGGGCATCTGCCCCTTTACGCTTGATGAGTGTGGTTCGATGTATGGGTTTCTCGATCTGAATTTTCTTCTTATTCGGCCCGACCAATTTGAAGGAGACCCATCTTTTTCCATCGCGCTCAAAAGTGGTTGCATTCGGTGCATTGATAGATGAGCTTTTGGCCCCGGTGTCGATCTTGGCTTTCAGTTCCAAGGCCCCCGGATACACCCTCACTTTTTCAACCCATCCGATGACGGGTTTTTTGATTTGGATGACGTCTTTTTCGTCGGATTGAACAAGAACAGGTTCTCCCGACGCTTCGGAATATTCTAAAAATGAAAGAGAGATTAAGCCAAGCAGTACTATTCCGAGGGCGGGCTGAATCCATAAGCATTTTTGCATTTTGTTGTCTCTCTTATCCCCTTGTCTAAAAAAGCCAATACGCCTAGCACGGTAAGGTATGTGCGTTGTCCTTTTTTAATGGATTCTTATTTTAGGAACCGTCTTATTTAGAATAAATGCGCAATTCTATAGCGAGAAGGTGTTTTAAGCAAGAGAAGAAATCATCCCAAGGCAATCAAATTTCGGCCTGTGGATAGGGCCTCGCAGTCAATTTTTGTCCTCATCCTGACTCTGGGTCGAGTGGGGCAGTTTATCGAAATTCTGAAAAGAGAGCAGGCCGGATTCGGGCCGCAGGTATTTGTGCCGAAAAGATTGACAACGCCGTATTTGGGGGTACCCTTAGATACAAACACAATATATAAGCATCACGATAAAGGCACTCCTGTCCGAAAGGTTGGATCGCAAAGTCATTGGCCTAAATTCCGCTTATTTTAAGCGCTGCGAAATATGGCTTGAAGGACCCCCGAAAAGAAGCCTACCCGACGGTCCCTATACTTTGCCTCATGGCGTATAGGGTTTTTTTTGTCTAGGGCTTGGGACGGGGTCTTTGTTATCCAGGACTCGAAAGGACGAATTATATAAGCTTTTTAGCATTCAAAACGCACGCATAGAGATTTTATATCGATAAAAATGGAGAAGATAGATGCAGAATCAAAGGCAATTTCCACGAATACCCGTGGTGATGTTGGTTCGCTTGAGCCCGCGCGGTGCACAAAAGACGCACAAGGCCTTGGTGAGAGAAATCTGTAGCCATGGGATGGGGATTTACACGGAAGATACATACAAGAAAGGAGATTTTTTAGTCGCCGAAATTTCTTTTGTGACCCGGCAAGGCGATATAGAAGAATCTGTTTTTGCAGAAGTGGTTTGGGTGAAACCGATTGAAGAGGCAAATGAATATGCGGTGGGCCTTCGTTTTAATGGTTTGGAGACGGAAAAGCCGAAGCTATACGCGCATCTCAAATATCTGGAGACACGATTTTAAAAGGTAGGTCTTGATTGGGGGGAGAGGCGATCAGTTCTCTAAGGTCAGGAAGTCATCCTCCATTGACGGATCGAATCGGTCTTCTGGCTGGCCCATTTCTTCCACGATTTCATTCATATCGAAAGACATTTGGGCCAGGTTTCCAGAGGCGTCCATAATTGCTTTGGCGCCCTGGTTTGTGTTTTCTGAGGCCTCCATAACGCCTGAAATATTCTCGGCGACTGCATTGGATCCTTGGGCGACGACAGACATATTATCACTGATTTCTTGTGTTGCCTTGGCCTGCTCTTCCATGGTGTCGCTGATGGTCTCGGAGATGCCACTAATTTCATGGATGATCTCTCGAATTTCTTTGATCGCACTCACCGCATTGTTCGATTCCGATTGAATCAGTGCGACCGTTTTGCCGATTTCTTCGGTGGCCTGGGTGGTTTGCATGGCCAAGCCTTTAACTTCATTGGCGACGACAGAGAAACCTTTCCCTGCCTCCCCCGCCCGTGCGGCCTCGATGGTCGCGTTTAAAGCCAAGAGATTGGTTTGTTGGGCGATGCCTGTAATGAGTTTAACGATGTCGTTTATCTGCGCGCTGGACGCGCTCAGTTTAGAAATTGTGCTGTCCGTTGATTCTGCCTTTAACACCGCCTTGTTTGTAATTTGGCTCGCATTCGAAAGATTTCCGGCAATCTCTTTGATGGTGGCAGACATTTGCTCGGCGGCCGAGGCCACGGTCTGAACCTTTTTATTGGTTTCCCGGCTGGCGCTTAAGGCGATGGATGCCTTTTCCTTGACCGCTTTACTGTTCGAAGCCATGTTATGGCTGGAGAGAGAAAGGGAATCCGAAGCCGAGGCGATGCCGACAGCAGATTGCCTGAGTGACTTCAGGAGTCGTATTAATCTTGTCACCATGGCGCCAAAGCTAGTTGCCAATAGACCGACCTCGTCTTTTCGTTGGTCGATGATGAGGAGGGGATCGGAAACGATTTTCGGGGAAAGGTTTCCCTTTGAAATGGCATCCGAGGCATGGGCCAGAATGACAATCGGCTGAGCGATTTGCCGAGCAATCCACATGCTGATGGCGATTGCAAAGAGAATGGAGATGAGCCCAATGGTTAAGATACGGAATTGCACATGGCGGTAAATGGCCATGGCCTTGTCTCTTGAGACTTGAATCAAATAATAGCCTTCAGACACTTGATTTCCATCCAAGATGGGGATTAACAAAGTGGTGTAGGATTCTGAACCGATTTTCATGTCAAAGGCTTCGCTGACGGTACCGGTACTCTGCATCTTTCTAATGCGATCCTGGATCGCAGACAAGGACTCAGAAAGCGCGGACTGCGCTTCTTTGCTCCACACAGAGGCGATAATTTGCCCATTTAAGACCAAGGTCGTCTGACTCAGCGTCATTGTGGTAATTTTTTCGGTCGCGTGATCGTCAATGAGAAATCCGATAGACAGTGTGCCCAGGATCGATCCGCGGGATTGGATGGCGACCGTAAAAATGCGAAAAGCCCGGCCATTCTGAAGCAAGAGACCGCTCCCTTTTCCGTCTTCGGCTTCCAAAGCCATGCGTACCGAGGGCAGCTGCGCCAAGTCTTCTCCGGTGACCTGGGTTTCGGTATTTGCCAGGCTCCGACCCTTTTCATCGGTAACAATAAAGAGATCACTCTCCATCTTCGCGAGAGAGTCTTGTGCAAATTGTGCGATCGCATCGATATTTTTTGATGAGACCAAGGCTTTTACAAAAGAAATCTGGCTAAAAAGGCGGTTTTTAATTGCCGATTCTTGAGCCTGAAAAGATTGAAAGGCTTCAAAGACGGATTGAGTCCGTGCCAGGTCGGATTGAATGCCCACCTCTACTTCGTGTTTAACGACTGAATTAACCAAGAAAACCGTCGCGGAAATGGAGAGGAGGATCACGACTAAAATGGACAGCAAGATCCTCTGACCCAGCTTCATCTTGTCGAGATGCAATGTTTTTAACAGCTGTGACATGGTGAAGTAATTCCGGATGGATTGCGCATCTTCATTCCCCCTTATTATTTTGAAAGATCAAAATCGATGTTCACGGTTTCGCCTGCGCCGACGTTTACGGACTTTTCCTCGCTTAAGGTCGGGTTGATCCAGGCTTTGATCGCATAGGTTCCTTCGGGGACATTTTTTAAGGTGTAGGTCCCTTGTTTAGACGTAAGATCGAAGTAGGGATGTTCTAGAACAAGAACAAGTCCTTGCATTTGTTCGTGCATATTGCAAAAGATGTCGGTGGGCACCGCTGCGTTAAACAGGGCGCCGGGATTTTTGCCGGGTCCGTAAGTGCCGAAATCGAAGCTATTGCCCGGGGTGAGTGAGAACGCGTTGTGAAAGACTGTATCGTTATTGGGAAAATCCACTGTCGTGCCTTTGACCACAGGCAGGACCCTGGGGATATAACGCTGTCCTTTTTGAACGATGACCCCATGTTCTTCTGGGACTTCTACAGGGGCTTTTATCCCGACCAGATGGACTGCGGCGTGTTTCTTTGTTTTTCCGAATAGCGAAACTGTTCCTGTAATCGTGCCTCCCCAGCAACTCGACGCAAAAAAACAAGCCATCACCAGGGCATACGTAAATTTGAGAACCATCGGTTTTTTCTCCCTTCCCCTGAGGTCTTTCTAGCGCGTAAATATCTATCGGATTCTTATTCAGAAAGTTGAGTTTTTATTTAGGGGGTGCAGAATTGCTGCCTAGGTAGGGCTTGCTGAAAAAGTCGTCTTCCGGTTCTTCAAAAAAGACCGAGACATCAATTTGAGAACGCTTTGTCTACATCGGCTCAATGACTTCGTCCTCAACAACAGTTGAAACTTAAGCGCAGGCCCAGTGATTGTTCTC
>JAJDBW010000084.1 GCA_029261155.1 Nitrospirota bacterium | reverse complement strand
CGGATGCCTTGACGAAAAATAACGCCACAGCCGCCGCGCTGGTCAGCGAGGTGGGTGCGGGTATCGTCGATAATATGGGCGCCGCGTTTCTCGATGGGCGCACAAAAGACCCTAACCACGGCACGACGCTTGCGGAAGCCTGGGCATCGGAAATCCCATTAAACATGGATGTCTTCTCACAGAATAAGGATGCCGTTGCTATCGACGATTCGATTTCGACTGGAGCGACTTTAATCGACGACAGCGCAAACAGGATCAGTGGAGACGATAATCCATCGGCCGATGATCTCGCGGAAACGGTGGGATAAACGCCTGAAAAACGCATTGGAAGCAAAAAGGCCCTCCCCGAATAGGGAGGGCCTTTTTATTTAGACGATTCTATTTGCTCACTCTGATTTTCAGTGATCGTTGCTAGAATCAGTTCCTCAGGAACTTGGTTCATTGCTAAGCGCATTTAGCAAAGACTACCAGATCTGAGTGTCGGAGTTATTATTCGTCCCGCGATCTATTCTTGGACCCATCCTGTTCTAGGCTTGACCTCTACAAACGGAATGACCTGTATCTTCTTGAGCCGAGGACGACAAGGGCTCCGTTTATTCCACACATCGGATCGGGCATGGACGCTACTTGAAGAGGGTAGAGCCGATACTCTCGGGAAAAGCGTTGCGTTTAATTTCCCAGGAAAGGGTGCCCCTACTCCACCCAAGAGTAATGGAAATTTCTCATAAAGATTTGTGTGTGTATAACTATTGGTATTCAATTATTCTTAGATGCACTTAAAAGTGAAGACTTTAAGATGTAATATTCATTGCAAAATAGAAGAATACTATAAGATAGCTCAGCCGGTTTTTTATTCCAACAGGCTTAGGCTTCTTCAAGACCTTTCTGGCCTTGCATCAGGCGCTCGACATACTTTCCAATCAAATCGCTTTCCACATTTAAAGAAGCGCCGACACCCTTTTGGCCTAAGGTCGTTACTGCGGCCGTATGAGGAATAACCGAGATTGTAATCCCTTTTTCGTCGAGGTCGTTTATGGTCATGCTCACGCCATCAAGCGTGATCGAGCCTTTTGGGATGCAGTATTTTAAGAGGAGAGGAGGCACTTCAATCGAAAGGAGAATGGCATTCGCTTCCGGCTGTTTTGCAATAATTCTTCCCTTGCCCTCGATATGCCCCGAAACCAAGTGCCCGTCGAGTCGATCACCAAGGCGCATGGCGCGCTCGAGGTTCACCCGCTCGCCCGGCTTGAGATCGCCCAGGTTTGTTTGGCGCATCGTCTCGGGAGACAGGTCGCATGAGAAACCGGAGGGTGTCGGATTGAGCACGGTGAGGCAAGCGCCATTGACCGCGACGCTGTCGCCGACCGATAGGCCCTCCATAATTATGGCGGCACGCAGACTCAGTCGCGAGGCCCCATGGCTTCGAACCAGCGTCTCGACGGTGCCCATCTCTTCGATTATTCCCGTAAACATGCTGGCGTTATTCTGCTTGGTCTGCTGCACTCAGATCGAGTGTTACCGAGGCGGTGTAGAATGAGACACGGTCCTTGCGGCGATTCGCTTCTTTCAGGAGAAAGGCGGGGTTCGCCTTTAGTTTGCCTTCGAAGCGTTTTATTCCATTGACTGAGATAAAAACCGGCTTAGAAAAATCGACCAAGCGATTATTAAAAAAGAGCGTCAGTTTTTTTATGCGTTTACTTTCAATGCGGACCGTGTTGCCCTCAATCTCTCCTTTTAAGGTGGGAAAAACGCCCTCCCGAACAAGCTCGATGGCCGTATTATCGAAAATCGATTGTTGCAGATCCGCCACCTCGCCCTCGGTTTCGTTGATCTCCGTCCAATAATAGGGTGCGAGGTGAACTTTGTCTCGAACCGAAAGCAATTTCGCCGGGTCGGCAATACGTTTTTGTTGGTTAAACCAATCGACGAGGGCCGGCAGTTCTTCACGCGGAAAAAAATGGCCGCCCGCCATCGGATGCTCTTGGTTGTGCTCTCGGAAGGTGTGGGGAATCTCTGCCTTCTTCAAGAAGGTGCTCACCTTGCGAGACATGTCCACGGGCATGACGCCATCTTTTTCGCCATGAATGATATAGATCCCTGCCGTTGAAAAGTTCTTCAAATAAGGAAAGATTTCCTCAGGAATGCCGCCGGCCATGGGGGCGAAGGCCGAAAAACGATCGGAATGAAATATGCCCACCAGGTAGGTGCCGATACCCCCATTGGACATGCCGGTTAAAAAAATCCGATCGGGATCGATACGATATTTCGACATAACGGCGTCCACCGAGGCCATCACCAAGGCCTCGCCTTGCGGCGACCACCACGCTCCCGCACCAATGGTCGGGCAAAGCAGGAGACTTTTTTCACCCAGGCGGGTTTTCCAGCGATCAATGTAGGACCCGCCGTCAAAGCCCGCCCCGTGCAAACAGACGATGAGCGGGTAGGTGGATTTGGGATCGTAATTTTCGGGAACATAGAGCGCATAATTCATCTCATGACTGCGCACCGTGATCGATTCATGAAGCGATCCGACAGCGGGATCCGGGGGATATAATGCGCCGTTACGAATCAAGTCTTCTAACTTTTCGATCGTTGTTTCTTTATGGGCTAAGATTTGCTTCAACAAAACCTCTCTTTGTTTTTCGTCTTGCGAAAAAAGATACTGCTGCACAAAGAGATTCAAATCGCCCTCAACCTCTTTAACCACCGGGATATCCGCGGCCTGGCTCAGAGCGATCGCTTGCGCCGAAAAGAACAAAGCCAGCAGGAGTGGTGTCGTCAAAAATAACTGCAATGCTTTATACACAAGCTTCGCGATGACCCTCATCGGCGTATCCTTCCTTCCAGGCAGAGATCCTCTCCGACTTGCCGCCACTTCAGCTCCTCAAGTATCACCGCATCGGAAAGCATTTTTAGGGCCTTGCCGGACGCGACGCTGATTGCGTCGTCGCCGCAAAGCATTTTCGGGGCAATATAAAAAATCACGCGATCGACCGATTTGGACCGCAGGGCAATCCCATTCACCCCACCTCCGCCTTCGATGAGGAGATTCATTATTCCGCGTTTTCCCAGATCATCGAGCACATGCTCGAAAGGGATGCTCCCTTTTTGCATTGTAAGTGCGACCACCTGAAGGCCTTTTTCTTGAAGTTGTTTTATCTTTTTGGATGGCGCTTTCAAGGTGGTGTAAATCAGGGTGCCCGCACTGGAAACGGTGGTCACCAGATTGGATTGAAGGGGGATTTTAAGCTGAGGATCGATAACGATACGAAGCGGATTCTTCCCTTTTAATCGGCGAAGGGTCAACATGGGATTATCGGCCAAGACCGTGCCGATCCCCACCAACACGGCATCTGCGTATGCCCTCATGCGATCAACTTCTAAGCGCGCCCGCTTACCGCTGATCCACTGTGACTCCCCTGAAGCGGTGGCAATCCGCCCGTCGAGGGTCATCGCCGCTTTGAGAATCACAAGCGGATGTCCGGTGCGCGCGTGTTTAATGTAGGCTGCGTTGAGCGCTTCCGCTTCAGCGGCGCAAAGACCTTCCACCACTTCGATCCCCGCCCAGAGCAATTTATCAACCCCTTTTCCTAAGACGCGCGGGTTCGGATCTTTGATGGCCGCAACGACGCGCCGAATGCCGCTTCCGATAATCGCATCCGTACAGGGTGGTGTCCTTTTTTCGGTATGGCAGCAGGGTTCTAAGTTCGTATAGAGCGTCGCACCTTTGGCCCCCTTACCCGCTTTGGCAAGGGCCAACACTTCAGCATGCGGCTTGCCTGCCTCATGATGATAGGCCTCGCCAAGCACCTCGCCGTTTTTCACCACAAGCGCGCCGACCATGGGATTCGGTGAGGTCTTTCCTCGACCCCGTCGCGCCAAGCGAATGGCCTGCTTCATATAACGTGCATCTGTCGAATCGGGCATAAGGCTACTATATAAGTCTGACCCATGGCTGTCAATTCAAGATTCTGCCCGCCGATTAAGCAAGGTTAATCTGGATATAAAGAGAAAACATGCCCCTCAGACCTCGCGATCGACTTGGCGTTGACAGCTCTTCATTCATTGCTTACAATCCGCATATGTTTACAACTGTGGAATGGAAAGACGGCGCTGTCCGTCTGATCGATCAGACCCTGCTACCAGGACAAGTGGCCTATATCGATTGTAAGGACGTCGCCGCTGTTGCAGAGGCGATTGAGTCGCTTCGCGTCCGGGGGGCTCCAGCCATCGGGATTACCGCAGCCTACGGCATTGCGCTGGCTGCACAGCAGGTTTCAGCCGAGGGTTTTGATGATTTCTACACAGCCCTGCTTCCCAGTTGCGAACGCTTGGCGGCCACACGTCCAACCGCAGTGAATCTCTTCTGGGCCATCAATCGTATGAAGGCGCTCGCACTGCGCCTGCGCGAGCAAGAGATCTCGGCCATCAAAGAAGGCCTATTGACCGAAGCGCATAACATCCTTCGGGAAGACATCGCAATGAATCATGCCATCGGTCGATTTGGCTTCGGCCTCATCCAGCCGGGCTCCGGCATCCTCACCCATTGCAACGCGGGGGGCCTGGCCACGGGGGGCTACGGAACCGCATTGGGCGTCATTCGCCGGGCCTGGGAGGAATACAAAGACATTCAGGTTTACGCGGACGAGACCCGCCCGATTTTACAAGGCAGCCGCCTAACCACCTGGGAATTGATGCAGGATCAAATACCGGTGACGCTCATCACAGACAACATGGCCGCCTATTTTATGCAACAGAAAAAGATTCAGTGTTGCATTGTTGGGGCCGACCGGATTGCGGCAAATGGCGACGCCGCGAACAAGATCGGCACCTACGGTGTGGCCATCCTCGCCAAAGAACACGGCATCCCTTTTTATGTCGCCGCGCCCAGCTCGACCATCGATTTTGCAATCGCCTCCGGCGCGGAAATCCCTATTGAGGAACGCAGTCACAGCGAAGTCAGCCATATGGGCGAAAAAGAAATCTCGACAAAAGGCGTGACCATTGCCAACCCCGCCTTCGACGTCACCCCGGCTAAATATATCGCCGCCATCATTACCGAAAAAGGCTGTTTTAAACCCGAGAACCTCGGCGCAAACCGGCCCGCAGAATAGGCCGAACCCGCACGCTGAGCGCGCGCTTCAAATTCCCTAAAGCCCTGGAACGCGCATGTCAATATCTCACTCTACGATAATTCGCCCGCGCATGGTTCGGCCATGAAGTGCGCAATAATAATCGCAGATCGCCTTTTTGAAAAAGGAGTTGCTGAAGCTTTTTCCAAAACCGATTGGACCCGATTGAAAAACACAAGGGCCGTTCTTCGCCTCGGCAACCATGTCGTGCTCCAACACATCGTCGTTTTGCCACCGCACCCTTCCCCCCACGGGCACGTGCACCGGGTTGGGCGAAAAGGCACCATCACCCAGGTTCGAGGATTTTGCACGGATGCGTACCTCGCGCAATTGTGGATCGGGAAAAAGATCACAAGCAGAAAAGAGCACCATCAGGCTTAAGCCGAAAGGGAGGCTTCGCCTGAACGGAAGTTTTAATTGATTGAATGTAAGCATTGTGTTAAAGAATTGCATGATCGCCTCCGTGATGACTTCACGGATCTTTTGAGGACTCACGATGTCCCTGCCCCTTTCTTCGGAAGAAAGCACCCCGCCCGCCGAAAAAGTGCCCTACGACATTCTCGCCTTCGGCGTGGTCATGATCGTCTCCGGCGTCTTCGATATCTATATCATCGTGGCAAACCCCGAGTACCGCCTAACAGTTCTGGGATGGAAGCTCGACGGGCCCCTCCTCCGCTACCTTATCTTTCTCTTCCCGCTCTTTCATTGTGTTGTCGGATACGGGATGATCAAGTGCCGTCGCTGGACTTACTACCTCTTCATGGCCTTTGCCATTTATGGTATCGTCAGTCCCGCCATCAACTATTTCCGATTTCCGCCGCCGCATCGGGTGCGGACCATTCTGCTTATCGGCAGTGTCATCGTCATCGCTTATCTCCACTGGAGAAAACCCTATTTTAAAACCTAACTCGGGAGTACGGCCAACCGAAGAGAGGAACACGACGCGATACAGCGCTTTAGCGCCCTTGGGTTCTTGGACGTTCGCCTAATTCCACAACCACTTCTTTTTTCTTTCCGGCTCGCCAAAGCGTGAAAGCGATTCGATCTCCCGGTTTGTAGGGCTTCATCAGGTCGTGAAATTCTTCGGATGTCTGAAAAGTCTTTCCCTCAAGCGCAACCAGGATATCACCTCCGATGATCATCAGTTGGTTCCCGATTTCCACCCGACGCGTTCCGCCTTGAATGCCGGCCACATGCGCGGGTCCGCCCCGGACAATTCGCGCGACCATGGCCCCATGCTCGACGGGAAGCTTGAGCAAATCGGCAAGCCTTTTCGTGAGGGTCTGCGTTTCAATGCCCAGCCAAGCGTAGGCGACATACCCTTTGTTGACCAAGTCGTTTAGATTTTTTTGGACGGTCTCAACCGGTACCGCAAAGCCGATGCCGACACTGCCTCCGGAAGGGGTGAAAATAAGCGTATTGATGCCAATCATCCGCCCGTCTGAATCGAGTAAGGGCCCGCCTGAGTTGCCGGGGTTAATTGAGGCATCGACCTGAATCACTTTTTCAATCTCCAGATCGTCGGTTTTAATCCGTTTTCGAATCGCGCTGATAATCCCTGTCGTCAAGGTGCGCTCCAGGCCAAAGGGATTGCCGATGGCCAAGACCTTTTGTCCGACTTGAAGCTGGTCGGAGCGACCCATCGGAATAACGGTGAGCTGGTCCGGAGGCGCGTCGATTTTGATCACCGCCAGGTCAGTAATCGGATCGGCCCCGATGAGTTCCGCCGGCCATTGGCTGCCATCGGACAAGGTGACAATCAAGCGGTCGGAGTTTTTTACAACATGATTATTGGTGAGGATGAAGCCCTTTCGACTGATAATGGAACCCGAGCCAGAGGCCTGGGAGGGAATGGGGTTCAAGAAAAAATCGTAGGTGACGGCGATATTGGTAATGTTGACCACGCTCGCATTCACGCGTTCGTAAACCGCGATCGTATTTTGCTCATCCTCACTAAGGGCATGGCCGACACCCGTAAAGGCCATCAAAAAAGCGAGCACGAACAAGAGGGTACACCAAACATAAACGCCCCTTCGGTATCGCTCGATTATGTTGGTTTGCATGCTGCCCCCATGTGAATTCGTCCATTCGATTTTGGGAATGGGCATAATTTTCAAGATACGCAAGCCCCTGGTAAAAATCAACTTGTCAGCGTATTCCGAAACAGTCGAAACCCTTGCCTTGCATAGAGGGATCATTATAGAATGTGCCCTACGCTTTACATGCAAGGTCATGCTCATTCGTCCACCGCCTTTCGCGCCTGTAGCTCAATTGGATAGAGCAACAGCCTTCTAAGCTGTAGGTTGCTGGTTCAAGCCCAGCCAGGCGCACCACCTTTCATCGAAAACTTACACCCAACAGGACCTTCAAGATGGGAAAAGTTTTTATCAGTTACAGTCATAAGGTGTAAGAAATAAGCGCGTTGTTTACAGAATTTCGTGTAATTTAACGAAGAGGAGGTTCTGTAGACATGGTGATGCACAAGCGGATCAGGTTAACGCCGCTGGATCGACAGGAGATCTGGCGTTTGTGGAAAACAGGGCAGTGGAAGGTCGCCGTG
>JAJDBW010000083.1 GCA_029261155.1 Nitrospirota bacterium | reverse complement strand
GACGAAGGCCCTTCAGTATGCAGACCTTGGGCTCGGCTTGGGCGTGATCTTCGGTTTTGTTGCAATCGGAGGGGTTATAGGGAAGAGAAGAGTCGGACTCTTTATGGCCGCCCTCATCGTCACGGGATTCCTTTTAAGCTCATGCAGCAGTGGCGGCGGTCCTCCTACTGACCCTCCTGCTGCTGGAAACCCGGCTACCGATGTAACCAACACTGTTTCTGGCTTAAAACCGGGTACAACCTATCATTGGAAAGTTGTGGCCGACGATGGAATTGGAGGCATCACCGAAAGCGAAACTCGGAGCTTTACCACACAATAAAAAGAAAAACAACAATAACCACGCACTTTATTCCTTGTAAGCCCCGACTCAAGAGACGGGGCTTACAAGGATTTAATCATCTTGTAGAATTTATCGACTAATAAGATGGATGTCAGGCCCCTCAGATCCTTCCCGTATCTGTGATTTTTGAATCACCGTAAAACATCCAACCTTACAAATAGACTTCGTTAAATTTTTACTGAGCTCGCTATGAATTGATTCAATGAGATTCCTTAGATCTATGACAGTTTAAGAATGGGATGACATCTTCCGGCGGGAGCGGGCTAGCAATCAGATAACCTTGGATCGTATCACAATCATGGGTCATCAAATATTGCAGTTGTTCGTCTGTTTCCACCCCTTCAGCAATGACCTTCAGCCTTAAATTATGCGACAAAGCAATAATTGCCCTGATAATGGCTGCATCATCAGGATCAGTCAACATGTCCTGCACAAAAGACTTGTCGATTTTAACAGAATCGATCGGAAATCGTTTCAAGTAGCCTAAGGAAGAATAACCGGTACCAAAATCATCAATTGAATGCCCAACCCCGATCTCCTTCAGTTGTAGCAGTTTTTTGACGATCTCCTCGATATTTTCCATCAAGATCGACTCCGTTAGTTCCAATTTCAGAGAGCGCGGGTTTAAGGTGGTTTCTTTGATCACGGCTGCCACTGTCTTTACAAGGTAATCTTGTTTAAATTGCAGGGCTGAGACATTCACTGCAACCGTCAGATCCACTCCCGTTTCCTCTTGCCAAACCTTAGTTTGGGCACAGGCGTTGCGGAGTGCCCATTCCCCGATCGACAAAATTAGACCGGCTTCCTCCGCCAGAGGGATAAAATCGCTAGGGGAAACAAGACCCAAGTCGGCATTTTCCCATCGGGCCAATGCCTCAAAACCGAGGATCTTTCCAGTCTTTATATCCATCAGTGGTTGATAATGGAGCGCTAGCTCGTCCCGAGCGATTGCCTTGCGCAGCCTGGTCTCCATGTTGAGTCGCTTGAGCACTTGAATGTTCATCGATTCGGAGTAAAATTGAAAACAATTTCCGCCTTTCTTCTTCGCAGCATACATCGCCATGTCGGAGTGCTTTAACAGGGTTTCGACGTCTTGGCCGTCTTCAGGGTAGATAGTGATTCCCATACTACCGGGGATATAATACTCACGTCCTTCTACCATTGTCGGCTGCGATATCACATCCAGAATGCGTCTCGCCACTTTCGCGATCGATTCCTGTTTAGAAATATTTGGCAGAAGAATTGTGAATTCATCACCCCCCAATCGCGCCAAAGGAACCATCTCGTCTTTTTCGGTCTTAATCCGGGCCACAATGTCGGAATTGCGTAGCTGATTATTTAAGAGGTCGGCGATGATCTTGAGTGCCTCATCGCCTGCTCCGTGTCCGGCGGTGTCATTGATATGCTTAAATCCATCTAAATCTAAGTAGATCAGGGTTGCCTTGGTGCCGGTTTGTTTTGCACGGGATAGCGTGCGGCTTGTGTAGTTTAAAAAATTTTGCCGGTTCGGCAAGCCAGTCAAACTATCGTAGTAGGCCAAATCTAGGATTTTCTCCTCATCCTTTTTTTGTTGGGTAATATCCTGGATAGTTCCGATCATTTGAGGCGATTTTTCCGCGTCGTCGAATACGATTTCTCCCTGCTGCTGAACAACACACCCTCTTCCATCCGGCAAGACGACCCGAAAATCAATGTTGTAGGACTTATTCTCGGATATAGCGTCATTCAGGACTTCCCTCATCGCCGGTCGATCATTCGGATGAACCGATTTCATGAATTTTTCATACGAAAGAATCCCCGCAGACTTCTCCAGGCCAAAGATACGGTAGATTTCATCCGACCAATACAGCACATTTGTCTGTAAGTTATGCCTCCAGTGTCCAATATGGGCGATCCGCTGTGCCTGAGATAACCTTGCCTCACTTTTTTGTAAGCCCTGAAAGGCACGGCTGGCTCGAATCATGTAGCGGACCCGATGGTGAAGGGTCGGCCAGTTGATCGGCTTTGTGATAAAATCGGTGGCGCCGACTTCGTATGCCCGTTCGATCGATTCGATGTCATCCAGTCCGGTGACCATAATGATCGGAACGTCCTCTCCTCCAGTCTCCTTCCGAAGATTGGCGCAACTTGAAAATCCATCGACGACGGGCATCCTGACATCCAAAAAAATGAGATCGGGTGATACACGTCTAAAGACGGATAAGGCCTCAGCACCATTTTCAGCTTCTTCTACCCTGATATCTGCCCGCTCCAGGGCCTCGCGAACCAGCAAGCGTTCCATCATGTCGTCATCCACAACCAAGACGACCAGCTGAAGATCCTTGTTTTTATTATCATACTTCATGGTTTAACCTCATGAACAGGGGCGCATGTTCTGCTCCTACAGGGTTCCTGATGGGCTTCGGCCCCCGCTGTTCCTCATTTTCAACTCAGTCGCCAAGGCGGTTTTGACGAGCTCATACTCGGCAAGAAATTGATCGATCAGCGGAACATCATTATTTCCATTTTTTCCCATATCGAGAGACTCCATTTTTTGACAGATGGCTGCCAGCTTTCCCGCGCCTAAGTTAGCGCTACTCGACTTCAGTCGATGTGCAGTGTCTTTCACGGCAGAGGCATCGCCTTGTTTAGCTGCGTCTTGCAAGCTCGGTATCAGGTCATCGGAACTATCCAGATAGAGTTTGATTACCTTACTTAGAATGTCGGCTCCACCGGGCCGTTGCAGCGATGAAATTTTGTCAAGCGCTTTTCGGTCGATCGGAACATAATTCCCGTTACCCGCGGCAGAGGCCTGTCTGTCATTTACCTCATGTGGGAGTGAAGCGGTCGGCGCATCTGTTTGCTTTATCTTTTGATTAGGAAGCCAGGCATGCAGCATTTCCCTTAAGTGCCCCTGTCGGAACGGTTTTCTCACATAGTCATCCATCCCGGCGGACTTGCAGGCCTCAGCAACACCTTGCATGACATCTGCAGTGAGTGCGAGAACGGGAAGATGACTGCCGTCCTGCGTATTTATTTGCAAGCGGCGGATCTCCTTCGTCGTTTCAAAGCCGTCCATCCCCGGCATGTGGCAATCCATGAAGACCAGATCATAAGATTTTTCGGAAAGCGCCTCAATTGCTTTTCGGCCATTGTCGGCAACATCGACCCGGCACCCGAATAATTCAAGTGTAAGAGCAGCCAATTCCTGATTGACGGGATTGTCTTCAACGATCAGAATATCGGCATCAAATTTTTCTTGTACGGTCTCTTCCCGGTGCCGTTCGGACAAATGTTTCCCGGAGGGTTTCTGTATGCCGAATACACGCTGAATAGAATTGTATAGCTGAGACTGACGTACCGGTTTGTTCAGAAAAGAGTGAATGCCGGCCTCTTTCGCCAATCTTATATCATTGTTTGCATTGAGGGAGCTCAGTATCACCAGACGAGGATTGGGGATTTCAGGGTCTTTCTTCAGAGAGCGCGTTAGCGCAACCCCGTCCATGCCGGGCATGCAGTAGTCCAAGAGAACCAAATCGTAAGGGTGATCTTCAGCAGCCGCCTCGCGCAACATCTCCAAAGCATCCATCCCGTTGGTTGCACTTCTACACCGCATCCCCCAGCCCCTCAGCTGATGCTTGAGTATTTTACGATTCGTAGCATTATCATCAACGATCAACACCTGAAGGTCTTGAAGATCTCTACATGACTCTTTCGTCATGACGGTTTGTTTCGCTTGGGAGACTAATCGCAAGGAGAACCAGAAGGTCGACCCCTTACCCAGAACGCTGTCGACCCCCAGTGCACCTCCCATTACCTTCACGAGCCGTGTCACGATCGCCAGTCCCAATCCTGTTCCGCCATACTGACGTGTCGTAGAACTGTCCGCCTGTGTGAATGGATCGAAGATCCGCGTCCTAGCATTCTCTGACATCCCGATACCCGTATCGCTCACGCCGATCCGAAAGTGAAGGGTCTCCCCTTGACTTTCAAGCAATTTAATTTCTACCCCAACCTCACCTTTCTCGGTAAATTTGATGGCGTTACTCAGCAGATTGAGTATAATTTGTCTCAGCCGTGCAGGGTCTCCCCGCAAGCCCACAGGGAAATCGATCGGAATTGCTGTTGTTAATTCTAAACCTTTCTCGTGCGCCCTTCGTGACAATAGATCGACTGTCTCCTCGATCAGGTCTCGGAGATTAAAATCGACCTCTTCCAAGGTCATTTTCCCAGCCTCAATTCTGGAGAAGTCGAGGATATCGTTAATGATCTCGAGCAAGGCATCCCCTGAATTTTTTATGGTCTCAAGATACCTCCGTTGCTCGTCAGTCAATTTTGTTGAGAATAAAAGTTCCGTCATCCCCAAGACCCCATTCATCGGCGTTCTGATCTCATGGCTCATGGTGGCCAGGAAATTTGATTTTGCCTTACTGGCGGCTTCGGCGGCTTCCTTTGCGCTATTGGCTTCGGTAACCGATTCCTTCAATTCGCGGTTGACCTCATAAAGTTCTTTTGTGCGGTCCCCTAATCGCTCCCGCGAGTCCTTCAGTTCTTTCACCATCTGATTGAAGGCCTTCGCAAATAGTTCTATCTCATCGTTAGTTTTGATTACGACTTTTTGAGAGAGATCGCCTTTTGCTACGAGTGCTGTCGCTCTGGTGAGTGTTTTGATCGGAATACTAATTTCCTTCGATTTATGTAATACGAGGAGGAAAACACCCATCATGACGATGAGGCCTGCCACGAATAATTGCACGCGAAGCACTGTTATGGGAGCAAATGCCTTGTCGGACTCTTGTAAGACCAATGTCGCCCAGCCAAGTCCTTGGAAGTCTTGATATCCCACTGAAGTGGCATAGCCGATAAGAAAATCTGCATTTAACGATTCTACCTCTTCCAAAAAACCACTTCCTCCTTGAGCGGTTAACTGTACAGACTCGAAACCGAAGGAACGCAGATCTGTTTTAAACACGATCTCTTTTTCCTCCATTGCTACAACTTCTTCCGGTTTTGGCTCAGTACCGGAGATGACCACACCATTTTTATCGATCAGCAAGACATGACCGGATCGATCACGATCCTCTTGAGTTGTCCGGGCATGATAGGTCAATTCAAGCAGCACACGTCGACTTAAACGGGAGGAGATCAGACCGATCACCTTTTTTTCGTCAAAGATGGAAATAACCGGTATCGAGAAAAGAAGTGTATAATCGTTCATCAACTCATCATATTCGAGATCGCCGATCGAGACCTCCCGAGTCTTGATCGCTTCACTGAACCAAGAGGTCTGTGATACATTCACATCCAGATGCCGCTGATCACTCGAAGCGATAATAAGCCCTTGTGGATTGATGCAGAAGATTTCGGAATACATCCCATATTCCTTTTTTAACTGCACCAGAATATCTGCAATACGTCCATCAGCATCATCCGCAAGCACATCCTGCATCGCCTCAATGGCCGCCCAGGCCTTGATATCTTGTTTCCTTGACCAGAGTGATCGGTCAATCTTATCCATTGCATTTAATGCCAATGCCTCGAAGTTATGTCCGATCCCGTCTCTGAGCGCTTCCTGGCCGTTATAATAGGCGATGACTGAAACAATGATCAGGGGAACCAGTGAGAGGAGGAGGAAAAGGGTAATCAATTTTGTTTGTATCGTCTGTTTCATACGCTAGTTCAGGGGGTAGCCTATCTCTCCGGGCTGTTTACCGTCTATCGTGAGGATCTTGACCGTGTCGTCCACCTCACTCAGATAGACATAACCCACTGCGTTTTTAATACGAGCAACAAATTTGCGGGTTGCCATGTCTGAATTTAACTTCATCATCTTGAATGCGAGCGGAGATTTTGATTTAAAAAACTTTTTAGTCGGTTCTGCTTTGAGGATAATTTCGTAAAAAATACGTCTGATTTCTGAAGCAATCGGGCGATTTATGATTGCGATTTTTTGGCCGTCCGGCCATCTTCTCATTCTTCCGCTATAGACGCGGGACAGGTCATGACTTTCGATGTCATCATACGGATTACTTTTGTTGACAATGACTGCAATCGGTTCAGCACTCGCATTCAGACTTGAGGCGAGCCAGAAAAACAGCGATAACAGACACAAGGTAAGAAAAGAAGCCTTTCGCATTTCTTATGCCGACTCCTTAAAATGTCGATGTAATTGAGAAGAGAAGCCCGTCGTTATTCCCATGGGCTATGGCTGTGTTTTCGGTGTTATTCCACTGATAGGCGAGCTTTGCAACGAAACGCTCATCGGGGCGATAATTCAGGCCGACGGTCCAACGAGTTTCCTCGTTATTGGTCGGGGCGACCGTGATCTTGGCATGACCATAGCGAAGCATCGCTGTAAAGGTGGGTGTTTCATAGCGCTTTCCGAGAATAGTTTGATTCAGGGCATCGAACCAGAAATGGAAGTTCCCCTGAACATAAGCACCCCGTAGATCGCTTGGGATTGATGTTGTCGCACCCTTGAGATCAAAATGAACATATTCCCCGATCAGTTCAAAGGGCCCTTCTGATAAAAGCCAGTCGATGTCATAGCCGACAACCTGATTGCGGCCGCCATCATCATATTTCCCGATATAACCACTGATACCCAATTCTCTCCCTCCAGGAAGTGCCATGCCGACACGACCGACGAGCCCCTTGTTGTTATTGTTGTCCGATCCGATTTCCCCTGTGGCCTGTCTTGAGGTAATTGCTGTAAACCCTTCCCGCTCTTCTCCTGCTGGGGGATCTCCTTCGTCTCTCAATCCATTGATAATGAAGAATTGGTAGTCGAGGGCAAGATCTTCAAACCAACTCTCCTGGCCTCCGCCCAGGTAGACATTCCCGATGAAGCCGGCGCCCGCCTCACTCCAGGAGGATGGGACGATATGCCGCATTGCGATTGGCGTATCGACCAAGTCTCTTTTGAAGGAGAAGTGTTCCAGGTTGTACCGCCCGAAAGGGATCAAGATGACACCGTAACGGGTAATCAATTTCTCATTAATGATGTACTCTAAATAGCCCTGCTCAACTTCAGCCTCTCCCCCTTCAAACTCAATCTCGAAGTAGGCGCCGATCTGGTCATTAAGGTGGAGTTCTGAGAGCAGCTCCAGATCGGTTGCCTTAAAAAAGGCGTTCTCGTTTTCAAAATTTTGGTAGGTCAGGGCGACATAGATCGTTATCGAAAATATCTGCTCCATTCTCCTGTCGTCAGCATCCTGTCGCTCTCTTACATATTGCATTTCTGAATCGAGCCGTTCTTCGAGTTCAGTTACTCGCCCTTTCAATTGTGAAAGTTCATCCGCATGGCTCAAGTGGACACCCGAAAAACCAAGGATCAGAATAAGTGTGCTCAACCAGGTGCATCGTTGCTTCATGTTGACCTCCAGGTTTTTCATCCAATACTTCTGGATTAGACAGCGTCTACTCGTTACTTTCGTTGAAAGGGACAACTCTTATGGGATCATTGGGCATGATGTTAATTATATCGGTACTTTGTGTAGATGTTGCTCTTAATTACTTATTTTCTGAGATTCTAGAATAAGCTTGAATCGTAGGCACCTATGTTCGGTTAAGCCACTTCAGAAAGTGGCTGTAAGGTCTGATCTGTGAGACTATGTTGGTCGAGCGGTCTCTTTGTGTATTCACGACACGGGCATGAACTGATGGGGTGAATCCTGTAGGAGTGCCTCCTTTGTCTCTTATTGTGACGGGGTTAGGAACGACGAAACATGATCCAAAGCGAATCCCGTCAACTTGAATCAACTGATTTAAAAAACTTGGAGACTCGGGAAGATTCTCCCTCTCTTGCAATCCCTTAACCGGAAGTTACTGATTTAAAGTGTGTGATTGTCTTCCTGTCCGATGTGGTTAGAGGTGGCGCCGGAAATTCGGACAGTCTGTTAAGTGATAACCTTGCCCAACCAGTGCCGTGCATAGAACGGCCAACAGAGGAGCAAGCGCATGAAAAGGACGAGAAGGAATCACGCACCTGGGTTCAAAGTCAAAGTGGCCTTGGCTGCGATCAAGGACGATAAGACACTGGCGGAATTGGCGGAACAGTTCGACGTTCACCCGAATCAGATTTCGGAGTGGAAGCAGCTCTACAGGATTCGGCTGCCGATGTGTTTGGCGGCACGCCGAAGGCAAAGACGACGGAGCCGGACATCAAGGTGCTTCATGCCAAGATCGGACAGTTGACGCTGGAGAATGATTTTTTAGAAGGGGCGCTCACCTAGGCGGGATTGCCGAGCGCAAAGAGATGATAGATCGCGATCACAAGCTGCCGGTAAAGCAGCAATGCAAAATATTGCAATTGGCGCGCTCAACGGTCTACTACCAGCCTGAACCGACTTCACCCGAGGATCTGGCGTTGATGCGCCGGATCGACGCACTGCACCTGAAATTCCCGTTTGCCGGAGCAAGAATGCTGAGCCGAATACTCAAACGTGAAGGACTTGCCGTTGGCCGCCGCCGTGTCTCCACGCTGATGAAGCTGATGAACATCCATGCGCTGTACCGCAAGCCAAATACCAGCAAGCGGCATGCGAAGCATCCGGTTTATCCCTACCTGCTGCGCACGTTGAGTGCCACCCAGTCTAATCACGTCTGGGCGGCAGATATTACCTATATCCCGATGCGGCGGGGCTTTGTTTATCTGTTTGCCGTAGTCGACTGGGCAAGTCCCCGGGTGCTATCGTGGCGGCTGTCCAACACACTGACTACGGATTTCTGTGTCGAGGCGGTTCAGGAAGCGATCAACCGGTACGGCAAGCCAGGAATCTTCAACACCGACCAAGGCGGTCAGTTCACCAGCCTGGAATTTACCGGCCTGCTGAAAGACAACGACATCAAGATCAGTATGGATGGCAACGGCTGTTGGCGGGACAACATATTCGTTGAACGACTCTGGCGCAGTGTTAAATACGAGGAGGTTTATCTACACGCCTACGACAGCGTGAACGATGCAATACAGGGCTTGGAAAAATACTTCAGGCTTTACAACCAGGAGAGACCACATTCATCGCTTGACGACAAAACGCCGGATGAGTTCTACTTCGACAACCTGCCTGAACTGCTCAAAGCAGCGTAGGCATTAACCGCAAGGTTTTCACTTAAGAAATAAAAAAACTGTCCGGTTAAGCGGTGCCACCTCGGTTAACCCTCGACGTCTTGAGTGGATGGAGAGAAATCGGCATGCCCATTTGAATCGACACGGAATTTATCCGCAATCGAGAGAAGCTCTACACCCATACTGGAAAGCTCTTTAGAGGCCAGTAGGACTTCAGAGGCTCCCTTCGCCGTGTTCTTTGACGCCTTCGCCACGCCCGATATATTTTGAGACACTTGACTGGTGCCACTGGCGGCTTCGGACACGCTCCGTGCAATCTCGTTCATTGTTGCCGATTGCTCCTCAAGTGCGCTGGCAATATTCGTCGAGATATTGTTGATTTGTTCGATTACCGTACCAATACTTTCGATTGCGGAAACCGCCCCCAGCGTATCCACTTGAATCGTCTTAATTTTAGTGCTGATTTCCTCTGTGGCCTGGGCGGTTGCTTTTGCCAATTCCTTTACTTCGTTCGCCACCACGGCAAATCCCTTTCCCGCTTCCCCCGCCCGCGCCGCCTCGATTGTGGCATTTAAGGCTAAAAGGTTGGTTTGTTGCGCGATAGAGGTAATCACCTTGATCACATTTCCGATTTCCGCACTGGATCCTCCCAGCGTTGAGATCATCACGTTGGTCGATTCGGCCATTTTAACCGCCTCGCTGGTGATCGTCGTTGCCTTCTGGACATTCTCGGAGATCTCTTTTATGGTGATCGACATTTCTTCCGTGGCGGCCGAAACCGACTGGATGCTGTCATTGGTTTCACCACTCGCGGCGGAAACGGTCTTGGCCTGATATTCCATCTCCTCGGAATTACTGCTCATTTGCCCACTGGAGGCGGAAAGCTTTTCGGAGGCCGACGAAACCTGAGAAGCCCCTTTTTGCACCTGCGACACCAAGCGGTAGAGGTTTTCCGTCATGGTGTTGAATGCGGTTGCAAGTTGGCCGAGTTCATCGGATCCTCTGATCGTGCTTCTGATCCTCAGGTCGCCGTTTGCTACCATTTCAGCGGCGTGGGTCAACTCCACCAAGCCCTTTATGATGGAAAACGCAATGAGAAAGGAAATCGAGGCGAGGCTAAACAGGCTGATGAGCATAATCGTAACCATGGTTTTCTTTGAAGTGGAGACTATGTTCCCTCCTTCTGATTGCGCTAATTTGGCGTCTCCCTCAATGAGGTCGCTTAACTTCTCCATTTCGAGCGCCAATTGATCAAAAGCGCTCTTAAACTTTTCGTATTGAGAAATGGCGGCGGCCCGCTCTTCAAAAGCAAGCGCAGTCATCTCCTCGGCGCGTTGAATGTAGGCATCCAATGAGGGTTTGGTATGTTCTAGGGCCTTCTTGATCTCTTGACTAATATCTGACTTTTCGACATCGGAGAGGCGTTGACGAAAGATCTCAGCATGTTTGGCAAGATCATGCAACACCTCCTTCTTCAGCGTGGGGTCGTCCACTTCTGCCGCTAAAAAGCTCGCCAACACGTCGGCTCGGACGGCATCGTGCATCATATCCGCTTTAAGGTGATTCCCCATGACGACAACATTGGTCCCGATCTTACCCATCTTGTCTTCTATAATGCTCAATGCCAAATAGCTCGAAACCCCGATGGCGATGGTAAAAAAAACGCCACACAGGCCTAAACCAAAGAGCTTATTTTTGATTGTCCAATTGATTTTCATGAGCATTCCTCATTAAACAACAACATTTAAGACATCTTTGTGCCGTCAAGCCAGCGCGCTTTTTCATGGATATAGAAAAAATTGCACTCTCCCGAATTCGCAAGCGCCTTTACCTTTAATGGAACCACATCTTATTCTTCGGTGTTTTCGATTATTTCTTTAGTTATTATCTGTCAGGTCTGGCAAGATTGTAAGGGTTCATCCCGGAAGCATTGTGGTTTTGCTTTATGCCATTGCTTTAATGCCTCGATCGGCGTAGCGGCATGAAGTGACGTGGTCAAGTTGTAATTATACAAATAAAGATAACGCCGTAATGTTTAACTGAGGTCTTCACATGAAGCAAGGGCGGTTGTCTTGAGAATTTCGGCAACACGAGTGTTTATGTGGGGGAGGTTGACAGTAATTATTTCTACTCGAATTCAATAAATCCCAGACTCGTCCTAAAGTGAAGACTTTAAGATGTAATCGAGATAAGACTTGGCCTCAAGCAAAGGTGAAGGGGTTACGATCAAACCTCAATACTGGCATTTATATATCTAGATAAGAAATAGGTGGGAGAAGGAGTGAAACGGAGACGATATACGTCTTGTTGTATCGGTGAATCCTAAGTTTTTACGCTTAGGTCCATTGCCTTTATGACGCTTTTCCCTGCAAGTTTTTGGGGCTGGATTCAGACTCCGGGCTATCGCTCGCGCAACGAAAACCGAAGCCCTTGTTTTTGATTTCGGGGGTGAAACGGCTCCGATTGTAAACGGGGGATGAAAGTCCGCAGCCGTAAGACATGCAATCGTACCAGGAACCGCCGCGCAAGACTTTGTTTCGTTCTCCGTAATGGATGTTCGGGAATTGGTTTCCTGGATAAGGGAGATACCAATTGCTGACCCACTCGTAGACATTTCCCGCCATGTCGTATAGGCCGTAGGGGCTTTTTCCGTTTTCGAAACTTCCGACCGGCATCGTCCCCCCTTTATGCACCTCTACCCCTTTCGAAAGCCAATGGCGTGGGGTGTTCGCACGGCGGGTGTCAAATTTTACGCCCCAGGGGAAATTCCGCGCATCCGTTCCCCGCGCGGCCTTCTCCCACTCCGCTTCTGTGGGTAAGCGCTTCCCTCTCCATTTACAATAGGCATCTGCATCGTACCAATTCACGTACACCACGGGGTGGTTGGCCAGGGCCTGCGGGTAGCCACCGCGGCGCCAAAGGAGCGGTGTTTTCGCGCCGGTCCCATCCACATAATCTTTATAATGCGCATTGGTGGTTTCATACAAATCCATATAAAACGCCTCAACAAACACCTCGTGCGGCGGGCCTTCATCCTCATTACCGGCGCCCTCCTCAAGGGGCCTGCCAGGGCTTCCCATCGTAAAGGAAGCGGCGGGGATTAAGACGCTTTTTTGTTCGATGATTTTAACGGGCTCTTTGTCTTCTTTCATGTCGACCTTGACCAGATCGTAAGGGATGGTAGGTTCACCGTGGCATTCCTGACACTCCGCTTTACTGATGTCGCGATCCAAACGGCTTTGATCGATATGACAATGCAAGCAGGTTCCGGTGAGTTTCGAATCGATAGAGAGGCTGTGTTTTTGGGAAGGCGGACCCGATCGATCGACCTCTTTCGAAAACAAGAGGGACCCGTAGGCCGTGATCAAAAATAACGATAATATAAAGACCTTGAAGCGCATCAATTCAATCCCAGTTCGTTCCACATGGCGTCGATCCGCTTGACGACTTCCGGATCCATCGACATGCCCTTGCCCCACTCTCGCTTCGTCTCAGGCGGAATCTTTGCCGTGGCATCGATACCCATCTTTGACCCGAGGCCCGATTCCGGCGAAGCGAAATCGAGATAGTCGATGGGCGTGTTCTCGATGGTAAACGTGTCGCGCGCCGGATCGACTTGCGTCGAGATCGCCCAAATCACATCTTCCCAATTTCGGATATCGATTTCGGCATCAACAACAATGATAAATTTAACATAGAGAAATTGCTTGAGGAAACCCCAGATCCCCATCATCACCCGTTTGGCATGTCCGGCGTAGGACTTTTTCATCGAGATTACGGCAACACGATAGGAACAGGCTTCCATTGGAAGGTGAAAATCAACGATTTCGGAAAAATGCTGTTTTAAAAGCGGGAGAAAGATTTGATTTAAGGCGAGGCCGATAATGGCGTCTTCCCTAGGAGGACGTCCAGTCGTGGTTGTTAAGTAGATTGGATTTTGCCGATGGGTAATACAGGTGACCCGGAAAACGGGAAAAGACTCCACAGCGTTATAGAAACCCGTATGGTCGCCGTGTGGACCTTCATCCGCCATCTCGCCGGGAAGGATTTCCCCCTCGATGACGATCTCGCTTGTGGCGGGGACTTCTAAATCTGACATCACGCATTTGACCAGCTCGACCTGTTTTTTTCGCAACAGACCTGCAAAGTGAAATTCGCCAATCTGCTCCGGTACAGGGGTCACTGCGGCGATGGTTATCGCCGGTTCGCAACCCAGCGCTGCCGCGACAGGCATGGCTTTCCCTTCCGCCATCCATTGGCGATAGTGCTCGGCACCACCGCGATGATTCAGCCAACGCATAATGGTCCGATTTTTATCAAGTTTCTGCATGCGGTAAATTCCGGCATTGTACTTCCCTGCTTTGCCTGGCGGCGGCTGAGTAATAACCAAGGGCCAAGTAATCAAGGGCGCGGCATCATCGGGCCAGCAGTGCTGTATGGGAAGCCTATCGAGATCGACTTCGTCTCCTTTTAAAACGACTTCCTGACAGGGTGCTCGGCTCACTTTTTTGGGGGAGAGATGCAGAATACGCGCATAAAAAGGGAGATGCTTCACCGCATCCACAAAGCCTTTCGGCGGCTCGGGATGTTGCAAAAAGGCAAGGAATTCGCCAATTTCAAGAAGTCCAGCCGCGTCCGTTTCCAAGCCCATCGCCACCCGTTCGATCGTTCCATAAAGATTAATCAAGGCTGGCATTGTCGAGCCTTTCGGATTTTCGAAAAGCACTGCGGGACCTCCCTTTTTGACGAGGCGGTCGTAAATCTCCGTCATCTCCAAATAGGGATCAACTTCCTGTTTGATGCGGACCAATAGCCCTTTTTGCTCAAGGAAAGTGATAAATTGTCGAAGGTCTTGATATGCCATTATTGCTCCTCAAAATCGGCCTGTATAAACACAAGCTTTGCCTTCCGTATCACCAAGAGGGGGATATTATAGCTTAAATAGGGTGGATGTGTACAAGCGTTTGCTCATAAAATAGTGAAAAGACGAGAGACCGCGATGGCGTCGGGCTTAAATTGTTTGGGAATTCCCATACGCCAAATGTTTAAACTTTGGCTCTAAAGCACTTAAAACAATCAAAATAAATATAAGGCCAATTTTGAGATAACTAGCCGTTTTATTGAATATCGACTACACTATAAACAATACAAGCTCTTGGCCTTAGACCCCAGTTCGCGCCGCAAAATCGTGAAGATTCGCTTCTTGCGTTGAGCATAATGCCATTCCCCCAGTTTAAGCCATTCGAAGGGTGCGTTTAGGGTCACACGCCCCAAAGAGAAACAGAAGCAATCAAGCCCGACGAACTCGAAATATTTTTCGAGACAAAAAGGAGGGCAAGCGCATCGGCCTTATCCTCATTATCTCTATCTTTATCCGAATCATTGCCTTAGGCTGGTCCATTGCCTTGGTTCGGCGGATGAGAGATTGGCGGATGGGCTTTCTGGCCATTATGCTGGGCATGATGGCGCTACGTCAGATCTTGACGCTTTGGACAACACGAACATCTTGGGCCATCGCCCTCACCGGACAAACGAGTGAATTCCCCGGCCTCATTGTCAGCCTCATGGCCCTACTCTCTATCTTTTTCCTCGAACGCATCCTCACGGAACGCAAACGGGCCGAAGAAGAAAAGATACGATTAGAATCTCAACTTTTGCGGTCTCAACGATTGGAAACCATCGGCACCCTCGCCGGTGGCATCGCGCACGATTTCAACAACCTCCTTACACCCATTGTGGGCTACACGGATATGGCGCTCTCGGAACTCAAGCCGACCGATCCGGTGCATAGAAATCTGCAACAGGTGTTGGCCGGAGCAAGCCGTGCCAAAGAACTGGTTGAGCAAATATTGATGTTCAGTCGAAAAGTTGAAAAAGAAAGGAGACCGCTCCGTTTAGATTTGATCGTAAAAGAAGCGGTAAAGCTGATACGCCCCGCCATCCCGAACACAATTAAGATCCAGCAAGGCATCGACCCCGCCTGCGGTGAAATTTTGGCTGATGCCTCGCAAATGCACCAAGTGATCGTTAATTTATGCACCAACGCTTGGCAGGCCATGGAAAATAAAAGCGGGACGATCTCCATCGAGCTAAAGAAAAAAAAGGTCGGCGCGACAACAGCCTTAAAAAATCCCAACCTTCATGAAGGCGACTACGCCTGCTTGTCCGTGATCGATCAGGGTCGGGGTATGGATGCTAAAACGCTGGATCACATTTTTGAGCCCTTTTTTAGCACCAAGCCGATCGATCATGGAACCGGTCTCGGGCTCTCGGTCGTACAGGGCATTGTACAAAGCCACAAAGGCCATATTGACGTGGAGAGTCAATTAGAAACCGGCACACGCGTTCATATTTATCTCCCGATCGTAAAAAATATCCCACAGGTCAACGAAAGCGAAGTCGTCGAACTCATCGGCGGGCAGGAATCCATCTTAGTCATCGACGACGATCAAGTGGTTGCAACGATGATCAAGAAGATGTTGGAAGAGCTCGGCTATCGTGTAGCGGTTTACGAGAACAGTCGCGATGCCTTGGCCTTCCTTAAACAGCATCCAAACCGATATGATTTAGTCCTATCCGACTGGACCATGCCCTTTATCAATGGGGCAGAATTTTCTGAACATGTGCAAGCCATACCGAGAGAAATCCCAGTGATTATTATGACCGGATACGGCGACGATAAGCTAAAAAGTGCAACCCAGTCCTTGGGGATCAACACGGTCCTGACAAAACCCCTCAGGCAAAAAGATTTGGCCCTAGCCATTCGTAGGGTCTTAGATCAGAAATCCACTTCCCCCTGATGAAGCCTTGGGGGGGGATTAAACGACCTGAGGAAAGCGCCTCTCCTTTTCTCCCCCGTCAATTCCCGCTTGTTAAAATCGCTACATCGATGAACTATTTTTTTAAATACGACACGATATGTTCTGCCACGCCTTGATGACCCGCTTTATTCCAATGCACGTCACCCACAATAAAAAAACGATCCAGGACGTCTTCTGCCTTTTCGTTACTCATAAATTCAGGGAACAAATTGATAAAACCCGCATGATGCGCCTGCGCCCAGTTTTCCCAAAAAACAACCTGCTTCGACTGCATATCATTTTGAAGAATTTGATCCGGCCAAGGGTAGACCACGACGGTTAATTCTATGCCGTGTTGTTTTAGAAGCGATGCGAGCGCCGACATATGCCGCTCGGCAGATTGAAGACCCGCCTTGCCGTAATCGTTAAACGCATCGTCGTCAAAGGTCCATTTAGCTTTATGCTGATTGAGTCCTTCAAAGCCTTTCTTTTTGGCTTCACCGGATTTTTTGATCTTTCTAAACCAAACGCGGATTGTACTGATGACAATCGTATTGTTCGTGATAAAGTTTTTCATTTTTTCATCCCATTCCTTCGACTTCGCCGTATCTGCATCCACGACATGCCTGCTATTATCGAAGGTATAAGCCCGGGCCTCATCGTAAATATCCGATATATCGATCAAGACAACAAGATGCCGAAATTGGAGTTTCACATCTTGAATCAAGTGCTCGACTTTTCTCAGATAAATGATCGGCGAATAGGATGAAACCGCTGCATTCAAAACATCCACATGCTCTTTCTCGAGATCTTTGGCGACGATACCGACAAAGGTCTCGTCATATTCAAACCCAACCCCTTCGGTAAAAGAATCTCCAATAAAAAGGATGCGGTTTGGATGATTGAGATCGACCTGCCTAGCCAGGCCGTCTTTGAAGCCGAGAGAATTTGTATTGACCCGATAACCGATCGTCCCCCACTTCGCATCAGAATGGCTGATATTGGGTGCAAGGCTATGGTGATACACATCGTGCTGTACGCGATAGAGGCGTTCAATCTTAAATTGGGCTTGATATAAACCGATCGCCGACAAAAAATTCGCTGCCACAATATCGATGAAAACAATCAGAATAAGGGTCACGAGACAAAGAACGGTCTTTGGATATCTTTTAATGACGGACTGTCTTTTCAAAATTTTCTCATTATTGTGTGTGGGAGGATATTCGATAATGACAAGGGCTTAAGACTGAAAATGATAGTTGACGAGTAAGCCGATTAAGACCATCAAACCCACCCAAACATTCGCCCGAAAGAGCGAAAAAAGCATTGGCCTGGCGTGTAAATTTTTAAGCTTAAATGACTGAAAGAGAAAAAAGGCCGCGATGAGTACGAGCGACAGATAATAGGCAGTCGACATCTCCGAAAGCCACCCGACCCAGGTGAGAAAAATCACAACGAGGGTATAAAAACCGCCCACGGCCAACCAGCTTTTTTCCCCGAATAATATCGCCGTCGACTTCACACCGATTTGTAGGTCGTCTTCCCGATCCATCAGGGCGTAAATAGTGTCGTAGCCTGTCGCCCAGCAGAGGTTTGCCAGGAGAATAAGAAAGGGCGTGAGAGAAAGTGTGTTTCGCACGGCGGCCCAAGCCAACAGGATTCCCCAACTGAAGGCGATGCCAAGGACGATTTGCGGTAGATAGGTTAGCCGTTTGGCAAAGGGATAAATCGCGGCGAAGAACAATGCAGCGAAACTGAGGAGAATCGTAAACCGATTCAAAAAAAGCACGGTCGCCAAAGCACAACTCAGCAAAATCGCCAGCACGATCAGCGCTTCCATCAGGCTCAAGTGTTTCGCGGCCAAGGGCCGATTCTTAGTGCGCTCAACCTGGGCATCGAAGGTGTGATCGGCCATGTCGTTCATGACACAACCGGCGCTTCTCATAAAAAAAGAACCCAGGCAAAAGAGAACGAGATGCTTCAAAGTCGGCCGACCTTCGGAAGCGACAATCAGGGACCAGAGGGTCGGAAAGAGCAAGAGTAAAGTCCCGTATTGCTTATCCAGCCGGATGAGTTTGGCAACCTCATGTCTTTTTTGAACCAAAAAATTCAAGGCCCTTCTCCATCTTTGGCGCAGCGAAAACCTAAGTCGCCCAGCCGTTCGGCAGGGGGGTCGTAGGACCGCGTCGAAGCGCGGGCGTAGACCGCCAACACCCGAGAGTAGGCATTACCGGGGTAGTGACCCAAGGAGTGAAAGGAAAGGCCCCGCACCACACGATGTTTCATTCCGAATTCCGGCTTTCTCAAATCACTTCCGGGATAGGGCAAGTACCAACTGTCGGTCCACTCCCAGACATTACCCACCAGGTCCAACACGCCATAGGGGCTGGCCCCTTGCGGATATTGACCGACAGGCGCCGTCTTATTTAAAACGTCGGAGGCTGGAGAAAGATAGGCCCGTCCGATCTCAAAACGCTCGCCCCAGGGATAGCGTCGACCCTCTGGTCCACGCGCGGCCTTTTCCCACTCCGCCTCCGTCGGCAGGCGCTTGTCGAGCCAGCGGCAGTAGTCGTTTGCGTCGTACCAGTCCACAAAAGTGATCGGATGATTTGCCGTGCCGACTTTGTAGGCGCCATGTTGCCAGTGTGGAGGCTGCCGGTGGCCGGTCGCGCGGACGAAGTTTAAGTAGTCGGCCTCGCTGACCTCGGTCCGGTCGATAGAATAGCCCTTCAAATCGATCTCGTGTTGTGGGCCTTCATCCTCGAACCAGGGCTGAGGAAAACCCAGTTGCATGCCTTCGTTTTCGACATCGACTTCGTTCGTGCCCATGATAAAAGGGCCGTCGGGGATCCAAATCATGTCTTTGAAATGAAGGTCAGTCGTCGTCGTAGACTGTTCGTTTATCAAAGGACTCTCTTCTCGCGCAGCGGTGTTAGAGGCAAGGACGTTTTGGAGCACAACACTTAGGAAGAAAAAGACGAGAGCTGAGGAGAAAACACTTCGAAAAGAATTGCGGAGACCGTTCCCGAAATCGTAAGTCGATAACGTCTTGCCCAAAACAAGTGGTCCTCCGCTAGGCCGAGTCCGGAGGCCACCTCCGGAAAGGGTAGATAAGCGATTTCTAAGCGATCTCGCCAGGTCGATAATGCGCGGGTTTCAATGATTTCACCGATCGGGGTCTCCCCCAATCGCATTTCTTGATAAAGATCCGGACGGGTCTTCGAGATCGGAAAAAGCGAGCGTGCAAAGACCAGTCGTTTTCCTTCCGAAGGCCCCACTTTTACGGACAGCCAAACGGTTCGATCGATGGCTTTTTCTCCCTTGGGCACTTCAAGCCGCGTGGACGACTCATCGTCAAGCAGCCTTTCCGCTTGATCGACGACTTCCAGCGAGGTGGGCACCAGGAACAGCCCCTTTAGCGATCTCACCATGCTCCCGTCCGACGAAAGCAAGAGCCGCAGGAGCGGGCTGAGAGGATGGTTTCCGCAGTACCGCCAGAAATCCTCCAATGTCATCCACGCCTGCTCCATAAGTTTTTTATCCTACTGAAATCGCAAAACGCTGTCAAGGAAAGCCCCTCCGCTCAGCGGCCGAGATTTTGGTTATTTCATGCCAAACACCCCTCATTTCAAGAGGCTTGACGCAAGACCATCGGATTGCCTATCTTAAACGGATCACGCTTAGGATATCGCGACGAATGGTGCCTTATGCAACATTTTTTTTCATCGGTGGACGACGAGACATTAAAAAAAGAAAAGGCCAAGGCGCGCCTCTTGCGTGACAGCGCATGGTGGAAGCGACGGCGGAGCGACGGGATTTGTTATTATTGTAAGTCTCAGTTTAAGGTCGCGGAATTAACGATGGACCACATCGTCCCCATTGTTCGAGGCGGGCGGAGTACGAAAGGAAATGTCGTCCCCGCCTGCAAGGCCTGCAATAGCAAAAAGAAATACCTCCTCCCTGTTGAATGGGAGGCCTATATCGAAACACTTGGAAAGCCTCTTGAATAAGTATTTTCCCTTTAGAAAACGTCCTTTTCTTTTAATGCCCGCGGTCTACAGTCTTCTTCCCGCTTTACTGTTTCTGGGTTTAAACGCCTGCGGGGCTTCGGACCCAGGTGGACAGGTGCCCGAGATTGTCTCGATTGACACCGCCAAAGGTGGTGCCCTCGGACCGGTCACTGGAGGAACGCGGGTCACCATTCACGGACGCAATTTCGCCCAGGATGCCGTGGTGACTTTCGGCAATCAGTTCGGAACCGATGTCAGTGCGCCCAACTTTGAAACCCTCTTGGTCACGACGCAGCCCGTCTTCCGCTCCGGGCCGGTGCCGCTCACCGTGACAGCCCTGGGGCAAATTACGGAACAAAGCGATGCCTTTATTTTTACACCGGTGATTGTCTTTTCTTCCGACCGTGACGGCGACAGCGATCTTTATTTGATGGAGATCGACGGGAGTGGCGTGAGACCCCTAACCATTAACACATTAAGAGATAATACCGATCCGACGAGCCTCATCTCAGATGAACGCCCCCGATTCTCATCCGATGGGCAGTCCATCGTTTTCGAATCGAATCGCACGGGTGATTTCGATATTTATACCATCGACCGAAACGGACAACAGCCGACAAATTTAACCCTCAACCCGACCGCGACCGACCAACAAGCGGCCTTTTCGCCAGATGGACAAGACATGGTCTTCATCTCTAACCGTGACGGCGATTCCGAAATTTATCTCATGGACAGGACGGGGGCCAATCTCCGCCAGCTCACTCAAAATACCTCGGACGACCGAGGTCCGCGTTTTTCGCCCGATGGCAGTCAAATTGTCTTCACTTCAAATCGAGATGGCGATTTTGAGATTTTTCTGATGAACAAGGACGGGTCAAACGTGCTGCAGTTGACACAAAACGGGGCAAGTGACCTTGAACCAAGCTTTTCGCCCGATGGCAATCAAACCGTCTTTTCGTCTAATCTGAATGGCAACTTCGACCTATACGTCATGGACAAAGACGGAAGTAATCTGAACCGCTTAACGACGAACGGGGCAAAAGAATCGAACCCGAGTTTCTTATCGCCAAGTGCAGTCGGGAAGAAAGTGCTTTTTTCCTCCACTCGAAGCGGAAACGAGGACGTTTTTGTAATGCAATGCAGCGGGGCCGGCAGCAAGATCACAAGCTGCGACGAGAGTACGGCCACCAACCTTTCACGTCATGCCAGTGCAGATTTTCATCCAGCACCTTCGCCTTAGTACACTCTTTTATACGACCTGATAATAGACGAGACCTACTCAGGGTGTCGGATCGCAGACGTCACCGATGCCGTCTTGGTCGGAGTCGCGTTGATCCACATTCGGTGTTTGCGGGCAGTTGTCTTGCGGGTCTTCTATGCCGTCGCCATCGGAATCGATAATCACCAAGTCGCAGGCGTCGCCGATTCCATTGGTTGGAGACACATCAGCCTGATCCGGATTAGAGATGTTTGGGCAATTGTCCGCAGCATCGGCGATGCCATCGCCGTCCGAGTCTCCAGGCAGGAAGGCATTGGGTGCATTCGTTCTAATCACAAATTCGTTGTGGGCGGGAAGACGAACTTCAAACGCGCCATTGTCGAGATCCGACGTACAGGCCGGACCCGGGAGACAGACAACATCGGTTTCACTGCCCGGAAAGGTGATGCCCACGCCGCCGACCCGCGTACAAATATCGCCCAGTGGTCGGCACGCCACGCCCTTGAGCGATACGGTCATCGGCAATTCACGACTGACCCGAAGCTGGTCATAGACAAAGGCGTCCGCTTCAAAAAGGTTCACAATGGCATTGCCGGACAAGGTGCTGTTTGATTGTTCCGGAAGGGCGCGGAGCAGGGCAAAACCGACGGGCACATTAAAGACAATGAAGTGGCCGTTGCTGGCAGTGCGGTCCATATTTTGTCCGCTCCCATTCACAAAGCCGTTGAGGCTGTCGTTGAAGTAAAAAACCTTGCCCACGGGCAAACTGTTTTCGGCGCGGCTTCCGACCACGACGCCGGAGACTGGATTTCTTGCACTGAGAAGCGAGGACAAGCTCGCGGTACCCGTGTTGATCACCCCCAAGTCGGGTTGATTGTCTAGATTGAAATCGGCCACGATCGGCGCATTGGGCATTTGGCCGACGGCGACGGTTTTCGTGGAGATTTGAAATCGACCAGCCCCGTCTCCTAAAAGGAAAGAAACGCCTTGTGTGGCCGCGTTCGTCAGTGCAAGATCGGGGCGTCCATCTTGATCAAAATCGATCACGGTCATCCCCGTCATTTGACTCCCCACGGGAAGAGGACAATCGTCGGCTTCCGATGTTTCGGGTAGACAATCGACCGTCTCGAAATCGCCGCGGTTGGTTCCTCGAAAAACACTCAGGGTGTTCGACCCCGCATTCAGGACAACAAGATCGAGAATGGCATCGCCGTCGAAATCCTGGGTCGCAAGCGCAATGGGCGTGTCGCCCACGCTTAAGGTGGACAAGGGCTCACGTGTGAGGAGCAACGACACCGTTCCGGACCCTTCATTCACCACCGCCAAATCGGTTTGCTGATCGGCATCGAAATCGCCAAAGGCAATCGCCCCAGGTTGAGTCCCGACGGCACAAGGCGATGCGCAAATCAGCTGGTTCCCATCGATCTTCAAAAAATTACCGCTGCCGTCGCCGAAAAGCCTCGAAATGCTATCAGAGCCTGCGTTGGAAACGGTTAAATCCACAAAACCATCTTGATTCATATCTCTAGCATCAATAAAACGAGGTCCTTTTTGAACAATATCTGCGGCATCTTTTTCGCTAATGCGTTCCGCGCGCACGACAAATTTTCCATCGGGTCGACCGAACAAAATTGAAATATCGTTGTCGTCACGATTGGCGACGGCCAGGTCCAGACGACCGTCTTGGTCGATATCGGCGACGGCGATCGATTGCGGATTATTGCCCACGGTAATATTGGGGACGGAAGTGCTATCGAAGGTCCCATCTCCGCGTCCGAGTAAAATAGAAACCTGGTTGGGGGCGAGCGCGATAGCCAAATCGACAAAGTTGTCTTCGTTAAAGAAACCCGCGGCAAGGGCTTGGGGCGATGGGCCGAGGGCGGTTGGGGAGGTCGGGATTAAATCGTTTTCCACCACTTGGCCGATAATGACGCTTTTCTCTGGATCGAGGGTGACCCCGGTTCCCGCTTTTTTAGCGAGTTCGGTGAGTTTTGCCCGTGACATCATCCGGATGCTTTGGTTTGTCAGCCCGGAAAAACCGGTTTCGAGATGAAAATTGTAGGCATTCGGATAATCGGGTTTCTCCGCCTTAATGACGAATTTGCTGTTGGCATTAAAAAGCACGCCCGAATTAAATTCCTCCGAGCTAAAGGTCTTTTTTTCACCAAGAACGGAGAGGTTGACGCCCGACAAGGGTTGATCTTGAAGATCCGCCACCTGTCCCGCCACAGGAACGACGACGGGGACATGGTTCACAAAAAGATTAGAAAGCGTCAGTGCATCCGGAAAAACGCGCACAATTCGGTTTCCGGAATCGTCCGAAGACACAACTTTAATCATGATCAGACCTTCAGGGAGGTTCGAAATAAGGAAGCGCCCGTTATCCGATGTCGCCGTTAAAGCAGGATCAAAAGCTGTGCCGTTGTGATATTCAATCGTCCCGATAGGGACTTCGGTGGTCACAATTTGATGATCTACGGTGATCATATGGGTGGCTTCTAGGGTAACATTTTTCGCTTCGCTGCCGGGTCGGGCATTGACGACGCGCCCCATAATCTGTCCCCGGCCTGCAATGGGTTTCACGCTCGCCGCGTTGACGATAGTGAGATCTCTCACGCGATCGCGGCTCCCTGCCCCAATGGTTTGATAGGTGGCCACATGGCTTCCTTTTTCGACCCGGACCAAGTAACTGCCATTGGCCATAAAGGGCGTGACGGCGTCTTTACCCGCATTTTTCGGGATGGTATAGGCGCCGTCGGACTGCGAAGGATAAGTCCCTGCAACACCAAGTAAGCTGATCGATGCGTTGTCTACCGTGCTAATGCCGTCTTCTTCCGTAACAAAGCCGCTTAGCTGAACGGTCATGGCTTGATTGTTATCCTCACGTAAGACCGGTTGGAGCGGCATATCTTTGATGTAAACACTATCGGAAAAGTTGCGCACAATCGCCGTCGCGGCTGACTTGGCATCAATGCCGGTTTGCGAGGAATTGCTGGCGTTCGTCCTTAAATAAATGTCGCCTGGCGGAAGGTTGAAGACGATGTATCGCCCGTTGAGCGTTGAAGCCGTTAAATTGGGGTCGGGCCGATTCGTTTGGGCGTTAAAGTAAACCACGGTACCGAGGGCTTGACCGGCTGCATCCGTGGCCTGAAGCACGCCATTGTTCCGACGTGCAAAGGATTCGAGGATTTTTCCAGTAATAACGCCCCGGCCTGGGATTAACACGACGCCCGCATCTTGTGAAAAAGATAGGATGTCTTGCGTTGAATACGCACTCAGGTTTTGCCGGACATCCAAGAAAACAGTGCCGCCTTGAAGAAGGCTTAAATCGGTTGCGACTTCCTGGTAGGTGTCAAGATGGCCCGGCGTGCTCATTTTAAAAATAAGATTACTTTCGGAAATAAAGCCCGCGCCCGCAAAGTTTCCGAGGTGATTGGTCACAACATTGCCTTCAAGCCCAGGAAAAGAGACATTGGCCCCGGCAATCGGTGTGAGTCCATCGGCTTCCGTCACCACACCAAGAACATCGACAAAAGGCAAGGCCACGGGAAAGACATCGAGCGAGGTAATGGAAACGGAACCGGAGTAAACGCTTACTCGGCCATTCCCTCGACCGCCTCGCGTGGCTTGGATAAAGATCTCTCCGGGTGGCACGTTAAAAACGGTGAAGCCACCGGACTGCCCCGTACCTTTTAGATTAATAAATTCGGGTGCGCCGTTAATGCTGTTGTAAAAGAGTTGAGGGATTAAATCGCCGGCGATATTCTTAACCCCCATGATGAGTCTTCCATTGGCATCCCGAACCGGTTTTCCTGTGGCGTCCGTCCCACCAATGGCCACGTTTTCCAAAGGCAAATTGAATCGGTTGACGACAAGACCGCCAATAACCCCCTTCGTGGCATCTTGCCGAAGCGCGCCGGGCGCGGAAGAGATTAGGTTCTGAACATCCGAGCCTGAAACAATTTTAATATTGCCCTCAACACCTGAAATTGTTGCCGAGCCCGTCTTAAAATTAAAGTTATGCGTTGTGACAAAAGGGACTTGGAAGCCCTCCGTAAATTCTTCTCCCACAGGAAAGGGATCGGAGTGGCAACTGACAATGAGCGCGATGCTGCTGAAGAGAAAAAAGGTGAGAATGTATTTCAATTGTCGGTAAAGCATGAGGATATTATCCCATAAACCCGTCTTTTTTTCTATAATAATTATTCGTGATTTGCCGTCTTATTAACTTGGAAATCCGGGCTTGTACTGCCTTTTTTCATCATCGAATATCGTACTCAATAAATTAATTATTATTTATAATCAATATCTTATACTTAATTACATCCATATTCGAATGCGAATACCAGCTCCATCCGACGATTTTATCTCATATCCTGGAAGGGCCTGCCGAAACACAGCAATACCGATTTCGACTCATCAAGGGAAATCCCCCTCAAAAAAGAGTCACCTAAAAACTGTACATAACTTCAAGATAGAGTCGATCACTGTCGTTGAAAAATCCGATAAAATCGAATTCACCAACGGTTCCGCCCCGGTCCCCAATAAAAAAATCCCCTCCGAATCGCGCCTTGACGGCATCGGTTATACTGGCGTCAAGGCGCGGGCGCAATAAGAAATCGTTTTCGTTCAGAAAATAAAGCGTGAGCAACTGGACGCCCATCCGATCATTTGAAAAGCTTTTCCTCAAAAACAACGAGACCACGGAGTCGACTTCGTCCTGTAAAATGGCCGGTTGCCAATCAAAGATTCGTTGTTCGAGAAATACGGTCGAAAAATCGATATTATAGAGGCTGAAATCGAAACCGAGGCCATATTTGATGTAGTCCCGTTGTGCTTCGCCCAACTGAATACCCGGATCCAGACCGCCGACTTCTAAGCGCGTTCCGAAAAATTTGTCGTAGGTATAGGAGAATTCGCTATTGAGGACAACTTTTCCAAAACTTTTGGAAAGGGTGGTCCCGATGACCGTAATGCGTTTGAGCTCAGGCGTAAAGGTCGTTTCAATGGTATTGTCGAAAGGATTATCGACATTCCCTTGGATCACACGGAAACTGGAAGGGAAATCGTCCCAAGTATACAAACCCGAGACAGACAATTCCCATCCCGAGAAATTGCCGATCAAGCGTCCGCCCACTTCGGTATTCTCAAAGGCCTTGTCTTTAAGATTAAGCGATGAATCGAGGAAAGATTCGGGCGGGACAAAACCGGGAAGGATTTCGAACTGTTCGAATTCGCTTCCCGCCGGCGCCGGCTTGTGCGGCTCCACTTCCGTAATCCAGACCAGGTCGAAGGTATAGTTACCGGGGTAAAATTTTGTTCGTACCATCATAAGTGGAATAAAACGGTCTTCGACTTCCCTCAAAATAAATTCGGAGAAGTCGAAGGGATTCAGTTCGTCCACGACACGCGCGCCCTCGATGACGCCCCAACGGACAATTTGGCGACCCAGGCGAAGATCGACCTTCTTGGTATTGATATCGAGGAATATCTCTCTGAACTCAAAGCCCCTTTTTACGATTTCGACATCCCTCGAATTATCGATATTAACCGACGCAACCTCTTCGGAGCTTGGATTCTGTGGGATCTGCGTCAAGACCGTATTCGGAAAACGTCTCGGGCTGATGGTATCGATATCGACGAGATCATAGATCGCATCGTAGAAAGTTCGGACGTTTGTGGTGAGGTGAAAACGGCTCGAAAAAGAATAGTGGGTATTGAGCCGGAGGAGATATAGGTTTTTTGTAAAGGTAACCGGTTCGAAAATACGATAAGCCGTTTCATTTTGTAGAGAGCCATTCACCGATAAATTGGCGCGAAGGGTCTTCCACAGGGAAGCCTCCGCTTCTCTTGAATCTCCATTTAAAAAGCGATCGAGCAGGCTCCCGGCCACTGCGGCTTTGCCAAAATGAAAGCGCAGTGCCGCATCCACCGCATACCCATCAAGTCGGATCCGCAGGCTTCTCCGTTGAAAAACATCGACTTCCAAATCTTGTTCGCAAACGGCGATTTGAACGACTTCGTCTACCGTCCGCTCGTCGACTTGGCGGAAACACGGGCTGGGGACGATACCCGGCAAGCCCGGCGGAATGCCTTGGAAATCGGCCGGAAAATCCCGTTCAATCGTCAACTTCGTAATATTGCCGAAGACATAAGCGGCATTAAGTCCGAACGAAAACCATGGGGTAAGGAAATATTCACCGCCCATGCCGAATCGCGTGACGAAGCCGCTCCCACGAGCCTCCATCGAACCGAAAGAGGCGATCGGTTGAAAACCCGCTGGCGGGTTCTCGACCTGAACGAGTGAATCGATGGTAAAGTCGCTAAGTGCTGCGCCGAGCAGGCCAAAATTAAAAAATAGGCGGCCTTTTTCTGGGCGCGACCAAAAGGAATAACGCCATCCCAGTAAAAATTGGTTGATGGACAGGTTATAGCGGGTGCTTCTCGGGACGATAATCGGGTCTCTGTTCGGGTCCAACAATAAAGGAATGTCGTCACGATTGAAGGAAGCGTTTTGCCATTGAAGCAGACTAAAGACCAAGGCATGCTTGGGGCTTAGTTCCCATTCCACTTCGACACCCGACGAATAATCGCCTTCAATCTCAGGGACAAAAAGATTTCTGTCTTCGGATCGAAAATCGGGATTCGAGGGGATAAGACTGTTGGGATCTTGGCTGATAATGAGCGCCGGGTCCGCCATCACCTGATCAAGCTCTTTCAGCGAAGGGCGATAATATCCGGTAAGGAGCGCGACATTTAGGCGCTTTCCCAGCCCCGACCATTGGGGCGCGGGCACCCTAAGATCCGTCGCATAGCTCAAGCCAAAGGACACCACATTTTGCTGATAAGAACCCAGCGGAGGGGCCTGATTAGATTCACGAAGAACCGAGTCTTCACGGAGGAGTTCTGGCACGACACCTGTCGATCCTCCGTTTGCCAGTAATTCAAGAATGACATCTCTAGCTGTGACGAGGTTCGATCGATTTTCGTCTCTTGAGAAATTCGCATAGAGGATGAGGCCAGGCTGTAAGCGATAGGTAAAACCAAGCGACCAAGAGGTATATTCATTCCGGCGGTAACGAACCAGGCCGTCTACGACCTGCGCAGTCGAGTCGGGATTTCGGAATTTGGTTATGGCGCCCGTCAGCTGAACAGTGCTCGTTAATTTTTCCGTTAATGGGATGCGATAACTGAGAGACAGGCTTTGAGATCGGTTTGCCAGGTCATTAGCAAGAATATTGTCATCCGCATAGCCATAGGCCAATTGGAAACTTCCAAAATAAAAACCACCGACACTCAGATCTTGGTCCAAAGAGAGTTTGGCGATCTGCCTTGTCGCGTCCAAAAATGGAATCGTAAACGATTCGTTTTCGATATAGTCAAAACTCAAGGTCGTAAGGGTCGGGAAGCGACCGCGCATTAGAATCTGTGCGTTATAGATATCCGATTTATAAAGAGACTCATTGGCCCTGTTCGTTCCACCCTGGAAACCATAACGCAGCGTATAGCCTTGCACCAGGGTGAGCTGAGAAGGCGTCGTCGTGATAAAAGAAACCGAGAGACTCTCGTTGTTTAAATAGGTTTGTTGCCGATGAAAATACAGATGGTTGGTTTGCACCTGTAGCGGCAGGCGAAAACGGTTTGTTTTCACAAAAAAGTAAGCGAGGCCCAGATTTAAATTCGATTTTACCTCGCTTAGCGGTGTGTTGTTTTGGCTGGTGTTGCTGTCGTAGCTTATGAAGGCATCGTTGAAGGTCACGTTATAGCGTTTTTCATACTCATCCACCTTGGCTTGGGCTATTTTGTAAACGGGATTTTCTTCCGCGCTTTTCAAGACAAGGACTTTTTTATAAGACGCAATTGCGGCTTTATAGGATAGGGTTTCTTCATGGATTACAGCAATGCGGTATAGGGGTGTTGGATTCTGAGGTTGTGCGGCGAGGGCGCGTTCGTAAATTTGGATGGCCTTGTCGATCTCAGCTTGCCGTTGGCCAGCCCGCTTATCATCGAAGAGGTCGCTCACGTTTTTTCCCGAAATGCGTGTTTCATAGATCGCCCCGAGCTGCATTAAGCTTAAAAAATGATTCGGGTCGATTTCAACGGCCTTCAGAAAGAGGCTTTCTGCCTCTTGGATTTCCTTCTTTTGAATCGCAATAAGACCGAGACTGAAATGCGCAACGATATTCTGAGGAATCAGTTTGAGCACGGCGTGAAATTCGAGTTCGGCCGATTCGAAAGCCTTCTCTTCTATGAAGGCCACCCCTTTTTTAAGATGTTCAGTTATCTTTTCACCTATTTCAGGGGTCTCCCCCATCTGGCTGAGTTTTTGTTTTGCAACCGCCACTTCTGGACTATTGGGATCAAGGGCTTCATCGCGTATCGCTTGATAAGCCAAGATCGCTTCCCGGACACGTCCCTGCAGTTGGTAGGTTTCACCCAAGACAAGACGGGCAATCGTGAGATCTGGTTTTTCTTGGAGAGCGGCAAGTAAAGCCGTCTCGGCTTTTTCGAGCCGATTGTAAAGTTTATGGATCAGGGCGGTGTAGTAGGAAGCGATATAATTCCTCGCACTATGGACCAGAACCTGTTCAAATTCTTCCAAGCTCTGCTCGAAGCGGTCGGCCTTAAAGAAGGCAAGACCTCGATTGAGGTGAAGCTCGGCCCTGTTCTTAAACTCGTCAATTTGCGTTTGTGCCCCTTTACGACTGGCCTCATCGCCCTTTAAAGTGAGGACTGTTTCAAATTCGAAAATGGCTTCCGGGAAACGGTTCTGATCCCGGTAAATGAGTCCCAGAAGATAATGGCTTTGTGCATTCGAGGCATCATTGGCGATGGCCCGCTTCACGGACTGTTCCGCTTCTTCGATGCGCCCTTCAAGAACATAAACTTGGGTTAAGAGCAAGGGGGGTTGAAGGAGATCCGGCCTTAAGCGCTCAGCGGCCTTAAAGGATTCAATAGCCAAATCCCTTTTTCCGGATCGATTGTAAATAATACCCAGGTTGAGATGCGCGAGAAGGTTGTTCGGGTTTTGTTGAAGAACTGATCGAAAGGCCTCAACCGCATTGTCCAAATCTGCTTTTTCCAAGAAACGAAGACCTTGATCGAAAAGTTCCTTCTCGGATATTACGTCGGAGGCTTCAGGAAATACTTGGGAAAAAACGGAAGAAGAGAAGGAAAAGGAAAGAAATAAAAAAATTAAAAAGGTATTGGAAACGAGACGATTAAGCCCCTTTAACGCAGTGGACACCGTTCAAGGGACTGCGATGGTTTGGTTGGTGGGGACACCAAGCGGGTCGGTTGAACCCACCGTTTGGGGGACACCGTTGATATCGATACTGTCAGTGGTAATATTCACGAATGTTCCGTCAAAAGTAAACGCGCCTCCAATCGTCACTGGCCCCATTTGTCCGATGCAAGTCGTCCCGCATGATGCCGTATTGTTTGGCGCCAACACATCACTCATGGTAAGCGTTTGTTGAAATGTCCCGGTTGCTGTGCCAAGCATATTACCGTTGCTGTCTGTTGTCGATAAAATGGTAAACGACATGCCAAAATCTTGTTGTCTGGCGACGCGCTCTCCTTGGTCTCCACAAAAATCACAGCCCGAACCTTCACCCGAGTCTCGGTTATCGCCATTAAGAAATGAAATGGGCCCGCCGCGACTTCCACCAGGTACGCCCGATTGGACGGATTGATCAAAGGCAAACACGATAGTATTGAGTCGATTGCCGCTTCCATTCGGGTCGGGGCGTGAAAAAAGGGCTTGTGAATGGCTGATCGAAAAATCGACGTTAAAAGGTGCGGAAGAGTTTCCGCCGCCGAAGCCGCCACCAAAACCGCCGCCACCGTCAGTTGCGACGAGCTGTTCCGACACCGTTAGGTTGGATTGTAATTGAAAAGGAAGCACGCTCTCGCTCGACCCCACCGGTACACCGTTTCCGAACTGGGTGTCCGCGCCCGCATGCATGGCAGGAATGGAGAAGCAAATATCTCCGATACAACCCCGATGCGTGTTATCGTCTCCTCTAAAGTCGACGCCATCTTGATCGAAGCCCGCGCGAAAACCAAAAAGGTTCGGCGTGAGGCCCCGATCAACTGCGGTTCCGTCTAAGCGCTCAAAACAACACTGGTCGTTGACGGTATTGTGTAGAAAACTGCTGTTGTCTTGGTTGGTTAAAGTTTGAGTTGTAAAGTTATTACCAGACGGTCCAATTTGAGCAAAGGCCTCCCCCACAAATCCGCCAAAAAAAATAACGATCGCTGTGAGAAAAGTTATTCCCGTTTTTGTCTTGAGTCCTTTGTCCATATTTAAACCAACCTGATGATAAAAAAGAGAGAGGCTTCTTTTTAGGGAAGCCTCTCCACTTTTCTTGAGTCTATAAAAAACGTCTAGCAGACTCCACCACCACCAATACAAGTCGGTGCCAGACCTTGGGTCTGTCCCGGACCTGTCGGCGCTGCTGCTGCCGGAAAGACGGTGTTGCCGTTGTAGGTAAAGGAACCCACATTGTTGCTCAACAAGAAACCGCCTTCTTGAATGGTCTGATCCCAATTGACCGTTGCATCCACAGCGCCTGAAGAAACAAGAACCTGCGGCGTGCTTTGGTCAAAGGAGTCGATGAACCGAACCAACTGGACACTATCTTCGCTGTCTTGGCCAGTAAAAGTGGACTGTACCATATTTTGTGTTGCAAACGAGCCAGCGCCAGGTCTAAATGTAAACGAGTTGCTGAATCCCATGCTCATGCCCGCTGTCCCCACGGTACCTAAAGGATTGCCGTCGAGATCGACTGTCGGGTTGGGATTCGCCACCGGAGAACCCGCATCCAGGAAGTCAATCCCCGGAGTGCTGATGGTGACGGTGAAGCCACTCGCATTGTTTACGAGGCCACCCGGGATACCGCTCTGCCCTTGAAGCGTGGGCAGGAAACCCTCTTGGCCAACATTGGCGAGATTGTTGGTTTTGATAATCCCGTCCATGTTGTCCGTCAGCGCACCGGCTGTGGTTCCGCCCGCATCAGGAGACGTATTCGGACATTTAAAACAAGGACCACCTACAGTGGTGTCCCTGGTTGCTGCTGGAATGAGGTTGACATTCGGATTAAAACCGAAGTTCACACTATCGGCTGTATTCTGATCCGTGATATTATCGATGGCCTGCGCATTCCCTCCAACAAAGAGAGTGATCGCCACAACCGTCACAGATAGAAGAAGCCGGTTTACTACTTGTTTGACTGCCATAGGTATTACCTCCTTATTCCTCATTAACATTCTAATGTGAGTCACATTAGAACACGTATGATATAGCAATACGCAAGAATATTGTCAAGAAGAAAATAAGTATATCTTTCCATGAGCCTTACCTTATTACAAGCCCATCCCGGCCAAGGATTTTCAACCGGGCAGATAAAAAAAGAAACTGTATTTTCGTCGGAGATTCACTGCGGACGTTCGAAGGAATAGACCAGAGAAAGAAATAATTTACAAATTTTATCAAATAGTTAGTAGAAGTGATCCATTCTTGAGACTCCTCTGCCCATATTCTTACCTCTCGCGGTTTCTTTTATTATTACGGTGATCAAAGCCCTTCCTCGCGTAAAAATCCCTCTTGCTTTCAATATATCTCATGGATACACTAGCCTAGACTTTAAATATCACGACGGATTGCCCAGATCGATTTCGGCTTAAATTTTAGGAGAGACGCGATGACAAACATCAAAAGGCATCCCCCAAAACACCCGATGAAATCCATTTTCACGACCTTCTCGCGCTCTACAATCCTATTAATATTGGCCCTCAGCTTGGGCCTCGGGCTTCCGGTTTTCGCTTCGCATATTACAGAAACCGAAATCGAGCGCTATGTCCGGGCAAGAATCGATATCGGCGAATCGATGCGGGATTTTTTCAAGGTTCGCAAGCCGCCGCAATTTGGGCCCGAAGGGGGGCCCTCTATGGACGAACTTCGAAAATTAGAAGAAGAAATTAACGCCCACCTTTCTGAGGTTCTTTCCAAACACGACTTGACCATTGATCAATATCAGGAAAACAGCCCCGATGTTTTCGCAGAAGAAGAAGCCGTGCAAAACTTCCTTACAGCGCATCCTAAGCTGAAGGAAAGATATGAAAGTCTACCCCAAAGCCCTAGGCGAGGCCGTCCCAGCCGATAAGATCATTTTCTGCTATTCTTAATCAAACCAATCCCATTCGCCCTGAACCGATTCCAGGAAATTCTTTTTTGTGTAATCCCAAAATGATAATGTCCGGTTTGGCCAAAATAGAAATGTCCTATTTATTGATAGGCTGTTGCTCATCTCAAGGAGGACAGCATGTCAAGAAAGGGCATTATCAGGATGAGTATAAAGGAGCTTCGGAGGGTTCA
>JAJDBW010000082.1 GCA_029261155.1 Nitrospirota bacterium | reverse complement strand
GACGAAGGCCCTTCAGTATGCAGACCTTGGGCTCGGCTTGGGCGTGATCTTCGGTTTTGTTGCAATCGGAGGGGTTATAGGGAAGAGAAGAGTCGGACTCTTTATGGCCGCCCTCATCGTCACGGGATTCCTTTTAAGCTCGTGCAGCAGTGGAGGTGTTGATACTCAGACAAACAATGGGGGCGGAAACCCTGCTGCCGATGTAACCAACACTGTTTCCGGTTTAAAACCAGGTACAACCTATCATTGGAAGGTGGTCGCGGATGATGGAATAGGGGGTACAACCGAGAGCGAAAGCCGAAGCTTTACGACACAATAATTAAAAAGAAACAAACAATAACCACCCACTATATTTTGTGTAAGCCCTTTCTCTTGAGTTGGGGCCTACGCAAAATTAATTATGTTGATAAATTGCAGTCAAATTCGATGATTTTAGAAGTTTAGATGTTCATCGACTTTTAAGATGTTGTCCTGCCCCCTCGGATCCTTCCCGTAAGTGCGCGTTGAAGATGTTTTCTCAACGGTGTAGGTTATTTCCAGAATCGATGAGTATTTGATTTAGAAGATATAGTGGAAAGCAAAGGAAGTTTTACTTCCGGCTATGTCACTATTAATATAGTCTCATTGAGAAAGTGTGGAGTTAAGATTTGCCCCTCATATTAATGTTTTTCGAGGCGGATAAAGCCGCATAAGGTCAATAATCTCGAGGTCCCTAATCCGCCGTCAGTTGGCCTGAGTGCAGGATGACGGCGGATTTGTTTATGACCGCTTCATGGATGGATAAGGCCTTAATTTGCCGACAGCGTCAACTCGCTACCGATAGATGCACCCTCTGAAACTTTTTTAATCTCAACTTCAATCATAAACAGTCGATTTTCCGAAACCTTTCCCTCGCTGATCAGATAATTCCTGATCTGCCGCGCGCGTTCCTGAGAAAGTTCCCGCAGATGATTTTCATCGATGGGGATGTCTTGAATCAATCGTTTCTTCGCCGCCGCAATGATAAGCTCGGGGTCGACTGGAGGCAACCCCTCTTTCGAAATAGTGGTTTGATCAGATTGGCCGTCTTCTTCGACGACTTCAGGCGTCTCGGAGGCCTCGACCAAAAGTTCAGGCGATTCAGCAAAGCGCGCCTCATATATCTGGGTCATCAGGCGCGCGATCTCGGCTTCCGTTAAGGACACATCCTCGATACGGGCTGGCATTTCTCCACCACTGGCTTTTAGCTCTTTTAACTTTGCCTGTTTCAATTGATTCAACAGTTCCGCTTCGGCCAAGAGCGTCCGGTCTAATTTCGGATCTGCCGTCCCTTGAATGCCCACCTGTAGCGCGGGCTTTTTATCCAAGGCCTTGGCCATTTGGTCGAGCTTTGCGATTTCCTGAGGACGCAGTAGGGATTGACCGAAGTCAAATTCGATCCGGCTGAGTTCCTCTCCGCCACCCCCCAGCAAGGCAAAAGGAGAAGTGACAATCTTAGTGAGCAGGTTGACGAGAGCCCTCATCACGATGCCGCCGTAACTAAACTCCGGATCATCGAGATCGCCTTCCACCGGAAGATCGATCTCGATCTTCCCGGAACGATCCTTCAGAAGAGCAATCGCCAGCTTGACAGGTAAGCGGGTTGCATCCGGACTATCGATCTCCTTGCCCAGAGTAAACTGATCGAGCAGGAGTTTATGTTCACCCAGGAGCTTATTGTCGGAGATTTTGCTTTTGATATCTAGGGACATTTTGCCTTTCTCGACGGCATAACCCACAAATTTTCCGGAAAAAGGCGTTAGGCTGGTCAATTCAAAGTTATTGAAGAGGAGGGCAAGATCCAGGTAGAGATCTCCCCCCAAGGGATTGATCTGCCCGGAAATTTTAACCGGCGCGTATTCGTCCACCTCGCCTTCGAGCAGTACATCTGCACGGGACGAGGGATCGGAATACAGCCCCACAACGGCACCCCGCAGATGTTGAATCCCGATCGCGAAGTTGGGTTTGATCAGTTGATCCGCATAATTCACCGAACCGTCTTCGATGCGAATCGCGCCGATGGTTATCGGCATGGCTTCTTCTTTTTCTATTGGATCTGGTTCCGCCATTTCAGCATCTTCATTTTGATTTTCTTGAGACGAAAACGCACGGCTGAGATTTGTTGATTGATCCGGGGAGATAATCAGTTTGGCGTAAGGCTTCTCCGCTTTAATCTCGGAAATACTTAATTGATTGGGACCGATCTCGACTGCCATTTTTTTAAAAACGAGGGCCTCCCATTTCAACAAGTCTGCAAAGCGTGATTGATCCACCGCTGAAAAACCATCGATACGGGCATCGCCCTCGAAACGAATCTCCGGACCCTCCAATTCAGGATTTTGCGTTTTCAAATGTCCATCGAGATTCGCCGTTCCACTCACAAAATCCAGTTGTACCACCGAGTCCAAATAAGGTTGAAAAGGCAGAAGGGGTATTTTCTCAAGCTTTAGATCGATATTGGAGAAAACCGGGTTGATTCCGGCTTTCCCTTTAATGTCGAGGGTTCCCGATGCATTGACGGTGAGAGCCAGTTTGACATCTGTTTGAGCATTTTTCCGATTACTCAGATTTTTAAGATTGGCATTGATCGCTCGCAGCTTGTGTTGGAAGGGCTTTTCGAAGCGTTGATCTTCGAAGGTGACTTCATAATTATCCAATGTGATTTCTTGAAGTGTAAATTGCCAGGGTTCAGATGCTTCTACGGAGGCATCTTGCGATGGGTCTGAGGGCTGAACCGGTGGTGTCACTTTCTCCTCGACCCACAACCTTTGGACATTAAGAATGCCTTCCGAGTTCATTAAGCCGTTCAATCGAGCGCTACTCGACCGAATGGACACCACGACAGCCTGTCTTTTCCCAAGATCGATCTCTGTTCCTGAGATGGAAAGTTTCGGCACTGAAACCCAAGACGTCTGGCTCGATTTTTCGACGAGCTCAAAGTCTGTGATATCGACCTTGCCCTCGCTCAGTTTCAGCCGGAGCGCTTGACCGCTGGTGTCCAAGTCATAGTCCGCCGCGATATCTATTTTACCGTCGGTCACTTCAATCAATACGAAGTCCTGTATGTAGTCCCAGATCGTTCGCGCCTTAAAATCAGAAAAAGTGAATTGGCCCTTTACCCGAAAGGGATCGATCGAAAAGTTGCCAGTCCATTTGAAATGTTCTCCTGCTTTCGAAGTGGCTTGGAAGGCGTATTGATTTTCGCTATCCTTCAGGGTACTGAAATTGGGTAAGGAAATTTTTATCGGTGAGAGCACAGCCTCAAAGGGCGTCTGCCGCGATCGATCGTTAAAAACCAATTGTCCACCTACGATTTGTAGATGAAAAACGATGACCGGAGGGATGCCTTCTTCTTTTTTTTGGTTCGGCGTAGATGCCGCTGGCGCTGCCTCCGAAGGCGGGATAAGATCGGACACATTCATGCGACCATCCGACAATATCACCAATCTTCCATCTGGCTCAGTTAATATAATCTCATTGAAGGTATAGGCCCGGCGTATGATGGAAGAAAGTTGGAAATTGATGAAGAGGGCCTCAAAGCCGGCAAAACGTCCCCCATTCTGTTCACTAATTTCGAAGCCTTCAATCTTCAGGGATAGGGCGAAAGGGTTCACCTTGATTTTCCGCACGGTGACTTTGCGCCCAAGTTGCTCAGATAAGATTGAAGTCAGTTTGTCTTCCAGGATCGAAGGGGCCGCGAAAAACCCAAAGAGACCGTATATTAGAACAAGAATGAGGGCGGCCATCCCGGTTTTTTTTAGGCCCGATCGATCTGAACTTTTGACCCCATTCGCCATTGAGCGCTCCGCTTTTTACTTGTAAGACACAAATCAAGCCGGATAAGATATTGCGGAAGGTCGGCTTATCCTAAGCAAACCCTTTCTTTAAAGCTTATTTTCGTTGTGAGAATGCGTCGAAGTTGTGTGTGTCGGTTATATTCTATGAATTCCACACCATAACGTAACCGCCGAGCCTATGTCCATTTCAAGCCTTGTTCACTTTATAAAAACCGATATCTGGCGGATGCGGGCACGCGACCTGCCGAGGTCTAAATTATTTCTGATTCGACCGCTGCGTATTATGCTCTTGTCCTTTCGAGGTTTCTCCGAAGACAAATGCCAGTTGCGGGCCTCGGCCCTGACCTTTTATTCCTTGCTCTCCATTGTGCCGATCGTGGCGATGGTCTTTGGCATCGCAAAAGGTTTTGGCATCGAAAAGGGGATCGAAGCGCGTCTTTTAGAACAATTTAAAGGCCAGGAAGCAGCCGTTGCGCGCGTCGTCGAATTTTCACGCGCGCTTCTTGAAAACACGAAGGGGGGCGTGATTGCGGGGATCGGCGTCGCCATCCTTTTTTGGACCTTCATTAAAGGCCTTTCGAATATTGAAGAATCCTTTAACGAGATTTGGGGTATCCAGAAAGCCAGAACCCTCGTGCGAAAGATCAGCGATTACCTTTCCCTCTTGCTTGTTGCCCCGATCTTTTTGGTGATGTCGGGAACACTCACCGTCGCCATCGCCAGCCAGGTTACGGCCCTCGTCGAAAAGATTACACTCTTAGGCTCGATCGCCCCCCTCGTTTTCTTTATGTTGAAGTTACTGCCTTATGCTTTGCTCTGGGCCTTGTTCACATTCATCTATATCTTTATGCCGAATACGAAAGTTCATCTAAAATCGGCCGCGATCGCCGGAATCATATCGGGAACCCTATTCCAGATCTTCCAGCTGCTCTACATCAATTTTCAAATCGGCGTCGCCAAGCACAACGCCATATACGGCAGCTTTGCCGCACTGCCGCTTTTCCTGTTTTGGCTCCAGGCGAGTTGGCTGATTGTCCTCTTGGGCGCTGAATTGTCCTTTGCCCATCAAAATGTCGAAACCTACGAATTCGAACCGGACTCTTTGAGGGTGAGCCATTCCTTTAAACGGCTGCTGAGTTTGAAAATCGTTCACATGTTGGTTCATCATTTTGTAAAGGGAGACCCGCCCTTGGACGAAGAGCGAATCACGCACCAACTGGAGCTCCCCATTCGACTGGTCCGATTGATCTTATTTGAATTGACGAATGCCGGAATTATTTCACAAGTCAAAACGGAGGATGATCGAATGGTGGCCTATCTTCCGGCCCTTGACACAGATTGCTTAACGATCAAATATGTACTCGATGCGCTCGACCAGCACGGAACCGATACGATCCCACTTCACAAATCGCAGGAGATTGAGCAATTAACCCTATCCTTAAAGGCTTTTAACGAAGCGACAGAAAGGTCTCCCGCCAACAAACGTCTAAAAGACATCTAATCCGTTTATAAAGAAGATACGCAGTGGCTGTTCTCTTCCTCTTTTATTTCATTCCGATGAAACACGCATCTAACGTCATCATCCAAAACTTTGGCCACGCGTTTATTTGAACAAAGACCTTATTAGATAGGCCTCATCCATATTTCCACAACCCGTCACACGAACGTGTTGTTAGGGTGGGCTGGCTTTCAATTATATTGTCAACTGATCATTCTTTCCACCTCACCTAGGTGCCGATTCGGCCACACTGGATCAATTTCAAAATGCCATTGACAACGAAGAGTTCAACTCAAATTTGATAAATCTTGGGCTCCCTCAAAAGTGAAGCTTTTAAGGCGAACCCTTCAATTCCGAGGATTGAAGATAGTAAACGATGCCTTTACTCAAAGTAAGCCTTGGTCTTTGGTTCATTGCTGTTTATTTAGGACACACCTGTTTAAAGGGCCTGACTTCGTAACTTTCAAAAACCCCTTCTTTCACGTAAGGATCTTCGGCGGCGAAGGTATTTGCCGCTTTGTGCGCGCCAGCTTCGAAGACGATGAGGCTGCCGCTTTGATCTCCAAAGGGGGCGGCGAGAATCCGTTTTTTTTCGAATCGAGGCTTTACTTGTCCTTAAGGTGTTCTTCTCTACAAAGCGAAGCATCACATTATGCATCCCCTCGCATTCGGCTGTTTCAAGTTTATCGAGAAGACCTTGTCATCAATCCTATTTATACGACGCTGCAGGTAAACCCTACAGCGCTTGCCCAAGACCAGCGGCCTTGAGGCTTTCCACATTATCATGGTGCCTGCCGTACCCCAGTCCAGAGTCAAAAATATTTTAATAAAATGAGGTGATGTTCTAAATCGGAAAAAAGTGCTTGACTCTGTAGGTAGGTACAGGGTTTATGATTCGTTATGTGAGGTGAACAATGGATCATTTAACGATCGGCCAGCTGGCCAAAAAAGCGCAGGTGAATATTGAAACCATCCGGTATTACGAGCGACGGAGGCTAATCCCCAAACCGCTCAGGCGGGCATCGGGCTACCGGCAGTTTTCTCAAGAGGATGTGAAGCGGATACGCTTTATTAAACATGCACAGGCGCTCGGTTTTACGCTTGATGAAATTTTGGAGCTCCTCTCTTTGAAGGTAGAGCCAGAGGCGACCTGCGGAGATATTACCCAAAGAATTGAGGTCAAGCTTTTCGATGTTGAAAGTAAAATCAAGACCCTGCTTCGAATGAAACGGACGCTGATGAAATTAAAAAAGGCCTGCAAAAAACCAAATACACCGAGTAAAGATTGTCCCATTCTAGAATCATTAGACGCAGAGGCGTCATGACGCAATGGCAAAGCTTCCTCAAAATAAACTATTAGCAACAGGGCTTGCCGGTACCTTCATCGCGGCCCTTTGCTGCTTCACGCCGGTACTTGTGGTTCTCTTGGGAGCTGTAGGTTTGAGCGCAGTGGTGGCAAATCTAGATTTTGTGCTGCTTCCGGCGCTAGTCTTTTTTATGGGGATAACAATCTATGCCTTCGTTAAGCGAAAGCAAGGGCCTTGCGTCGCGTCCAGTCAAAGGGATTTAAAATGACCAAGGCTTCACGACAAGATCGCTGTTGCGATGCCCGGTCCCAACAAGGGGATCACCGGAAGGGGGTCTGTCCGCACAACAGTCGAAAAGGACAGACGGTCGATTCGGAAACCCTTCGACATCTCCTCAAAGAAAAGAAACGTTCTGAAATAAAAATGACGGGCTATTATTTCTGCAAGGCATCGGATTGCGACACCGTTTATTTTCATCCCAAAAGCGGTCAATATTTTGAAAAAAAAGATCTGAATGTCCGTGTCGGATTGAAGGAAACCGAAGATCCCGTGTGGCTTTGTTACTGTTTCGACATCAGTCAAGCCATGATGACGCAGGAAATGGAAGATACGGGAAAATCATTGTTTGCAGGCCGCATTCGCCGGGAGGTGGCCGCGGAAAATTGCGCTTGCGAAATCAAAAATCCTTCCGGTCGATGCTGCTTGGGTGAGGTGATGGCGGCAGAAAAAGAAATAAGGGGACGCCATGAGCAAGGTATTGGAAAAGAGAATGACAGAGACTGACCTTAAAGCGATGGCCGCAACCCTCCTTGGGTCATTCCCAAAGCTCAATAAAAATGACCAAACACTGGCGATCACCCTATACCGTCTCCTGGCTCAAGGAAAACCCGTGACCCTGTTGGGGCTGGCAGAAAAGCTGGGTGTGGCCTTGGAGGCTGTTACGCAGGTCTTAAAGACTTGGCCGGGCGTTTATTTTGACGATGAAAACAATGTCATTGGGTTTTGGGGCTTGGCCTTACCGGAAATGAATCACCATCTTGAAATAGAAGGACGGTCGCTCTATGCCTGGTGTGCATGGGATACGCTCTTTCTTCCTCAATTGCTCCGAAACACGGCGAAGGTCGAATCAACCTGTCCCGTCACGGGTGAAAAGGTTTGCCTCACCGTCACACCCGATCAGGTTCTGGATCTGTCTCCGACCGAAACGGTACTGTCCTTTATTACACCCGAGGCGGCTTTAATGCAGGAGGATATCGTTCAGCATTTTTGTCACTACATCCATTTTTTTAATTCAATCGATGCCGGACAACAATGGATTTCCGAAAATAAGTCGACCTTCCTGCTTTCGATGGACGACGCCTTTTTATTGGGACAATTTAAAAATAGCATCCAGTTTGGATCGGCAATCTAATCAAACATTTAAAATCGAGTGGCTGAGGTTCGGGTGCGATTAAAGATAATGTGCATTCAGAAAATTTTCAGTCGGCTCTAGCACAAGAACTCGACGTTTCTTTAGAGGCTGTTTTTCAGAAAATGCGCATCCGATTCGATAATTCTTAGAATATATCGAAGGTGAAGGGATACACATGAAGTTTTCCTGTTCTAGGGATAAAAACAAAGAAGCAAACTGAAAACTTACTTTGGAAACACCCGCTTAAACGGCCTCACCTCGTAGCTTTCAAAAACGCCTTCTTTCACATAAGGGTCTTCTGCGGCGATGGCCTTTGCCGCTTCCAAGGAATCGGCCTCGAAGACGATAAGGCTGCCGCTTTGATCTCCGAAAGGTCCGGCAAGAATTAGCTTTCCTTCGGCATCGAGTTTTTCAATGCCTTTGAGATGTTCTTCTCTGCAAAGCTTCCGCTTTACTTGTCCTTCTGGGCCGTCGCGGCCGATGATTGCAAATTGCATCTTTATTTTCCTTCCTCAATATTTCCGTTCTGCGGGGGGAATTTTCGTAATGTTGACGGGTTTGTAATCGAGGCGGGGCCCCGATTCCTCCCGGTAAGCCAGGGTGTGTTTCATCCAATCGGCGTCGTTGCGATTGGGGAAATCCGGACGCGAATGCGCGCCGCGCGATTCTTCGCGTACGGTGGCGCCTGCGGCGGTAACTTCGGCCAACTCGAAGATGGATTGCAGTTGCAGGGCATCCACCAACTCTAAATTAAAGACCTTGCTATGATCTTGAAGCACGATGTTGGGGATGCGCTTTCGGATGGCGGCCAATTTTTCCAGGCCTGCTTCCATGCGTTCCTTGGTTCGTGAGATGCCGAAGTGTTCCGCCATAATGGTGCCGATGGCCTCGCGGAGTGCGCCAATACGTTCGCCTTCTTTTCGGGACATCAGCGCAGCAATGCGCGCTTGTTGTTGTTTGAAGGCTTGGTCCGAGTACGAAATGGTTTTTGCTTTTTCTGCATAAGCCGAAGCGAACTCGCCAGCGCGCCTGCCGTAGACGATGGTTTCCATGAGAGCGTTGCCGCCCAAGCGGTTGGCACCGTGGATTGAGACGCAGGCGCATTCTCCGGCGGCGTAAAGGCCGGGCAGCGGTGTTTCGCATTGAATGTTCGTTGGGATGCCGCCCATGGAGTAATGCACGCCGGGTGTGACGGGGATGGGCGCTTCGATGGGATCGACCCCAGCGTAGGTGAGTGAAAGCTCCCAAATCTGCGGCAGTTTTTCCATTATTTTTTCCTTGCCGAGATGCCGTAAATCCAACATCACGCAGCCGTCCACGCCGCGGCCTGCCATAATCTCCTCATATTCTGCGCGGGAAACCACGTCACGACTGGCGAGTTCCATGGCGCTGGGGGCATAGGTACTCATGAAGCGTTCGCCACGGGAATTGAAGAGATAGCCTCCTTCGCCGCGCGCGCCTTCGGTGATAAGGATGCCGGTCGATTTTAGCGTGGTCGGATGAAACTGAACGAACTCCATGTCCTGCAAGGGCACACCTGCGCGATAGGCCATGGCCATGCCGTCGCCCGTATTGATGAGGCCATTGGTCGAAATCAAATACACGCGGCCATAGCCGCCGGTCGCCATGATGACCGATTTTGCGCCGATTGTCGAGAGTTCTCCCGTAAAGAGATTCATGACGACGACCCCGCAACACTGGCCCTCTTCGACAATCAGAGAGGTGACGTACCATTCTTCGTAAACTTTCGCGGCCCGCTTCAAGAGTTGTTCGTAGAGCAGGTGAACCAGGGCGTGCCCTGTACGATCGGCGACATAGCAGGTGCGCGGAAAACCAAGGCCGCCAAAATTTCGTTGGGCGATCCGGCCTTCCGGGTCGCGTGAAAAAAGTGCGCCCATGCGCTCGAGCGCCATAATGTCTTCGGGAGCCGATTTGCAAAGGATTTCGATGGCCTCCTGATCGCCCAGCCAGTCGCTGCCCTTTACCGTGTCGTACATGTGCGATTCCCAAGTGTCCTCATCGCGAATCGCGGCGTTGATGCCGCCTTCTGCCGCGACCGAATGGCTACGGACGGGATGGACCTTCGAAATAATGCCGACGTTTAAGTGGGAGGGGACGGCCACCGCGGCCCGCATGCCGGCAAGACCGGCGCCGACAATCAAGACATCATGAGAGGGCATGTTTTCTCCTGCTTAGGTGTTCCCCAAATAAGGGAGGGTTGATGGTTTTCGGTTTGCAGTTTACCGTTCACCGATTGGCTTTTACAAGTTCTCGTTTTTTTCTTTTAACGTATTTGTTGCGTAACGCACATTCAACTTTCTCGCTGCTTGCACTTCATTCATCCGTCCGACCTTCCGCGTTTGCGGGGCCGATTTTAAAAGTTCCGGATCGCTGTCGATTTCCAATCGTATTTGATGCATGGCCTCGGCAAAGTCGTCGAGGGTTTCCTTGGCCTCGCTCTCCGGCGCTTCGATCATGAGGGCTTCTTCAATAATCAGTGGAAAGTTGACGGTCGGCGGATAAAAGCCATAGTCGATAAGGCGCTTGGCGATATCCCAGGCATGAATGCCCTTATCCCTGAATTTTTTGGCCGAGAGGATGAATTCGTGCATGCAGGGCCGGTTCATCGGAATCGCGTAGTCTTCCCCAAGTCGTTTTTTTAAATAGTTGGCGTTGATAATGGTGCTTTTGCTGATGGCCGAGAGCCCTGGCGCACCGAGGCGGCGAATATAAGTATAGGCCCGAACGAGGATACCGAAGTTGCCGTAAAAACCATGGACACGGCCGATGGATTGCGGGCGCTTGTGATCCAGGCGATAGCCGTCTTTATTTTTAGTGACGATGGGTGCAGGCAAGTAGGGAATGAGCGCGGGACCGACGCCGACGGGACCGGCTCCCGGTCCGCCGCCGCCATGCGGCGTTGAAAAGGTTTTGTGCAGATTAAAATGGACGATGTCGAAACCCATGTCGCCGGGCCGGGTGAGGCCGAGCAAGGCGTTCATGTTGGCCCCGTCGAAATACAAAAGCGCCCCGGCATCATGGACGATTTTAGCAGCCTCGCCGATCTGCCGTTCGAAGAGGCCGAGGGTGTTGGGATTGGTCAGCATCAAGGCCGCCGTTTCTTCGTTGACCAGACGGGCAAGGTCCTCCAAATCAATAATACCGTCCTGATTCGATTTAACGGTTTGAATGGTGTAGCCGGCAAGATGGGCGGAAGCGGGATTGGTGCCGTGAGCCGAATCGGGAATAAGCACCGTATGGCGCTGCCTGCCCGAGGCCTGATGATAGGCCCGCGCGATGAGCATGCCGACCATTTCACCCTGAGCCCCTGCAACGGGTTGTAGGGAAACCGCCGCCATGCCGGATACCTCCGCCAGCATTTGTTCTAAGTCGTAGAGCAGGGCCAGCGCCCCTTGCACCGTTTCTTCGGCTTGAAGCGGATGAATTTCCGCAAAACCCGGCAGGCGCGCGACATCTTCATTGATTTTCGGGTTGTACTTCATGGTGCAGGAACCCAAGGGATAGAAGCCGTTGTCGACCCCGTAGTTTTCTTCGGAGAGGCGCGTGTAGTGACGCATCAATTCATTTTCGCTCACCTCCGGCAAGGCCAGCGGCGTATGGCGAAGGTGGGCTTTGGGAATATATTTTTCGGCTGGGCGATCCGCGAAGCCTTCGGTCGGCAGGGTGACGCCCCGCCGCCCGCTGTAGCTCTTATCGAATATAAGTTTCTCCGGCATGGTCTACCTTATCCTTATCATTAAATGAGTCCAGTGGTTCTTGCTTCAGCATAGGCGAGTTGCAGTGCGACGATCGATTTGGCGTCGCGGATCGTCTGGTCGCGAATTTTTTGCATAACCTCCTCAAAGGGCATCTTGACGATTTCGATCACTTCGTCGGCATCGAGTTTTTGTTGCGTTGCCTTTAAGTCTGTACCTAAATAGAGATGAATGACTTCGTCGCAGAATCCGGGCACGGTAAAAATCGCCGAGAGCTTTTTTAAATGGCCTGCCCGATAGCCCACTTCCTCTTCAAGCTCGCGTGTGGCGCAGGTTTCTGGAGCTTCGCCCTTCGAAAGTTTCCCCGCCGGAATTTCGTAAATAAAGCCGCCCGCCGCGTGGCGGTATTGGTGAATTAGTACCACGGTGCCATCCTCAAGCAATGGAACAACGGCGGAGGCGCCGGGGTGACGCACGATTTCGAGATCCACCTTTTTCCCGTTCGGCAGGACGACGGTTTCGACAAAAAGATGGACGGGGCTGCCTTTGTAGATTTCCCGCTTCATCTCGGCGGTTTCATTCCGTATGCGCTTTCAAGCCGCAGAGGGCAATCACCGTTGCGGCTAAGGCGCGCGCCACATCCGTGATAAAGGGGACATCCAAAGTTGCTAAGCAGTCACTTTCCCTATGGTAGTGCGGGTTTCTAAAATTAGCGGTATCCGTGAGCATGACCGCCGGATAACCTCGATCCCAAAAAGGCACATGGTCGGAACGCCGCGTGTCCGGGATGGCCTCGCCCTGACCCGGCACCACGAGATCGATTGAATACAGTTTGGGCGCAGCGTCTTTTGCTGCGGATTGGAATGCCGCCAAAATCGGCGCGGCGGCGGCATTGCCGACCAGGCCGATAAAGTCTCCCGTAACCGGCAATGGAATCGGTACGCCGGGGGGCACCTGCTGCGTGCCATGCGCTTTATCGGTGTAGCCCACGCATTCTAGGATGATCGCGCCCAAAAGGCTTCGCCCCGACCTTTCAAAATCTTGGACATAATAGCCGCTCCCGATAAATCCGGATTCTTCCATCGAAAAGGCGACGAATTCAGGAACGTGCCTGCCTTGCATGCCCCTCAGTACGCGCGCGACTTCCAAAAGCACGGCCAGGCCGCTGGCATTGTCGTCGGCGCCTGGCGAACCGGCGACCGTGTCGTAATGCGCACCGATAACCAAGACGTCTTTCGATGAATCATGGGGTTTTTGGGGTCGGCCGATCACATTCGGATAGGCTATCAGCCCACCGGCATCGATGCGGTCTTTTCTTGTTTCGAGCCCACAACTCCTCATTTGATTGGCGAGATAGCTTGCCGCTTTTTTGAGCGCTGCGGGCGCGGTTTTGGGATGCCGTTCTCCGACCATCGCTTGAAGATGTTCGCGAATCCGAGTTTCGGTAATCTCTGCACTTTGCAAAAGGTCGGCGTCCGTTTTCAAACCGGTGACACCCCGACACGTCCTCTTCTCCAAGGGCTTCGGGTGCCTAAAATCTTTGTGTGCAGGATAGGGGGCTGTGCAATTTAAGTCAAGCAAATCCTGGGCACTTTGAATCGCCTTTCTTCGGAATCGATTGTATTTACAAACAATTCAAGATCGCTGTATAGTGCCCCTATGTTTCAGCGACTTGATCGATACATCCTCAAAGAACTCTTGGGTCCTTTTTTACTGGGGATTTTGATCCTGACCTCCATCATGATTATGCAGCAAATCCTCAGGCTTATGGAATTGGTCCTCGACAAGGGGGTCGATTTGCTGAGCATCGCAGAACTTTTCCTTCGCCTGCTCCCCGCTTTTTTTGTCATTACCATTCCCATGGCGGTCCTCATGTCCACGGTCACGACCTTCAACCGCTTGTCGGCCGATAATGAAATCATCGCCTTTTATGCTGGCGGTATCGGTTTTTTTCGACTGCTCCGGCCCGTGGTGATCTTCTCCTTTCTTGTCGGCCTGCTGACCCTGGCCATGGGATTTAATGCGGGCCAATCCAAAGGGGCGATTAAATATCTCGCGGAGGAGATGTTGCTCAAGCGGGCCAGCATCGGCTTGGAAGCGCGGCAGTTTAACGGGACCTTTTCGGACATGACCATCTATGTCGATGCCATGCCGACCTATAACGATTTGGAAGGCATCTTTATTTACGACCAGCGCGACCGTAAACAACCGACCGTCATCGTGGCGAAAAAGGGCGTTATCGTCAACGACGAAAAATCGAAAACGATCTCGCTTCAGCTGCTTGACGGGTCCTTGCAGCAAGGCGGAATGGACGGGGAGCGCTATCAGCGGATTGTGTTTGCCCAATACGATTTAAAAATCGACCTCGGGACATTGTTAGAAAAGCAGAGCGGAAACGCGGCCTTGGGCTACGCGGAGATTCAACGTCGCATAGCCGATTCCAAGGGCGAGGATGTCGACGCCTTGCGTCTGCTGGCCGATTACTACAAGCGGTTTCTTTTTTCACTGGCCGCCTTCGTTTTTTGCATCCTGGGTATGCCCTTGGGGGTCTTGTCGGGACGGATCGCGCGCATGGGCGGCGTGGTGGCGGGCGTGGCGGTGATTCTGCTCTATTATATGCTCATGGTGCTTGGAGACTATCTCGTCTCCGCGCGCATTCTGCCTCCCAATGCGGCTGCCGCCTTGCCCATTTTGGTGTTTATTCCCATTTGTTTTTCCCTGTTGATTAAGGTATCGAACAAGGCTTCCCCCACATTTTTCGGCATGCGGAGCAGAAGGATTTAGACGTGCTGCTGATTACGCGATATATTCTCAACGAATATCTCAAGGTCTTCTTGGCCACGGCTGTGGCACTGGCCGTTTTGGTTTTTTCCATCGATTTCCTAGAAAAGATTCGGCATCTCTATCAATTTCAACCGAGTTTTCAGTTGCTGGCGACCTACTTTTTCCTTCGACTTCCAAAAGTTTTCTTCGAGATGATGCCCTTGGCCGTTTTGATTTCCACCCTCATTACCTTCGGCGGTCTTGCGAAGCATAACGAAATTACCGCCTTGAAGAGCGCTGGGGTTCCGCTGTTTCGCCTCGCTCTGCCCCTCTTTATTTTCGGTTTTATCCTGAGCCTTGGGTCGCTGCATCTTTCCGGAAGTTTGGTGCCAAAGGCCTATAAAGAAGCGGCGGAGATTCGTGCGATTCAAATCGAAAAAATACGGCCTCAGGGCGAATTTGTCCAAAACAAGACCTGGCTGAGCCTTGATCATCGCCGACTGATCTATGTGAAAGTCGTCACGCCCAAGAAAGATAGAATGGAGGGTGTGCACCTCTATACCCTGGGTCCGGATTTTCGTTTAATCCAAGAAGACGAGGCCAAGGCCCTCGTTTACGAAGGGGAGGAATGGCATTTAGTGGAAGGCCTAAGCCGGATTTTTTTTAAGGACGGGACCTTGAAGACCACGGAATTCGCGCGTAAAAAAATTCAACTCAACAAAGGACCTGAGGATTTTCGCGAAGCGGCCTTGGATCTTAGAGAAACCACGCGCGCCGAATTGGAGCAATACATCCAACAGCTGTCGGAGGACGGCTTCGACCCCCTTCGATATCAAGTGGATCTGCGTGGAAAAGAAGCGCTCTCCTTCGCCAATTTTATTATGGTTTTGTTGGGGATTCCCTTTGCGCTTAAGGACAAGCGGCGGGGAGGCATTGCCTGGGGGGTGGCCATTAGCATCGGCGTCGCCCTCCTGTACTGGCTGGTGTTTTCGGTCTCGCTTTCTTTGGGGCGGGTCGCGATCCTTTCGCCTTGGATGGCGGGCTGGTGCGCAAACGTGCTTTTCTTAATGTTTGGCGTTTATCTATATCTCAATGTCCGGCAATAAGGCTTATCCGGCGGCTTCTGCGATTTCCGATAAGAGCTGAACCGCCACCTTCTCGCCCGCTTTGAGGGTGTCGCCTTCCGGCGGGAGGATCATGAAGGCATTGGCCAGCACCAGGGATTTCAAAATCGCCGAGCCTTGATTCCCCGTAGAACGCACCCAATATTCCCCGTCCTTCACCGAAACGACAGCACGTACAAATTGCTGGCGGCCCGGCTGCTTCGAAAATTCTTCTTCCAAGATTGCCGTGATGACAGGCCTTAATATCTGCGTCCGGCCACTCGCCTTCAAAAGCGCGGGACGGACAAATTGCTCGAAGGAAACCATCGACGAAACCGGATTGCCCGGCAGACCGAAGATGGGCTGCGCGCCCCGGATCCCGAAGGCCAGGGGCTGGCCGGGTTTCATGGCCACCTTCCAAAATTTCATCGTCACCTTCAAGGCTTCGAGGACTTCGATGACAAAATCGTAATCACCCATCGACACGCCGCCGGAGATCAACATGAAATCCGCAGAGAGTCCTGCCCGCATCTTGGCCATCAAGTGGTCTTTGTTGTCTCTTGCGATGCCTAAATTGATGGGGACTGCCCCCGTTTCCAGCACCTGCGCCGCCAGGCCGTAGCCATTGCTGTTGAGGATTTTATCGGGGCCGCGCGGCTCGTCCAAGTCGGCCAGCTCGTCCCCCGTCGATAAAATGGCGACCGTGGGCCGTTGATACACCGGGATGACCGCCTTGCCCACCGAGGCCATCAGGGCGATTTCCGGCGCGCGGAGGCGGATGTCCTTATTTAGAATGCATTCCCCTTCGTGTATGCCTTCGCCCTTGCGACGGATAAATTCTCCCGGCTCCGGCGCGGCGAAGATGGTGGTGACATCGCCGTTTTTTTCCGTATCTTCCACCATCACTATAGCGTCGGCCCCCTGCGGCAGGGGCGCACCCGTCATAATCTTCGCGGCCTGCCCTTGGCCCACCGTTTTTTGAGGTAGGGTGCCTGCGGGGATTTCTTCTATGATTTTAAGTTGGATGGGGGTGTCACGGGAAGCCGTTTTCGTATCCGCAAATCTCACGGCATAGCCGTCCATTGCGGAGGTGTCCCAGGGCGGGTGATTCAAAGGAGATAGAATATCTTCACACAGCGTCCGGCCCAAGGCTTCGGGAAGCAGCACCCTTTCTTCACCCATGACACTCACTTCGCCCAATATTATCTTTTGCGCTTCAGCAACGGAAATCATCTTTTTCCCTTTATCTTGACTTCCCCCTTTGAAAAAGGGGGACCGAGGGGGATTTGCCCTTGGTTTTGAATCGCCCCGATTAAATCCCCCCTACCCCCCTTTTCCTAAGGGGGGATAAAAACCAAAAGACTTACAAAAAAAACGTTGTTACTTTAAGCGTTAGAGGCTCGTGGATTCAAGGCCAATGCGATGGCCGTTTATTCCACTGCCGCTTCGAGCAGCGTCAGGGTGCCCGCGTCGGCATCCAATCGAACATTTATGCCAAAGGGAAGCGTCGCGAGGCTGTCGCCGTGGCCGGAGGGGAAGCCGAAGAGAATGGGAATGCGGCTCTCGCCAACGATGTCCAAAATAATCTCCGGGAGCACATCGGGGCTGCACTGCGGCATTTGGCCGAAGACCAGGCCGCGAATGCCATCGAACTTGCCGAGCGATTTTAAATACGAGAGCATGCGGTCGATTCTAAACGGCGCTTCGTTGATGTCTTCTATGAAGAGGATCTTGTCCCGCGTGTCGATCTCGTAGGGCGTGCCGATGGTGGTGCAGATGAGGGTGAGGCAGCCGCCCGTCAACAGCCCTTCGGCTTGGCCCGGTCGGAGGGCGCTTACGCCTTCATAGCGCATCGCGAGCATTTCGCCCGCGAGGATGCGAAAAAAGTGTTCTTCCAATAAGGGCGAGTGTTCCCCGCCAAATTGCGTCGCGGCCATGGGCCCATGAAAGCTGACCCAAGCCAGAACCTTGTTCATATAGAGCAGCACGCTCGTGATATCGCTAAGGCCCACAAATATTTTGGGCGTTTGCGCTAAGGCCTTCGCATCGAGAAAGGGAATCATGCGGGCCGCGCCGACACCGCCGCGCGCGCAGAGTAGGGCATCGACTTCACGATTCAGGAGCATGTCCTGCACATCCTCCGCGCGCTCTTTATCCGTGCCGGCAAAAAAGCGAGAGGCCTTTTCGAGATGCTTTCCCAAAATAATTCTATAGCCCAAGGTTTCAAGACGGCTGACCCCCTTGAGCAGTAGGTTCGAATCCACGCGGCCTGCTGGCGCCACCAGGCCAAGGGTGCCCCTGGGCTTGAGGGCCTTGGGTTTGCGCAAAGATGGGTGCAGGTTGTTGGGTGTATTCATTTAGGCCGTCTTAAGCTTATTTATGCCTTCGTATCGCCGCATCGTAAAATCATGCATCAGTACATATGCCAAGGCGAAATGAATTAAAAAAATCGTTAGTGAAGATATGATTTTTTGAAAAAAGATGCAACGATATTTTTGAGCGTAACATGACCTAGCGGATAAAAAATAGAGGCAGCCGCCCCTTTTTTGGAAAGGTCCGTAAGTATCGCGCCATGTTTAGCAGCTTGTTCCTGGCATGTTTTGACTCAAGACCTGTTCACGCTTTCACACTCCAACGCTCCCACGGTCTTTCCTCAGGGCAACACAATCGCATTATCCTTATTCACTTCCCACCAGGCTTTGTATTCGGTGAGTTTGTTCTTGATCTCCGTGCCTTTTTTTGAATCCAAAAACCCGGAAAGAATTTGCTTTTCTTCGGCAGTGCTGATTGGCAAGCCGCTGACATCAAAATACTTCTCCCGATAGTCGAGGAAGGTGTTCATGTGATCGAGGGCTTCGCGCAAGACTTTGTCTTGCGTGGCCTTGCCGGTTTGGATTTGTAGGAACCATTTATCCCCCAGCCACAAACGCCGCGCCATTTCGTCTTTGATCCATTGTTCGTCGTGGGCAGTGTCCATCACCATCGCTGGGACGGTGCTTGGATGCTTCTGCAAATATGCATTGACGATTTCTAAAGGCTCAGGTTTTACTTTTTGCAAGTCCGTATATCGAATGTCCACAACTTTGTTCCCGCTAATCCAGGAATAATGGGTTCCTAAGTTATAAGT
>JAJDBW010000081.1 GCA_029261155.1 Nitrospirota bacterium | reverse complement strand
CATCTTAAATTTGATGAAAATCCAGACTCCGAAAATTAACGAATACGCTTACAATTCATCGAGATAATCAACTCATGTATTCAAAGATTACCTGAACTGCCGAAAACCTGTCATCTTCCAATCATTGATTTCGAATACGATGATTATTAATAAAAATGAATCCTCTACTTGAAACTAAAATATTATTAAAGGCTACTCAATCCGCAAAGCTTTTGCCCAAACAAGAACTTTTCTGAATGCCTCGGCGGCCTCCTTAGATGTTTTGGGATAATCTGAAATGGGGAGGATCCCCCGAGGCAGAGACAGAAGATCCGAAGGGTCCTTGACGATTTCCCATGAATGTCCCAGCGAGCGTCCGATAAATTGCCGCAGAAATTCATTAGAGACAAGCGGCTTCCCTTTTACAATTGGATTGTTTTTAAGTATGACTTCGTCCACTTTGCCCTTTGTAGTACAAACAAGAAAAATCAAGGGATCATCCGTTTCACCTCTTACTTTGACCAGAAAAATATTTCCCTTTGTCAAAGGAAACAAAGGCTTCATATGCCGCGCATTGTAATAAACAATGAGATCCCCTTCTCGATTGATTTCCTCGCCGTATAGGGTGTTTATCAACTGACTTTCTTCAAGGGTTAGTCTTTTATGCGTATCCTGATGACGACTATGGGGATGCACCTTGTCGGCATCTTCGCGCGTAATTTCATGCGGTTCATGATAAAAAGCTGTACCAAAAGAGGCACAGCCCGTTGGCACAATGATAAAGAGTAATATGAGAAAACCTAGGTTATTTTTCATGGCGGTCTCGTTTAAATAAGTGTCCTATCCATCCGATAATGCGCTAATTCCCTGTAAAATTCGCACCGAGGTAGTGCCCCGACAAACTGAGAAAGACATACAAAGTCTGTTTGTCTTTGTCCTCAACTTGTTCGTTATTAAAAGTGATGACCCATTCCGGCTCATTTTTGAATGTTTTTTGGATGATATTCGCGGGCTTTACTGCCTCCCACGATGGATCCAGTTTTCCTTTTTTGACGTTATTCGCCACAACGTCGCCCGCTGTTTTTAAGGCCTGCGCTTCCGAAATAGGCGCAGTGGGTTCATGGCTATGGTCCCCGCCACCAGGACCGGCAAAAACCAAAGCGCTCGAAAACACGAATAAGGCAAAAAACACTGCTGATATTTTTTCCATCTGATTCCTCCTAAAAAATTGAGTCGTGTTTTTGTTCTTCGAGGATCTTTTCTTCCATTTGTTTATGTTCATGAAAATGATTGTCCGTACTAAACCCAAAACTGTCCGGGTCGGTCGTGTGGGTGTATCCATGCATTTGCATCAAAAACAGGAAGGCCCCGGCTGCAATCAGCCCGGCATTTGAAACCGTGCTAAATTGCTTGAATGAATTAGACCTGCGCCATCCTACTATCAAGACCAGCATAATGCTTAAGGCCGTAACCTGTCCCAATTCGACGCCCACATTAAAAGAAAGGATACGCATGATGAGGCCACTGTCCCCTAAAGGCAGTTGTTGAAGGCGAGTCGAAAGCCCAAAACCATGAATCAGCCCAAATCCAAAAATCACCCACAAGAGATTGGGCGAGGGCATTTTCAAATATTTCCGAAATCCGTCCAGATTATCAAAACCCTTGTAACACACACTCAGTGCAATCACGGCATCAACCAGAAAATAATTCGCCGAGATGCCCAAAACCGTCGCAAAGATCAGGGTTAGACTGTGCCCGAGGGTAAAGATCGTGATGAACTTCACAATATCCCGAAAGCCCGTCAGAAAAAAGATCACCCCGAAAATAAAAAGTAGGTGGTCATAGCCCGTCAGCATATGACTGGCCCCGAGCCAGACATATTGCGCATAGCCGCCGTCGATCATCGCCTGCTTGTCCGATTCGGAAATGCCGTGCGCCATTGCCAACACGGGGGCCAGAGCCAGCATGTATGTCATGGCCATTATTTTGAATGTCTTAAACCTCATCTTTAATCTCCTCTTTAAAGCGTCCCGGTCTTTTGAATATCGGTTACGAACCAAATGCCGATGCGCGCCCGTTCCTGTTCATTTGTTTTGAGGGCATCAATCACGCCGTTGACAAGCGCATCCTCCAAAACGAGATCCACACGCACCCGAGGTACATAACCCACCACGCGGTCGCGGACGTTCTGAAAAACATCCTCTCTCGTTTCAGCGGAATGCCCTTCACAAGGCACGAGCGTAAAACCGCTCACTGCGGAAATATTTCTGAGCCGATCTGCTACATCGCGTTTAGCCGATGCGTGGACAATCAAGGTCAAACATTTCATCGCGAACCTCCTCTCTTAAGCTTGGTTTCAGCACGTCCTTCAAACCAGGCGTAAAGGGTGGGTAATAAAATCAGGGTCAAGAGTGTGGAGGTCAAAAGCCCTCCAATGACCACAACCGCCAGCGGTTTTTGTAATTCAGACCCTGGCCCTGTCGCCAGCAATAAGGGAATCAGGCCCAAGCCGGTCGTGATCGCCGTCATCAGCACGGGTCGAAGCCGCCGCTCTGCACCCTGAAGCACAGATTCCTGCACCGACAATCCTTCTTCACGCAGTTGATTAAAATAACTGACCATGACGATTCCGTTCATAATCGCCATCCCAAAAAGGGCAATAAAACCCACAGAAGCCGGCACCGAAAGATAAAGCCCCGAGAAATACAGGGCGACGATGCCGCCAATCATGGCGAAGGGAATATTCAAGAGGATCAGTCCGGCTTGCCGGATGGAATTGAAGGTGGTGAATAAAAAGAGAAAAATGAGCATGACGGCAATCGGCAACACAATCGCCAATCGTTTTGCTGCACGCTGCTGGTTT
>JAJDBW010000009.1 GCA_029261155.1 Nitrospirota bacterium | reverse complement strand
AAAACGTTCTTTGCCAAGTCCAGTCCAATCGTTGTAATCTTCATCTCTCTCCTCCCGCTTCTGTTTGATGGAATATTCACTCCCATCATGGCGCATTGTGACGCCGTTATGGAAGTGGGAGGAGACCATCTCATCGATAATGAATGAATAATCGGGATTGCGTCGGCAGCCTTCGGATCCCCCGAAACTATAGGTTTTATAGCTTTAAACGACTAAAAGGTCAAAGGCTTTGATCTTGATCAGGGGCGGGGAGGGCGGCTTGCGGTCGGGGAACTGGGACGATTGGAAAGGGGCGCTTAGTTTGTTAGGCGGTGGCGGACTTTTTCCTCTAACTTGGTCAGGCCGTGGGCGCGTCCGGCTTTGATGGCTTCTTCGATGGGGAGCCCTTCAATCCACGCCGCCCGCAGGGCGATGAGGGCGCCGACGCGGTTGCTGCTGGAGCAGTGCAGGAGGACTTTTTCTTTGCCGAGTTTGTGTAAGAGCGTGTCCAGGAGGTTTACATTCTCTCGCGTCCAATCTTCCACGCCGCTAATCGGAATGTTGTAGTAGGCCATGTGGGCCTGGGTGACGAGCGCGGCTTCGTTGAGCTCGGGGGTTTCGGAGGGCGGGCGAAGGTTAATCACGTGCAGCACCCCGGCCTTCGCCAGGGCCGCAAAGGCATCGGGTTGCGGTTGACCGGCGGTATAGAGGGTGTCGGACACCTGCCGAAAGGCTTCGATGCTTTTTAAGTTGTCAGGGAGATCGGCGGCTAGCGCTACCGGAGGGGAAGCGAACAATAGGAGTAACAGAACATAAAATTTCGTTGTCGATTTTTTCATTTTGTTTTGCTCCGTATCGTGGGAAGCGGACTTGATCTGTTTAAATTTCCTTTAGCGGCAAATGTCTTTGCGGTGTCCAACTTTTACAATCCAAACCGACAGGACTTTGTCTTCGATGGCATAAACGATACGATAGTTTCCTTGACGAACGCGGTAAGGTTCTTGTCCAGAGGGTTTTTCGCTGGCCGCAGGCCGCGGATCTACTGCGATCCGGTCGATTCGCTGTAGAATTTTCTTGAGGTCTTTTTTAGGGATGCGGGCAAAATCTTTTTCGATGGAGGCCTTAAAAAAAAGCTTATATTCGGCCATCTTTTTTTAATCGTTTGAGCATCTCGTCATAGCTGATCAAAGGCTCGGCGGCCCGCGCTTTAAAGGCGGCAAGATCTTCGGCATCCTCGGAAAGGGCCTCCCGGACAGCCGCGTTCACCAGGTCCGAAAGCGAGCGGGAGGTTTCGACGGATTTTAAGCGAAGGGCCTTGTGTAAGTCCGGGTCCAGATAAATTGTGGCGCGTTTGGTCTCAGTGGGCATAAGCGAGGCTTCCGGATATAATGAAACAGTATAACGTTAAAACGTCAAACAGTTTCTTCGTGTCTATTTAAGACAGAGCAGGATTACCCTTTGGAGGGGGGAGGATTTCGGTGGATGCGAAAAGGCGGATCACCCTTTAAAGTCAAGGGACCTGGCAGCCGGATTTCCTTCTCTCACTCTCCCCCGACCTCCCTCATCACCCGCTGGGTCACCTCGATCCCGCGCGTCGCCTGTTCGTTCCCGGGGTCCATCTCCAGGACCTTCTCGAAATCCGCGAGCGCCCCTTCAAAGTCCTCCAGGCGCGCCTTGATCACCCCCCGATTGTTGCGGGAGGCCAGATCATCGGGGTTCAGCGACAAGACCCGCTCCAGATCAGACAGGGCCCCGGCAAAGTCCCCCTTGCTGTTGAGGAGCTGCGCCCGGTTTCGAAAAACAATCTCCAGATTCGGATCCGCCGCCAAGGCCCGGTTATAATCGGCCTGCGCCCCCGCCAGGTCCCCAAGTGAAAACCGCGCCATACCGCGATTCACCCAGGCCGGCACATTTTCCGGGTCCAGCCGAAGGACCGCACTGAAATCCGAGATGGCCTGCGCATAGTCTTTCAGTTGAGACCGCGCATTGCCCCGGAGGAAATAGGCCTGCGCATCGTCCGGGGAAATCTCGATCGCCTTGTTAAATTTCGCCTCCGCCTCCCGGAGCCGATTCTCGTCATAGGCTTGCATGCCCTGAATTAGGTAGGCCTTCGCCTCCCTGGATGGCTTGCCTTCCGGCCCAGCGCTGAGACCGCCGCCTCCCAGGGCTTTGAAACCGGATCTGGAGGGCTTGGAGAAAGCAAGGTAGAGGGTGAGGAGGAGGATGGGGATGATGATGTAGATCGCTTTTTTTATCATGTTATTCCGCGGCTTTTGCTCTAGTCCTGCGTTGCTGCGATGCTCGATATCCTCACGTAGGAGATCTACATTGCGGGATCTCCGCTTCTCCCGCCTTGTCCTGAACCAAGATCCACGGAATAAGAACCGACAAATCCCTGCGGGCCTTGTCTTTCAAGCGACTTGAGGGTAAGCCGAATCGCCCCTTTCCAAATCAAATGCATCCCTTCAAAAAAACCGGGAGGGCTTCATTCAAACCGAATTGCCTGAAAAAATCAAACCGTCAGACATTCCAGGCGATTGCGACCATAAAAGGTCAAAGGGGGAAGGGCGGGGTATTTTTTATGAAATGCGTTGGGCAAAAAGGTTTTATGGCGGGCGGGGGTTTTTATTGGGTGCGGGAAAGGGGGAGTTGAGATTAAAGCTCAAACGGAGAGGCGACCCTTAGATTTCGGCCGTTCTTTTAAGAAACAGGTCAACATTTTTTTTGAAGAGAAAGAGACCGGTGTCTTTGATGGAATGGGCAATCGCCGCCTCGGCGGATCGCGCGATTTGCTCGGGTCTCAGTCCGAACTTTTTGACGATAAAGAGGGCGTCCTCGATATCGGTCTCGGTGAAACGGCGCAACTTCGAGACGACAAAATCGCAGGGATCTAAGACGCCGATCTGGAGATATTCAGACTGAAAGAGCGTCGTCGTCCGGTCTCGATAACCCGGCGGCATGGCCACAACCGACCACCCCGAGATATTCTCGCTCAGGTCCGAAGGAATCTTTTTCGATTTCAAGAAATGGAAGAGCGATTCTAAATCGCCCACGACTTCGGCATCGATGTCGATGGTGCTTCTTTCTTCCATGCCGTAATGATGGAGGGCGAGGCCGCCCAAGAGAATCATTTGGAGGGACTTCTTTTCCCGATTTGAAAAGGCCTTGAGCGTATGAATGACCGAATCCAGATCAAGTTGCGGCAAAGGCGATCGCCTCCTGAAAGGTCCGTATCTCCTTTTCGTCAATCTCTCCGGCTTTGCATTCCAGGGGGGTGCGCCCGACATGGCCGTCGATCATTGTTTTGTAGTGACCGTACCAAAGACAGGCCTTTGCATAGGCCGCATCGACCTCCGGTACATCGCGAAAGCGCTCCCATGGGAAGTCGCCGTTTAATAAAATTTCCAGCCAAAGCAAGCGGCGTCCGGCGGGATGCGCCAGCGCATCCGCCAAGAAGGTATCGCCCGTATAGAAGGGGAGGATGTGAAGGAGCGGAAGCTCCGGCGGCGTCTTTTGTTTTTGTCCGGACATGCTTGGGGCACTATATCAAAATTAGGGATGGGATGCTAGATGGCGGGATGCGGACGGCATCGGGACGGCGTGGCTTGGGCCTCGCTTGATGCCTTGTGAGGCTGAGGGCACTTTAGGCGGGTGGTGGTTTTTATTGGATGGAGGAAAGGGGTGTAGGGATTAAAGGTCAATAGCAGGTTTGACCTCTTCCCTTTGAAAAAATCAAACCGCCCGGCCTTGCAGGCGGCCGCGCCTACTTCAAGAGTGCGCGAGGCGGGTTAAGCGGTGATTGACTTGCAATCCTAGGAGCATGTGCCTGTTTTTGGGTGACGTGGCAGCGGACTATTTGCATGCAAGGCTAAGGTTCCATTTTTTGCAAAGGTGCATAATCGCAAGATCTAACCCCAGAGGTTTTGTGACCCCAGAGGTTTTGTGTTTACGATGGCCTGTCCGTTCCAGTTCGAGCGTTCGATAATGCGCAGGCCGTCGGGATCGCCGTCGGCGACGAAGATGTGGATGGAAAAGGGATGGGGTTTAGTCATGTTTGGATTGCAGCTTCCCTTTTAATCAAATCCCAGTTCTTATTTTTCACCATGACAAAGCGGCATCGGCCCTTGCTCCGGGCCGCCCATAGCTGACCTATGCGTTCTTTCTCCTGCGTGTCGCGGCAATCGGCGATATGCGCACCTTTGTATTCAACGACCAAGATTACGCCGTTTTCCAACATGACGATAAAGTCTGGATAGAAGAGGTCTGATCCCGTTTGCAGAGAAAAGGCATGCGACTTACGCTCGACATTGCGCACCCACCACTTCACGCCCTCAAGCTGGTTAGCGATAAACTCAGCGCACTCGAATTCTTCCCCCTTGGATTTGAGGTTGCCGATCACTGAGTAAAAGTGTCGCTTGAGGGGAAACAATCCGGTATACCGAGTGTCGTATCCGTAGCGGCCTTGTTCAATGGTCACGGTGTGTTCGTCTGAAATGGAAAAGGCATCCGGTGATTTTAAAAAACCGTCGAATACTTGTTGCTTGGCCTGTTTCAGGCCTGCCGCGAGTTTCCGCTCCAACGCGCCCCGAAGCCGGAATTTCCGATAAGCCAGTTCTTCCAATTCAAATCCGCGTTCATTCATCAAATAGGTCACGGCTGCATTGAGCCAGGCCACTTTTTGCTGCCGGTCCGCGTAAGGACAATTCAGATTGCCATCCAGCCAGTTCACCAGTTCAACCACGCCCCAGCCTGTTTCATGGCCGAATAGCGCCAATTGGGCCTCTAATCGGTCATACACATCGACTTCAATTTTCTCCAATTGGGAAATGGATAGTCGTGCCCGGCGCATGGCTTCCAGATCGTGCGAAAATTCGGATTCGAGAATCCGGGCATCGAAATCCGTGATCTCCCAATCTGCATCCCGCAAGGCCGTCTCGCCGAAGACTTCAAAGAGGCTGCCTTGCCTAAAAACCAGCAAGGGTACTTTCGCCGTTTCGCCGCGCTCCGCCGGTGTTTTTGTTGGAGCCGGTGGTGCGACTTGCGCCGCAAGCGCCGTATCCATGCGTTCGCGCACTTGTTGGATGACTTTAGGGTCTTGAAACGTGTCCGCAATCTTCTTCACTTGATCGGCGCTGACTTCGCCTTTCACTGTCAGTGTTCCCGATTCCGGGGCAACATCGATCCGATTGCGGAGGGCCGCCGACAATGCGTTCAACTTGTCTTGATCGGGCAAACTAACCGCTTCGTCTTCTTCCGGTAGCGGGATCGTGATTTCCTTTTGCGATGAAAACAAGTCCTCAATCCCTAGGTCCTCATCGGCGCTGCGGATCAAGTCTGTTGTTTCCAAGCGTTCGAAGCCGCTCTGCACCAGACCGTCGCGCAAGCTTTCGACAGTGGCTGCCAGGGCATCGGAAACCACAAAGGCGTAGGCGCGGTTGAGTTCTTCCTGCTGTTTGCGTTTCACGTGGGGCATGCGCAGCACCCGGCCCAAAACCTGTTCGACGGCGGTGGGCGATGTGGTATTGCGAAAGGAAAAAAGCACGTAGGCCGTGGGGCAGTCCCAGCCCTCGCGCAGTTTATCGACCGTGATGATGAATTGCGGATAGTCCGGGTCGTCGATGCGTTTCTCGCCCAACTCGTCCACCGCGCCCGTGGCAATGGCAATGGTCTCTGCGGGTACCGCAAAGTCCTTAATCAGGGCCTTTTTCACGCGATCCGGCGTGAAGGTTTCTTTTTTTTCGGCTTTGCGTTCAGCCTGAATCAGCATGATGGGGCGGATGATTTCCCCCGTGAGCTTGTGCTCTTTTTCGGCCTCTTGTTCCAGTTTGCGTAAACGGGCGATGGCCTCGCGCAAGCCGATGCGCCACTCCGCATGTGTTGCCAATTCCAGCGGCAGTTTGAGCATGTCTTCTGCCTGAAGCGTTGCGGCGGAAACACTGCGCAATACATTGGAAGGCTGGTGGCTGCGGTCCGGCGTGGCGGTCAGCTCCAGAATACAGGCGGGTTGAAAACGAAGCAGGGTGTCCACGGCCAAGGGCGTGCCTTGGTTGTGGGCCTCGTCCACGACCACAAAGGGGCGGCGCAACCGAATCACGTCCATTAAAGAATGATCGCCTTTTTGTGCTTCGGAAACATCCACAAAATGCGCCATGAGTGCGCCGTTTTGACGATAAACCCGGAGTCCGTCCGCCGTATCACGTTTGAAGCTTTGCATCGTGGCGACGATGATGGTATTGGCCGTGTTCAGCGTGGCGGGCTGCACGGAAAGGGCTTCTTCGATATCCAGCACATGCACCGCGCCAAAGAGCGAGCGCATGTCTTCATAAAGCAGTTCGCCGGGCGTTTTTAGTACGCGTAGGGTTTGGGCGCGGATGGGTTCCGAAGGCACGAGCCAGAGCGTGAGCGAGGCATCCGTAGTCAGCCAAGCCCGATTGACGCAGGCAATGGCCTGCCCCGCGAGCCGGGTTTTGCCGCCGCCCGTGGGAACACGCAGACACACATAGGGCAGGGCCGCCGCTTCGGGCAAGGGGTGATAGGGCAAGGCGTGGCCGAACCCTTTCAGCGTGCTTTCCGCGAAGGCTTGCGCTGGGTTTTTTAATTCCCGCGCGCGGCTGAGATAAGCCTCGAAGTCCTCCAGCAATCGGCTTTGATAATCCTTTAACTCCATGATTTGCCTCGCAAGTCGTAAGGCAGTTGTTTGAAGGTGAGGCCCAAAGTCACAAGCCGGGCTTTGTCGAAACGGCAGCGCGCGCCGTATATGGTTTTTGGTCCCGCGTGTTGCGGCAGGTGTTTGAGCGAGCGCGTATTCAGCACGTTGCCGCCCACGTCGCTTTTGTCTTTTAAAATGCCGTTAAACAACAAGTAGACCGCGCGGTCGCCGTGGACGCCCAAGAGCGGCGAGGCTTTTTTCTTTGGCCGCTTTTCCATTCCCGCGCCGGTTTCTATAAACCATACAAATTCAGCGAGTTGATTAAAAGTGACATCTGCTCTGATTTGTCGGTCGGACGTGAAAAGCGGGTCTTTTGAAAGTCGGAAATACTGGAAGCCGGAACCCAACCCTTCTATTCTTTTTCCATTTGGCAAGGGATAACCTTTCACTACTCGGAGGACCCTTTTCGCAGTGATATTTTTTGCAATGCTCTCTTCCATTTCGACGAGTATAAACCGGCGGTTACAGCCATCTTCAGCATTTTGTTCAATGACAGCTTGCGATGTTGTCCCACTTCCTGCAAATGAGTCCAGGACAAGTCCATCACGAACGCCAGATACACGTATAATATGTAAGAAATAAGCGCGTTGTTTACAGAATTTCGTGTAATTTAACGAAGAGGAGGTTCTGTAGACATGGTGATGCACAAGCGGATCAGGTTAACGCCCCTAGATCGACAGGAGATCTGGCGTTTGTGGAAAACAGGGCA
>JAJDBW010000080.1 GCA_029261155.1 Nitrospirota bacterium | reverse complement strand
AAGATACTTTACACACGCTTCTTCTGTCCCAAAACGGATCTGCCATTTTAAAAATACGGCCTCTTCTTTCTGCATCTCGCCTCCTCTTTCCCTCAATTTTCACCATTATATCTCCTATGCTGTAAATTGTTAAGAGGCAAGATAAATAATGACAAGCCTCGAACAAGGAATTTTGCAGGATGTAGCATTTCTTTGCCAAGGTATCCGTCATTTCCGTTTATACATTTCGACAAACGCTTCGACAGTTAGGCCCGCCTGCTTGATCGCGCTTCTAAGCGTGCCAACAGCGAGTTCTTTATGAAGAGGGACAACGCAGCCACGCTCTCCCTTTCTCAAAACAACGTGGCTCCCTCTTTGCCTCACGACTTCAAACCCTAAATCTTCGAAAACCTTGATCGCCCGTTTTCCGGTAATATGCGGAAGCTCAGGCGGCATTGATCGAAACTTCAAAAGTTGTCATCAACGGACGTTCCATTCCCTCTACGGGAAACTCCTCAAGATAAAGCTCCGTTGCTTCGCGTAAATTTTTAACCGCCTCTTCAACGGAAGGCCCCTGGCTCGCCGTCCCGACTTCAGGGCATTCCGCGACATATAAATCACCCTCTTTATGCAAAATCGCCGTAAATGTCTTATTCATGATCAGATCCTTTATGAAAATTCCACTTTAGGGAAAACCACCTTGCGCGGATTAAATTATATCACCTCCAGCACATCGCCGATCTGCGCGACCCCGACCAATTCTATTTTGATCTTCCCCTTCTCTTCCTCCCGGAGCTGCGTTTCGTTTCGCTTCGGTAGAATACAGCGTTTGAAGCCGAGCTTTTCGGCCTCGCGAATGCGCTGAGCGGCTTTCTGGATGCCGCGGATTTCTCCGGCCAGGCCGACTTCTCCGAAGACGATGGTCTCCGGATCGATGGGCCGGTCGCGAAAAGAAGAAGCGACCGCCGCGATGATGCCCAAGTCGATGGCCGGTTCATTCATCTGTATTCCACTGACGACGTTGACAAAGACGTCCTGATCGCCGAGGTGCAGGCCCGCGCGTTTTTCCAAGATCGCCAAGAGAAGCGACACGCGGTTGGGATCGACGCCCAAGGCCATGCGTCGGGCCGAACCTAAATAGGACGAACTCACGAGGGCCTGAAGTTCCACCAGCATGGGGCGGCTGCCCTCTTGGGTGGCGACAACGACGGAACCGGCGGCGTCCTTCGGGCGTTCCGATAAAAAAAGGCCGGAGGGATTTTCGACCTCGACCAGGCCGACCCCCTTCATCTCGAAGATGCCGAGTTCGTTGATAGCGCCGAAACGGTTTTTCACGCCGCGCAAGATCCGATAGGCATGGTCCTTTCCCCCTTCGAAATACAGGACGCAATCGACAATGTGTTCCAAAACGCGCGGCCCCGCAATCGCCCCTTCTTTGGTGACATGCCCGATGATGAAGATGGCGACATTCGAGCGCTTGGCATAAAACATGAGCTGGGCCGCGACTTCACGAATTTGGCTGACGCTGCCGGGCGCGGAACTCATCCGGCGGGTATACACCGTTTGAATGGAATCGACGACGATGGCGACCGGTTTCAGATTTTCGGCATGGGCGATGATCTCTTCAAATGCGGTTTCGGCCAGCACATAAAGATGGTCGGATTGAATCGAAAGCCGGTCGGCGCGCAAGCGGATCTGAGCCGCCGATTCTTCACCCGACACATAAAGGACCTTGCCGCGCCCTTTCCCAAGATGGTTGAGCGATTGGAGGATGAGGGTCGATTTTCCTATGCCGGGATCGCCTCCGATTAAGATGACCGATCCGGCGACCACCCCGCCGCCGAGAACCCGGTCGAATTCGGAGGAACCGGTCGGGGTTCTCGCCTCGCCGGAGACTTCAATTTTATCGAGGGGAATCGGCTTGTTTTCTCCCTGCGCTTTCGACCCCACGGCAATCCAGCGGCCCGAATCGGCATCCGCCCCGACGGGGACGATGGTTTCTTCAACAAGGGTGTTCCATGCCTCGCAGCCGTTACACTTCCCGAGCCATTTCGGCGAACGAAAGCCGCATTCCTGACAGAAAAATGCGGTCTTGGTTTTGGCCATTCTTCCTCCTTCTTTGGCGACATCATATGAAATCGCTTCTTCGAATGCAAACCCAGGCTTTGGGTTCTGCCCTTTGCCGATGCCGCGTGGGAGGCGGACAATCCCTCTGTTTATTTGAACCGGTCTACTTTGGCCGACTGAGCACATGATGCAAAGAAAAGTGCGCGAGAATCGCTTAAGAAGCCCAGTGAAATGGGGTCCTTCTCTTGTTTTTAATTTAAGGCTTGTCTAGAATAGAAACAGGAACAGGAGGCAAGACCATGCCGGAGACAATTAAAAACTACATTGCAGGGAAATGGATCGATGCCGATCAGGGAAAAACGTTTAAAAGCCTGAATCCGGCCGATCACAGGGAAGTCGTGGGGATCGTCCCCGATTCGACCGCAGAAGATGTCAACAAGGCCGTCGCAGCGGCGCGAAAGGCCTTTCCTGCTTGGCGTGACACCCCCGCACCCAAGCGCGGGGAAATCTTGTTCCGCGCTGCGGAGATCCTGGTTAAGCGGAAAGCCGAATTGGGTGAACTCGTTTGTCGCGAAATGGGCAAAGTTCTAGCGGAATCCTTAGGCGACGTGCAGGAAGCCATTGACATGGCCTACTACATGGGCGGAGAAGGTCGGCGTCTCAACGGCGAAACCGTGCCTTCGGAGCTCCCGAACAAAGATGCCCGTTCGCTTCGCGTGCCGATTGGCGTGTTCGCGCTCATCACCCCTTGGAATTTTCCCACGGCCATCCCCTCGTGGAAAATTGCACCCGCGCTGGTCGCCGGAAACACGATTGTGTTTAAACCCGCAGAAGAAACCCCCGTCTGCGCAACACGCCTTGTGGAAATTTTGGTCGAAACGGGTCTCCCCCCGGGCGTTCTCAACCTGGTCCACGGTTTTGGAGCGCAGGCCGGAGAACCTCTTGTCCGACATCAAGAGATTGACGGCGTCTCCTTTACCGGCTCCAACGAAGTCGGCGAAAAACTGGCCGCCCTCTGCGGGAGCAGTCATAAAGATTTTATGATGGAAACCGGCGGGAAGAACCCCATTATTATTATGGACGATGCGAACCTGGAATTGGCCGTCGAAGGCGCACTTTGGGGCGCCTTCGGGACGACCGGCCAACGTTGCACGGCCGCCAGCCGCCTGATCGTTCAAAACGGTATCTACGACCGCTTTCTCCAAGCCTTCACCCAACGGGCAACACAACTAAAATTGGGAAACGGCTTGAACAAAGGGATCGATGTGGGCCCCATCATCAGCAAGGCCCAACATGAAAAGGTACTCAGTTATCTTAAAATCGGCCAAGAAGAAGGGGCGACTTTACACCTGGGCGGCCATTCCTATGTAGAAGGTGACTGTGTCCACGGCACCTTTATCGAACCGACGATTTTCACGGATGTTAATCCGAAGATGCGCATTGCACAAGAAGAAATCTTCGGCCCGGTGGTGTCGATCATTCGAGCCCGCGATTTGAAAGAGGCCATCGACATCGCGAACGGCATCCCCTTCGGTTTGTCCTCGGCGATTTACTCAAACGACGTCAACACCACCGCCACCGCCGAACGCGACCTAGATACCGGGTTGGTTTACATTAACGCCTCGACCATCGGCGCGGAAATCCAGCTCCCCTTCGGCGGCACAAAAAAAACTGGACTCGGCCCCCGCGAGGCCGGCGGGCGCGGCGGCGCTTTGGATCTTTATACAAAATGGAAGATCATCTATCGCGATTACAGCGGCCGTCTTCAAAAAGCGCAAATCGATGAGTAAGGGTTTGCGCCGAAACGTCAGATGTGTTTTCCAATACCGCAATGAAAAACCTTTCTCTCGCTCATCCTTTATCATTTTTGTTGCCGCCCTCTTCATGCTCTCGGGCTGCCTCGCGAATGAAGAGGTCAAAGACCTGGGGATCCCCCCGGGAACGACGAATATCACCCAAAACACATCCTCATCATCTTCACCGGCCATCGCCGCAAACGGCCAGACGGTTTATCTCATTTGGACCGATACGGCAAACGGCATTCAAGACATCTTTCTAGTCCGCTCGAACGATGGTGGCCAAACTTTTTCGGCGCCACAAAACGTTTCCGAAACGGGCGATGCCTCCACCAACGGCCAGATCGCCGTTTCGGGAACAAGCGTGTATGTGGTCTGGGAAGAATTTCTTTCAACAAAAGGCGAAAACGATATCTTCTTTCGCAAAGCCGAAGACAATGCTTCCAGCCTCAACTGGTCGGCAAAACAAAACCTATCGCTCTCCGACCCCATCTGCGATGATGGCGGCACCAATGCACAATTTGGTCCGGTTTGTCCCTCGCAATTCCCGACCATTGCCGCCGACGGCGATCAAGTGCTTGTGGCCTGGAGCGAAGCCAGTCAATATGTGCTTGCCGACATTACTCAGGATGAAGATACGGGCAAAGATTTTAGGTTCGTGAATTCCAACATCCTGCTACTCGGATCTGCAGACCGCGGCCAGAGCTTCACCCTCATTTCATCGACCCCACAAATCATCTCAAAACAAATCCCAACGATTTCGCTAAATCCAACATTGGCGTCAGCTGGGGGAACGTTCTTTGTTGCATGGTCCGATTTTATTCCACCGAACAAGGACCAAGGCGATGCGAAAATTTTCTTCAGAAGTTTCAGCGGCAGTGTTTTCAACCCCCCTCTCGGCAGCATCGAACGCGTGCTCTCCAACCCGGTGAAAGGCTCTGGAAGCCCGACACTCGCTGCGAGCCTCGGCGCCACTTATCTCGTTTGGGAAGGCACCCCGCCCACTGCAACGGGCTGCCAGCCCGGCTCCGATATTTTTCTGAGCCAATCAACAGATGGCTTTGCCACAGTCCCGAGCGGCGACCCTATCAACATTTCGGCAAGTGCCTGCCGAGCCAATAATGGAATGGTCTCCGTCTCAGGAGATCAGGTCTACATCGTTTGGGAAGACAATGCACCAGAACTCAGTGGTATCTTGTTCCGAAAATCAAGCGACGGTGGGGCGACTTTTTCCGAAAAGAAAAAGCTCACGAACACCGGTGGATCTATCTCCGCACCCGCGATTTCTGCAACCGAAAACGCCTTCTACTTCGCCTGGGAAGACGCAGGCCTCGGCAACCTCGAAATCTTTTTTTCCAAAGAATAAAGCGGTTCTAACCGCACCGTTATCCCCTGCCTTGCCATCGACAGGACATCGACTTCCTGACCGAGGATTCCACCTTCTGTAACGTCATCGGTGCATCACTTCCATCAGAATAGTTTATTGAAATGGATTAGGAAATCGAGAGGCGGCTGCCTCGCTTAAGGGCGGCGGTGCCGTATTTGTCTTGGATCCGGTCGGCGGCTGCATCAAGACGCTGTTTCTTTAGGGCCGCTTCATCGACAAACAATTCCCCCTGGGTCGGTGTTCCGGTATTAAAATGACTTGTCCCCATGCCCAACAAGCGCAGGCCGCGGTGTTTTTTAGGGAGGTGATTTTGCATCAGCGCAACAGCGACCTTTACGAGATCTTGCGTCGCGTGCGTGCCTTGCGCCAAGGTCTGTGCGCGTGTAATGGTTTTAAAATCGGCGAAACGGATCTTAATCTCCACGGTACGGGCGCTCAGCTTGTGTCGCCGTAAGCGGCGGGCCACCTGCTCGCAAAGCATCACCATATAGGATCGCAGCAGAGCCTTATCCTGAAGGTCACTTTCAAAGGTCGTTTCGTGAGAAATGGACTTGGCCTCACGATCCGGAATAACCGGACGATCGTCCTGCCCCTGAGCCAGTTCTAAAAGATGCCTCCCCCACTTTCCAAATAGCTGTTGAAGGAGTGCAGGCGGTTGGCGGCGTAGCTGCGCAATAGTTCGGATGCCAAGCTGCGCGAGCACATGATCGCTGGCTTTCCCCACACCCCAAAGGCGACCCACAGGGAGCGGGTCGAGAAAAGATTGAATCTGATCCTGCTGAACCACGACAAAGCCATCGGGTTTGCCCACATCGCTGGCGACCTTGGCAAGAAATTTATTGGGTGCAATCCCCACCGAGGCGCAGAGGCGAAGCTCTCTGAGAATACGGGCTTTTATTTCTTTTCCGATTTTTTGAGCACTTCCGAAACACGCTTCACTGCCCTGCACATCGAGAAAGGCCTCATCTAAAGACAAGGGCTCTACCAGCGGCGTATAGCTTTGAAAGATCGCTTGGATCTGTTCGGAAACCTCGGCATAGTACTGAATTCGAGGCGAAAGAAAGACGGCCTGAGGACAGAGCCGCAATGCCTTTGAAGCAGGCATGGCGCTGTGAACGCCAAAGGCACGGGCCTTGTAATTCGCCGCCGCCACCACCCCGCGCCCCTTCGGACTGCCGCCGACGATCACGGCCTTACCCCGAAGCGCAGGCTGCTCGCGCTCTTCGACCGAGGCATAAAAAGCATCCATATCAATGTGGAGAATCATCTGCGTATTCTAATTGTCTGGGTATGGATAGGTCAATAAGGAGAGAGCGTCCATTCTTCTAGTTCGACCCCGGCTCGCATAAATCGTGCTCACTCGCTTCAATAGCTAAAAGACCATAACCTTAGCAGAAACTGAACGATCCTACTTGCCACTTAAGTTGCCCTTGTGCGGTTCACACCAACCCGATCGGTCATAAATGCCTGTTTGCCTCTCCCAGACCGTTTCGATATACTCGCGATGTTTCTATGGGATAACCATCTAAGAGATCTTACCGCGAATGGAGATGAGATGATTTTGTTGTCCTGAGCCATAGGAAAGGGAAGAGATGGCAAAGAAGCTTTGGAATCACTGGCTCACCCTCAGTACGGGATTCTCACTCCTCTATTGGATCGTCGATTCTGCAATTGCCGCCTTTTTATTCCAGGAACAGACCTTTTATTTACAGTTGTTCAAGCCAAGAGATCGGGAAGCCTTTGAGCGTTTGGTCTTTATCGGCCTACTGACTGCGGTGATCCGTTTCAGATATCACATCGTACAGCGTAGGCAAATTGAGTTTGCGGGCCGGAAAAAGAAGGACCTTGCCGAAAAAATCATCAACAGCAGCGTCGATGGCATCCTGGCCTTTGACTGCGAATGCCGTTATACCATCTGGAATAAGGGGATGGAAGAAATCTCCGGTGTCAGCAAAGAAAAAGTCCTCGGTCACCGTGCCTTCGATGTTTTTCCTTTTTTGAAAGAGACCGGAGAGGATGCTTTTTTCTTTGCGGCCCTGGAAGGGAAACCTGTTATTTCCGAAGATCGCCCCTATAAAGTGCCTGCAACAGGGAAAGAGGGTTATTTTTCGGGCCACTACTCTCCTTTATATGGAGAAGGAGAACAAGTGGTCGGAGGATTGGCGATTATCCGCGACATCACCGAGCGGAAACACTTGGAGAAGCAACTCATCCAAACACAAAAGATCGAAACCATCGGACAACTTGCCGGCGGCGTCGCCCACGAATTCAACAATCTCCTCACACCGATTATTGGCTATGTCGACATCATTAAGATGCAGACCTTGCAACAAACGGAAGTCCAGGCTTCCCTCGATATTGTAGAAAAAGCCGCTAAGCGTGCGGCCAAATTGACACAAGAGCTACTGTCCTTTAGCCGAAAGAACCCCATCAATCTTCAATCCCATTCCTTGTCGGACCTCACCGGCGAGGTCGTCCACCTACTCCATCAAACGCTCGATCGCGAAATCAAGATCGAGGTTCAATCCACTGACGACTTAGGGGCTGTCCTCGTGGATTCGGATCAAATTCAACAAGTCATTATTAATCTGTGCCTAAACGCGCGGGACGCATTGAAAAACCTCATAACCGAAAATTCTGGTTTTCGACCTTTAATACGGATCATGATGGAAAATACACACTTGGACGAAACCGCCAAGGATGCCCTTGCCAATGCAAAAGCCGGCGATTATGTTCGTCTGTCCGTCAGCGATAACGGTCCGGGCATCGAGCCGGACGTTCTTCCTCATCTCTTCGAACCCTTTTTCACAACCAAGGCTACGGGCCAAGGGACCGGCCTGGGTTTATCCTCCAGTTATGGAATCGTTAAAAGACACAGCGGCTGGATCGGCCTGAAAACAGCTCGAGGAGAAGGATCGACCTTCGAGGTCTATCTCCCTCGCACTAAAAACCCTATCTTCAAAAAAGACACAAAGAAAAGTGCGCCTTCCAAGGCGGGTAAAACGGCGACGATCATGATTGTGGACGACGACGAGTATGTCCGGTCTTTCAGCAGATCGGCTGTAGACAAACTCGGGCACACGGTATTAATGGCTGAAGGCGGAACGCAGGCACTGGATATTTTTAAAAAAGAACGTGAGCAGATCGAGCTCGTAATCCTCGATCTCTCTATGCCTGGCGAATCGGGTTGGGAGGTACTGCGGCATCTCCGTGCGCTCGATCCTACATTAAAGGCCATCGTCTCCACGGGTCACGACATCCCCGGTCAACCCGAAGACCGCAAAGACCTTCAGCCTTTTTCCTTACTCTTAAAACCCTACACCCCCAAAGACATCGAAAGAATAATTCAAGAGGTCTTGGATCAAGGCTCATAGGGTTAGGAGTTTGGTGTTCTGGGGAGAGAGGAGTCTGAAGACTTGCTTCAGGGCCTGAACGTTAATTTTATGTTTTTCTTTGAAACGAGACGTCACTTTGTTATGTGGCGTACGAAGCCGGGTTTTGTATGATCACTACTCCTACAGTATTGGTGCTCGGCGCAGGTGCGAGTGTGCATGTTGATTATCCGTTGGGCGGCAGCCTCATTGATGATCTCTGTCGTCAACGTGATTTAGCTTGTCAAAAGAACCCGTCAGTAAGCTGGTCAAACGATGAAGTCGATCACTTCCTCACTCGCCTAAGTCGGGCAGGTCATTCCTCCATAGATGCTTTTCTAGAAACTGTCCCTGCGCAGTCAGATCTTGGAAAATATCTAATCGCGCGAGAAATGAAACGTCATGAAGACATTAACCGACTCTTCCCTCCGCACAATTCTGGATGGTATCGATATCTCTTCAACTCTCTGCTCGGAGGCGACGGCGCGCCAGCCTTTGCGGAAAGCCGACTAAGTATCATCACCTTTAACTACGACCGCTCACTCAAGGTCTACCTTCATGAGGCCCTAAAGGCTCGTTTTGAAATGAGTTCGGACGAAGCGAGTACCACTCTTTCTAATATTCCAATCATTCACGTTCATGGTTCTTTAGGCCCGTACCCTGAAATACCCTATCAGTCAGGTTTCAAGACAGATGAAATCCTAGAAATCTCAAAGCAAATTCAGATTATCCACGAGGTTTCGGATCGCGAAGACGGCTTCTGTAGCCCTGAGTTCAAACAAGCGCATGAACTACTCAGTAGTGCCGAAAGGATCTTCTTCCTGGGTTTTGGATTTCATCCTGACAATATTCGTCGCCTTCGCTTCTTCATTCCTGAGAACACTAAAGGTCGTAGCATTATCGCCACTACGGCTGGTATGGGTCCAATCGAGATTAAAAACCTCGATGCGAGACTGCAGCCTTTGGGTTTTTCCTCTTCTGCACTAAACGGTAATACCTGCAACAACTTCTTTACTCACGTTGCAGCGTTGTAACCAACCAAGAGTCTTATTGTTATCCTTACAAACCGTGTTCTTATCATCTTTACTGCCTTCCCCCTTGACAAAGCGATCTCTATTTCCTATATTGGTAGTCATATGACTACCTACACTTTAACAACAAAACAAAAGGCGGTGTTGGAGATGATTCGACAAAGGATTGAGGCGCAGGGCTATCCCCCTTCGCTGAGGGAGATCGCCGCGCACTTTCAGATGGTTGGAACACGAGGGGCGGAGAAACACCTGATCGCGCTGGAGAAAAAGGGCTACATCCGCAAAGGGCGCGGGGCGCGGGCCCTGGAGGTGGTGGGGCAAAAATACAGCCGGCCTCTACCCATACTCGGCAAGGTGGCCGCGGGGCAGCCGATGTTGGCGGAAGAAAACCGCTTGGGTAACCTGATGGTTGATCCCTCCATCGCCCGATGTGACGACGCCTTCCTGCTGAAGGTCAAAGGCGAAAGCATGATCGATGCGGGTATCCTCGACGGCGACCTCGTGCTGGTGAAGCCCCAACCCGATGCCGAGTCGGGCGAAATCGTCGTCGCCATGGTCGAAGGCGAAGCCACGGTAAAGCGCCTGATTAAAAAGCGCGGACAAGTCGTCCTGCAGCCCGAAAACCCGGCCTTCTTCCCCATTGTGATGACGGGAAGAAACGGCACCTTGCAGATCATCGGCAAGGTCGTCGGCCTCATCCGCCTGAATGTTTGAAAAATACGCTTGCCGGTTCACCGTTCCCAGTTGAGGGTTTTTAAGGCCTATATTTTCAACCATAAACCGGAAACCGTTAACGGTAAACTGCATTTTAGAAAGGTTCGTTCAAAATGTCTGCGCAATTCGATTTCGATTCCCCTTTTCAAGGGCCGCCCCTTTCGCTCATTTCAGATGCGAAGGGCGGCATTTTTCTGTTCTACGGCGATGCGGCCCTCTTCGGACTTGCCCCCTTGCTTGCCGGATGGCGCTTGAGCCAAGGGGAGCGGGTCTTGTTTTTGGATGGCGACAATCGTTTCAATCCCTACCCCCTTGTCGATTTGGCGAAGGAAATCGGTCACGATCCCAACACTTTTCTTTCCTCGCTCTTCGTATCGCGCGCCTTCACTTGCCACCAAATGGGATCGCTGGTCCTCAATCAACTGCAAAGCGGCATCACGGCGCACCACCCGCGCTTGGTCATCCTCTGTGCGCCACTGGAAACCTTTTACGACGAATCCGTCCCCCTTATAGAAGCCAAGAATCTCCTGCTCCACATCGTCACCGCACTCTCACAACTTGCGCCGGACCGGATCTTCGTCATTCTCTCGCCCTTCCCCAAAAAATCGGCGGGGCGGCGCACCTTTTTTCTCTCGCATCTTAAAACCACGGCCAAGCGCATCTTTCGGGTCGAGCGTCCGGGCGATGCATCGGAAGCAGCCATCCGTATCACGGAAGAAAAACCCGAAGCCCGCCAATGGGTCTTTCCCATCGAAGCCCCTCGTGCTGCGCAGGGCTATCGTTAGTCATTTTTTCTAAGACCCCCTCCCTCAAGGGGAGGGGGCTTTTTTGTCTGCAAGGTTGATATGGGCAGAACGCTCGCCACCTTCACACAATTGATTGCCCAAGAAGTCAGCGCGTGGTCCGCATTCCGCCGGGCCTTGCGCAGGGAAGATCAAGAAATTCTCGACAGCCTCTTTCAGGCCGCCAAGTACCACGTCGCCGCAGGCAGTTATGCTGCAAAGGCCAGCCCCTTCGAGGCCATGATGGTGGCCATGCTCATCGAGGCCTACAAAAGCAATACCCGTTTGGAAAAACGCCTCGCCCGCCTGGAAAAAGAAGGACGAAAAGACAATGCCCAAACCTCCGTGTAAAATCCTCGGCCCAGCTTATGTCCTCTGATCTCAAATACAAAGGCTGGATCTTTGATCTCTACCCGGTGTACGGCGGCATGCGTCTCTGGCTCATCGATGCGGCGGGGAAGAAACATCGGCTCTTCGATGCCTTTGCGCCGTCTTTTTACATCGGCGGACCGGCCGCACGTCTCCGCGCATCTTGTACTTTCATTGGCAAACTCAAACTCCCCCTTCGCATCGACAAGTCCGAAGGCATCGAATTTTATTCCGGGAAAAACATTCCCGTCCTGCGTGTCACCGTTTTCAATCCGCTCCACTTCGCCAAGGTTGTGCAGTGGGTCATCTCCCTCGAAAATAAAAAGGGCCATCAAGGCGGCGCACTCGCACTTTACAACTGCGACCTCTCGCTGCCGCAACTGTATTGCTTTACGAAGCGGCTCTTCCCCCTCGCCTTCTGCGAAATCGAAGCGGAATCGAATGGGGCAATCAAGGCCATCGCAATCCAGGATTCAATCTGGGACACCGACTACAGCATCCCCCCGCTTTCGATCTTAAAGCTTCGCATGGAAGGAGAACACATCCGGCCCGATCACTGCGGTCCGAGACCTTTGGAGGTGGAGATCGAAGGACAATGCCGCACGCTCGAAGGCAGCGACGATGCGGCCATTGTCGATCAGTTCAACCGGATACTCGAACAATACGATCCGGATCTCATTCTTTCTGAATGGGGCGATCCCTGCATCCTGCCGCAACTCATGCAAAGCGCCCAGCACATGGGCCGGCCCCTCGCGCTCAATCGAGAACCCAATAAAAAGGTGCAGGCCAAAAAAGAGCGCTCCTATTTTTCTTACGGGGCCGTCGTCCATCGTTCAGCCGCGCGACTCCTTTTCGGACGCTGGCACATCGACCGCTTCAACTCCTTTCTCGTCGGGCAAACGGCATTGGAGGGCCTTTTCGAATTCGCCCGGCTCTCCAGAATCCCGGTGCAGCAGATGGCGCGGACAAGTACGGGCACGGGCATCACCTCCATGCAGATGGACCTGGCCTTTCAAGACGGCATCCTCATTCCCTGGCGAAAGCGGGAAGCGGAAGGATTTAAAAGCGCGAGCCAACTCCTGCTCACGGACAAGGGCGGCCTTACCTATGCGCCTATTCTGGGCCTGCATGAAGCCATCGGCGAACTCGACTTCGCCTCGATGTATCCCTCGCTGATGGCAAAATATAACATCTCTCCCGAGACGATTAACTGCACCTGCTGCCCCGAAAACCGCGTCCCCGAAATCGGACACCATCTCTGCAAAAAACGCAGGGGACTTGTCCCGCGCTTTCTCGAGCCCTTTTTGGAAAAGCGGGCGCGCTACAAACACTTAAAAAAGACGGCAAGCGATCCGGCCCAGCGGCGCATTTACGACGAACGCCAATCGGCCTTGAAATGGGGCTTGGTGACGACCTTCGGTTATCAAGGCTACAAGAACGCCCGCTTCGGCAAGATTGAAGCGCACGAGGCGATTACGGCTTATGCCCGCGAGAAGCTACTCCAGGCAAAGGAGATTGCGGAAGACGCGGGCTTCGAGATGCTCCACGCCATTGTGGATTCGCTTTGGTTAAAGCAAGTGGGCGCAACGGAGGCTGATTACGAGGCCCTTTGCGAACGCATCTCGCGCGACTGCGAAATCCCCATCGCCTTCGAAGGCATCTATTCCTGGCTCCTCTTTCCGCCTTCGAAGACAAACCCGAAGATCGGCGTGCCCAATCGTTACCTGGGCTGTTTCCAGTCCGGGAAAACGAAGCTGCGTGGGATTGAAGTCCGGCGCGGCGATACGGCCTATTTCATTAAAAAAGTCCAGCAGAACATGATCGATATTCTTTCGAAAGCGAGCGACGCCCAAGGATATCGCGCAGCCCTGCCGGAAGTCGGCACCTGCTTCGAAAAATATCGAGATCAGCTGCGCTCGGGCCAAGTGCCTTTTTTTGAATTGGCTATCGCCAAGTCGCTCTCGAAAGCGCCGGAAGACTACCAAAAGGCCAGCCTCAGCGCGATTGTGGCGAAGGAACTCGCAGGCCGAGGCGTCCACTTGGTGCCGGGCCAAGCCATCGCCTACGTGATCACCGACATGAAGGCGAAGCTGCCCTCCGACCGCGCGCGGGCCATTGGATTTATCGACGGGGCCTGGGCCTACGATGTGGAAAAATACGAATCGCTTTTAAGGGAGGCGATGGAAGTGTTGATGCCGAAGGGGATACACTTGCATCAATCGATCTAGCTTTTAGTTTTAAAATTCGATTGATATTATCGCGAAGATACACATAACCATATGGGTCTCATATGCATACACATAAACGGACATTCTGGGTGATCTTTGAAGTGGTTAATGAGGCTAACCACCTCATTGGCCTACGCGATGGCAGGATATCTCCCAAACAAATCGAAAAAGATGTTCTAGAAAAAGCTAAAGAAATGTTCTTGAATCACCACGAACAGATCGCTTACTTAAGAAATAAAAGCTATCGCCCCTTCCTTGAATTATGGGCGGGTTACAATAATCTACCAACAAAAGAGCGTCGTGTATGTGAGTTGGGTAATAGAGCAATACACGGTTTATTTTGCCATAAGATAGAAGTCAGCGACGAATACATTTATTGCCACTATAGTCAATTAATTAGACATGACTTAGATACATGGGACAAAGAATCACGCGAAATGAAAGAGACCATACTCGTCTGTAAACCTTGTGAATCGCTATAATAAAAAATATGTTGGCATTTTGAATCTATCGTGAGGTCCAGAGCATCTACGACTCACTTTATCGCTTAAGTCCTATGATCAAAGTCATACATAAAAACCCATGACGAACCCGCTCTTTTGTTACGGCACCTTGCGATCCCTGAAGGTCATGAAAGCAGTGACGGGCCAAGCCCTGTTAGGAATCGACGCCCAATTGCAGCATTACGTGATATACCGAGTCCGCGGCGCCGACTATCCGGGTATCCTTCCAGAAAAAGGGGGGCTTGTCGAAGGCACCTTGTACCGAAATATCGACGAGAAGACCTTTCGCCTTTTGGACGGTTTTGAAGGGGAGGACTACTTTCGGATGCCAGTCCATATCGTCACAAAAATGGGCGAGGCCCTTCGGGCCGAGGTCTATTGTATTCGTGAGGAACGCCGGAATGTGTTGACCCAGGAACAATGGGATTTCGATCATTTTTTAAAACAAGAGATCGAGGGCTTTATGCAGAGATGTTTTCCAAAACGGTAAACTGCTGTAATGGGAAACAGGATTAGAAACAAGTTCGCAGTCTTAAAGCGGGGAAAAAGGCAGGGGATACCGGGGCGCCTTGATCAGGCGCCCCGGAAAAACTAGTGAAACAAGGTGAATTATGCGGCGAAATATTCTTCCAAACCTGCACCCGTCGGTTTCATTGATTTGGCGCCTTCTTTCCAGTTGGCGGGGCAAACTTCGCCGTGTTCCTCGGTATATTGCAAGGCGTCAACCATACGAAGTACTTCATCGACGTTACGGCCAAGGGGCAGATTGTTGATTACCTGGTGCTGCACAATGCCATTTTTGTCGATTAAAAATAAACCGCGAAGCGCAATTCCAGCCGCTTCAATAAGAACATCATAATCTCGCGAAATGGTTTTGTTGATGTCGGAGACGATGGGATAGCTGACGCCCTCGATACCGCCCTTGCTCTTGGGCGTTTTCAACCAAGCCAAGTGCGAAAACCACGAATCGATTGATACGCCGACCACTTGGACGTTTCTTTTCTCGAATTCACCGAGTTTGGCCTGAAAAGCATGGAGCTCCGTGGGGCAGACAAAGGTGAAATCCAAGGGATAGAAAAACATCACGACATATTTCCCTCGAAGGTCCGATAGCTTAAATTCATCGATAACTTTTGTCCCTTGCGCGGCCTTTGCCGTAAAATCTGGTGCTTCTTTATTCACTAATACCATGTCCTTACCCCCGTTTTATTCGTCGGTTTCTGAATTTTTTTTTCAATACGCGTATTGATCCTTGTCGAACTGATTTTTCACAAATCCGGCCCGCTTTCCCTTGCCATGCGTTCAGGCAAAACCAATTTATGCGGTGCTAAAACCTATCCCATCGCTCTTCTCCTTGTCAACGAAAATGTTTAGAATTACAGAGGCTTCAAGCCATTCTTGCCTCTATACGGCCTCCTCACTCTTCACGCCGGCTTCGATCTGGACCCCGACCTAGATAAGGGTTCAGACCCGGATTTCGAGCCGAATTCGGCTTGCTTTGGAATTTTGAACCGTGTTATCGTTTTCTTCCGGAGTGTTTATGCCTGCGAAAGCCGTTCTTTACGTTTTTCTTCCCTGCAAAAAGGTCTACCCTCTGGGGATTACCTACCTGGCCAGCTTTCTGCATCAACGCCATCCGGAAGCCCCGCAACGGATACTCGACCTTTCGCTGATCGCCCCAGAAAAGCGACAGGCGGCGCTCCTTGAAACCATCGCGTCTTTTAAACCCGACCTCATGGCCTTTTCGTGGCGAGACATTCAGATGTTCGCGCCGCATGAGGGCGATGGTTCCTTGCAATACGCCTTCGATTTTTATCATTCGCTGAATCCCATTCGTAAAGGCATCGCCGCCATTCAGGGCCTGCGCTCGCTTTATCTTTACTACAACAATTTAAGGGAGCATCTCGCCTACTTCCATCTCATCCGAAAAAAACATCCCGACATGCAAGTGGTCGTCGGCGGCGGGGCCTTTTCGGTTTTTTCGAAGGAGATCATCCGACGCCTCCCGGAAGGCGTCGTCGGAATCATCGGAGAGGGCGAGGATGCCCTCCTCAATATCTACGAAGACCAGTCCATTATGAAAGACCGCTGTATCTTCCGGAAGGGCAATGAAGTCATTACGGGCGTTCAAGAAGCACCGGTGATGCTTGACAGCACCGTGCAGGATCCGACCTACATCGCCTCGATTTTCCCTCAAGCCCTGGAATACAAAAACGACGCCATCGGCATTCAAACGAAGCGGGGCTGCCCTTACGATTGCCAATTTTGCCTTTATACCTACATCGAGGGCAAAAGGGTCTACACACGCCCGGCGGAAAATATTGTCGCGGAAATGAAAGCCTTCTATGACCAATGGGGTGTGCGGCGTTTTTGGTTTTCCGATGCCCAGTGGATCCCCGGCTCAAAATTCTATCCGCACTGTACCGAAACCTTGGAACGGATCATCGCCAGCGGCATGCAGATCGAATGGGGCGCTTACATTCGGACAAGTTTAATTACAAAAGAACTGGCCCGCCTCATGGTGGATTCGGGATTGGGCGATACCGAAGTGGCCATCACCTCCGGATCGCAAGAGATCTTAAACGGTTTAAAAATGGGTTTCACACTCGACAAGCTTTATGAAGGCTGCCATTATTTGAAGGAAGCCGGTTTTAAAGGGCGTGTCATTCTCAATTATTCCTTGAATGCACCGGGCGAAACAGAAGCAACGCTGCTTGAAAGTATTGCATCCTATAAAAAGATCGTTTCCATTTTAGGCGAGGATAAAGTTTATCCGGCACTTTTTTTCTTGGGCATTCAACCGAATACCGGGCTTTCCGAGCGCTTGATCAAAGAAGGCTATCTGCCTAAAAATTACGATCCCTTGTCGATGAATCCCTTGATGATCAAAAAGCTGCTTTATAACCCCCCGCCTTTCGGCAAGATGATCACCAAGGCCTGCTTGAAGGCTTGGAAAGAAAAGGCGGCCCCAGCCTTCGATCCGATGAAAAAACACAATGAGACAAACTACGCCGATGATTCAATCGCCAATGTCTTTGAAGGAAATACAGGACGCGCGGCGCTGCTCAATCTCGAAATTGAGCTCGCTGCGCGCGGCTTTGTCACCGAATCCTAGCTTCAAGCGCGGCCGCCTGCCGCGACGCCGCATTCCATGCGGTTCTTGCCCTTGAATTCGACCATCGCCTTCGTTATAATCGCCACAATTTTTATTGAAAGGACAAGTAAGCAATGCCAAAAGTCACCTTTTATCCGGCAAATAAAAGCGGAGATCTCCCAGAAGGGACCAACCTGCTCGATGCCGCAGAAAAGCTCGGGATTACCATCAACCACGATTGCGGCGGCTTCGCCACCTGCAGCACCTGCCGTATTCTTATTGTGGATGGAACGGACCACCTCACGGAAATCGATTTGGATGAAGAAAACATGCTCGAAGAAGCCGAACTCACAGCGCCATTTCGTCTTTCCTGCCAGGCAAAAATTCAGGGAGAAGTGATCGCGCGTATCCCCGATGGCGAAATGAGATGGGATCCAGAGGCCCTAGAAGAATTAGGAAAGCAAGATGCAAAGACACGGCAAGTACTACGCGTGATTGTCGAGGCTCGAGCAAGGAGACAAAACGACACCCTCATCAATATCGAAACGGCTCAAACCCTTATCGCCGAAGCACAGAAACAAATCGAAGAAAGCGAAGAAAACCCCGCGCGTCTTGCTGCGCTCATCAAAAATGTTTACGACATTCCATGATCGCCGGCGAGATGATTACAAACGGCTTCATGAAATAAAAACCGGAAACCTTGCAAAGGGAGAACCGACATGCGGAATTCAAATCTTTACCGGCAGACCCTAAAATGGAATAAATGTTTCTTTGTTCTGCTTTTCGCAGCGGTCTTGCCCGTTCTTTTTCTACTTCAGGAATCGCAGGCCCAAACCGCTCCGCTACGCTTGCCAGAGGGGGTTGAGCTCTACGAAAACGAAGGAAACGAACATCTTGAGGCCGGAAAGCGAGCCTTCTATAAAACCGATCCCCCAACATCCGGCGCGCATGATCCCAGGTGGCTCCCGCCCAGCATTTACGAAGCCGAAGAAACGCGGGACGAGCTTCTCGTCCACAATTTAGAACACGGAAACATTGTCATCTATTTTAATCGATCCGTCTTATCTAAAGAAGATATCGCATGGCTTGCTGAGTTAAGCAAAAAACACATTGGACAATGGGATGGGGTTTTATTGGTCGCCAGGACGGACAAAAAACAGCCGCTCATTTTAACGGCATGGCGCGCCGCACTGCGTTTAGATGGGCTTGAAAAAGAACGTGTATTAAGCTTTGTGGATTTATTCCGTGGACGAGGACCCGAAAACCGGGTGCGTTAATCATGCCTTCGTGGGATGGGGTGTTTAAAGGACGCCTGTCTTCGCAAAGCCATTCGGGTCCGGCATAATCATAGAAAATACTTCCCCACGTCGATCTTATATTTCGCCGCATTAATCACATTCACGATTTCGTAGACGGGCTTGCCCCGGCTGTCTTCTTCCGTAAGGTCGACAACTTTTTCCGCCACCTCGTTTCCGGAGGCATCCATAATAATCCGGATCTTCGGGCGATCCCCCTTCTCCGGATTGGGATTCGATGAGACCACCACTCCCACCTCTTTGGTATTGAGCAAGGCCAAGGTGCCAATGGGATACACGCCAATGGCATTCACGAAGAGCTTCATCAAGACGGGATCGAAGGCCTTGCCTGAGCGAGAAAGCATAAAACGCAAGGCTTTGTCGGGCGGAAAAGGCACCCGGTTATAAACCCGGGAAGAGGTCAAGGCATCGTAGCAATCGACAATACAAACGATGCGGCCAACCAGGCTTAACTTCCGCTTCGAAGCCAGTTTGGGATAACCGGAAAGATCATAATTGAGGTGATGCTCGAAAGCGCCGATGGCGACCTTGGTTGCCATCTCGTGAATGCCTTTTAAACTCACCAACTCTTTAACCGACATAATGGGATGCTTTTTCATAATCGCCCATTCTTCCGGCGTGAACTCTGTCGGCTTGTTTAAAATCTCCAGGGGGATATCGAACTTGCCGAGGTCGTGAAAAAGGGCGGCCATGCCCAACTCGCTTAAGCCCATTTTTCGATAGCCCAAACGCTGACCGATGGCCAGGGCCAAGATGCAGACATTCACGGAATGGTTGTAGGTGTATTCGTCGTGGCTCCTCAAGTTGGTCAACCCTAGCAAGGTGGAATCTTCCTGCAAGATGTGATCGACCATGGATTGCACGACACGTTTCGAGCGCTTAAGGCTCACCGCTTGTCTCAATTTCAGACTTTCCATCACGCCTGAAACGGCGGTTACGGTGGACATATAGGTTCTTTTGGCCAGTTCTTTTTTATCTTTAAAGATATCCTGGTCCGACTCGTGTTCTTTCTTTTCTTCGAGGTGTTCTATGGAAGGATTCGTTAAATTGGCCTTCTTCAGCTCGTTTAAATAACGCTCGAAAGGATGAGGGAGCGTAGAATCGAAGTTTGAAAAAATCGCACAAAATTTTATAATCTCTTCCCGCTTAATCCCGCGAAAAAAAACGAAGCTCCCAATTTCCCGACGCCTCATCTCGTCGATCAGAAAGATCAGGTTGCTAAAGCCATCAATATCGACCTTTAAACGGGTATCGCCTAAAAAGAGAAAATCGCCCTCAAGGTTGAGTGAGACTTCTGACTCTTCCATAAAAAGGGCTTGTAGGGTGTTGTGAACCTTTTCGGTGGGTTGATCGAAGGCAAAGTTTCCGGAGTCGTGAATTTGAGACGTCCGGATTAAAATTGCAAGCTGGACGACGAGTCGCTTTCCAACCTGGGCACTCTCTTCATCGTATCCGTGCATGACTGCTCCGACCTAGTCCTGATGTACTTTTAATATACTCAAGGATTTCTGGCAGGCCTCTCGAATGACCTTATTTTTAGAATCGCTTCCGTATAGAAGGGCCGCCACCGCCTTCTCAGAACCAATGCGCTGAAGTGCGGACGCGGCACAAATCCCTCTTTCGTCAACCTGCACTTTTCTAATGAGGCTCCAGCCTTTCTTGAGGTAGTTTTGGAGTTCCTGAACAACCTCGTCCCCACCCAGTTGAGCGGCCGCGGCGAAGATTTCTTTTTTTTCATACAATGGCTTTTCATCGAATTCCTTCGAGATGATCATCTCCATCAAAAGAGGCAAACCCGATTTTATTCCTTTTTTAGCCAAACTCTTAATGGCATAAACCCGATTCGAGAGATCGGGATCGGGAAGAAAATCGACGAGAAGGGCTTGGGCGCGCGGGTCTTCCATGGCATCGAGAACATGAAGCACCTCTTTACGAACCTTGAGCTCCTCGTGGCCAATAAACTGGGGCAGATATTCGATGGCACGCGTGTCGCCGATCTTCCCTAGGATATAAATAAGATTACGAAGAAGAAACCAACGCTCGTCTTTGAGTTTGGACACGATGGAATCAAAATCTTTCTTCCCGAATTCGACGAGGACGTCACAGAGTGCACGCCTGGCTTTCATGGTATCGACCAAGGCCAAGAGTTCAATCAATGAAGAACTAACCTCTTGATTAAAGAGCACCATGCACGAGACAAATTCATCAATCTGTTCTGAGGAAAGCTTATTTAGAACCGGAACGATCTTAAGCATTCTTTCCGGATCGCCGGCGCGAACCAAGACTTTTTGGACTAAGGCCACAAGTTCGGGCTCCAAGGTTATGGACGGGCCGAGCATTTCTTGGTAAAAGGCCAAGATTTTCTCTGCATATCCAAAATCACCTTTCAACATAAGTTGCTCAAGAATATTGTCGATAATGTCCAACACTTCGGAAAAAAGATCGGGTGCACGCTCGATCCGGATAATATCGAAAAGCATGCCTTCCAATTCGCCGACAATATCAATCTCGGCTTCCCATCGTAGCTCTCGCTTAATGGCCTCGATCTCTTCTTCCTTGAGCTTAAAGATATGAAGTGAAGGAATCTCGATTCCCTTTGGCGCCAATGCGCTCGGTGCCACCTCGGCCTCTTGCTGGTAGACTTCCTTGAGTTGCTGAGGCGTAGGCGGTTTTGCTTGCATCTCCTTACATTGTTCCATTTCCTCCAATTCGCCTTGAAGATCGTCAACAACAACATATTGAATATGAGAAAAATGCCTCTCCCAAAGGAGCGTCACCAGGTCGTCATCTTCACCTTCGCTTTCTTCCTCGCGTCCAAGCACATTTAAAAAATCGATCATTTCGTCTGGGTCAAGTCCAGGGTGAAAAGAAAGTTCTCGAAGGCCATCGACAAAGAGTTGAAAAGCGATACTTTCAAAGCGATCCGAGTTTTCATAGATCGACTGGCCGGAATGGTACAATTCAAATCGCTTGATCCGCAGACGTAAGATTCCAAAGGTTTCTAGATGCGATTGGATATTTTCAAACAGTTGATTAATAAACTTCTGGTGGATTGGATTATTGGGCAGGTAGATTTTAAGGGTTTTTGTGGTTTTAGTCAGGCTTTGAAGCACCTCTTTTGCAGATGCAACTTCCTCTGGATCGTAATCGCCTGACGCATCGACGCCCTCTTCGACGGCTCTTTCCATAAATTCCTCTGAACACGCACGAAAAGTATATTATAGGAAGGATACCTTGTCAAAACCGAAAATAAAAACTAGGCACCTGTAATGATATTCCAGCGGGATTCATCCAAAATAAAGGAGCTGGCCTCTCCCTTTTTCGAGGAGGCGATCTCTCCTACAAAAATTTCAAATCGATCTGTTGTTATGAAAATAAACGAAAGGGCCCTTGATGGACGAATAAATACGAGGAATTATATCATCCAGGCATGGTTTCTATCGAATTGGACAGAAAAAAGATCAGGAAATCTTACAATTAACCCCACTCCCGCAACACTGTTTCGGCAACAATAAAATGCTCTGCCGAAAGTCCGCCAAAACGCCCCTCAATGTGGTAAACCCCTTGTACAATAACACGGTTATTGACGATATTGTAAGGCGGGAAATCGCTATAGACGGTTACGGAATCTCCTCCCTCTCCTATTTCTGTTTTCACGAACTGAGACCCCATGCGACCCCGCATGGCGTGAGCGGAACGGGCCCAGCCCATAACAACAATCCTTTTTCCATCATATTCCTCACTGAGTTCCGAAATATCAACTAAGAGAGGCAGTTCCTTGGCCAAAATGGTGAAGGTCATCAAAAAAAGGATCGATATCAATGCCAAGCAGGCAACAGTGATCAGGCGATAAACATTCTTCATTGTCTTGCCCTCCACTCCAATTTTACCACCAAATTTAATTTTGTGGGGACGACAGCAACAATTTTATTTTTGCCTTATTTTTAGAAGAAATTCAGGGACAAGGCTCGATGGGGGTATTGCGTGGCGAAAGAAATATGGATGAGGTCTGATTTTTGGTGAAATAGAAGAATAGCGATGGAAAGAAGGCCGAATATTTGTGTCTGGCTTAAATACCTAATAAATAACGATCCTTAGACCAGGCCGAGTTCGCGAAGAAAAAAAAACAAGGGTCAAGGGTAGGCCCTTAATGCGGGTCACACGCTAATCAGAATTTTTTCCGGCCTTTTCGGGGAAGCGAATCGAGGAGTTTTAAACGTTTAAGTTTGTATTTAAAGGTACTGAGTGGAACCCCCAAGGCCAAGGCGGTCGCCTTGCGATTCCAGCGTTCTTTTTCAAGGGTTCTTAAAATTAAATTTTGCTCGAAGGCTTCAATTGCCTTTTCGAGTAGTCGCCCCTCTTGCTGATCTTGTAAGCCTTTGAGTCGGTATTCGACGGGGATATGTTCCTTATGAATCGTATCTCCATCAATTAAGGCCACCAAGCGTTCAATCAGGTTTTCCAACTCACGTATATTGCCAGGCCAGTCATAGGCAGATAAGGTTTCAAGGGTTGACTGACTCAATTTCACAATGCCCTTCTTGAAGCGTTTATTGTAGCGCTGCAAGAAAAATTCGACCAGTTGAGGCAAATCTCTGAGTCGTTCCCTGAGCGGAGGCAGCTTAATCGGAATCACGTAAAGACGATAGAAAAGATCTTCACGGAAGTTTCCTTTTCGAACTGCTTCGCCAAGGTCAACATTGGTTGCGGCGATGAGACGCACATTCACTTTGTTCACCCTGGTACCGCCAACGCGCTCAACTTCACCTTCTTGAATGGCACGCAATAGCTTCCCCTGTAATTCATATTTTAAAGAACCAATTTCGTCCAAAAAGAGGGTCCCGCCATTGGCAATTTCAAATTTCCCCATATGTTGTCGATGGGCACCGGTAAATGCGCCTTTTTCATGTCCGAAGAGTGTACTTTCCATCAAAGTCTCAGGAACCGCGCCCAAATCAACAGTCACAAATGGTTTGATTGAAAGCAAACTCTTTTTGTGAATATATCGTGCGAGGACCTGTTTGCCGGTTCCGCTCTCCCCGGTAATCAGAATTGTTACCGGCAAGGGCGCAATTTTGTTGACCAACTCATAAATATCCTGCATCTTTTTGCTCCGACCGATGATAAATTCCGGCTTGAGCATCTGCTCCATCTCGGAGCGCAAATACAATAACTCTCTCGTATCCTGCTGATGTGATACAATTTTTTCTATAAGAGAAAGCACTTCATCGTAATCGAAGGTTTTCGTGATGTAGTGGTAGGCACCCAGCTTTACGGCGCGAATAGCGGTACTCACTTCCTTAATCGCCGAAATCATGATTACCGCAATATCTGACGATTTATCTTTTATTTTTTGGAGAAGATCGAGACCATTGATATCGGGTAGGAGCACATCGAGGAGAACAATGTGAACATCGTGGTCGTTAATTTTTAAAAGCGCTTCCGCGCCGTTTTCCGCCTTTAAAACCTCATATTCCTTCTGCAGAATGGCTTCAAGGGTATCTCGAATTCCTTCGTCGTCATCGACAACAAGAATTGTCGTGGGCTTTTTCGACATTTCGAAAGACCTTCCAGAATAAGAATATAGCCGGCGATGCTTAAGCGCTCAACCAGCAGCCACGAATATTTATATCAGCGAATAATTCACGATAAAAAAATAATGTGCGATAGCTAAACTCCAAAGCGAAGGATTAAGGTTAATAACTCACCTACTTGTGTAAATTCAGGTCCAGATCTTGACCCTACTTGGGCACAGCATACGGTAAATTGAACGATCTTACAAGCTTAACAGGTCAAGAAACAAACCACTATTTTAAGAAGTTATCATTAGAGCCTTTATCTGAACTCCGGCCGAACAAAGACCTGCGTCAAAATATCGGCCATTCAAATACAGTATAAAAGAAAGGATTGCGACTTAGCGATAGGGGTATTTTCGGAGTGGAATGGATTAGGGTGGTGGAGCTGGCCGGGATTGAACCGGCGACCTCCTGATTGCGAACCAGGCGCTCTCCCAACTGAGCTACAGCCCCTACTTTCAGAATAGGAAGGTGAAGATAATGTATTTATCGAAGCTTGTCAATTGACTTAATCGATCCCAAATCCGGGTAAAAAAAAGACGCTTGCATCCCCTCATACACCTCAAGACTTGAAGAAAGTTTCAGCCTGCCGGACATCCTCCAAACTGCCAATGATCAGCGGTGTGCGTTGATGAAGTTTTTCAGGAACGACATCGAGAAGGCGAGTTGTTCCTGTTGATGCCGCGCCGTCGGCTTGTTCGACGATGTAGGCAAGAGGCGCAGCCTCGTAGAGCAACCTCAGTTTTCCTTCGAGATGACTTTTATCTTTCGGATAAAGAAAAATGCCGCCCTTCATCAAATTACGATGAAAATCGGCCACGAGCGAACCCACATATCGCGCCGTCTTTTTTTCTTGTTTTGCCTGTGAGACATAGCGACAAACCGCATCGTCCCAAAGCGCGTCATAGGCCTCGTTGATACTGTAGATCTTTCCACGTGATGGAATTTTTATCCCCTCGTGAGAAAGGAGAAACTCGCCAATGCCGGGGTCGAGCGTAAATCCGTGGACCCCGTGACCGGTCGTATAAACCAACATCGTACTCGAGCCATAAATCACATAACCCGCACAGACTTGATTTCGTCCCGGCTGAAGAAAATCTTCGTCCGTCGCGCGATCGCCCTCACTTATTCTTCGGTAGATTGAAAAAATCGACCCGATACTGATGTTCACATCGATATTCGATGAGCCATCCAGCGGATCCATCAAAAAGACGTACTTTCCTTTCGGAGCGGATTTCGGAATTTGCAGAATATCTTCCATTTCTTCCGAGACAATGCCAATAAGATGTCCGGTGTGAGAAAGAACCTTGATGAAAAGTTCGTTCGCGAAACGATCGAGTTTTTGTACCGATTCGCCCTGTACATTTTCAACGCCTTGGTAACCCAGAATGTCGATCAAGCCCGCCTGATTCACTTCTCTGGAAATCACCTTGGCCGCTGTTGCGATGTCGGCGATTAAACCCGTAAAATCACCGGTTGCGCCTTTGTACTTTCGCTGTTGTTCAACTAAAAACCGGGTCAGCGTCGTTCCCAATTCCATCCACAAAACTCCTTATTTGATTGGAAGATCAGATCTCCCTCAGTTCAATAATATTTACGCCACAAGGCGTGCACCCTCTTTGTCCATTCGCGTCACTCGAAGCTTGGCATTGACTTTATTTTTTTCAAATGCAGCCTTCATGGCCTCCCCGATTTTCGCGCCCTTCCCGAGATCATCCGAAACGGCAAAGACCGAGGCCCCTGCGCCCGAGATCGAACAGCCCAGCGCCCCGGAAGACATGGCCGCCTGTTTGACGTCATCAAAACCCTTAATCAACTTGGATCGCGCAGGTTCGGCGACGCGGTCATTGATCGACCGGCCAAAACGCGCGACATCGCCTTTCGCCACCGCCCAAGAAATCATCGCCGCATAGGCCATGTTCGAAATGAAATCCGGCATGGGAATCGACTGGGGCAACACCGTTCTTGCCTCTCGTGTCAGCAGTGGGAAATCGGGCGTTGCGATGACGATAACAGCCCCTTCAATCCAGCCCAGCGGAACCACCTCCTTGGTTTGTGGGTGGCTCCAAGTAATGCCCCCCATCATCGAAGGGCCAATGTTGTCGAAGAACAAGGCGCCGCTTACTTTGGATTCGGCAACCGCCGCCAGCGGAAGGAGCGCTAATTTAGACAATCCCCCTTCAAAAAGGAGATTAACCCCAAAGGCCCCCGCAACCGCACTCGCGGCACTGCTGCCTAAGCCACTTCCGGGAATTGCTTTATCGATGGTCATGACCAGCCCCTCCCGAACTTTAAGCTGATCCAGCACCGCCTGCGCCGCAATGCCGGCCGTATTTTCCTCCGCTTTAAGAGGAAGTAACCCGCCATCACCTGAAATTTTCTCGATTTGGATTCCCGCTTTCGATGAGCGCCGAAAATGCAGGGTATCCCCCATCTCAGCCAGAGCCATGCCCAAGATATCGAAGGCCGGACCGATGTTCCCCACCGAGGCCGGTGCAAAGACACGAAGCTCCGACATCGCCTAATCGTCCTCCGGCTCAGAATCAATGGCATTGATCATATCAATCATCTGCCTCAGGCGACCAAAATTTCGTCGGTTGAAATGAAAGCTAATGCGAGGAAGCCCGAGCAAGTCCGGATCGTCCTCTTCTCCAGGCAACGGCGGTGTTTCGGCGATTTTCCCAGAGACGACAATATCGGAAAAAGCCGCGTTTAAACGGTCGAGGCCCTCGCTCCCTAAAGGTTTCTTTAAACGAATAACGGGCTTCCCTTCGATAAAACAGATGGAGTGATAGCGGCGGTAAAAGCGTGTAATCTCTTCGACGGCCACGTCGACTTGATCTGTAATTTTAAAGAGATGTAAATCGTCGAGCGAAATGAGACCGCGTTCGACAAATTCCTTTTCCACAAATTCTCGCCAAACCTTCCAGTAGTTTCCGCCTGGGACATCGATTAAGACCATGGGCATGGGATCGCCTTTTCCCGTTTGAAGCAGGGTTAAGGATTCAAAGCCCTCATCCTGCGTCCCAAAGCCTCCTGGAAAAAGGGCGATCGCGTCCGCCTCTTTAATAAAAAAAAGTTTTCGAGTGAAGAAATATTTAAAGGTCATTAACTTCGGATCGTTTTCGATGAATTGATTGGCCGCCTGCTCAAAAGGCAAAATAATATTAATCCCGAAGCTGCGTTCCCGCCCCGCCCCTTCTTGAGCCGCCCGCATAATCCCCTCTCCGGCGCCCGTGATCACCATGTAACCGGCTTCGGCGATTTTTCGCGCAAATTCGGCAGAGTATTTATAGCTTAAGTCTGTGGGTTCCGTTCGCGCCGAGCCGAAGACACTGACTTTTCGAACGGTTTTGTAGGGCGAAAATAATTTAATGCCGTAGCGCATTTCTTTCAAGGCCGTGTGAATAATCCCGATATCCTGCTCGGTCACATGGTTTTCAGAGAGCATGAGGGCCGTGATCATCATCTCTTTGATCATTTCGGCATGTTCTGTTTCGCCGACGGCCTCCTGAATTAAGGCTACAATTTTCTCTTGAAGTATTTTTTTATCCATATCGCCCTGTTTTATACCAAACCTTGATGAAGAATGATAGCATCCTGTATCAGGAAAGACATCTTTTCCAGAAGGTTTTTATGTCGGCTCCCTGTTTTTAAATTCGTTCCGGTCTATGTCCGAATCGCCGTTTTCTTATTCACTAACGCGGAGCCGAACGATCGCTATTATACAATCATTCGGCAGTGAGAACGACACCGAGGAAGGCTAAAAATAATAACGGATTACTGCGGTCACCTGGAAACCGTTTAACTCCAGTTCAACCGGAGAACCTGCACCGCGATCACACCCACCCAGATCGTCACCCGGGTCGCACAGATCGGTAATATTTTCAGAGCTTACCTGGGCCGTGGAAAGGGGATCGCCATTTTGAGGGACCTGGGGCACATTCTGGAGATTGGTTGTTTCGGGGGGTGGAGGGGGGATATCAAAAAAACTCGAACGAAAATGCCGTTTGACCTTCACTTTAGAAGTTGTCGCCAAGATATAATTGGCGTTAATTCCAAAAGAAATGGCCTCGTTTAAAAAATATTCTCCGCCCACACCAAATCGTGACGTAAAGGCATTCCCCTGGGCCTCAGTCGAACTTACGGAGGCAAAACTTAAAGCAAGATCCGGGCGGTTAACCTGCACGACGGAATCCATCGTTAAATCGGCGATGGAAATTCCTACCAGTCCGAAATTCACAAAAAACCGACCGCGATCGGGATTATTAAAGAGATTGTACTTCCAGCCCAACCAAATCTGGCTCAGTTTCAAATCGTAAGTCGCACTCCGCGGAAATAAACCGGGGGGCAGATCCTGACGGAGAAAGAGATCAATCTGGTCACTGGCTCTCGATTCACCACTCCAGACCGACACCGTGCCCACAAAAGAAAACCGTTTTGTCGCCTCCCACTGAATTTCCAAGCCATAATTTGTTTTCCCGGCGATTGCGGGGGCAACGATGTTCCGTTTTTCAGCGGGTAAAAGGCGATTACGGGGCAAGAGATAATTTGGATCTTGAAGAATTGCCCGGTTTGGATCGCCCAAGATACGATTTAAGGTCTTCAGTGAAGGCTGATAGGTCCCAAAGGTATAGGCGACACTCAATCGGGAATCTTGGGCAAAGCCTTTGGAGGGGAAAAGGGCAACGATTAACAAAAACCCAAAAAAAACAAAGACTAAAAAAAGCTGGCCTGTGCGATTCGACCTCACCTTATCTCGGCTCCGATTGAGATCCCTATCGATTATCTTCATCCCTGTTATCGAGATGGCGCATCGATAGATCTCTAAGAATGATGCTCACTAAATATAAATTTCGGCTTGAAGACAATGACAAGGCTTGGGAGGATGGCCAAGGCACCCAAACAGCTCGTCAACATCGCCAAAGGAACCAGGATACCTTCCATATGAAGATAATATCCGGTAAAAGCAAGCATACCATAACCGGAAGAAACTGCCAGTGCGTTGAAAATTATCGCCTTTCCCGAAGTCTGAAGGGTAATACGGATGGCTTCCGCCACATCGTTTATTCGTGCTAATTCTTCGCGTAATCGAAAGATTAGATATATTTCGTAACCTGCGCCGATACCCACGGCCATGGCTGTTATTGCGGCCGTGCCGATGCCCAGACGAATGCCCGTTAAACCCATCACGCCGAAATTGATTAAAACGGAGAGCGCCAGCGGAATCAAAACGAAAAGTCCACCTAAAAGGGAACGACGGACAAACGCGGTCATCAAAAAGGTTATGGTCGCAATTTGAACGATATTCCAGGCCTTGCCTTTCACCATTTCCTCATTCAAGGCCACGACCACGGGAGAACTCCCCGCCACGCCGATCGAAACATCCAAACCCGCAAAATCGCTCGCGGCGGCCGCATCCACGACGGCAATCAGTTCCTCCGCTAAACGCGTATCGTCCGTTTTTAAAAAGACCCACACCACCGCTTCGTCCTGCTGAGGGCGCATCAAACGTGCGAAATCGGCCGGATTTCCCGAGATCGAATAGAGAAAGAGATATTGCGAAACTTCTGCACGGCTGTCGGGGACGCGGAGGTAAGTGGGATCGCCCTGATTAATCGTTTGATTCATCTGTTTCATGTAATCGACATAGGATTCCGTTTTTCCGACCAATTCGATTTCTTCCAGTTTCGTTTGGAGTCCATCAATGGCAGAGAGGACCGCCGGTTCCTTCAAGGCCCCCTCGCGTGTCGCACTGACGAGAATATAAAAGGTCGAAGTTCCCGAAAACTTTTCGTTAAGCGCACGTTCATCCTGGCGAAGCACGGTCGAATCGAAAAACTGAGATCGATTGCTGTTACTCACTTGGAGCTGGAAGCTACCAAATATCGAGATCATAAAGACAAGAGCCCCGCCGATTAAGATACGCTTCCGACCCTTGCCATTAATTTGTGCGGCAAGCCAGGTTAAAAAACGATCAAGAATGTCGGGTCCTCTTGCTTTACTTTTCTTCCGGGAAGGACGAAGGATGGAGCGAAGTGCGGGAATAAAAGTCATCTCCAAAATCAATCCGCTTAAGATACCGAATGACGTAAATAATCCAAAAGCCTGAAAAGTTTTTAACTCGAAGGTAATCAGTGAGCCAAAGCTCGCCGCCGCAATAAGACCGGCTGTCACCATGGCGGCCCCGGCTTGACTGGTCGATTCAATCACCGCCGCACGGTTATCCCCAAGCCGTTCATATTCCTCATAATAGCGTTTTAAGATTTGAACCGAATCCCCCGCCGTAATGGCCAAAATCAAAATGGGTGTCATGGAATTCCAGGGATCGAGCGGCGTCCCCGTTAAGCCCATCATGCCCATGGCCCAGACCACCGAAAGGAGTGAAGTCACAAGCGGGATCACCAGGCCCTGCCAGGTTTTAAAGGAGATATAGTGGAAGATCCCGATAATCAAAACAGAAAGCGGAAAGAGCCCCACCAACATCTGCCAGGCATCGGCCTCAAAGTAGGAAAGCACAACAGGCATGCCGCCAAGGTAAATGGCATGATTTTCGTCCAAGTGCTTGTCGATAATATCTTGCAGCTGGCAATGGATCAGGGAGTCGGCAAGCCATCCACCTGGTTCACTCTTTTGCCATTCGCTGCAATGCGATTTCGGAGCCTCTTGCCATTTTTTCCAGCCCTCTTCTCCCCCGCCCTCGCTTTCCTTATCGCCCTCCTCCATTCGGGATTCCGGGGAAGCTTGTGGCGCTGTTTCCGCCTCCGGCGAAGCGGTTTCTATATTTGAAAACCCTTCAAAATTGGATGAACCCGGCGCCCCATCGGAGGCATCGCTAAAAAATTCTGGCGGGATTTTATTTGCAAAATCGACGACAATCGCTGCGGCAGTCCCGTCTTTAGAAACCAAGCTCCCCAAGAAGAGATCATTCGAATAGATGCGTTTCTTCAAAGCCGATAAGCCCTCAGCATCATGGGGGACTTCTGGCATAAGCTGTGTAATCTCTATTTGGTCTTCCGTGCCGACGACATACTTGATCTTCCGGTCGGCAATGCTAACGACATTTTCCTCTTTGATCCCGGAAATCAATTTCACTTCATCGGTAATCGCTTTAATTTTTTCGAGCGTGGTGGCATTGAAAATGTCGCCGTTTTTATTGTGAACCCCGATCACCACCACGCGACTTCCACCAAAGGTTTCCTCTATCTTATTGTTAAGCTGAACGTAAGGATGTTCTTGAGGAAGGATGGATTTTGGGTCAAACTTCAGTTCAATCTTAAAAATTTGAGAGAGAAAAAAGAAGGTGATTAGGAAGATGAGTATGATGAAGATAAAGCGGAATTTGACAACTTTCTCGACAAAACTTTTCATATTACCTCTCAGTCATTCTACCGAAAATATTAAAAATATCAAGCAATAGGGAAATATCTTCTGCCAATTATATAGCCTTTAAGAGTATAAAGCCACCGATTGGAGAAGGTTCTATCGAAAAGAATCAGCGCCCCTTAAGCGAAAATACGACAGAACCTGATCGCCTTATGTTGGTCCGCGTTCAATCCGCCGGAAATTCAGCACGGCTGAGGGTATTGTATACTCATCAACAGGAGAAGTTCCGCATCATTCGTTGCCAAGCCCGCAATCCGTTAGCAATAAAGAAGGGATTTAAAAAAGGCTGAACATAATCATTTGTGTTTCCGTGAGAAAAAACCGTGGGAGCCTTGGAACGTGAAGAAACTCGGTCAATGAATTCCCATTCTACCAAAGGGAAGGCTCAAGAAATCACTAAAATAGTGTCTACCCGCATTTTTACGGGTAAGCTCCCGAAAGACACCGGCATCTTGGGCAATGAATTTTTTGCCAGAGATTTGATCTTTGCTGCCGACATTATAGATCCCACCCATAAGGTTTAATTTGCCGAGTCGATTTAACAATCCGCCGGGCATCGTCAGCATCGGATCGGGAGCGTTTCCCAGCTACGACAGTTTCCGTAAGTTCTATGGGCAATTGACCCCTCCGTTTTTCGGGAGTGATTTGTTTGATGAGGACTTCTTTGTCCCCTACCAAGAAAACTGGCAAGAAGGCGTGGATCCCTTACGAACCCCTCAAAATGGACCATTGCTGCAAACGGAAACCATTTTCGAACAAATTAACGAAATACCTGGAATCAAAAACGCTTTCGTAGAAAAAGGGGGAGACGTCAGCGTATCGGCCTATTCCATGGTTGCCCGAGGGGCGGCCCGATGGATCACCTGGGATTTAACAATCAATAACAGCAGTTCAAAAATCCTGGACGACGCCAGCCTGGATAAGCTGGACGATTATTTATTGGGCCGATACCTCGTGCCGACAGCGGATTTTCCTCGCAATGACATCCCTTTTTCCGCGCTGACATCCTGGTATTTATCCGGCTTAGATCACGAGGCTCATAACGAAGGGATGGGGGTCTATAAAGCCTATTTTGAAAGAGAAACAGATGATCGTATTAAACAAACTGTAGACCGACTCAAAGCACTGGGCGAGTTCGATGACAAGATCTTTATCATTACCTCGGACCATGGGGCAACGGCGATGCCGACCGATTTAAGTTTTACTGATAAAAAAACTAACAAAGTATTTGCTGCGGACGTGTCCTGTGATTATAAAGTAGATGATTTCGACGACCCCGACATACAAAAACCCGAACAAGCCAACAACAACCTGCACATTTGGGAGTTGGCAGAGGTGATGAAATTGATGCCCACTGGGGAAGTGGACTCGGATGGTAAAAGTATTTTTTATAAAATTCTAGCACCGGACCAAATCGTTGGGGCTAATAAAGGAGAAACGACTGTAAATAACAATGATGTCGCTAGCTTTATTGCAGCATTAAACGGGCCGATGGCACATATTTATGCAAAGGGGAGCAGCTTATGGAATGAAGAACCGCAAAGTGATCTAATTATAAAAATGGCTGACCTGTTCCAAGCCGTTTTTTCGGAAAGTGACGGCCCAATACCGCAATTGTCTTCTTCTGTAGAGGCGATCTTAATACGACCTAACAGAAGTGCCGACTATAGTGTTTATAACGGATTTTTCTTTGATTCGGAAGGTAAACTCACATTAAGTAACCCCATTGGATTAAATCAATACTTTGATAATAAGCCCGAATTTCTAGATGCAGTGAATCGCATCCAGCAAATGAACCATCCGGATAGAAGTGGAGACATTATTTTGTTAATGAAATTTAAAACCCAAGACGATACAACATCCAGGTACACAAGCGGTGTTTCCTGTAAAGCCTGGCATGGAAGCCTCAGCACCTCGGATTCTTATGTTCCCTTAATTTTGGCGTATCCAGGAGGAAATAAAGAAGAGATCGATTCGATCGTCAAAAAAGTTTGTCCAAATGGCCAATGTGAAGGAAATTGGAGAACGACAGATATTGCACGCGAAATTATTGTTGAACAATACGCAGATCAATAAAGGGAGACAAGAATGACAAAGAAAATTTGGTTTCTATTGATTGGATTCATAATGCTACCCTCCCTTTTACATGCTGCCGTAACAGACATGCTCATCTTGGAAGATATTGCCCCATATAAGTTATTTACAGGGGTTCAAGGTAGGGCATTTAGCGGTCCGCCTTTTAAATTTTCACAATCAAATACGGGTGGAATTCTGGACGCAAGTGGGCATTTTGCAGAGAATGATATCAGTTATGGGGCGTCGTATACCGAGCCAAATGGTCGGTTCCCTTTTGTTAAAGTGGAGGTCACCCAGCACGCTGGGTCGGATTCCGACCAATGGTTGCTGCATGAGGGGGAATCCAGCTTCAGGGGAAGGACAAGGGAAAACCACCTAGGAGAAAGCGTATCCGAAAGCACATCCATACGAGAATTAAATGGAAATAAACTATTCGACCATGGAAATATTGATTATCGATGGATAAGCAACAATATTGTCGTTTACATCCATTACACCGACCTCGATGGTACAAAACCCGAACCCCTTGAAGTTGTGAATGCTTATTTGGCCAAACACCCCTCCACCATCACCTTAACAGACACAGAATTGAAAAGCGCCGCCCACAGTGAACTTTGGATCAAAGACGAAATGGACCGCCGTTTATGGCTCACTGACAAATGGTTTCTGCAAATCCAAACCGGCAAGGCCACTCAAGACAAAGTGCTGCGTGAAGCCGTCGATCACATGAACGTCTTCCTAGACTACCGAGACAAATACTTTGGCGTCGGGAGCGGAAGCGAAAAACGCGCCCTCTCCCTCGCCCTGCAAGCCAAAGACGGCGGCACCATCAAAGCCAAATTCACCGAATACAAAACCTGGTGGGGCGTGAATAAGGATAAATCGATTAGCTTGCCGTGAAGAGAAGGGACCTGATGCCTTAAAAGATTAAAAGCGCTCTGGTCAAGAATTTACGAAACATTAGAATTGCATCACCCATAACTCGGAACTTGCAACAAATGATTACACTTAAGGTGTTAGAAAACATCGCGTTGTTTACACATTTGTTGATCCATGAAAGTGTTCAAATAGCTTTTCATAAGGGGTCATGTCGCCAATGCCCTTATGGGGTTTGACGGTATTATAAAAGTTAATGAAACGCAACAGGCT
>JAJDBW010000079.1 GCA_029261155.1 Nitrospirota bacterium | reverse complement strand
AAGATACTTTACACACGCTTCTTCTGTCCCAAAACGGATCTGCCATTTTAAAAATACGGCCTCTTCTTTCTGCATCTCGCCTCCTCTTTCCCTCAATTTTCACCATTATATCTCCTATGCTGTAAATTGTTAAGAGGCAAGTTCTTTTAAAAGATGAGTCAATTTGAGGGAGACAAAAATGTCGTTCTTATTTAATAGGGCGCTAGAATGCTGGACGGCTTGAAGGTTTTGCGCAATGATGCCTTGGCCCTTTTCGCATTAATATGAGCAGGCCTTCAGACGCGCGCGCTCCGGTATCAAATGTGGGAAAAAAGGAGGGCAAACCCGATTTGAGGAGGGATACACAATCGGGTGTCGTAAATGCTTTAAAAAATGGAGCGGGAAACGGGATTTGAACCCGCGACCCCCGCCTTGGCAAGGCGATGCTCTACCACTGAGCTATTCCCGCGTTTGTAGAAGGTGAGGGCGATTCTACCGTATCATCCAGAGGGCTGTCAATCTTTCCGAAGGGCGTTTAATGGTTGCCCGAGGGATAATATATCGCTGCCGCTCGGGTTTTGGTAGAGCTTGAGATCAAACTCCGGTACTGCGGCGATTAAATGATCAAAAATATCGGCTTGAATCGCTTCGTAGTTGGCCCAAACGATGTCCTTGCTGAAGATGTAAAATTCGATGGGAAGCCCATGTTCTGTGGGCGCCAACTGGCGAACCAAGAGAGTCATGTCTTGGTGGATTTTCGGGTGGTTTCTTAAATAGGCCAAGGTATAAGCGCGAAAGGTGCCGATATTCGTCACCCGCCTGCCGTTCACCAAAGAGGCATTATTGACACGATGAACGAGGTTGTATTCGGGAATTTCTTTGCTTTTTTTCTCAATGTAGTCGGTAATAAATTGAATGTGTCGAAAACGCCCCAACATCTCTTCGGTGCAAAACCGGATGGAATTGAGATCGAAAAACAAGGCCCGTTTAATCCGGCGTCCACCTGCTTCCGACATGCCGCGCCAGTTTTTGAAGGATTCGCTGATCAAGGCGTAGGTGGGAATGGTTGTGATGGTCTTGTCCCAATTCCGCACCTTTACCGTCGTGAGGGCAACTTCGATGACATCGCCGTCCGCGCCGTATTTCGGCATCTCGATCCAATCGCCCACGGACACCATTCGATTCGCTGTGAGTTGGATGCCCGCCACGAAACCTAAGATGGCATCCTTAAAGATGAGCATGAGGATGGCGGTAATCGCACCCAATCCGCTAAAAAGATAAAGTGGGGTTTTACCGAGCACGATGGAGACGATAAAAATTAATCCGACAAAAATGACGATAATCTTTAGGACCTGGACAAAGACCTTACTCGGAATTTCTTTCGAGATCTCGTAGCTTTCGTAAATGTCGGCGGCCCCGTTTAAAAAGGCATCCACCGCGAAGATGCCTGCGGCAATCATATAGATCATGGCCCCATTCGTTGCCAAGCTAATGAGGCGATCGAAACCCTCAAAGAGGAGGGGACTTAAGAGGTAGATCACCAGGGCGGGAACAAGGTGCGCGAGCCGTGTGAAAAAATGTGCTTTGAGTAGGGCGTCATCCCAGCCTGTTTCTGTATGGGAGATCAGGTGCGCGACGGCGCTGAGCAGGATGCGCTGCGCAATCCGTTTGGCCGCGAGACTGAGAACAAGGACAAAGACGATAAGGACTCCTCTGGCAAAGAGTGCGGCAGATTCGGAAGTCGCTCCGTAGCCTACGAATTGTTCGATTAAAAAAGAAACCATGATAGAACTCCCTTTATCCTTTTGATTGCACTTTGAGTGTTCGAAGCCGATTCACCGCCGCCACCCATTCAAATTTACGAAAGGTCGCGAGATCCGCGAACTTCTCTTCTGTGAGTGCATCCAAGCCCTGCTCCGCGACATCTTGCATGATGCGATCGGCGATTTCCGCGAGTGTAGCATCTTCGTTCATATATTTTATTTTGGCATACATCATTGCATGGGCGATGGCCCGCACTTGGCTTTTCTCGACCAGTTGTTCGACGGCGCTCAGATCGATTTTTTCCGTGCCGAAGGCGATCGTTTCTATGTCGTAGGTCTTCAGATGCACCTCCCGCGAGAGGCGACTGGGGTCGAGGCTTTCCGGAATCGGAATCCGATGGCGTAAGATCCCAAAGCCGCTGCCTCCTTCAGATCGCCGTCGGCTTGTGTACTTCATCGCGATATTCTTTGCCCGCGCGGTCACATCGCTGGCTTGGTATTGCTCCATGGCGATCACGGTGTCGGCCACGTCGAAATAGTCTCCGCTGCCGCCAATGACCAAGATCGTCGATACACCGAAGTCAGAATAGAGCGGGCGGACCTTGTCAATAAAGGGTGTGATGGGCTCGTGGGTCTTGGCGATTAATTCTTGCATCCGATGATCGCGGATCATAAAGTTGGTCGCCGCCGTATCCTCATCGATCAAAAATCCTTTCGCACCCACTTCCAAGGCCTCGACGATGTTGGCCGCTTGCGAGGTGCTGCCGCTGGCGTTTTCCGTCGAAAAGAACGTGGTTGCGCGTCCTTGGGGGAGATTGTTGATGAAGGGCGAGATGTCCACGCCCGTGACCGCGCGTTGATCTTCGGCCCGGATTTTCACGATATCCGGATCGCACACGACATAGTCGCGGCCGTCGCCCGGAACGTGATTGTAGACGCCGCATTCAATGGCTCGGAGCAAGGTCGATTTTCCGTGATAGCCTCCGCCGACAATCAAGGTGACGCCCTGCGGAATCCCCATGCCCGTAATCGGGCCTTGATTCGGCCGCTCGAAAGTCTGCGCAAGAGTCTCAGGCGCGTTAAAAGGAATCGCCCCCTTTTCCAAGGGCCGCGGATCGATACCGCTTTTTCTCGGGAGGATCGCACCGTTGGCGACAAAGGCGATGAGGCCCCGCGCCCGAAGCCCCTTTCGAATCGCATCCGCGTCCTCGATCGTTTCGACAAAATGCTGAAGTGTTGCGGGATCTAAGTTTTTAAACTTGAGCGAGCAATCGACAAGTGCAGGCAGGCTTTCGTTGATGATCCGGAGGGCCTCGCGCCCAAGGATAGTCCGGCCCTTGGCAGGCAAGCCGACAAAAAAGCGGGCTTCAACGCGCTCGTCGTTGACAGACGCGGAGGTCCGCTCCAAGACCTCTTGCTTCGGCCTGTCGATTTCGATTAAGCCACTATTACCGGTGCCGCATCGTTTCGAAGCGCGACGCGATTGGGAATCGAACTCGCGCGTTAAGGCATCGGCCAAAGCAATCCGGCGGATGGGGCTGCGAATGAGATCGTCCGGAAAACGGGCGATGGATTGTGGCATTTCAACCCGGCAGCGGCTGGGGGCGGCAAAAGGGTCGCCCTGCACATGGTCGATGCTGAAGGTGTATTCGGGAAAAGCGTAGCTTCCTTTGAGGTCTTTATAGGCTTTGTAGCCTTTGCCGTCGATCCGAATTAAATGCTGTTTGAGGTCTTCGTGGCTCTGCATCACGATGATTGTAAACACTTTAAGCCCGATTGTACAGAGAAGGGTCTGGCCTTGGGCGCGTATTTCAATTCGATGGAATGGCCTGCTATACTGTCTCACGATTTGGAGCAAGGCCGATGGGTATTTACGAAAAATATATCTTGCCGAGACTCTTGCATTTTGCCTGCGGACTAGAAGAGATTGCCGTACAGCGCCGTAAAGTCGTTCCGCTGGCGAAGGGGACGGTGGTGGAGATCGGCATCGGTTCCGGCCTGAACCTGCCTTTCTACGATTCGGCGCGGGTGCAAAAAATCTATGGACTCGATCCCTCGCCGGAGATGCGGGCGCTGGCGAAATCCAAAGAATCCGTCGGCGGCATTTCGGTTCGCTTCATCGAAGGCGATTGTGAAGATATCCCCCTTGGCGATGCGCGCGCCGATACGGTCCTCGTGACCTATACCCTGTGCAGCATCGGTGACCTTCCGGCGGCCTTAAAGGAAATCCGGCGCGTTTTGAAACCCGATGGGGAACTCATCTTTTGCGAACATGGCGCCGCCATCGATACGCATGTCCGAAAATGGCAAGATTGGTGCGATCCCATCTGGACGCGTTTTGCCGGTGGCTGCCATTTGAATCGGGAAATCCCCAATCTCATCGAACAAACGGGATTTGCGATTAAAAGCTTAGACCATGGCTATATTCCAGGATGGCGTCCGGCCTGCTTTAATATTTGGGGAAGTGCCATACACAAGGCGGGGTCGTTTGGCCTTCGTCGTGGTTAATTAAAAAATGGGAGGAAAGATGCAGACCTTAAAAGACCTCAAAGCGCTTACTGCCTTTCTGAAAGAAACACAAGTCTTAAGCAGCGCGATTTCTCTTTTGTCCTGGGACCAGGAAACCTACATGCCATCGGGCAGCGGCCAGGCACGGGCCGAACAGTTGAGCGCCTTGATGGGTTTGGTTCACGAACGGCAAACCGGAAAGGAAATGTCTCAGTTGCTCTCCGCCTCGGTCGATTTGGAAACGGGTGAATTAAAAGCCGGGTCTTCAAGTGGGGATGCGCGCGCAAGCGCCCTCCTGCGCGAGATCTGGCGCGACTATCACCGCGCCACACAACTCCCTTCCGATTTCGTGCGACGTATGGGTTTAGAATGCTCCCTCGCCCATCAAGTGTGGATTGAGGCCAGAAATAAAAATGACTTTGCGCACTTCGCTCCCAGCCTCAAAAAGATCGTCGCCTTAAAAAAGGAGGAGATCGATTATCTCGGCTACGAAGCTTCGCCCTACGATCCACTTCTCGACACCTTCGAGCCGGGTCTAACAGTCGCGCAAATCGCCCCGGTCTTTGCGGCTTTGAAAGAAATGCTGGTTCCTTTCGTTGAGAAAATTGCGGCCTCGCCCGCGCAACCGAAAGATGATTTTCTCCGCGCGTTTTACGATGAAGAAAAGCAAATCATTTTTGGAAAGAAAGTCCTCGCGGCCATGGGTTTTTCCTTCGATGCCGGCCGCCAAGATATTTCGGCCCACCCCTTCACCACGTCCTTTCATCCGACGGATGTGCGGATTACCACACGCGTCGATCCGCATGACCTGCTGTCGTCTCTCTTTAGTTCTATTCATGAGGGTGGCCATGGGCTCTACGATCAGGGTCTTTCGGTCGCGGATTTTGGAACGCCTTTGGGCGAATCCATTTCCCTCGGCATTCATGAAAGCCAGTCGCGCCTGTGGGAAAACGGCGTGGGACGCTCACGTCCTTTTTGGCGTTATTTCTTTCCCATTTTGAAAGAGACCTTTCCCGATGTGTTAAAAGGCGTGGAGGTTGAGGGTTTCTATGCTGCCATCAATGCGGTGCGTCCTTCGATGATTCGCGTTGAGTCCGACGAAGTGACCTACAATCTTCACATCATGCTTCGCTTCGAAATCGAACGGCAGCTCATCGAGGGGGATCTCAAGGTCGATGCCCTTCCTGAATTGTGGAATGCAAAAATGGAAGAATATCTCGGTGTTCGACCCAAGACCGATGCCGAAGGCGTACTGCAGGATGTGCATTGGTCGGGCGGGGCCTTCGGTTACTTTCCGACCTACACCCTGGGTAATCTCTACGCCGCCCAGTTTTTAAACCAAGCCAAAAAAGAGATGCCTGAACTGGATGCCCGTATCGAAGCAGGCGATCTGCTCCCACTAAAGAAATGGCTTAACGATAAAATCCATCGCTGGGGCCGGCAATACACGAGCGGGGAGTTGGTGCAGAAGGTCTGCGGTGAAACCCTGAACCCGAAATATTTCAGCGATCATCTCCACAAAAAATTCGGTGAGATTTATAGGCTAGAATAAAAAGTAAGAAGACGAGGTAAATGGAGTTTGTGTGTCGTGGTTCTGAGCGTTTTTGTGAAGGTAGGATTCTGGCCGATAAAAACGGGCCCCGTATTAATGTTACATGTAAGAAATAAGCGCGTTGTTTACAGAATTTCGTGTAATTTAACGAAGAGGAGGTTCTGTAGACATGGTGATGCACAAGCGGATCAGGTTAACGCCGCTAGATCGACAGGAGATCTGGCGTTTGTGGAAAACAGGGCAGT
>JAJDBW010000078.1 GCA_029261155.1 Nitrospirota bacterium | reverse complement strand
GATTGCTCGGTGGGGTGTTGACGATTAAGTTTGCTTGGATCATTTCTCCTCCTTTTTCTTCGAAAAAAGCAGGATGGATCATGATCCTCACAAATCCTAGGAATCAATCACTTTTGTTACGTATAGCGGGAAGAAACTGAGAATTGGAAATCTGGGTTTGTACCTATTGATTTGCTGGTGCCGGAGGCCGGAATCGAACCGGCACGCGCCTTACGGTGCGAGGGATTTTAAGTCCCTTGCGTCTACCAATTCCGCCACTCCGGCACTACGAACGCTGAAGACCTACACTGGGATAAATCCAGCGCGCTCCTTATAACAGGTTTTGAAATTCTCCGTCAAGAAAGCGACCCAACAATTCGGCCTGGCATCTCATCATCTCAAGCCTGAATTCAAGGCCGAGCCCCCCAGAATACGATGAGGGCCCACACGAGGACGGCATTGAGGATCGATAGCATCACCGCCGCCGATCCGACATCTTTGGCTTTTTTTGAAAGCGCATGCGCTTCCTCACCGATGCGATCCACAGCGGCTTCCACCGCTGTATTGAGTAGTTCCGTAATCAAAACCAAGACGAGGCTGCCGACGAGGAAGACCCATTCGATCGCGTTTTTTCCCAACCAAAAGGCGAGGGGAACAAGAACAATAGAAAGGTAGACCTCCTGGCGAAAAGCGGTCTCGTCACGGAAGGCTGCACGAAAACCGGCCAGCGACCAGCGCGTCGCATAAAAGAGATGTCCTATTCCCGAATGCTTCTCCTTATTCACCTGTCCCCGGAGCATTTAGGCGCAGCCCACCGCGTTGCGCCAAGGTCATTGGGCATTAATCTGAAAACCGTTATAGGCCGCAACGCCGTGTTCATGGAGATCGAGTCCTTCCCGCTCTTCCTGTTCGCTCACACGAATACCCAAAGTTGCCTTGAGAATAAAAAAGAAAAGGAAAGCGGCCGCAAAACAAGCCACACCATAGGCCACGACGCCGAGGGCTTGAACCCAGAGTTTGTGTTCGGGGTTGGTACTAAAAATACCCACCGCAAGCGTACCCCAAATGCCGCACACCAAGTGAACGGAGAGCGCACCCACTGGATCGTCAAGCCGGAGCTTATCGAAAAAGATCACTGAAAAAACGACCACGACGCCTGAGACCAGTCCGATGATGATCGAGGCGGTTATCGAGACCGTATCGGCCCCGGCGGTAATGCCGACCAGGCCCGCGAGGCTGCCGTTTAAAATCATCGAAAGATCGGGTTTGCTCTGAACCATCCAGGAGCACACCATCGCCCCCATAATCCCTGCGGCAGCGGCCAAACTGGTGGTTACAAACACCAAGGATACCAAACCAGGGTCGGCGGATAAAACCGAGCCGCCGTTAAATCCGAACCAGCCAAGCCACAAGAGGAAAACCCCGATGGTCGCAAGTGGCATGTTATGCGGTAGGATGGGTTTCACTTTCCCATCGACAAATTTGCCGAGACGCGGTCCCAAAAGCATGACGCCGGCCAAGGCCGCCCAACCACCGACACTATGGACTAAAGTGGAACCGGCAAAATCGTAAAAACCCATTTTATCGAGCCAACCGCCGCCCCATTTCCAAGAGCCGACAATGGGATAGACGATCGCCACATATAAGGCAGAGAAAATCAGAAAACTCCCCAAACGGACCCGCTCCGCCACGGCGCCGGAAACGATGGTCGCGGCCGTGGCCGCAAACATGGCCTGAAAAATAAAATCGGTGTAATAGCTATAGGCGCCGTCGGCGTAGCCGATGAGACCTGCATCGCCCGCAGGCAGACTCAGTCCAATACCCGCAAAACCGATCCAACCGTTAAAATCGCCGGGATACATAAAATTAAAGCCACATAAGACATAGGTTAAAAGACCGATGGCGACGATCGCCGTGTTTTTAAAAAGGATATTGTTGGTGTTTTTCGCCCGGCACAGCCCCGATTCCAAGGTGGCAAAACCCAAATGCATAATAAAAACCAAGAAGGTCGCGACCAACATCCAGGTATTGTTCGCAGTAAACATTTCTTGAGAGGCCCCAGCCGCAAGGACCCAAGGCGTACTCAAGACGATGAGTCCGACGGCAATCATAAAAACGCTTACAGTTTTACACCCAGTGCCCCGCATGAATCCTCCTCTAAATAGGTTTCGATATTTTGTTAGGTAACGATCTGCCCCCAATTTCCATTCGGGTGAGTATAAGGCCTTCATTGCGTATTGCAAGGGAAAAAAGAGGCAAGATGAAAATGAATGGGAAGGGATGGAAGCGCAAGGACCATCGACAGAAAAAAGCTGAGGTAAAAGGCGTCCTTCATGCCAAGGGAAAAACATTCTCGAGTGCTAGGATTTGAGGAGGTCTTCTCCACAGTGCAGGCCGATTTCTTTACGCGCGTGGTCGCGAAGCCGGACGACCTCTCGCCAAACATTTTCTTCCGGCATTGTCGCCTTGCCCACGGAAATGTTCACCCGATGCCAATCGGGAAGCCAGCGACCGTCACGCAAGAGCCGTCGTGTCCCCCTTAATGCAATCGAACACACCGGGACCCCCGCCTCAACGGCCGCCTTAAACGCCCCGAGTTTGAAAGGGCGCAGTCCGGCTGCTGGAAGGAAGGTGCCCTCCGGAAAAATCAGAACACTCTCACCGCTTTTCAGGAGGGTCTCGATGCCTTCAGTCGCGGAGGCCCCCTTACTGACGTCACCTCGATCGACGGTTATGTGCTGGCCCATGCTGAGAAAAGTCCTTAAAATCGGCACCTGAAGGAGTTCCTGTTTGGCCACAAAGCGAACGTTGGCGGGCAAAATCGCCGTCAAAAAAAGGGCGTCGGTATAACTCGCATGGTTAGACACCCACACCACCGGTCCCCTTTGCCTTAAATTTGATTCGCCCTGGAGATGCGGAAAAAGTCCGCTGAGACTGAGGAAAAGACGCGCGACTCCTCTTAAAAGTCCCCGGATATGTTTTTTAGGGGAAAGCATCACCGCAACCCAGAGGAAAGCCACAAGCGGTGGCAAGAGCAGGATGAGATAAGCGCCATAGATAAACCGGAAAATACGCTTTAAGCCCTGCATGGCCCAGGATGAAAAAGAAGCAAGAATTAATCGGACAAATTGGAGTTCTTTTCCTCGGCGTTTTGAAAGAGAACCCTCAAGGTAGGCGGCGCGGCAGGCGCGGTGCGCGATCTTTCCGCTGGAGGTCTTTGGAATTGTGCCGGGGGCGGAGAGCGCAATGAAATCCGCAGGACTCCCGATGGTATCAACCAAGGTCTTGTTTATTTTCTGGCGAAGGGCTTCGTGAATGGGCTTTGCCGTTTCCCGGGTTTCGGCCACGACCACCAGTTTCTCGGTGCCCAGGCTTTGATCGGGCACGCCGAAGGCCGCAACGCAACCTTTTCGTATTCCTGGAATTTCGCCCACTACGCCTTCGATTTCGTGCGGATGCAGATTACGACCGCCCTTAATAATCAGATCTTTTTTCCGACCCGTAATATACAACTCGCCTTCAGCCCAATAGGCCAGGTCTCCGGAACATAGCCAGCCGTCTTGAAAGAGGGATGCGGTCGCTTCCGGGTTCCGATAATAGCCCGAGGTGCATGAGGGGCCTTTGAAAACCAGATTCCCCTCCACACGTTCGGGAAGGGGTTTCCCCTGATCGTCGACAATACGAACCTCATGGCCGGGCAGAGGGACGCCGCAGGAAATAAAGGGGATGGGCGAAGACTCCGAGGCCCCCGCCACAAGCGCCTGGCGATCGCGCTCAAAACGTGTCCGAGAGACGCGATCAATCTTGGGCTTTGCCCTGAGTTGGGAAAAGGCCAGGCCCACCGAGGCCTCCGCCATGCCGTAAACAGGAAGAAAAGCCTCCGGCCGAAAACCGTAGGGCGCAAAGCGTTTTGTAAACCGGGTCAAGGTTTCCGGTTTGATCGGTTCGGCCCCGTTGAGGGCGATCCGCCAAGCACTTAAATCCAGCCCTTCAATCGCCTCGTCTTTAATCTTTGCAGCGCACAGCTCATAGGCAAAATTCGGTGCGGGAGAAATCGTCGCCCGATGGCTGTGAATGGCCCAGAGCCAACTTTCCGGGCGGCTCAGAAAAGAAAAGGGCGGGAGAATCGTAACAGGGATGCCGGAATATAAAGGGAAAAACCAGGCCCCGATGAGGCCCATATCGTGGTAAAGCGGGAGCCAACTGACACCCGCATCTCCTGGAACCACCTCCATCGCCTGGGCCATGCTTTTGATATTCGAGATTAAATTGTGATGGCTCAAGGCCACCCCTTTCGGATCGGCCGTGCTGCCGGAGGTGTATTGAATAAGCGCCAAGTCCCCTGCATGCGCCCGATGAGATAAGCCGTCGATCTTAGCCCCGGGGATGCGGAGGGCTTCAACCGTCGTCACGCCTCGGAGCGTCGGCAACATCGGACGTAAAAGTTGGGCCAGCCGCTCAACCGCCTCAAAGGTAATCAAGAAGACCGCGCCCGCATTTTTGAGGATGCCGGTCTGGCGGCGGGCATAGTCTTCGATTTGATCGGGACGGAAAGGCGGGTAAACGGGCACTGGGATTCCACCCGCAATCAACACGCCAAAAAAACACTCAAAAAACCGGCGGTCACTGGGCAACATAATCGCAACGGTCTCTCCCACTGCAAGTCCACGATCCCGCAAGCCCCGCGCGAGGCCTTGCGCACCTTCTAAGAGTGCGCCATAGCTAAGGCTTTCTTCGCCTTGCTCGGTGGGCAAATAGATATGAGGCCGTTCGGGTTCCTGTTCGGCACGATAGAGGAGGGCTTCCGTCAAAGTGGTCGCAGACGAAGGCTGAATGGCCCTGCTGCCCTTAAGCTCGGGCAGACGCTTCTGGAGGTGCCGGGAGGTTTCGGAAGGCGCCGCCCGAAGGACAAGGCTGGCAAGTTCGCGCACGGTTTGGGCCTCGGCAATCGTCGTGTCGGGCAGGCGAATAGAAAAGGCCGATTCGATCCGCAGGAGCAATTCAACCCGTTCCAAGCTCCCCAGGCCCAAATCGCTCTCAAAGGCCGCATCGCGTCCCAATGCGGAAATAGCACGGTCGGCGCCACCTTCGACAAGCAAGGTCCGGACGATCTCAAGCAAGGTCGATTCGATGTTTTCTTGTAGCGAAGGTGTTTGATTGGAAAGCGTTACCATTTTTCTCAGTCTCCCCAGAAAATCGCGCTCATTTTAAGCCTCCGGACAATCTTTATCAAGTTCACACCCAGGTTAAAATTACCTGCTGAGTGCCGCGTTTCTGTCTATATGATGCACTTTCTCTTAGGCTCGCTTCAATAAGGGACGAAGACTCGCTCAGGCCAGCGCCCACAACTGGGCATTGGAATTGACTTTTTCCCTCTTGACCGTATATGAATAGACTAGGATACCGCGCACGCCCTTCATGCCCTTTATATCGGAACTGATCAAGAGGAGATGGATTTTCATCGGCTTTGCCCTTGGCGCTGTCTTGCTTTCCATCCCCATCCCCGAGGGCCTCACGCCTATTGGAATGCGGGCCCTCACCCTCGTCATCGTTTCTTTTCTTTTCTTTATAACGGAACCGATTCCCCTCCCCGGCATTGCCCTTTTCATCGCGGTCTTCGAGGTGCTCCTCGGCTTGGCTAAGCCCACGGCCGTGGCGCAATCCTTTATGAGCGATTCCATTTTTTTTATTATGGGCTCCCTGATGATTGCCGCCGCATTGGTGAAACAAAATCTCGACAAGCGGATCGCTCTGGCCATCGTTCGCGTTACGGGCCCAAAAATCCAGTGGGTGATTCTCGGCCTGGTAACGGTTTCGGCCCTCCTTTCCTCTTTTATCGGCGAACATACGGTGGCGGCCATGATGCTGCCTGTGGGCGTCGCCTTGATCCATTTTTCGTCGCGGGATGGGCGTCAGGTTCGAAACCTTTCCATCGCCATCCTTCTTTCTATTGCCTACGGCGCAATGGTCGCCGGCATCGGCACACCCTCCGGAGGCACCCGAAATGCCATTATGCTGGAGTATTGGAAAGAATTATATGGGATAGAAATGACCTATTTTTCATGGATTATCCACGCCTATCCGATTATATTTCTCGAGATCCCTTGCATCGCCTTTGTCTTGTACCGCACCTTTAAGCCGGAAATTAAAGACCTCTCTCGAGCGATCGCAGGTTTAAGAAAAAGCGTGCGGGAGAGCGGGCAGATGACAAAAGAAGATTGGCTGACGGTGGCCATCTTTATGCTGACGGTATTGATGTGGATGACGATTTCCGATACAATCGGACTCGGCATTACGGCCCTGATGGGCGTTCTTCTCTTTTTAGTTGCGGGCCTTGTCCGTTGGGAGGATCTGAACAATAGTGTAAACTGGGGCATCATATTGGTCTATGGCGGGGCAATCTCTCTTGGCGTGGTCATGAAACGGACCGGCGTTGCCGAATGGATCTCTCTTTCATTCTTAAGGTGGATGGAGCCCATCGGCATTCATGAAGGCCTGCCCCTCCTGGCGGCAATCAGCTTGATGACCCTTTTTCTCGCCGCTTTTGTCAGTAGCGGCGCCACCGTGGGATTACTCGGCCCGATCACACTGAATATTGCCAGCCTGTCGGGCACTTCCTTGATCGCGGCCGGATTTGTGACCGTGATCTCCTCCTCGTTCAGCTTTCTGACACCGGTTGCCTCTCCGGCATGCAATATAATATATGGGAGCGGATACCTCAAACGAAGTAATTTCCTCAAGGCCGGCTGGAAATTGCTTCTGGTCTCCTTTATTTCGATCCTATTGATGTCTCTCAGCTATTGGAGGCTGCTCAAGCTTTAGAGCGGATAGGTCATGAAATTTTTAATGTGTACCGACGGGGATGAAAATGCAGAATCCGCCATCCGCTTTGGCGGAAAGCTGGCCAAAGAGATGAATGCCGATGTCAGCATCGTTCATATTCGTCCACCGGTCTCGGCCAGCAGTCGGCCCCAACTGATTACGGCCCGAAAAAAACTAGGGGAATGGAACTTTAATATTCCCGGCATCGAGTATTTGATCCGGGCAAAGGAAATTTTGGCAGAAATCGGTCTCACCCGCTCCGGGCCCGAAAAAGAAGCCAAAGTCAGCCAGGCCTTTCGCGCCAATGTAGATGGCGCCACGGAATTGCATTTAATAGGAGAACACGGCGGCCTGGTCCGCCTAAGACTGCGAGAAGGCCATCCCGTTGAAGAAATCCTTGAAGAGGCGGACTTAGGCGACTATGATCTCATCATTGTGGGTTCGAGTGGGCACCAAGGTATTTCACGTTATTTTGTCGGAAGTACGGCACTTCGGGTTGCCGATTTGGCCGCGTGCAGTGTGCTCATTGCAAAAAACATTCGAGAGGACGATAATTTTCTTCTCTGTACCGACGGTTCTCGACTTTCTGAACGGGCGGAAATCCTCGGCGCGGAAATGGCTCAGGTGCTTGGTGCCAAGGTAACCGTGCTTTCTGTTGCCGAAGCGGAAGAAGACCGGGAATCGGCCGAAAAGCTAACACGCCGTGCGGGAATGATCCTGGCCCAAATGGGCGTCGAGGCGCAACAAAAGGTGCGCATGGGTCACCCCTCGGATGAAATCATCGATGAGGCAAAAGATCACGACATCGTTGTGATGGGATCGAGCGGCAGTTCCGCCGTTCGAAAATTTTTTATCGGCAGTACGCCGCTGAAGGTGATCGAGTACGGCGAGTGTCCTGTGCTTATTGTCCGCGAAAAACGCGGAAAAATTGCATTACAATCCATGAATTAACATTTTTACAACCCTGACTTTGAAGGAGATTGCATGTCCCGTGTCGTAAAGAAACGCAGAAAAAAAATGAGAAAACATAAGCACCGTAAACAGCTCAAAAAAATGAGACATAAGCGCAAATAAACGCGGTAAGCCCAAGGCATGATCTTCCAAAAATCGGACAGGGCTTGACCTCGCCCGGTGTCGCGGATTATCTTAATACCATGCATGTCGACCTCGTTCACGCTGCCTAGACTTATCGACAGCAACCAAGCTGATTGAGATGATTGAACCTTTACCCGAAGGAGAAACGAATGTCCATGGTTACCGAAGAATTGGTTTTAAAGGCGCTGGCGCAGGTTATCGACCCCAGGCTTTCGCGAGACATTGTCGCGTTAAACCAAGTTAAAAACCTTCAGATCGATGGAAACAATCTCTCATTCGAAATTGATCTTAAGGCGGCGGACGCCTCGCTTAAAAACGAGATCAAACGGCGGGCAGAAGAGGCGCTCCAATTGATTATCCCGGAAATAAAGGAGATTAACATCGCTTTTCCAGAGAAACCCGTCGTCGCCGAGAAAGCACCGGCCGAGAGTCCAGCGGAAAATAAACTCCTTCCGAAGGTCAAAAATATTATTGCAGTCAGCAGTGGGAAAGGCGGCGTTGGCAAAACCACGGTGAGCGTGAACCTTTCGGTCGCCCTTGCCAAAAGCGGCTTTCGCGTCGGCCTCGTCGATGCCGATATTTACGGCCCCAACGTGCCCTTGATGATGGGGATCAAAACCTCGCCTGCCCAAAGCAAGGAGAAGATCGCACCGGCAGAAAATCATGGGGTTCGATTCATCTCGATGGCTTTTTTCGTGCCGGAAGACACCCCGATGATCTGGCGGGGCCCGATGGTTCACGGCGCAATTCAACAGCTTTTAAGGGACGTCGATTGGGGTGAATTGGATTATATGATTGTAGATTTGCCGCCCGGCACCGGCGATGCGCAACTTTCGATTGCCCAGTTGGTTCCCCTAAACGGCGCAGTCATTGTCACCACGCCGCAAGAAGTTTCGCTTCTCGACTCCAAAAAAGGCTTGGCCATGTTTAAAAAGGTCAGCGTCCCTGTTCTTGGAATCATCGAGAATATGAGCACCTTCGTCTGCCCGCATTGCAAAGAAACAACCGAGATTTTTAGTCATGGCGGCGGAAAGACCGCAGCCGATAAACTCGGCGTCCCTTTTCTCGGGGAAATCCCCATCGACATGGCCATTCGGATAGGGGGCGATACCGGTGCGCCCATCGTCATCGCCGATCCTGCTTCTCCGCAAACGGCATCATTTATGGCCATTGCAAAAAAACTGGTCGAAGAGATTGACCTGAAAAATTCGGAAAAGGCGACCTTAAATATTATTCAGTAGCCTAGGACCATCCACACCGCCTCTGTTACGAGTACAGACCTTTCAGCAATTTTCAATATCAATATCTACAAAAAACCGCCGCTTTCGCAAAAAATCACACGATAAGACAAAAAGATAAAGAGCTGTGGGCAGAACGAAGCCCATAGCCTTTGTTCCAAAAGGCGAAAGGTCTGGTGCTGGAGGATAGAATCCGAGGACTAGAAGCTAAGAGGTCTTGACGACTTTTCCAGATCGGATGCACCGCGTGCAGGCACGGATGCGCTTGACGGTCTTCCCGATGAGAGCACGAACCGTTTGAAGATTGGGATTAAAAACTCGCTTGGTTTTATTATTGGCGTGACTAACACGATGACCGCTAAGCCGCCGTTTCCCGCATAAATCGCAAATTCTGGCCATATTGATTCCTTAAATCGGTTCGTAAAATGAGGATAGTACCATCATTCCTCTTTCATGACAAGAGAAATCGCTTGTCAATCGATTCAATATGCCTGAGTTATACGCTTATCCCATTTCCCAGAACATAAGCTTCTCGAACGATGCACCGCAAAGTCTTGGGGAAGTCGACCTTAAGTAGTCTCGAATATTTGCTCGCTACAACCTTGGGCCTCTGGAGAATAAGCAGCTATAAATCTTCTTCGAAAATTTCATGATTCGTGTCTCCTTTCGCTGTTATATCCGTTTCGTTCCACCCCTTTTTCCTTCGTACAAAATAACCCGAACCGTCTGGGTGAAAATACAGGAACTATAATATTTACCAGTATTACAAAGTATTTACTTGACCATTGGTTGCTTTATGCATATAATCTCCAGAACTTAGCAACGGCTTACTCGATTCTCTAAATTTCGCCCCTACCCTGCGCTGTGATACTCATACTTAAATCATGAAACCTAAAGCTCAGGTTTTATGAAACAATCGCAATGTTTGCCCCTCGGCAACAAGGAGATTCCTCTGTTTTGAGAAAATCGAGAGCAATCCTAAAGAAAGGCAAAATAAAGATGGTTTGTTTTAAACTATTGACTCGCGCATTCGTTTCCGTCACGCTGGCTTTTGGGTTGATGGCCTGTGGAGGAGGCGGTGGTGGCTCCGCCCCGACAGCCGAAACTGTGACCGTGTCCGGCACAGTCACCTATACCTCCTTTAATTTGAGTGCAAGCGGCATTGATTATGCCAACCCGATCGAAAAGCCCGTTCGCGGCAGCGTGATCGAGTTCCAAAATCCCCCCGGCACCGTTGTGGCCTCGGCAAATACCAGCGAAACCGGCGCTTACTCTTTTAATGCGCCATCCAACACCTCAGTTCGCGTTGTGGTCAGAGCCGAGCTGGGTACACCAGGCTCACCGAATACAAAGGTCGTTGATAATACAAACGGTGGTGCCTTGTATGTCGCGCAAAAGGATATCACAACGGGAAGCGACAATGTGACCCAGAGCTTTAACATCGGTTCCGGGCACAATGGGACGGATTATGTTGACACCCGTGCCGCCGCCCCATTTGCCATGTTAGATGTGATAGCTCTGGCGCAAAAATTGGTACATTCAGCAGATAGCACGGTGGTGTTTCCCCTGCTTACGGTGAACTGGAGCCCAAAAAATAAATCCGTTGCAGGCAATACCGCTGTCGGGGAGATCGAGACATCGCACTACAATGATGGTGAGAAGGCGCTCTATATCCTCGGCCAAAAAGATGTCGATACGGACGAGTACGATACCCATGTAATGGGTCATGAATGGGGACATTATTTCGAGGCCAATTTTAGTCGTTCAGACAGCATTGGCGGTCCCCATTCGGCAAATGGAGAGTTACTGCATCCCTCCGTTGCTTTTGGTGAAGGCTATGGTTACGCGCTTGCTGGCATGATTATGAATGACCCTCTAATCATCGATACTGCTGGGCCTGGCCAGAAAGCGGGTGGTGTGAACAATCTGGAAACAGATTCAGTCGATGATAGCGCTGTCCAGCCCAGAGACGAAGATGGGAATCCAGCAACGCCGAATGTTGTACTCCGTGATGGCTATGCCTCAGAAAACTCGGTACAGGAAGTGCTGTATGACCTTTTTGATGGGGGTGTCGGCGACGACGATGCGCTGGCACTGGGTTTTGCGCCCATTTATAAAGTCCTGACCAATGGCCAGAAAAACACCCAAGCATTCACCAGTATTTTTAGTTTCCTCCACCATCTCAAGCTTGAGGTGCCCGCGAGCGCAGAGGCAATTAACACGCTTGCGGCCGCAGAAAACATCAACGCGGTTGCGGCCAATGAGTTCGACGATCCAACGGACCCGGTCTTGCCCTTGATTTACACCACAGTGCCTCCGGATGGCAGTGTCGTCACTTTGGATAGCGATGGTGAGGCCCTTATTATTTCTCAAATTTTTGGTGAGATCACAGCCGCTTATTCTGGCAATAAGCTCCTCAACCAGCGGTTCTTTAAAACCACGGTGGCTACGGCCGGGTGTTATACGGTGACGGCAACGGCCATCGCCCCGACAGCAGCGGCCGATCTCGTCATCCTTCGTAAGTCGGGTGGACCCGTGGACAACATTAATGGGGCAGGAGCAGAGGTTTTTCAAAAAACGTATACTGATGGTGAGGTTGTTGTGTTTGCGGTGGGCGCCTTCACGCCGAACACTAAATTTACCGTCAGTTTTTCTTCAAGCCCTTCAGCCTGCACATCTTAGTGAGGAATTAAAAATGATAAATAGAGCTTTAACGTTAATTTTGTTGTTCAGCTTAACCGCCTGCAGTCATCAACCTACAGTGCATGCGAAAACCTCCGCGCCCGTAAGCATTGAATCTTCTGTGCCCGAAAATATTCAGACAGGGGAGCACGTCAGCACGACGATTCGATTTGTCGCGGAGATCGATCTGCAACAACTGGTATTGTCCGCAGACGCCTACAGTGGTCTTACACTTGTTTCGGGTGGAGATGAGATTGTGCTGAGTGATCTTAAGTATGGCGATAGCCGTGAAATAAAGGTCAGTATCCTCTTAGAAGATGAAGTGGGTTATCTGGCCGTTTATGCTGAGACCACAGATGACCAAGGCCGCACGCAACACAAAAACATTACGCTTCGTTTTGGCACGGTCGGTGCCGACACCCTGCAGAAAATGAAGTCTAGCGATTTGCATGAAGACTCCGCCGGTGAAAAAGTGATTATTTTACCGGTCGAGGACAGATAGTCTTAAACGGTTGCTCTGCGATTAAATAGGCACAACTGAGGCTTCGGGGTGAAAATCGCGTCAGCGACTGATCCCCTTATTACTCACGCTCCCTTCTGGTCAACACCACGTCTCCAGCCCTTGTAAGCCCGATATCGCCACAGGACGCATGCCGTGCTGACGGCACCAATCGACATGAGGTGTCCCACGTTCTACATCCTTTAAATAACAAGGGTGGAATTTTGTTTTTGGAGGGAAGAGAGGGGAGGATTACATTATCCACAAACCCCGTGGATAACTTGCCGATTACTGGGCTTTGAGCTCGAATTCTCCTTGATATCTAGCGGTCTTTACGACCTTGCACAAGAAAAATGCAATATATTAATTCCCAATAAAATCAATGGCTTTCTTCTGAAAAAGGACGCTTGAGCCTGTAGTAACGCGGGAATCATTTTTTTAAAATGAAGTCAAGCTACTAAATGTGGACAAGTGCAAAAAAAAAGGCTACAAGATACAGATCCAGCCATCGATTTCGAGGGCAGTTTCACACACTCAGATTCTTCCCGTATTTGTAATTCCCTTCGGAGCCAGCTCATTCAAGTTTTCTATGATTTGTGTGCTTTTGAAATCGAAGATAATGATACTTTTTTTCGCAGCGTTATAACGAAAAGATACTGAACAAGTCAGCCTCGCATTTTATGCGCCGCGTTGGCTTTTCGACACCTTAGCGATCATGACAGACAAGGCAGAGGGTCTGGGAAGGGACGCGCAGGAAGGGACGGACCTTTTCGCTGTGCGGATTATGGCAGCTGTCGCACTCCATCATGCCACCGGTCGTTCGGACCAAAGTCGCCATCGTTTCGGCACTACTGACTTCTCCCTGAGGGAGATCGAGATAGGACGAGGTGGCTGCAGTGGGGAGGGTGAGCCCCTCGGCAGTGCTGTCGGGCAGTGCCCAATAGCGGGAACGCGTGACCGTTGGATTCAAGGGGACAAAAGTGCCGTTGGGCTTTCTCGGATACGGGATAGAAATGGGGTGATCGACGCGGCTTAATGCCGGGGCCATACGTGGACCGGCCAGACCTTTCCATGGCATTTCGGAAGAAGCACCGATGCGGGGGTCATCGACATTAATGCCATGCATATCGGTGCCCAGCGCACCATCGTGACACGCTAAGCAGACCATAGACGGACCCGTGGGATGATTATAAGGATGCGCATTCTTCGGAGCGGTTTGCGTACTACGATAAGGTGAAAAAGAAATGCGTTTTTGATCCCAAAGGGGAGGCGGCAGCGATTTTTTACTTTTCGTCTCTTTTGCTTTTTCATCGGCGGATTGCCATGGAATGCGGTCGATATGACAAACGGTACAGGCGTTTGCGCCTTCCGCCCCGGCAATGGCGAGGTTATGCCCGGTTTCATAAACCTCTTCAAGTGGTGATGCCCATACAACGGAGACTTGAAAAGAAAGGGCGATCGCAAAGAGTAATGCCGGTTTGAAGCGAGGGCTTCTATTGGTCATCTTGCCTCCCGATTTTGGCCTGAACCATGTCGGCCAGACTTTGAGACATCTCAGTAATCTCGTCTTCTTTTTCTCCTTCAATCATAATGCGCAGAAGCAATTCCGTCCCCGAGTAGCGGATTAAGAGTCGCCCGTTTCCGCCTAATTTTTTCTCGCAATCGGAAATCTTCTTTTTAATCTCGGGAATCTCATCGAGATCGCGCTTCTCCCTGACCGAAACGTTTTTTAAGATCTGGGGCAAGGGATCCATACAATCAGTCAATTTAGATGCCGTTTTTCCGGACCGAACCATGAGGGAGAGGAACTGAAGCGCCGAAATCAAACCGTCGCCCGTGGTATTGTAATCGAGAAAAATCAAATGCCCCGATTGTTCTCCTCCCAAATTATAGGCCCCATTGAGCATCCGTTCGAGCACATAGCGGTCTCCTACCGGCGTGCGGAGCACATGAATGCCCTTAGGATTCAAGGCGAGGTCGACGCCCATGTTACTCATGATCGTCGTGACCAAGGTTTCACCCTTGAGGCGCTGTTCTTGGTTCATGGCCAAGGCAAAGGCGACCAGCAAGGCATCTCCATCAATGACCTCGCCGCGTTCGTTGACGAAGACGGCACGGTCGGCGTCTCCATCATGGGCAATGCCCACATCCGCCTGCTGTGCAATGACTTCCTTTTGCAGCCCTTCTGGGTAAAGCGCGCCGCAATCTTGGTTAATATTTGTTCCGCTTGGATGATTATTGAGGACGATAACCTCTGCACCAAGTTCCTTCAAAACCGTGGGCGCAACTCGGTATGCTGCGCCATGGGCGCAATCAACCACAACTTTCAGTCCCTGAAAGTCGAGGCCTTTTGGGAGCGAGTTTTTGACGAACTCGATGTATCGGCCTTCGACATCGTCAATGCGGTAGACCTTTCCGATCTCTTTGGCCGTGGGCCGAATGGCATCGATTTCTCCAGAAAAAAGGAGGTCTTCAATTTGATTTTCGACATGGTCGGGAAGCTTGAATCCCTCTTTCGAAAAAAATTTTATGCCATTGTCTTGAAACGCATTGTGCGAAGCCGAGATCATTACACCGGCATCGACACGAAGGCTACGGGCCAAAAATGCGATGCCAGGGGTAGGGAGGGGGCCCACGAGGATAACATCGACACCCAAAGAACAAATTCCGGAGGTGAGCGCCGATTCGATCATATAACAGGATAAGCGCGTATCTTTACCGATGACGATACGATGGCGTCCGGCCTTGTGTTTAAAAATATGGGCCGCGGCTCGCCCCAGTTTCATCGCCGTTTCCACCGTCATCGGCTCGACATTCGCAATACCACGAACGCCGTCGGTCCCGAAAAGTTTCCTCATAAAAATCTCGGATTAGTGCCCATGTTCTTCTGCCGGAGCGGGCGCATTTTCCTGTGTACGGGATGCGGCCTCTCGCAGTCGCGCATCGTGAATGGTCACCTTTGCTTTTTCTCGGAGTTTGTCAATCTCCCAGTTGACCATGGTTCCACGAAGATTCTGAAGCTGGGCCTGGCTGAGCGATTCGAAGGCCACGGGATCGCGCATGTCAACCACTTGAATGATGTGATATCCGAAAGCACTTTTCACCGGTTCACTGATCTCATTCTTTTTCATCGCAAAGGCTGCCTCTGCAAAAGCCTCTGGCATTCGCTCGCGCACAAAAAAATCGAGATCACCGCCCCGTTGGGCACTGGCCGGATCGATCGAGGCCTCCTTCGCTAAGGCCGAAAAATCACCCCCGGCTTCGAGTTTTTTCTTTATATCCGTGGCCTCATCCTCGGTTTTTAGTAGAATGTGGCTGGCCCGGATTTCTCGAAAATCAACCTTGTTTTTTGTGTAGTATTGTTGCATCGCCTCAGGCGTGATTTTTTTCTCGAGGATGACGTTGACCATTTCATTCACCACAAGCCCTTCTACCAGTTCGTCCACGCGTTCCTTAACCATAGCGCTTTTGTCGAGTCCGAGGGCCTTCCCTTCCTGATTTAAGACTTCTCGAGCAATTAGGATGTCCAGTAATTCTATTTTCCCTTCGTAGGAATCGAAATCCCCCTGCCCTTCACCGACCAAACGGCGCATGCGTTTTTCGAAAATCTCGGTGGAGATCGGAACACCATTCACATGCGCCACGGCATCGATTTCATCGGCGGCCGATGCTAAAAAGTTGTCTGTTATTGGAAAAAGAAAGATACCGAGGACGGTTGCGAGAATCATCGCATTCTTGATCATGAAAACCCTCCGAGATAAAGCGAAACTTGCGATATACTACCTTCTTTATATAAAAAGATCAATGCAGTCCTTCATGGAAAAAAGGGCCTCACGATGTATCGTAAGGGCTCTGCCTGAGACAAATTTCTCTTTCAGAATATGGACAAAAAAAGAATGAATAGGGGGAACTCCTATGCCTTAGATCCTTAGCAACAAACTAAAATACGAAATACCGGAGAACCAAATCGGTAGCAGCAGAGGAATGCCTTCTTATAAAAAAGGTTTATATTCATTGCTCCAGGTATTGAGGGTTATAATAAAAAATATGGTTAAAGATGGCTTTTTTTCAGCTTGACACCCCCTCCCAAACAATGTATATTTATATCCGACTAAAAGAATCGGAGATCAAAAGGGTCGTATTTAAACTTTATGTTAAAGCTAACGAAAAAAACAGATTATGCCCTGATGGCGATCAATTATATGGCTTACCGAAAGGATTCATTTATCGCCAATACCCGAAATATTTCCGAAACCTATAATATTCCTTTGGAATTACTTGCAAAAATACTGCAGAAACTGGCTAAAAATGGTCTCATCGTCAGTCAAAACGGCCCAAAAGGAGGCTATACCCTTGCAAAGGAGCCCAGGCAAATTACATTGGGGGAAGTCATCCGAACCATAGAAGGACCGATTCAGATCGTTCGTTGTATCGAGGGAGACACCACCTGTTCACAAACGGAACTTTGTACCATTCGGAGTCCTCTTCGAAAGATAGAAGGCAAGATCATTACATTTTTGGATCAAATCACCATCGATACAATTTGTAATGAGAATATTGAGAAAGAACTCACGGTCAATTAATGACCGCATCATCTAGGTAGGGACCCACATTGAAACTGCCCATTTTCATGGATTATCACTCAACCACTCCGGTCGACCCAAGGGTACTGGAAGTCATGCTCCCCTATTTTAGCGAGAAATTTGGGAATGCCGCCAGCCGGAACCACTCTTTTGGATGGGAAGCCGAAAAGGCCGTTACTTTGTCCCGCGAACAGATTGCTCGGCTGATCAACTGCGACCCCAAAGAAATTATCTTTACCAGCGGCGCCACGGAATCGGACAATCTGGCGCTCAAAGGCGTCGCCGAGATGTATCGCCAAAAAGGAAACCACATCATTACCGCGGTTACGGAGCACAAAGCCATCCTCGACACGGCAAAACGCCTAGAGAAGGAAGGGGCTGAAGTCACCTATCTTCCTGTAGACAAAGACGGCTTGATTCACCCGGACGAAGTCGAAGCGGCCATCACGGACAAGACGATTTTAATCTCCATCATGCTTGCCAATAACGAAATCGGCGTCATTCAGCCCATCGCGGAGATCGGCCGCATCGCCAAAGAAAAAGGTGTCCTCTTTCATTGCGACGCCACCCAAGGCGTCGGGAAAGTCCCCGTGGATGTCCAAGCCATGGGTATCGACCTGATGTCCTTCTCGGCGCACAAGATTTACGGCCCCAAGGGCATCGGCGGCCTTTATGTCCGCAAAAAGAATCCCCGAGTCCGTCTTGCGGCGATGATGGACGGCGGCGGACACGAACGCGGCATGCGCTCCGGCACCCTCAACGTTCCCGGTATTGTGGGCTTGGGCATGGCCTGCGAGATCTGCGAAAAAGAAATGGAAACTGAAACCAAGCGTTTAAATGAAATGCGCCTCAAACTTCAGAGACATATCCTGAAGGAACTGGATGAGGTCTATATCAATGGGCACCCCGAAAAACGGCTCGCCCAAAACTTAAACATCAGCTTTGCCTATGTGGAAGGGGAATCCTTGTTGATGGGCTTGAACGAAATCGCGCTTTCTTCCGGTTCGGCTTGCACGACCGCAACCCTGGAACCCTCTTACGTACTGCGGGCACTGGGCATCGGTAGTGATTTGGCGCACTCCTCGCTCCGCTTCGGCATCGGTCGCTTTAATACCGACGAAGAGATCGATTATGTCGGGAAAAGAGTTGTCGAAACCGTCAAAAGGCTTCGGGACATGTCGCCACTTTATGAAATGGCTAAAGAAGGAATCGATCTTAAAAGTGTACAATGGACGCAACATTAGGAGGTTGAAATGTCATACAGCAATAAAGTCATAGATCATTATAATAACCCGCGTAATGTCGGAAGCCTTGACAAAAACGATAAGGAAGTCGGAACCGGCGTCGTTGGTGCACCTGAGTGCGGCGATGTCATGAAACTTCAGCTGAAGATCTCCGGCGGCGTCATTGAAGATGCTCGCTTTAAAACCTTCGGATGCGGCAGCGCCATTGCAAGCTCCAGCCTGGCAACGGAGTGGGTAAAAGGCAAGACGCTCGATGAGGCCTTCCAGATTAAAAATACGGAAATCGTCAACGAACTGAATTTGCCGCCCGTTAAGATTCATTGTTCCGTATTGGCAGAAGATGCCATCAAGGCGGCCATTGCCGATTACAAAAAGAAAAACGAATAGGGTTAAATCATGAATACAGTCGACACCAACACGACGAACGAGCAAGCCGTTCACCTGACACCAGCGGCGGTTGAAGCGGTGAAGGAAATTATTGCCAAAAAAAATATAGGCAATGCCGCTTTGCGCCTCGGCGTCGAAGGGGGCGGATGCTCCGGCATGACCTATCAACTCAAGTTCGATACCGAAGTCGGTCCGCATGACGACAGCTACGAATTCGACGAGCTTCGCGTTTTAGTCGATAAAAAAAGCGCCGTCTACTTGGCAGGCATCACGCTCGATTTCAGCAAGGCCCTCGTGGGCGGCGGGTTTAAATTTATCAACCCCAACGCCAAGCAAAGCTGCGGCTGCGGAGAATCTTTCTCGACCTGAGGCGACGATGGGGGCGATTCAAAATAAAACAGGCCCCGCAAGGGGCCCTTTTTTTGACGGGGAAAGCGTCACACGTCCGTGCTGGAGTTGCGAGCATGACGGCGACGATCTGTATAATTGCTCCAACTGCGATAAAATCCAACATTTCTTAAAAGACAACGATTATTTCACTTGGTTTGGTTTTGACCACTCGCTTTCCATCGATCAAGACGCCCTTGAAAAACAGTACCATACACTTAGCCGGAAATTTCACCCGGATTACTTTCAGCAGCGGACTCCGGAAGAGCAGACCATCAGCCTTGAAAATACGGCCCAGCTGACCCAAGCCTACCGGATCTTGAAGGATCCTAAAAAAAGAGTGCGCTATCTCATTGGCCTGATCGAAGGCGACAAACCCATGGAGGCCGAAGCGCCGGCCGAGCTCTTCGAAGACATCTTCGAGATTCAAGAGCGATTGGAGACTCTTGAAAATATCCGCGCCGAAGACGCTGGACAAGAAGCTGTCCGACAAGAATTAAAAAACGATCTTGAAAAAATGCAGGCCTATCACGACAAAGAAGACGTTCAGCTGAATCGTCTCGCCGTGGAATGGGACAGTCTCGAAAAAAGTAGAAACAAGCCCACGTTTAGCGATGAACAAAAGGCGCACCTACAGCGAATGAAAAAAATCCTTTCTCACGAAGGCTATCTAGATCGCATCATTCAAAACATCCAATCCGCTTTGGAGAAAAATAAGTAGATGTCTCAAGTTGTCGGTATCGATCTGGGAACCACCAACAGTCTCGTCGCCTATATGGACGGAGCAACGCCCCGTGTTATTCAAGGCGAAAGCGGTCGATCCATGGTCCCGTCCATTGTCGCCTTCGATCAAGACGGCAATCCGGACCATACCCTGGTCGGCGATCTGGCCAAAGGCAAGCTCATCGCTGAAACCGGGCGGACCATCTATTCCGTCAAACGCTTCATGGGCAAAGGACGGGAAGATCTGGAAGAGGCGGATATTAAACAGGTGCCCTTCAAACTGGTCGGTGGAGAAAAAGAAGCGCTTCGCATCCAAATAGACCAACGGCTCTACAGCCCACCCGAAATTTCAGCCATTATCCTGCGTGCGCTCAAACAACGAGCCGAGACGCATCTCGGCTCGGAAGTGACCCAGGCCGTCATCACCGTGCCCGCCTATTTTAATGACAGCCAGCGGCAAGCGACAAAAGACGCCGGACGCCTCGCCGGCCTAGATGTAATACGTATTTTGAACGAGCCCACAGCCGCCTCCCTGGCCTACGGCCTTCAAAAAACAAAACAAGGGATCATTGCCGTGTACGACCTCGGCGGCGGCACCTTCGATATTTCAATTCTAAAAATCAAAGGGGGAATTTTTGAAGTCCTTTCAACCAACGGCGATACCCGCCTTGGCGGCGACGATTTCGATCAGCGCATCGTAGAGCGCATTCGTGAAGACCTCCTAAAACAATATCAAATCGATCTCTTTGAACTCCCGGCCTTGCGACAAGAAGCCCGCCTCGTCGCGGAGCAGGTCAAGTGCGCCTTATCCGAACAATCCACAGCCGAGATTGTGCTGTCCCTTCCCAATAAAAAAGGAATCTACCGACGCGAAATCAGCCGCAAGGAATTCGAGGCTTCAGTACAAGACCTTGTCGATCGCAGCACGGGGCCTTGCCTTCAAGCCCTGGCCGATGCGAATCTCAAGCCGGAAGACGTTACGGAAGTCGTCCTGGTGGGTGGATCGACCCGCATGCCTTTCATTAAACAGGCCGTTGAAAATCTCTTTCATAAAACGCCACATAGCGAACTCGACCCGGATGAAGTGGTCGCCTTGGGCGCGGCCATTCAAGCCAACATTCTCTCCGGCGATATCTCGGACCTGCTCCTCTTGGACGTGACCCCTTTATCGCTCGGACTCGAAACCATGGGCGGCGTCGTCAGCAAGCTGATTCCGAGAAATTCGACGATTCCGACCAGTGGAAAAGAAATGTTTTCGACTTTTGTCGACGGGCAAAAAAACGTGTCCATTCACGTGGTTCAAGGCGAACGCGAACTGGTTGAGGATTGCCGCAGTCTTGCCAAGTTTAACCTGACGGGCATCGACCCCATGCCCGCAGGCATGCCACGCATCGAAGTCACGTTTTTAATCGACGCCGACGGCATATTAAACGTGAAGGCCAAAGACCTGCGTAGCGGCCGTGCGCAATCAGTAGAGGTCACACCGACCTACGGCCTCAGCGACGCCGAGACAGAGGCCATGATTTCGGCATCCATGGAACATGCCAAAGAAGATATGGAAAAACGTCAACGCATTGAAGTTCAGAATGAAGCCGAAACGGTTATCCGACATACGGAAAAAGCCCTGAAGCAAGGCAAAGACTTGGTCGACGCGAACGAACAGAGGTCCATCACCACTGCCCTTGCGGAATTGAAGGAAGCCCTTTCCCGTGAAAACCCTGCCGCCATTCGTGAAAAACTCAACCGCATCGACGAAGTAACACAATCGCTCGCTGAGAAATTGATGAGCCGTTCGGTCAAAGAAGCCCTTCAAAATAAACGACTCGACAACATATAAGACCCTTTTTAATTCGCCCATTTTTTAGGATTACCCATGCCGAAAATTACATTTTTATCCGAAGATCCGAACCAAAATCTTACCTTTGAAGTGGAAGAAGGCAAGAGCATCCTCGATATCGCCTTAGAAAACGACATCGAACTCGAACACAATTGCGGCGGCAGCTGCGCCTGTACCACCTGCCATGTTATTGTGCGTGATGGAATGAACAATCTTTCGGAAATGGAAGAAGATGAGGAAGACCGACTCGACACGGCGGAGGGGCTGACCCTGACTTCCCGATTAGGCTGCCAAGCCGTGGTCACGGGCGACTGCGCAATCGAGATTCCTAAAAATGTGCAGCCCTTCCGCAAAGCGGAACAACATTAAGCTTCTGGAGGCCCAGATGGAACTTGATTGGCACACGATTGAAGACATCGGTATTTTGCTACAGGAGACCTATCCCGACACCGACCCCCTCACCGTCCGCTTTACCGACCTGCATCAAATGGTCACCAGCCTACCCGATTTTACAGCCGACCCTAAGGCCTCGAACGAGGCCATCCTCGAAGCCATACAAATGGCCTGGTATGAAGAATACCAGGATGCCCAGAAATCATAACCAGGCAATATCTTTATTGCCAACAAAGCCAATACACCCAACAAAACCCCTCTTTTTTTTCTTTTGTCGTTAAAGAAGAACAATCTAATTCTATCTGAGCGGACTCAAAGAAGGCTCAAATTGACAGCTTGGAGATTCTAGGATACCTTTTTTACTTAGGAAAGAAATCCCTCAGAGGACCGCCGATGACATCAGATAACCCCCAAAAAGAACCAGATCCAAGGCAACACGAGCGCAATAAAACCTTAAATTGGGTGCGTTGGGACCACCGGAAACACGAGAACAATGAAGGGGGAATTTACGACATCTCGCCTTCGGGTACCTTTTTAACACCCCTTGGAACAATGCCGGACAGCATTGAATCGGGCGATCAGATATGGATTGTCTTGCGGGTCGACGAAAAAGACCACGTATTGTCGGCAACGGTGCGTTGGCGGGGTGTCAGCGCGGAACATGGCGAACCCGGGTTTGGTCTCGAATTTGATGAAAAAAGCAAACAAATCGCAGAAGAACTCTGCCTTCAAATGGCTGAAAACGGATTGTTCTTTGTTCCGTCCATTTAATCCTTTATGTTCCAGTAACCCAGGACTTCAATAATCATGTCTACGCAGCTTCAGCCCTCAAGACGCGAAAACAACAAACGATCCAGGAAACGGCAGTCCCCACCTTTTTGAACTTCTGTTGGTAAGACATTTTTACCGCAACATTCCGTCATTTAATCCTAGTGCTTCGACATCGACTTAATCAAAATATCGGCCACTTCCGGGCGGCTAAATTCCTGCGGCGGCCGAATTCCTTCACCCAACATCTCACGTACTTTCGTACCCGAAAGTGCAATTCGTTCTGATGCCTCATGCGAGCAGGTCTTGGCCGAGGCCATCCCCAAGCAGCGCTTGCAATAGAAGGAGTGATCGAAAAAGAGGGGTTGGATGTCGAGTTCCGATGCCTTAAATTCTTTGAAGATATTTTGCGCGTCGTAGGTACCGTAGTAATTTCCCACGCCCGCATGGTCACGCCCGACAATGAAATGCGTCACGCCGTAGTTCTTCCGGCAGAGGGCGTGAAAGATCGCTTCTCTCGGACCGGCATAACGCATTGCGGCCGGAAAGACAGACAAGACCGTTCGGTCTTTAGGATAATAATTTTCGAGTAGGACTTTATAGCAATCCATTCGGACATCCGCGGGAATGTCGCCCGCCTTCGTCTCGCCGACAATCGGATGAAGGAGGAGCCCGTCGGTAATTTCCATCGCGCATTTTTGGATGTATTCGTGAGCGCGGTGGACCGGATTACGCGTTTGAAAGGCCACAATCCGGTCCCAGCCTTTCTCAGTAAAAACCTTTCGGGTCTGCGCCGGTTCGAGGCGGTGCTCTTGAAAGTCTTGGGCCGCCGGACGCCGGAGCATGTCGATTTTTCCAGCCAATAAAAAATCGCCCAAGCGATGGGTATAGGCCACGCCGGGATGTGCGTGATCTTCCGTCCCGTAGGCCAAGCGCGCCTCTTTTTCCTTGTCTTTCTGGGTCAGCGGAAATTTTTCTTCGATCTGAAGAAGCGCCAGAATCAAACCGCTTTCGTCGGCCAAGGCGATTTCCATTCCTTCCTTCAAAGACGCGGCTTCCTCCGCCGTAACGGACAGGGTGATGGGCAGGGTCCAGGGCAGGCCATCGGCCAAGTGCATGGACTGAAGGACGTTGAGGTAATCGGCCCGGCCCATGAAGCCTTCGAGCGGGGAAAACACGCCGGTGGCAATGAGTTCGAGGTCCGAAATTTCGCGGGCCGAGAGGCTAAGACAAGGCAGGCTTGCGGCCTTTTCAGTCAGGTCCGCGACCTTGTTTTGATCGACAAATCGATTGATGAGTGTTCCGCCGTGTGGCGTTGATATTCCCATTACTGCTTCCTTTCTATCTTAGCTGAATGACTTTAATCAGTAACAATAGTCCTATATTGAAAAATCGAGTCCTTCCGCGCCGTCTTCGATTTGTTCGTCTAAATCGATCTTCAAGACCTTGGTCCGGATTTTAAAGCGTTCTTCGTTTCCCGAATTATCGACAGCTTCCCAGGTGATAAAATCGCGGGTCTTGTGCACATGCGGCACAAGCTTCGCCCCCTTCGATCCCAACTGGTAGGAGAGATGGAATTCGATCGCCTCCTCGGGACAGGCCTTGATGCAGGGCAAACAGTCCCAGCAATCTTCGGGATATTTGAGATAGGCTTTGTTGACGGAATAATCTTTGACGATGAGATCTCCTGGGCACATCCGCACACAGGGGGGTTGCCGCGAATTGTAACAGCCATTGCATTTTTCTGGATCGACCCAAACAGGCATAACTTACCTCACACGATTAAATTAAAAGTTTAGGGTTTGTAACGGTCGCCCGGAACGAGTTGCTCATAAGGGCGGGTCATCATTTTTATTGTGCCGCTCTTTGGGTCCCGGACCGAGTTGACGAATTTGAGCCAGTTGGCGTCGTCCCGCTCCGGGAAATCCGTTCGGGTATGATAAGTCGGCCAACGGGTTTCTTTGCGATAGGCCATATGTTCGACCAGCACTTGCGCTACATCGACCCGATCGATAATTTCGTGAGCCTTCATGAGTTGATGCAGGTCGTCCGCCACCAAGTCCTGGGTTTCGCTGGGGAGGCTGGACAGCTTTTTCCGGGCAATCTCCAACATCTCGGCATTCATTTCATAATAAGTGGATGCGCCGCCGGCATATTGCTCCATAATTTTTTGAAGCCGTGCTTCCATATCAACGGGCGGGATGCCCCGCATTCCCTTTTCATGATTTTTAAACGCATTGAAGGCACGGGCCTCTTCGCGGGCGATTTGCTCCTCGGATACCGCCGCCTCCCCGATCTTGGAGAGGTCCTCACCCATTGTCCTTGCCGCCAAAACACCTTCGGCCCAACAACCGGAAACAAATTTAAAGGGCGCGCCACCTGCCACGTCGCCTGCGGCGTATAGACCTTTAAGCGTGGTTCTTCGGCCCTCGTCGACCCAATAACCCGCCTGACAATGGCCGCCGACGACATAAGGTTCGGTCGTTTGGATTTCGACGGGCTCGGTGGCGGGATCGATGTCGTTGGCCAGCCAATAAAGAACCTGAGAGGGATACATGTCGAGATAAGCTTTTTTCAAATCCTTCACCTTATCGGCGCCGATGCCGCGCGTATCGAGATAAACCGGTCCGCGGCCTTCCTTGATTTCTTGAATCGGACCGTGGGCGCGATAGGGCGTCGGCGCGCCGTCACCGCCAATGTCTTTATATCGGGTTACCATGAAGCGGTCGCCCTTGGCATTCACCTGCGGCGCACCTGCGCCCAGCGCGATGGTGCCCGTGGGGGCGATGGCGTCCTTGGTGCGGATGGCGACGTAGCGCATTTCATACGAGGTCATCTCCGCCCCGGCTCGAATGCCCATGGCGTAGCCCGCCCCGGTGTTGTAGGGCGAATACCAGGTTTTGTGAGAGGCGTCTCCCGTGTTGTTCGGGCGGTAAAGTCCCGCTGCGCCGCCGGTGGCAATTAAAACCGCCTTCGCATGAACCACATAAAATTTTCCATTTCGCAACGAAAAACCGACGGCCCCCGTTACCCGATTGCCATCGGTGAGGAGATTCGTCACGACAAGCCAGTTGTAAACCTTCGCTCCGGAGGAACGCGCGGCGCGGGACAAAATGGGCTTGAGCGATTCGCCGTTGATTTTGATATTCCAACGCCCACGTGGGACGTAGTCGCCTTTGTCGTCACACAAAATGGGGAGGCCCCAAGATTCGACCTTTTTAACGCAATATTCGAAGAGCTCGGACATCGACTTCACGAGGTCTTCGCGGATAAGGCCACAAGAATCGGAGCGCACATAGCGCACAAAACTTTCGGGCGTTTCGCCTTTATTTAAATAGGCATTGATGGCGTTCATGCCGCCCGCAAGACAGCCGCTCCGGTCGATATGGGCCTTCTCGAGGATGGCGACTTTGTATTGCGGGAACTTCTCCCGCGCCTCGACGGCTGCCATGCAGCCCGCCGTTCCGCCGCCGATAATGAGGATATCCGTATGAATGATTTGCCGTTCGATCATGTTTTCAACTCTCTCTATTAATATTTAACACGCGCACTGTACCGATTTGATCAGTGCTTTCGCGTCAAAATCAGATCTCAGATATGGAACATTAAAACCGCCGTGCCTTCTTTTTCTCGCCGCTTTTCACAAAGCGCATCAAAGTGAATGGAATTGAGTTGGTCGCTCAACGCCTCGTTCGCCTCGGCCCAAACTTCACGTAAGACAAGACGACCAAAGGCCTGCCTTCCATTTTGGTCGAGCGGAACATCCGAGCTTGGCGGACCTTCAATTGCTTGCAATACCTCTCCCAATGTAATCTGATCGGGAGAGCGCGTTAGACGATATCCGCCATGTGGACCACGAACGCTGTCCACCAAGCCTTTCTTTTTCAATTGGCTCATTACCTGCTCCAAGAAACGGAGGGGAATTTGTTCTGCTTTTGCAATCACTTTAACCTGTAAGGGCCTTTGATCGCCGTGCAAAGACAGGGAGAGTATCGCGAGGGCAGCATATTCACCTTTTGCAGAAAAATGCAACATATACTTTACTATTCCGATAGGATTAAAGTAGTATCATTTATAATCCATAGCCAAGTCGATGTCAAGGCGATTCTTCGTTCAGCATGAAGCATCACGCCATCCACACGCTTCATCCCACATGAACAGGCTATTTCTTGACAACATTTCTTTCCTATGATACGGTTTATTCGACCTTTTTTGTAGTCATACTGTCTTTAAAATATCCGCTTGGAGTTCAAGAAAATGCCGGTTCGTGTATTATTGGCCGACGAGAACCTAGCCGTTCAAAAACTGATTGAACTGACCCTCAATAAGCAGGGGATCGAGGTAACCACAACGGATAACGGTCTTTCCGCACTCGATATTGCCATCAAGAACCCGCCCGATGTAATCCTCGCCGATTATAAGTTGGAAGGATTAGACATTGCCACTTTTATACAGAAAACAAAAAAAAGAGAACAACTGGCTGATATTCCAATCATTTTACTGGTCAATTCGACCGAGACACACGATCCGGTTTATTTGCAATCGATAGGCGCCGAAACCTTTTTCAAAAAACCCATCGACACTGAAGAATTGATTAAGGGAATCAAGAAACTCACATCATCCGCAGACGCCGCTTTCGATTTATCACACGAGGTGTCGAATCCGGATGAATCCGATTTAAGCCAGCATTTTACAAGCTCGGAAGATGAGTCCAAAACGATATCCGAAATGCTCGGCTGGTCTACGGAAAACGAAGTTCAAGCTTCAGCGGTCGAAGCCGAAGACGACGAACAAACCGTCTTTGCGCCAACTTCTGCAGACGATTTTTTTCAAGACGAAAATAAAGGCGCTGAACAGAATCCCCTTGAATCAGACAGTTTGGAAGACGACCAAACTGTGCTCTCGGTTCCCTCCGATTCTGAAGGACTGGAGGCGCTTCAGGCCTCTCCTTTTGAAGATCAAAACGAATTTTCCGAATCTAAAGCGGAATCCGATGTCCTCGCGTCGAAAACAGAAGGGGATCCCTTTTCCTTCCCTTTTAATGAGGAAGATCCTTTCTCTCAACCGGAACAATCCTTTTCCCCAGAAGCACATCCATCTTTGGATGAACAAACCATTCTGCCGCCAATCGCTTCCGAGGCCATACCCAGTACCTTCGTCGAAGAAGAGGAAGAGGTTCAATCAGGGTCTTTTGAAGAAACGCACCATCCAGAACCAGAACACAATGGGCTTGCGCATCAATCAGAGCAGGCAGAGCAGCCAGAACGGGCAAGGGAAAACGGCGCAGCATTGGATGATAAAATAATGAAGGCCGTTCTCGCCTCTACAGAAAAGATCCTAAAAGACCTCTTACCCGACTTGGTCAAGGCCTCCATTTCTAAAGAAATGGTCGCAAACATCGTCGAGGAAGTTACCTGGGAGGCGGTCACGCCCTTGGCCGAGGCCGAAATCAAAAAAGCGATCAAACAGCTCCAAGCCGAATCCGGCTCATAAAAAACGCCCTTCCTTTTATTCTCAAACCCGTCCCTTTCTTCACCCAAGGCACTCGTCCTTTAAGACCTTTCATTTTCTTTTGCGCTGAATTTTCCGAAAGACTCATCCGCATGTTCTCGAACAAAGACTCTCAAATTGGGATTTAAATCTTGCGCATTTTCAATTTTGTCTTTGAAGTACTTCAGGTCCAAACGGGCCAGGGTATAGAAAACGCCAGTGGAAGGATCGATCCAATGATCGATAATCACAATGCCAGAGAGTGTGTCAAGAGACAAAACCCTGAGGCTTTTCTCGATTTGCTCTACCTCGCCCTTTTGGCTGAAATTGGTGGCCGAGGACGATAGGGAATAGTCCGCCATCAAAACAGCGGAATATCTTTCGAAGCCTTCGGCGATCTCGGCGCGTGCGCGGTTATCTGCTGCCATTCGGCCAAGGGGCCTGTTTTCGATACCCTTGATCGCGCCGATGCCATAAAAGGCTTGTTGGTGCTTATCTAAAAAGGCACCTGTTCCTCTTTTGATCCAGTCCGGGCCCTCTTTTTTTTGTTCTAAATTTTTTCCGGCACACGCGACGATCGACATCATAATCGCTGTAGTGGCAATGCCTTTTATTAAGAACGTCCTCATATCCATCGGCCCTCCTTATTCATCGCAAACCCGCATGCAGCATTATATGCCGCAGACGCGAAGGGATCAAATGACTTTCTGATTGGAACGGACGATGGATAATCGTCTTATCGGCTAACCGGCAAAAATATCGGTGGTTGGGGAAATGACAATAACCAATTGAAATATGATAAAACCAACGAGGAGTAGCGCGGCAACTAAAAGCAGGGTTTTTAAATATTTTTTCATCCTTCACTCACATCTATTGACGTACTTGACTCTATACGCAAGGCAGCTTCGATGTCAACTGCTCCAGCAGGCCAAGACAGCGGGCTTTATGGTCGATTTCTGAATACAGCTGAGCCGCTTCAGGGCAGCTCAGCTTCTCCTACCAGGCGATCTTGTAAAGTTTGTATACGCAACTCGACAATATGGATTTGCTGCGCCAATCCGGCCTCTTGAAATAGCCGCAGGGCACTTTCCCAGTGCCGAACGGCCGTGGCCAGATCACCCTTTTTCTCGTAGATCGTTCCGAGGGTTCCTTCCATCTCGGCCATTCCATTTAAATTTTCCGCTTCTTTTTGCATCGACAAGAGCCGTTGACCCAAATCAAGTGCGGAGTCAAAATCGCCTTGGTCGCGGTAAATCAGGCTTAATCGAACCAAGGCCTGGGTCTCGTTCTCCTTATCCCGCAAACCGCGATAGATAAAAAGCGCGTCGTGTTGATGCGCCATGGCCAAATCGAAAGCCCCTCGTTCTTGTTCAACTGAGGCCAGGCCCGCAAGGGCAGCCGCTTCGCCCAAGGGATTCTCCAGCGTTCGATACACATTCAGTGCTTTTTGAAAATGTTCCTCGGCGAGATGTAAGGTGCCGTCCAGGGCATATAAGCGACCCAGGGTTTCCAATTGGCGGGCTTGCAGCCAAGGAATAGGAAGCGTTTCGGCAATTTCCAAGGCCTCGATATGCGCCGCAGCACCTTTCGTGGGATCGCCCAGTTGGAAATAAAGATTACCGAGCAGGGAGAGAACCGTCCCCTGGGCCTCATAATGGGCCTGAGATCGATCAATCTTAAGCGCCCGTTCAAGCCAAGCCTGTGCGGCTTGATTATTTCCATTAACGAATAAAAGCCAGCCAAAGTTGGCCATCGCACCCGCTTTTTCATCGGGCGTGGCGGCGTGTCTAAAAGCCGTCTGATATGCGCCGACTGCCGCTTCGTTTTGCCCAATAAAAAAGAAGGCGTTGCCGTAGATCAATAAAAGTGGGACCGACTTTTCTTTCTCGGAGAGGGATTCAAAGCCAGCGACTACGGCACGAAAGCGATTTTCATTGTAGTGCGCGGCCAATGCCCGCGCGGACGCACTGGCCTGTTCGCCGATCGGGATCTGCCGAAGGTTTCGTTTCAATGTTCCGATTTTAAGCTGCTTGAGCAGCGCGCCTTCCTCAGGAACATCTTGATTTAGGGCCGCAAACGTCCTCGCTTGGAAATGGATAAAGTAAGGCGAGATGAGAAAAAACCAAAGGACGCTAACGCGGAGAATTAAAATGGGTTTCAAAAACCTAGGCCTAGGAAAGGACATGGGGCAAAACGCCCTTTAAGGTGAAGCAAAACGGATAAGAAAGCGCAGGATCAGGGAAGAAGGTACGCGGTTTAGGTTTGATAGGCGGAGACCCCATGCAATCAGGCTGCGTTAGGGTAGTCGATCCAAGGTTCACGTTCGGCAAGATAACGATCTTCACGAAAGTTGATCCGCGTGCGTAGTTCCGTAAATCCTTTTTTATGAAGGCGCCGGACAATATCTGCAATCACTTCTTGAACCGTCGGGTGTTCGTGCGATTGGATCGTTGCACCTTCGTAGAGAAAACGACCCGAATAACCGTTTTCGTCGACGTCGATCTTGACGTCACGGCTAAACATTCGTTTATCGATATCGAAGCCCTCAATTTGATGCACTTCAAAAACCATCCCTCTTCCCCTCCTACGTCTTGTTCTGGTTTAATCCCGTGGATTATAGACACTGCGTTGCGGCAAATCAAGCGATCCGGCTTTTGAAAAAGCGAGAAGCGGTCGATCTCGTCTACCTTTTCTGCTACAATCGGCGAACCATGGCTCAGCAAAAAAGCAATCGCGGATTGAAAGAGGAGAATAAGGGCGTGAGGGACAAGCACTATCAAGAAATGTTTCCCCTGCGAGACGATACCACGAATTATCGCCTACTGAGCCCCGATTACGTCTCGGTAAATTCCTTCCAGGGAAAAGAAGTGCTTGTGGTCGAAGCCGAAGGCCTCAGCCAGCTGGCCGAGCAGGCCTTTATCGACGTCTCTCACCTTTTGCGGCCCTCGCATTTAACATTGCTCTCGGAAATACTGGACGACCCAGAAAGCTCTAAAAACGATCGCTTTGTCGCCACGCAATTACTTAAAAATGCCGTCATCGCCGCCGAAGGCATTTTTCCCATGTGCCAAGACACCGGCACGGCCATCGTCATGGGCAAAAAAGGCCAGCAAGTCTGGACGAGCGGCTCGGACGAGGCGGCGCTTTCCGAGGGCATTTATCAGGCCTACCTCAAAGACAACCTCCGCTACAGCCAAAATGCTCCACTGAGCATGTACGAAGAAAAAAACACGGGCAGCAACCTTCCAGCACAGATCGAAGTATATGCAACGGAAGGCGATAGCTACCATTTCCTTTTTCTTGCCAAAGGCGGCGGCTCAGCCAATAAAACCTTTCTTTATCAAGAAAGCAAGGCCGTGCTGAACCCCAAGTCCTTGCTGGAATTTATGAAAGAAAAGATGCTTACCTTGGGAACTTCGGCCTGCCCGCCTTATCACCTGGCCTTTGTGATTGGTGGTACCTCGGCGGAGATGACCTTAAAAACCGTCAAGCTTGCCTCAGCGGGCTATCTCGATCATCTGCCGACCCAAGGTTCGGACTTAGGCCACGCATTCCGGGACCTAGAAGTGGAAACCGAATTAATGAAGATTTCCGGAAGCCTCGGCATCGGCGCACAATTTGGCGGAAAATATTTTTGTTTAGATGCCCGCGTGATCCGGCTGCCTCGGCACGGCGCCTCCTGCCCCATCGGCCTCGGCGTCAGTTGCAGCGCCGATCGCAACATCAAGGGCAAGATCACGAAAGAGGGCATCTTTTTAGAACAGCTTGAAACCGACCCTGCGCATTATTTGATCAATCGTCCCGATGCGAAAAGCGAGGTGGTCGAAATCGACCTCAACAAACCGATGAACGAAATCCGGAAAACCCTGACGCACTATCCGGTGGCGACGCGATTGTCGCTGTCGGGAAAAATCGTCGTTGCACGCGACATCGCCCACGCCAAATTAAAAGAACTGTTGGATAAAGGCCAAGACCTCCCAGACTATTTTAAAAACCATATGATCTATTACGCGGGTCCGGCGAAAACACCCGAAGGCTATGCTTCAGGTTCCTTCGGTCCCACGACCGCGGGCCGAATGGATTCCTATGTTGCGCCTTTTCAGGCGCGTGGCGGATCCTTGGTGATGTTGGCAAAGGGCAACCGCTCCAAGGCCGTTAAAGAAGCCTGCAAGCAATACGGTGGATTTTATTTGGGTTCCATCGGCGGCCCCGCCGGTATACTCGGGCGAGATTGCATTACCCAAATGGAAACCATCGCCTATCCGGAACAAGGCATGGAAGCCATCTTCATGATCACCGTCAAAGACTTCCCCGCCTTTATCATTACCGATGACAAAGGAAATGACTTCTTCGACGACCTCCTCTAGCCGCGCCTCAAATCCCGAAGCGGGCATTTGGGCCTCCTAAGGTGAAGGGGAATCCGTTTACTGGGGCGGCTTATTTGTTGCGGGGGTTTTCACTCATCCGGCAGCCGGGCATCCGGCAATTTGTGTTCGTCCCACTTCTCATCAATACCCTGCTTTTTTCCCTGCTCATCTGGTTCGGGGCCGGACAGTTCGATGCGCTCATCACACGGCTTTTACCTGCTGCATTGGACTGGCTCGAATGGCTACTATGGCCCCTCTTCGCCGTCACGGTTTCAATACTCGTTTTTTTTACCTTTATCCATCTGAGCAATCTCGTCGGTGCGCCCTTTAATGGCCTGCTGGCCGAAGCCGTCGAGTCCCATTTAAAAGGGCGGTCGACGGCCGATGGCGCAAGCTGGGGAAGCGTACTCAAAAACCTCGGCCCCATCTTCACAGCAGAAATTAAAAAAATCGTTTACTTTCTCACGCGAGGCCTTCCGCTCCTTATCTTTTTCGCCATTCCCGTCATCAACGTCGTCGCCCCCCTTCTTTGGATGCTCTTCAGCGCCTGGATGCTGGCCCTGGAATATGCCGACTACCCTATGGGCAATCACGACATTCTCTTTCCCGAACAAAGGGCCCGCCTCAAAAAAAAGGGCTTGTTGACCTTCGGTTTTGGCAGCGCAACCTTGTTGCTGGTCATGATCCCCATCCTGAATTTTATCGCGATGCCAACCGCCGTAGCCGGGGCAACAGTCATGTGGGTCGAAGGGTTTGAGGGAGAAGAGAAGAAGGACTAGGCACTAGAATATTGATTGAGAGTGCCAATTGAAAGTAATATCCGAAAGGTGTAGCTTAGAAACTAGCTAGGGTTCACTTCAAGGTTTTATGAAGATCGATCAAGAATATTTAAAGAAAATACTCAATACTTTTTTAGAATCTTCCCGTTCATTTGTTTGGGTCGCGGATATCATGGAAAAAGGAATAGAGATAGATGATAAGTTTCTTTTTCACATGCAAATATTAGAGGATCAGCATTTCATTGAATGCTTAGATAAACAAAGAGAATTGGGATACGAAGTGTCACTCGGCGGGGAGTTTGTGTGGAAAAGTAAACCCTTGCGATTAACGGCTGTTGGGCACGAATTTATTGAAGCGATCAACCGCTTAGAAGTCTGGGACATCATAAAAAAGGAGTTTGAAGGTGCGTCCCTAACGACATTGAGAAACGCGGCGAATAGCTTACTCAAAGCATTTGCAAAAAAACAGATAAATAAATATTTCGATTTTTGAGAATAGACTACATTCACTCCCCGCGTTCAACAATACTAAGAGTTTCCCCCCAATGGAACCTTTCAATAGCATTTCATTGATCTAATATCTCAATATTAAAGTGTACAGTTAAATAGGGCTTGCTGAAAAAGTCGTCTTCCGGTTCTTCAAAAAAGACCGAGACATCAATTTGAGAACGCTTTGTCTACATCGGCTCAATGACTTCGTCCTCAACAACAGTTGAAACTTAAGCGCAGGCCCAGTGATTGT
>JAJDBW010000077.1 GCA_029261155.1 Nitrospirota bacterium | reverse complement strand
AGATCAGCCTGTTGCGTTTCATTAACTTTTATAATACCGTCAAACCCCATAAGGGCATTGGCGACATGACCCCTTATGAAAAGCTATTTGAACACTTTCATGGATCAACAAATGTGTAAACAACGCGATGTTTTCTAACACATTAGACCTTAAAGGAAAACAAAAACGATGCCGAATATTGCATTCGTCAATGGAAAATGGAGCCGCCTTTCAGCGGCGAAGATCTCGATCGAAGATCGCGGGTTTCAATTCGGCGATGGGGTCTACGAGGTGATTCGAACCTATGGCCAAGAAGCCTTTGGCTTAAAAGAACACTTAAACCGACTTAAAACCAGCGCGGGCGAAATTGAAATCCCCATCCCCTACAGCACAGCCCAACTCGAAACCTTCATTCGACTGGGTTGCCAAAGGAGCAAATTTTCAGATACGAACATCTATATCCAACTGACGCGAGGAGCGGCCCCCCGCAATCATCCTTTTCCAAAAACGGTCCGACCCACACTTGTGATGACCTTTCGGGAAACGATCAAAATCTCGACTGAAGTCCGGGAAAAAGGGGTCGCCGTCATTTCGCTTCCGGACATTCGATGGGGTCGCTGCCACATTAAATCGCTTAACCTTCTTCCAAATATTATGGCGCGAGAAGCGGCAAAACGAGCCGATGCCTTCGAAGCCCTTCTTATACGCGATGGCTTCGTCACGGAAGGCGCCGGCAGCAATGTCTTCGCGGTCTTGGGCAAACGCGTACTGACGCCGCCGGTCAGTCCCTTTCTCCTTTCGGGGGTTACGCGAGACCTTGTCATCAAACTCGGTAAAAAGGCAGGGTTAGAGATGGTTGAAGAACAACTCAGACTCCAAGACCTGAAAACGGCAGACGAACTTTTTTTAACAGGAACGACAGTCGAGGTCCTGCCGGTCATCGCCTTGGATAATCGATCGATCGGCTCAGGTTGCCCAGGCAAAACCACAGCTATTTTATATAATGCCTTTCAAAATTATGTACAAAAAACATCATAAGCCCAATCGATGAACACGGAGAAATCAAGATAAACCAAGCGATGGTGTTTTCTTGCATTCCATGAAAGCATTATGGTATAAGATGAGGATTTTAGTCTACTAATGTGAGTGGGCGTTTTTTGCCCGCTTTTTTATTTTCAACAATTTGGCATGTTTTCCGAGCTGACAATAAAAGATACTCAACAACCCGAGAAGATCCCGATGCGCGAGCAACGCGCGGCCGATCCTTCAAATTCATCCCCCCAAGCCAAGACGGTCGATAAGATAAAAACGGTCGTACTCCCGACGCTACGGGCCTTGGGGCTTGAACTCTTCGATGTCCAATTTTCAGGGGCGATGAAGGGAGGACATTTGAGGGTGATGATCGACAAGGCCGATGGCGTCACCGTGGAAGACTGTGCCAAGGTGAGCCGCTATCTAAGGCGTACACTCGACATCGACGAAGACATGCCGGAAGACTACACCCTCGAAGTGTCTTCTCCGGGGATAGACCGTCCCCTGCGCACAGAATCCGACTTTCGGCGTTTTATCGGAAAAACCATTAAAATAGACACCGGTATAAAAATTGACCAGCAAAATAGCTTTCGTGGACGGCTTATCGACTTTAAAGAACAACAGGCCTTCCTCATATTAGATGGTGGAGTAGAAAAGGCAATCCCTTTTGACCAAATCGAAAAAGCCCGTCTAACCATCGATCCGGCTTTTGGTCGAAATAAAGGAGGGTTAAAGAAATGAGTCGTGAGCTTCTCGCCATTATCAACCAAATCGGTCGAGAAAAGGGAATCGAAAGCGATAAAATCATCACGGCCCTCGAATCCGCCCTGGTGAGTGCGGCTAAAAAACGCTACGGCGCGGATGAAAACGTCCAAGTCCAGCTCGATCGCGAAACGGGAGAGATCGAAGCCATCGCAATCAAAACAATCGTCGACCAAGTGGAACACCCCCAAACCGAGATCTCGCTGGAGGACGCCAAAGAAATGGATGAGTCGGCCGAGATCGGAGATGAAATCGGCGCCCTCCTCGAAATGGAAGATTTCGGTCGAATTGCAGCACAAACGGCCAAGCAAGTCATCTTTCAACGCGTCCGAGAGGCTGAATGGGAATCGGTCTACCGTGAATATTCCGGCCGGACCGGAGAGATCATCAGCGGCATGATTCTGGGACAAGAACGGCGCAATTATATTGTCGAGCTGGGTAAAACGGAAGCCCTTCTCCCCATCTCGGAACAAGTGCCAAGAGAAAGCTATCGCCGCGGAGATCGCGTCCGCGCCTACTTGCTCGAAGTCCGCCCCTCATCGCGGGGACCGCAAATCATTCTATCCAGAGCGCGACCGGAATTTGTGGGGAAATTATTCGAAATGGAAGTCCCCGAGATTGCCGAAGGCGTCGTGACCATTAAAGGGGTCGTCCGCGAACCGGGCGATCGAACAAAAATTGCCGTCGTCTCGAACGATCAAGCCGTCGACCCCGTCGGCGCCTGCGTGGGCGTTCGCGGCTCAAGGGTTCAAGCCGTCGTTCGAGAACTCAGAGGCGAAAAGATCGACATCGTCACCTGGACGGATGACCCGCGCACCTACATCGGAGAGGCCTTAAGTCCTGCGGTCATCGATAAGGTCGGCATTAACGAACTCGAACGCTCGGCCATGGTTGTAGTTTCCGAACATCAACTGTCCTTGGCCATTGGTAAAAAAGGTCAAAACGTCCGGCTGGCCTCGAAGCTTACCGGCTGGCGCGTCGACATCATCAACCAGGTGGAATACGAAACGGAGCGTGCAAAAGAACGTGAGCAAGAAATCGCCGCGGCCATCAGCCGTGAACACGACCTGCAGAAGGCAGAAGAAGTGGCCGAAGCGCAGCGTGAGGCTGGCACCAACGCGAAAGAAACCCTAAGCGATCTGCCTGGCATCGGCGCCAAAATGGCCGAAACCCTTAAAGAACACAAGATCGATACCATAGAACGTCTGGCCGAATCCGATGCGGAGACCTTATCTCACTTGCCTCTGATCGGAAAAAAGACCGCAGAAAAAATAATCGCTTCTGCAAAACAACACCTGGTGACCCTTGAAAAAGAAACCGAAGGCGCGGAAAACTAGAGACACATGAGAGTTTTTGAACTGGCTAAGAAAATGGGAATCAGCTCGAAAGAGCTGATGGTGATCCTCGATGGGATGGACATTCATGTCAAAAGCCACATGGGCGCTTTGACCGAAGACGATGTCCAAGCGGTGTTAAAAAAAGGGAAGGTCACGCCGACAAAAGGAGTCTCAAAAAAAGGAAAAGCTAAGAAAAGTGAGGCCCCCGCCGCAGCCCCCAAAAAGAAACGCTTTGTCCTCATCAAAAAGAAAGCACCGCCCCAAGAAAGCACCGAAGTTGAGGAACCCACAACCCTAGAAGCAGAACCCATCGAATCCGTCCCCACGCCGTCGGTCGAAACCGTCACACTTTCGGAAGAACCGCCGATCGCCGAAATCCCGGCGGTTGAAGAAACGGAAGCGCTGCCGACAGAAAAAGAAGCCCCTGAAATAGAAGTCCCGGTTCAAACTGCCGACGAAGCCCCGGTCGCGACCGAAGCCCCTATCCTCACAAAAGAAAAAGAAGCGTCTGTCGCGCCAAAAGCAGATACAGCGCCGCAAGCCAAAGATGCCGCAAAAAAGGATGCCGAGGCCGAAAAGAAAAAAGAAAAGAAAAAGGCAAAACCGGAGTTACGCGAAAATTTAAAAAAAGAATTTGCAGTAAAAGCCAAGGAAAAAGTTAAAAGAGCAAAACGAGGCGAATGGGACCCGACTGCAGGTGCCCAGTCGGCAGAAGCTGCCGCTGAAAGCCGAAAATGGCAAGACTTCAAACCCATCCACAAAAAAGACGAACGAAGAACCAGCCGAAAATCGCATGGGCGATCCGCAGTCGATGCGGCCAAACCTCGCCGGAAGTCCATCAAAATTCAAGAAGGAATAACCGTTAAGGAATTTTCGGAACTGATCGGCCAAAAAATCCCCACAATTATCGCCAAATTGATGGAACTCGGTAAAATGTCTACGATCAACGAGCCCATTGGCCTGGACGAAGCCGCGCTTATCGCCGAGGACTTTGATGTTAAAGCGGAAATGATTTCCGAAAAAACCGAAGAAGAAATCTTAATGCAAACCGGCGAGGAAGACCCAGAGGCACAACTTCCCCGTCCGCCCGTCATCACCATTATGGGGCATGTCGATCACGGAAAGACCTCTCTACTCGACGCCATAAGAGAAACAAAAGTAACCGAGGGCGAGGCCGGTGGCATCACCCAACATATCGGTGCCTACATGGTGTCCGTCGGCGACAAAAAAATCACTTTTCTCGACACCCCAGGCCACGAGGCCTTTACCGCCATGCGCGCGCGCGGCGCCAACGTCACGGATATTGTCGTGCTTGTCGTCGCGGCCGATGATGGGGTGATGCCGCAGACGATTGAAGCCATCAACCACGCAAAGAGCGCGAAGGTTCCGATTATTGTTGCGATCAATAAAATCGACAAGCCAGGTGCAAATCCGGAACGCGTCAAGCAAGCCCTCAGCGAATATGAACTTATCCCTGAAGAATGGGGCGGAGAAACCATCTTCATGGCGGTCTCCGCAAAGGAAAAGACCGGCCTTGATCCCCTGCTTGAAATGATCCTACTACAGTCTGACGTCTTGGAACTCAAGGCCAATCCTGATAAACCCATGACCGGCGTCATTATTGAAGCTAAAATTGAAAGAGGCCGCGGACCCGTCGCCACGGTCTTAGTCCAGGAAGGCACCTTAAAAGTAGGAAGCGCCTTCGTCACCGGATCGCATTACGGCAAAGTCCGCTCCATGATCAACGACAAGGGAAAGCGTGTCAAAGAAGCCACCCCATCCATGCCTGTGGAAGTCATCGGCCTCGATGGAGTTCCTTTGGCAGGCGACACCTTTATTGCCGTTTCCGATGACCGCGTGGCAAAGGAAGTCGCAGGCAACCGCACGCAAAACAAACGCGATGCAAAACTGGCTCAAGTGAATCGGGTAACCCTTGACGATCTTTATCAAGAGATTCAAGATGGCAGCGCACAGGAGCTGAATGTCATTATCAAGTCCGACGTGCAAGGATCGAGCGAAGCATTAAAAGACGCGCTTCAAAAACTGAGCACCGATACGGTTAAGCTCCAGGTGATACACTTCAGCGTTGGGAGCGTGACTGAATCGGACATCCTGCTCGCGGCAGCATCCAAGGCCATCATCATCGGATTTAATATCCGGCCGGAATCGAAGGCCAGAGAACTGGCCGAAAAAGAAAAAGTCGACATCCGCCTTTATTCCATTATCTATGAAGTCATTGCCGACGTGCGATTGGCGATGGAAGGTCTACTCGAACCCACATTAAAAGAAAGAGTCTTGGGCCGCATCGAAGTCCGGGAAATCTTCAGCGTGCCGAAACAAGGCACCATCGCCGGGGCTTATGTTACCGAGGGAATGGTATCGAGAACCTGTTCCGGAATTCGCGTGATTCGCGACAACGCTGTAGTTTTTGAAGGAAAGGTGTCCTCTTTACGGCGGTTTAAAGACGATGTAAAAGAAGTGCAAACCGGCTATGAGTGCGGTATTGGGATCGAGAATTTTAACGACATTCAAGTGGGCGACGTCTTCGAACCTTATATTTTTGATAAGATTCCCGCAAAACTTGAATCCGTTTAGGCGCCTTTTCTTTAGTGGTCAAAGGTGGCCCATCCGCATAAATGAAATGAGCCGACATGAAAGGAATGACGGTCGGGATTACCGTGCTTGAGCTTTATTTCCCCCGATGTCATTCGCTGAAGGAAAAGCGCCAGGTCCTGCGAAGTATCAAGGCGAAACTTAAGAATAAATTCAACGTCGCCGTGGCCGAAGTGGGTGAGCAAGATCGATGGCAAAGCGCAGTACTGGGGATCAGCACACTCGCGAACGAGCATGGCTTCGTTAATGAAGTTTTGGACAGATGCGTCGGTCTGATTCGATCAGGCTTTCCACAGGCCGAGATTGTGCATCATCATATGGAATTAATTTAAAGTGGGATTGACAAGGGCAAATCGGGTTGCCGACCAAATCAAACAAGAAGTCGCCGCCATTTTGGCGCTAAAAGTACGCGACCCGAGAATCGGATTCGTGACCGTCACCGATGTCAAAGTGACCCAAGATCTTCACCACGCCAAAATATTTGTCAGCGTTCAAGAAAAACAGGATGCGCCTTTGACCTTTGCCGCCTTAAAAAAGGCCTCGAGTTTCGTTCGAGGACAATTGGCGCAGAGCCTCCCCCTTCGACGCGTCCCGGGCATCGCCTTTTTTCCGGACAACGAAAACGAGTCCCAGATCCTCAATTTACTCGACGAAGTCGAATATGAAGAGAATCGCCTTCAGGCATCGCATCATGAAAATAATCAAGACCTAAACGAAGGCCTGTCATGACCAAAAATGCTTTACTCGATCATCAAAGCCTTATCGAAACAAGCGGTCTTGTCGGTGGCTTTTTCAATATCGACAAACCCGCAGGATGGACTTCCCACGATGTCGTCGCGAAGATACGCGGCCTCATTGGGATGCAACGGGTAGGACACTTAGGCACCCTCGATCCAGAAGCCACCGGCGTACTCCCCATTTGCTTCGGAAAAGCGACCAAGCTCGCGAATTTCTTGTCCGATGACGACAAAGAATATAACGCTGTCCTTCGCCTGGGCGAAGAGACGGATACAGAAGATGCGAGCGGGAAAGTCACCCGCAGCCTTCCCGTGCCGGAACGCTTACAATCCGATGCCGGACGTGCAGGAGTACTCGCCGCGATCCAGGGCTTTGTGGGGCCCTACCTGCAACAGCCGCCGATGTATTCCGCGGTTAAGATTAAGGGCGTTCCCCTCTATAAAACGGCCCGAAGCGGGAAAGTCGTCGATCGGGCGGCCCGGCCTGTGGTGATTCGCTCAATCCGCTTTATCGACATGGTAGAGCGCGACATCACCTTTCAGGTCCGCTGCTCTAAAGGGACCTATATACGAACACTCTGTGCCGACATTGGAAACAAACTGGGCGTGGGTGGCCATTTACGTTCGATACGGCGCACCCGTTCGGGCATCTTCGACATTACGCAAGCCATGGATATGACCACCTTTTCGGCCCTGTGTAAAAACGGCGGATGGGAGGAAGCGGCCTATCCACTCAATACTGGATTAGAAGGGCTTTCCAGCCTTTGGGTCAAACAGGACCACCTTCGCGCTTTTCTGCACGGCGTTCAAATCGGATTCGAAGGCTTGGATAAATGGGATCCTTTTAAATCCGGCATGTCGCTTCGTTTTTTAGATGTTAAAAACCGGCTCTTGGCCATTGGTCATGCGCTTCGCGATTCGGAAAGCAGCGAAGCCGAGCGCGCAGACGCGGAAAACCCTTTTCGCGTAAAGACCATCCTTAGGGATCGTTAAACGGTGCACCCCATTAGAAACCTTATCACTCAACACCACATTAAAAATGATCGAAAGATCGCAAAGGAGATTTAATCGGTATGCCCATACTCAAAGAATCGAAGGATAAAGTCATCACAAAAAATGCAGTCCACGAAGGAGATACGGGTTCGCCAGAGGTGCAAATCGCACTTTTGACGAATCGCATCAACTCATTGATGGGTCATTTCGATACCCATAAAAAGGATCATCATTCTCGAAGAGGACTGATCCATATCGTCGGGAGAAGAAGAAAACTCCTCGACTATCTCAAAGCCAACGCCTTTGACCGCTATCAGGCCATTCTTCAAAAGCATGGCATAAGAAAATAACCACCGGGGCGGCGGCACAGGAATACAATAATAAACTAAGGCACCACCAAACGGGCTTCCTTGTTTTATTATTGTCGTTCTGTGCCTCCCCTCCCACATCACCCAAAAGGAGCGAACAAAATGATGCATCGTGTTGAAGCAAAAATCGGGGCACAGACTTTAGTATTAGAAACGGGACGCGCAGCGCGACAGGCCGATGGGGCCGTGATGGTGAGCTATGGCGACAGCGTCGTCTTGGTGACGGCCGTCGCGGGGAAAACCCCAAAAGATGTCAATTTCCTCCCCCTCACCGTCGATTACCAGGAGCGCGCCTATGCGGCCGGAAAGATTCCCGGCGGCTTTTTCAAGCGCGAAGGCCGGCTCGGTGAAAAAGAGATCCTAACCTGCCGTTTGATCGACCGCCCCTTAAGACCCCTTTTCCCGGATAACTGGTATTTCGAAACCCAAATCATCGCCTCTGTTTTGTCGAGCGACCAGGGAAACGCGACCGATATTATGGCCGTTATCGGCGCCTCCGCGGCGCTCACCATTTCGGACATTCCGCATCAAGGCCCGATTGGAGCCGTCAGGGTCGGACGCATCGAGGGTGAATTCTGTATTAATCCCACACTCTCGGAACTGGACAATAGCGAAATGGATATTGTCGTGGTCGGAACAGCCGATGCGGTGATGATGGTCGAGAGCGCGGTCAAAGAACTCTCTGAAGAAATCGTCTTAGCGGCCATTCAATTCGGCCACCAAGCCTTGCAAGCCGTGATCACCCTTCAGCTAGACTTGCAAGCTAAGGTGGGCAAAGAAAAACGACCTGTTCCCGAAGTCAAACGCGATACGGAACTGTTTGAAGAAGTGAAACGTGACTTGCAATCCGCGATTCGTGACGCCGTAATGATCCCGAATAAAACCGAGCGGCAGACACAGCTCGATCAAATCGTTCAGAAAAAGATCGACACCCTCGATCCCTCGGAATCCGAAAAAATAAAAGCCGTTAATGTCTTTGCGCATGAACTCGAACGCAACGAGATCAGACAAATGGTTTTAAACAAAGGGGTTCGGGCCGATGGCCGCGGCGTCGCGGACATCCGTACAATTACCTGTGAAGTGGGCTTCCTTCCGCGGACCCATGGCTCGGCTCTCTTTACCCGTGGCGAAACACAAAGTCTCGCCGTCGTCACCCTGGGTACATCGGACGATGAGCAACGAATCGATTCTCTGGATGGGGAATCGAAAAAATCCTTCATGCTCCACTATAATTTTCCGCCATTTTCCGTCGGCGAAGCGCGTCCGATGAGAGGCCCCGGCCGGAGAGAGATTGGCCACGGCGTCCTCGCGCTACGCGCACTCACCCAGGTTCTTCCCAGCAAAGACAGCTTTCCCTATACGATTCGCATCGTTTCCGACATCCTCGAATCGAACGGGTCTTCTTCCATGGCCACCGTGTGCGGCGGAACGCTTGCCCTCATGGATGCGGGCGTCCCCATCCTGAAACCGGTTGCCGGTATCGCGATGGGATTGATCAAAGAAGGCGACCAAGTCGCCGTGCTCTCCGACATCCTTGGACTCGAAGACCATCTGGGCGATATGGATTTTAAGGTCACCGGTACGGCAGAGGGCATTACCGCCCTCCAAATGGATATCAAGATCGGCGGCATCAACGCCGACATCATGAAAAAGGCACTGGATCAAGCCAAAGTCGGACGCCTCCATATTTTGGAACGCATGCAAAGCGCCCTTGCCGAACCCCGCACCGAGATGTCCGCTTATGCCCCGCGCATTACCACTCTTAAAGTTCGGCCCGACAAGGTTCGGGAAGTTATTGGACCGGGCGGAAAGGTCATTCGCGGCATCATCGAAAAAACGGGCGTGAAGATCGACATCGACGATTCGGGCACCGTCCACATCGCATCCACCGACGAAGCCGCCTCAAAAGAAGCCGTCGACATGGTCAAAATGATTGTAGAAGACGTGGAAATCGGTCGGGTTTACACCGGCAAGGTCGTGCGGATTATGGATTTCGGCGCCTTTGTCGAACTGAAAAAAGGAACGGACGGCTTGGTGCATATTTCCCAATTGGCGCACCATCGCGTGAAAGATGTTCGCGACGAAGTCAAGGAAGGCGACGAAATCGATGTCAAAGTTCTCGAAATCGATCGTCAAGGCAAGATTCGCCTTTCCCGCAAGGAAACCCTCCCAGCGCCGAAGGGCGAAGAAAAAGAAAGCGAAAGCTAAGCGGTACGCACCTTTCCCCTCAGACGACACTTCGGAAAAAGGCATGATCTATAAACGCGTTTTAGAGAACGGCATCCGTGTCGTGGCTGAAAAAATACCTGCCGTCAGATCGGTCGCCATCGGCTTATGGGTCCGCATCGGTTCCCGGGATGAGGAAAAAGACGAGCACGGCATTTCGCATTTTTTAGAACACATGTTCTTCAAAGGGACAGCGCGGCGCAATGCAAAAGAAATCGCATTGGAGATCGATGCCCTCGGCGGTGAGATGAATGCCTTCACCGGCCGGGAAACCACAACCTTTTATGCGAAGGTGCTCGACGCCCACCTCCCCAAGGCCATCGACCTTCTTTCCGATAATTTCTTGCACTCGCAATTTGACCCGCTTGAAATCGAAAGAGAACGACAGGTTGTGCTTGAAGAAATAAAGATGGTTGAGGACGATCCGGAAGACTGGGTCCACGAACTCCATGTGAAGGAGACCTGGAAAGGACACCTTTTATCTCGACCCATTCTCGGAACCCCGCATACGGTTTCTGCAATCGACCGAGATAAGATTTTGCACTTTATCAAACGCACCTACGATCCACGCGAGATCGTCATCGCAGTTGCCGGTTGCTTTTCAATGCCGGTTTTGATGAAGCAACTTCAATCCGCCTTCGGGACCTTCTCCGCCAATGGGACCCACATTCATCCACGAGTTGCGCCTGAAATCCAGCCGAACCTTCAGGTCAAAAAGAAGGCATTTGAGCAGGTGCATCTTTGCCTTGGGACGCAGGGATTGGCGCACACCGATCCAAAGCGCTACGTGCTGTACGTTCTTAACACCTTGCTTGGCAGTGGGATGAGTTCCCGCCTTTTTCAGGAAATTCGAGAACAGCGTGGATGGGCCTACTCAATCTATTCTTCGCCCCAGTCCTATCAAGATGCCGGTCTCTTTACCATTTATGCCGGAACCAGCCCCGACAAGGCCGGCAAAGTCGTGGATCTTGTGCTCAAAGAACTAAAAAAGTTAAAGACAGAACGTATCCCCCGGGACGAATTATCACGTGCAAAGGATCATATTAAAGGCGGGATGATGCTGGGGATGGAAAGCACATCCAACCGCATGTGCCGATTGGCAAAGGAAGAGCTCTATTTTGGGCGGCATTTCTCCTTGGACGAGGTCCTTGAAGAAATAGATAAAGTCAGTGCCCGACAGGTGAATCACCTCGCGAACACCCTCTTCGAGCGAAAATCACTGAGCTTAACGGCCCTCGGAAAAATCGATTCAAGTCACTTCTCTAAAAAGCTAAGCCTTTAAACTAAATAAGACCTCTCCGCTGGGCCATCAACTGTCCCTTAAGCATTTAAAATATTAGTGTTTTCTCGCTCTTCGGTTCCCTATTTACCGCGTTCAGAAGCCCCCGGACAACGCTTCTTCAATTCTAAGCAAAGCCTCAATACAGGACAATGATTAATCCAGCACGATTAAAAACAGAGGCCTTCTCGTTGAAATCGTCCTTCACCTTGCACCTTCCCGCTTTGTCCTAATACCAGCGAGGCAAAGCGTTTGACACCAGCAGTGCGTCATGATAAATTTACGAGTTTCACTTCGTTGGACAAGATATGTCGCTACATCAAAAATTAAAAGAAGATTTGAAAGAGGCAATGCGGTCGCGCGATACGGACCGCGTTTCTGTTATACGCCTCTTAATGGCGACGATAAAGAATAAGGAAATCGAGAAAGGCAAAGACGTCCTTCTGGAAGACGACGAAATTATGGGGGTGATTGTTGCCGCGGCCAAACAACGGACCGAGTCCATCGATCAATACAAAAAAGCCGAGCGCAAGGACCTTGTCGAAAAAGAAACTAAGGAACGCCAGATCCTGCAGCATTATCTCCCTGAACCCCTCACAGAAGCGGAATTACAATCGAAAGTCTCGGAAGCGATCACCCAAACCGGGGCGGTAGACATGAAAAATATGGGTGCGGTTATGAAGATCTTAGTCCCACAATTACTCGGGCGCGCGGATGGCAACCTGCTCCGTAAAATGGTTCAAAGCGCGCTTCAAGACAAGTAATACTAAGTGTTTTTTGAAAAGTCTATCCATGCCCTTGTCGTGAAAAGGAACGGCCTTGAAGCAAAGAAGAGTTCCGAACGAAATCATTGAGATCATTCGAGAGCGATCCGACTTGATCGGCGTGGTCTCAGAATACCTTACATTAAAAAAATCGGGCCAAAATTACACGGGGCTTTGCCCTTTTCATCAAGAAAAAACACCCTCTTTTGTGGTGAGTCCGATTAAAAAGGTTTTTCACTGCTTCGGCTGCGGCCTCGGCGGCGACCTTTTTCAATTTCTAATTCAAATTGAAGGCATCTCCTTCTCGGAGGCCATCGAACGCCTTGCCCATAAAGCGGGAATCACAATCCCCGAAAAAGACACACAAGGCGAATACCGCGGACCTTCCCTGAGCGACACCCTCTACAAGGTGAATGAAGCCGCGACGGATTATTTTCATCGTAACCTCATTGACAGCCCCCAAGGCACCGCCGCACGCAGCTATTTGAAAGGCCGTGGCATGACCATGGAAACCCTTCTTACCTTCCGTCTGGGTTATGCCCTGCCGGCTTGGGATGGTCTCCTTAAGGCACTCGCTTCGAAATTTTCGGTCCCGCAACTCGAAAAAGCAGGCTTGGTCTCGCGCAGGTCGGGCGATGCAAAAGACAGTGCAAAACAAAGCGGTGTCTTTGACCGTTTTCGCAATCGAATTATCTTTCCGATCGGCACTCCACGGGCTCAGGTTGCCGGCTTTGGGGGACGGGTCCTCGATACGTCCCTACCGAAATATTTAAATTCGCCCGAAACCGCCGTCTTTACGAAGGGCCGCCATCTTTATGGGTTAGATCACGCGAAGGGTGGAGGGGTTCAAAGCCTCATCGTTGTCGAAGGCTATCTTGACGTCTTGGCCTCGCAGCAAGTCGGCATTCACAATGTTGTTGCAACCCTCGGCACGGCCCTCACGAAAGAACACCTTCAAGTTATTCGTCGATGCTCTGAATCCATGGTGCTCATCTTCGATTCGGACCCTGCCGGCGTGCGGGCCGCCTTGCGAGCCGCACCCTTATTAATCGCAGAAGGCATGTCCGCCCGGATCGCCTCCCTCCCGGTAGGAAAAGATCCGGACGCCTTCATCCAAGCGAAAGGCGAAGAGGCTTTTCTCCGCGAAATCGAAAGTGCGAAGACGGTTATCGACTTTGCGATCGAAAAAAGTATTGAGGCCCTTCCAATCAAATCGGCAGACGACAAAAAGAAAATCATCCAACAAATCTATCCTTTGATCGATCTTCTGGACTCCTCTGTGGAACGAAGCCATTATCTGAAATCGCTTTCCGAAGCCTTGGGCAGCCGTGAAGAAGACCTTCGGACCGATTACCTCAAACGATCGAAAAAGGGAAGCGCCCCCGCTGGCCAAATCAAACCGCAGCCCGCGGGCATTGATTCAAAAAGACCGCAAGATGAAGAAGGGCTGCTCATGCTGCTGCTTCAAGATCAACTTGATCCTTTAACACTTAACGGCAAGCTCGATTTGGCCGATTTCACACACCCCCTCATTCGAGAAGTTCTGTCCCAGTATTGGGATGAACCCGAATCACAATGGCGCGCACCCACAGAGACAATCGAAGCCGACAATGCAACGACGGCGGCGCTCATCAGCCGACTCTGTGTATCAGACATCGATCCAGATCAAGTCCAACAGATGACAACAGATTTCATTCGAGAACTCCTAAAAAAAAGGAACGACAGAGAACGAATGCACATTGCTTCACAATTGAAACAAAAGGCTGGCCAAGAAGATCCTGAAACACTGAAAAGGATCCTTGAGTTAAAGAAGGCATCAAGCCACTTGAGCCTATCTCGCTAAACAATTAAGAGAGGAAGTGACCGGAGGTTTCATGTCGAAAGTCGAAAAATTAGAAGAAGTAAAACAACTCATCTCCCTGGGTAAGGAAAAGGGATACCTGACCTATGAGGAGCTCAACAGCGCCCTCCCCGTCGATTTGCTTTCATCAGAACAGATCGACAGCATTATGGTCTTGTTTGGAGAGATGGAAATAGAAGTGATCGATCCCGGCGATGCAGGCCGATTTCAGCAGATCGCGGCCGAAGCCGACGACAGCGATAGTGGGAACGACACGGACGACAATGAGGACGATTCCTCTTCGGACGACGATAGTGATAAAGAAAAAGAGATCGACTTAACACCAGGCACCGTAGGACGCACAGACGATCCGGTCCGCCTCTACCTTAAGGAAATTGGCTCAGTGCCTTTGCTTTCGCGTGAAGGCGAAACAACCATTGCAAAAAAGATTGAAGTCGGAAAACACGAGATATCGTCGACGATTTTCGGAATGCCCATGGCGATGGATGCGGTCATCCAACTGGGTACCTCCTTGCGCACAGAAGAGGTTGAACTCAAAGAGGTCATTGCCATCCCTGAAGAAGATTTTGATGTGGTAGAACAAGATCTCGACGAACTGCGACAAAAAACGCTGAACACAACCAGGCAGATCCGGGCGCGTCAGCGCGACTATTACAAAGTGCTCGAAACAACCAAGCGTGCAGCGCGTAACCCAAAATCAAAGGCTCTGGCTTTAGAAAAACAAGCGAAAGCCCGAAACAAGGTAATCGAAAAAATCGAAGGCTTGGCTCTTCATCCCTATGTCTTGGACAATTTAACCGAAACCTTAAAATCCATGGCCGGTGTCGTGATGCAAGCCGAGAGGGAGATCTCGTACTGCAAAAAAAAGGTGGGCGAAAAAGAGGGAATCTCTGCCTTTTTCACCAAAGTGAAGAAGACAACACGGTCAATGCGCGCGGCCGAACGACGGCTTAAGCTCACAACGGAACAAATCCTCAAATTCGACAAGACCTATCGCAACGCCCGCAAACGCATCAGGGAAGTCGAAACCGAGTCCATGGTCAGCGCGCAAGCCTTAAAAGATTCCTTGCGCCAATTGTATCGGGCCGAACAAAGGGTCAAACTCGCGAAAAGTGAATTGGTTGAGGCCAACCTCCGCTTGGTGGTCAGTATCGCAAAGAAATACACCAATCGCGGCCTTCAGTTTCTTGATCTGATTCAGGAAGGCAATATCGGCCTGATGAAAGCGGTCGACAAGTTCGAATATCGCCGGGGATATAAGTTTTCAACCTATGCGACCTGGTGGATTCGCCAAGCCATTACCCGCGCCATCGCAGATCAGGCACGAACCATCCGCATTCCGGTACATATGATCGAGACGATCAACAAACTCATTCGAACTTCACGACAACTCGTGCAAGAACTGGGAAGGGAACCCTCTCCGGAAGAAATCGGAGAAAAAATGGAGCTCCCTTTAGAAAAGGTTCGTAAAATATTAAAGATCGCGAAAGAGCCGATCTCCCTGGAAACACCCATCGGAGAAGAAGAAGACTCTCATCTGGGAGATTTCATTGAAGACAAAAAGGTGATCTCCCCGCTTGATGCGGCCATTCGCTACGACCTGCAGCGTTCGATCGACAGCGTGCTGCAGACCTTAACACCTCGTGAAGAGAAGGTACTGAGAAAGCGCTTTGGCATTGGGGAATCCACCGACCATACCTTAGAAGAGGTCGGCCAAGACTTTCAGGTGACGCGCGAGCGTATTCGGCAGATCGAGGCCAAGGCGCTCCGCAAGCTCCGTCACCCAAGCCGGAGCAAAAGGTTAAAAAGTTTTGTCGAAATCATTTAAGGGCCCATAGCTCAGCTGGTTAGAGCCGCCGGCTCATAACCGGTCGGTCCCAGGTTCGAGTCCTGGTGGGCCCACCAGCCTGTTTTTTTTTATTGAAGGGGGAATGTAGTGAAAGAACAGATGGCCATGCTGATTCGGCTGCAAGCACTCGATCTCAGACGACAGCAAGACAAGGAAGGTTTAGAAGAAATTCCAGAGAAGCTCAAGATCGCTGAAAAGCCACTTTTCGAAGCCAAAGGTCTTGTTGAAAAGGCCCAAGCCGCGATCGACCTGGTCATCAAAGAAAAAAAAGATAAGGAATTGGCCCTGCAAGTGGTAGAAGATAAAATACGTAAATTAAAGAGCAGACTCACTGACCTAAAAACGAATAAAGAATACCATGCGCATCTTCAGGAAATTGCGGCGGTGAATAAAGAGAAAGAGGACACCGAAGACCGTCTTTTACAGGCCATGGAAAATGTCGACCTCCTCAAAAAAGAACTTGCCGAGAAAACCGCCCTCCTCAATGAAGAAACAGCGCGTTTCGCCAAAGAAAAAGAGGAAATTAATGCCACGATTGAACAGCTTTCCAAAGAAGACGAAAAGTTGGAACAAGAATGGCTCGCGCTTTCCAAAGAGGCACCCAGCGATTTGCTTGAATCCTACAAAAAACTGAGCATATTGCGAAAAGGCGTGGCGGTTGTTCCCCTAAACGGGTATACGTGTACGGGGTGTCACTTCAGCCTTCCGCCTCAGTTGATCGCAGAAGTGAGGAAGAATGAAAAAATCCTCACCTGCAATTACTGTAACCGCATGCTCTACGTCGAGGCCGACTGATTTCGTTTTTCTCAACCAAATAACTTAAACCCCCAAAAAATGAATACACTGAGAGACAAACCCCAAAAATACGCCGTTTTTACGGACGGCGCTTCCAGAAATAATCCAGGAGAAGCCGGCATTGGCGTCGTGATTAAAGACGAAAAGGGCACGATTGTTCAAACCGCTTCAGAATACCTTGGCACCGAAACGAATAATGTTGCGGAGTACATGGCCCTCATTCGGGGTTTGGAAGTCATTCAAACACTCAATGCCGAGGCGGTCGACTTTTTCCTCGATTCGCAATTGGTCGTCCGTCAAATGCAAGGCATCTATAAGATAAAAAACAAGGGCCTTCTTTCTCTCGCCAAAAGAGCGCAAGGCTTGTGCAGCCGGCTTCCCAAGGGTGCAGTTAAGTTCCATCATATTCCAAGAGAAGAGAACGGCGAAGCAGATCGGCTTGCGAACGACGCAATCGACCACAAAGATAAAAACCACTGACCTCGACGGAACCCTAGATAGGAGACGCCAACAGAATGGACAACAGATCGACAATTATTCTCTTTTCACTTATCTGCGGCGGCGTCGGTGTGGCCTACGCCCTCTATCTGGCAGCCTGGGTCATGCGGCAAGATGCCGGTTCCGATAAGATGAAAGCAATTCAAGCCGCCATCCAAGAGGGAGCCGAGGCCTACATGGCCCGACAATTTAAGGCGGTCTCGGTCGTCGCCATCGTGCTCTTCGCACTGCTCTGGATCTCGGGCATTTGGTCGGAACATTTCGGGTTTTTAACCGCCACCGGTTTTATTGTGGGTGCCGTCGCATCCGGCTTGTCCGGGTATTTAGGGATGATGGTCGCGGTACGCGCCAATGCCAGAACCGCTCAATCGGCCTATAAGGGCATGAATGCCGCCTTGGTCCTGGCTTTTCGAGGCGGATCGGTCACGGGCCTCCTCCTCATCGGCCTTGGCCTGCTTTCCGTTACGGGATTTTACGCTGTGGCCTCAAGCGTTGCCGATGACGCAAAAATCGTCCCTGCCCTGCTTTCCCTGGGATTAGGTGGCAGTTTGATTTCCTTGTTTGCGCGTGTGGGCGGGGGTATTTACACGAAAGCGGCAGATGTCGGCGCCGACCTGGTCGGCAAAGTCGAAGCCGGTATTCCAGAAGACGACCCCAGAAACCCTGCGGTCATTGCAGATAACGTGGGGGACAACGTCGGCGATTGCGCGGGTATGGCGGCGGATCTTTTCGAAACCTATGCCGTGACCACCGTGGCAACCATGGCCCTGGCCCACCTTCTGTATCCCGAATCGAAAAACGCCATGCTCTTTCCGCTGATGCTTGGTGGCGTCGCGATTATCACGACCATTATCGGAAGCTGGTTTGTGAAACTCTCCCCAGGTGGAGGCATTATGCCCGCGCTCTATAAAGGACTCGGTGCAACCGGTGCGCTTACGGCAGTGGCCTTTTATTTCGTCACTTCCTGGCTCATGGAAGGCGTCGGAACTTACTCGGTAATGAATTATTACATGAGTGCCTTGATCGGTTTAGCGGTCACCTTTGCACTGGTCGTCATTACCGACTATTACACCGCGAAACATTATAGCCCCGTGCAGGAAATCGCCAAGGCCTCGGAAACGGGACACGGCACCAATATCATCGCGGGACTGGCCGTCTCGCTGCAATCGACCGCATTACCCGTCCTCGTTATCGCAGCCGCCATCCTGGCCAGCCATGCCTTGGCCGGGCTCTACGGCGTGGCCCTTGCCGCCGAAGCGATGTTGACGATGTCCGGCATAATCGTGGCGATCGACTCCTTCGGGCCGATCACCGACAACGCGGGCGGCATCGCCGAGATGGCCGAAATGGGCGACGAAATTCGTGGCGTGACCGATCCGCTCGACGCGGTCGGCAACACCACCAAGGCCGTGACGAAGGGATACGCCATCGGCTCCGCCGGATTGGCCGCCATCGTCCTGTTTGCCGAATATACCCGCTCCCTTTCCCAAGGCGGAAAAGCGATTGTGTTCGATCTTTCCGATCCGCTCGTCCTCGTCGGCTTGTTCATCGGCGGCATGCTCCCTTTTATCTTCAGCGCGATGTTAATGAAGGCAGTCGGACAAGCGGCCGGAGCGATCGTTGAGGAAGTCCGTCGTCAATTCCGGGAGATTAAAGGCATCATGGAGGGCACGGCCAAGCCCGAATATGGCAAATGCGTCGACATCGTCACCATCGCCGCCCTGCAAAAAATGATGGTCCCTTCCCTGATTCCGATTATTGCACCCATCCTTGTGGGCTTAACCCTAGGGCCCAAGGCCCTGGGCGGCGTCCTCGTCGGGAGCATCGTCACAGGTCTGTTTGTCGCGATTTCGATGACATCGGGCGGCGCAGCCTGGGACAACGCCAAGAAATATATCGAGGAAGGGCACCACGGGGGAAAGAACAGCCTGGCCCATCAAGCAGCCGTCACGGGCGATACGGTCGGTGATCCATACAAAGACACCGCTGGCCCCGGCATCAACCCCATGATCAAAGTCATCAATCTAGTGGCTGTTTTAATTGCCGTGTTGATGTTCTAATTTTTGATGTAACGATATGCAAAGGGATAACAAAAAAAAGGCGGTTGATCAACCGTCTTTTTTTTGTTCAAAAACAGGTAAGGGGAAAGAATAGAATTGAAGGCACTTCGGGTTTTTAGACAACCTATGCCATCGATGGCATGGATCACAGGCTAGGGATAAATGGAGGATGAAGCCATTAAGAGGAAGGGTTCACGCCCGATTCGTCGAGAAGGGATTTGAGTTCGGACATAAACTGATTGACGTCTTTAAATTCTCGATAGACGGAAGCGAAGCGCACATAGGCCACTTGATCGAGCGCATGAAGCTGCCGCATGACTTCTTCACCCACAATTCGGCTATCGACCTCATTCACCCCTTTTTCTTGGATGGACTTTTCTATTCGCACCACCATGGCTTCGAGCAGGTCGACACTCACCGGACGCTTTTCGCAGGCCTTTTTTAAACCCGAAAAAATCTTTTGACGATCAAAGGGTTCGCGGCGTCCATCTTTTTTAACCAGCATGGGCAGGCTTTCTTCGATGCGCTCGTAGGTCGTATATCGCCGCTGGCACTGAAGGCATTCGCGCCGGCGGCGGATCACCTCGCCTTCCTTGCTCAAGCGGGAATCGACCACCTTGTCTTCCAAACTGCTACAAAAGGGGCAGTGCATTTTTTTGCTCTAACGTTTAAAGAGTGAGCGGAAAGCGCGCGCAGAGCGTTTCCGCTTGGGCTTGCACCGATTTGATGACCGTTTCGTCCTTCAGGTTTTGAAGCACGGTGTCGATCAAGGTCGCAATTTCAGCCATCTCAGCCTCTTTCATTCCGCGGGTCGTGACCGTCGGTGTTCCGAGACGAATGCCACTGGCATGGGCCGGAGGACGTTCGTCAAAAGGCACTGCGTTTTTGTTCACCGTAATGCCTGCCGCATCCAGGGCGGCTTCGGCTTCTTTTCCACTCATCCCTTTATTGCTCAAATCAACCAGCATGAGATGGGTATCGGTCCCGCCCGAAACAATTTGGTAACCCTTCTCAATCAATTTACTGGCGAGGGCTGCGGCATTCGAAACGATCTGCGATTGATAGGTCCTAAATTCATCCGAGAGCGCTTCTTTGAAAGAGACGGCCTTCGCCGCGATCACATGCATTAAAGGACCGCCTTGAATGCCTGGGAAAACCGATTTATCGACGGCTTTGGCGAATTGATCGCGGCAGAGGATCATCCCGCCGCGCGGCCCCCGAAGGGTTTTATGGGTTGTGGTTGTGACAAAATCCGCGTAGGGAACAGGCGAAGGGTGGACCTTGGCGGCAATGAGTCCGGCGATGTGGGCCATATCGACCATTAAATAAGCGCCGACGCTGTCGGCAATTTTCCGGAAGCGCGCGAAATCGATCACGCGGGAATAGGCCGAGGCGCCCACAATAATCATCTTTGGCTTTTCGTTCTTTGCCTGTGTTTCGACTGCATCATATTCGATTCGGCCCGTCGCCTTTTCGACACCGTAAGACACTGTCTGGTAAAGCTGGCCGGAAAAATTGACCTTAAATCCGTGGGTGAGGTGACCGCCGTGGGCCAGGCTCATGCCCATGATTTTGTCACCGGGCTGGAGAACGGAAAAATAGACCGCCATGTTCGCCTGAGAACCGGAATGGGGTTGCACGTTCACGTGCTCGGTCCCGAAGAGGGCCTTGGCCCGCGCGATGGCGAGGTTTTCGACGACATCGACGAATTCGCAGCCGCCGTAGTAGCGCCGCCCCGGATAGCCCTCCGCGTATTTGTTGGTCATCAAGGAGCCTTGTGCCTCGAGAACGGCGGGGCTGACCGTATTTTCCGATGCGATCAACAAAATTTTATGGTCTTCCCGTTGCGCTTCCTGGGCAATTGCCTCTGCGACTTCGGGATCGAAGGATTGTAGGTCTTTTTTTTCGTTCATCTCGCTTCCTTTTATTTCTACACGTTTTTCTTTAGGGTGTTCAAACGCATTCGCTTAATATTAGATTGGCGTAAACCGACTGCGGCCGCTTATTGGGTTTTTTCGATGGACTGAATCTTGTCAATGCGGCCTTGATGACGCCCTCCGTCGAAAGGCGTGTTGAGCCAAATATCGACAATCTTAAGTGCCATATCCTCTGTCAGCACACGCCCGCCCAGGACGAGAATATTGGCGTCGTTGTGTCGGCGGCTGGCTTCGGCTGTCGCCTCATTGTGGCAAAGCGCAGCACGAACGCCATTAAACTTATTGGCCGTAATCGACATGCCGATCCCCGTTCCGCAAATCAAGATCCCCCGTGTCCTCTCCCCTGCCGAGACCTGTTCGGCAACCTTGACTGCGAAGTCGGGATAGTCGACGGATATATCGCCATCGGGTCCCAAATCGACGCCTTCAATCTTATTTTCGGAAAGAAATGTGAGAATGCGGGCCTTTAATTTAAAACCCGCGTGATCTGAGGCAACAATCGTTTTCATACAAAAAACCTGTGGCGATGGTAGCCCAACGACCTATGGGTGTCAAGGAAATTTAGGATAAATCACCTCTATATTGCCAATGGGCCAAATAGAATAAGGCATTGCTAAAAAGGCAGGGATTCAGCTATACAAGAGCTAGGGACGTGGAGCACTCAAAAACAAGGGAAAATCGGAATACCCTTCATGATCGAAGCCATCGACCATATCAATATTGTTGTACAGGACTTGGAGGAGATGATCCGCTTTTATCGGGATGCCTTGGGTTTTAAGCTCTCCAAACGGGTGGTGATCAGCGGCGAATGGATCGAAGGGGTCGTCGGATTAAAACAAGTCGAGGCCGATGTCGTGTACCTGGAACCGGAAAACGGGCCACGGATCGAATTGATCAAGTACCGCTCTCCCATGGGCCATCGGCCCGATGAGCTTGGCAAGCCCAATACCTTGGGCATGCGCCATATTGCCTTCCGCGTTTCCGAAATTGATCAAATTGTCGCAGTACTCAAAAAAGAGGGGGTTCCGTTTTTCAGCCAGGTTTTTCAGGTGCCGGATAGCCAAGTCACCTATGTGGGCGGCATGAGAAAACGCCTGGTCTATTTTCAGGATCTCGAAGGCAATTTATTAGAGTTGTGCGAATATGCCCAGCCGAAATAGAAAAGCAAGGCCCTTTCGGCACCCCCTACGCTCGCGGAAAAATTCCAAGATTAATTTTCGTCCTGCCTTTCTGCGCGTGATCTTCTTTTCCTTCTTCATTTTATGGTTCGGCATCGCGACAGCCGAAGCACCGATACAGCTTTTCGATGCCCAAGCAGATAAAAATGGCCTTCCGCTCGGATGGCAGCCTCTAACCTTTAAAAAGATCGAGCGCCACACAAACTATCGTCTATCTGAGGAAGCGGGAAGGCCAATTATTCTCGCAGAGAGCGAACGGGCAGCCTCGGGCCTTATTCGACCCTTGGATCTCGACCCCCAAGTCTATCAGACCCTCTCCTGGTGCTGGAAGGTCGACGCCATTATTAAAAAGGGTGATGTTCGGACGAAAGCAGGAGATGACTACGCCGCCCGAATTTATGTCACCTTTAAGTTCGATCCAGAGCACGCTTCCTTTTTCGAGGCGGCCAAATTCAAAACATACAAACTCTTCTACGGCGAGTATCCGCCCAAGGGGGCGCTCAACTATGTCTGGGCAAACCGCATGCAGATTGGGGAAGTTGTGCCGAATGCTTACACAGACCGTGCAATGATGATCGCCGTGGAAAGCGGAGAGGAAAAAGTCGGCCAATGGCACTGCGCGAAACGGAACCTTTTTAACGATTACAAGGCCGCTTTTGGTGAAGACCCCCCAAATATTTCAGGCATCGCCATTATGACCGATACCGACAACACCGAAGCATCCGCAAAAGCCGCTTATGCCGACTTGCTGCTCCATTCTCACAAAACGCCTTAATTGTTGGGCGAAGGAGAGGGCTTCCAGGCCCTCTCGACACCTCCCTTAAAAAAATATCCCCACGCCGGTAGACTCAAATTTCGAACCCTTCCTCACTTTTTTAAGTCGGTGTTATCCCCCGAATTGGCCTCTTCTCGAAATATTGGCCGTGCCCCTTATATTTTGTGCCGAAAAACGCTTTCTTTTTTAGACGAAACCATCCTTGTTTTATTTACATGCCTCGAATTTAAGGTACACTTTTAGGAACCGATTTTGAGGTTTTATGCAACTTTTGAGTCCTTTGGTCCCCCATAAACGTTTCCGTGCCTTTGCCATTGCGATTATTCTGATTTGCACCGCCTTAGGTTTTTTTGAGCGGATGGAGCTGATGACGCTGGATTGGCGATACACCCTCGCCGATACCCAAGCCCGGTCCGATATCCTCCTGGTCACGATCGACAAAGACAGCATTAAACAATTCGACCATTGGCCCTGGCCCCGTGAATATTATGCGGAGGTAATTAAGCAGTTAAGGCAAGGAGGCGCCAAGGTCATCGGGCTCGATATCGATTTCAGTACACCCAGCGAAGCCGAGGAGGACGAGAAACTGGTACAAGCCCTTTCGGCCGCCGGCAATGTGGTGCTCGCCGCCTTCCACGAAGATAAAATCGTAGGCGAAAACCTACTCCTGAATTCCGCCAGCCTTCCTTTTCCGGCATTGCGATCCGCCGCAGCAGGGTTGGGCAGCATCCTTTTCCCTGTCGATTCGGACGGAACCATCCGACGGGCGCAATGGATTGATATGCTCCAGGGAGAAGCCCATTTAAGTCTTGCCGCAGAAGTGGCACGACAAGCCCTAACGTTGCCCAAAGAACCGCTCCTGACCAAGAGAGGTGAAGCGATCCACTTCGGAGACAGGGTCTTTCAGCCCGAAGCGGATGGCAGCTACTACATCAATTTTATCCTGCCGGATCAAAGCTTCCCAACAGTTTCTTTCGCAGATGTCTTGGAACGACGCGTCGATCCCAAACGCTTTAAGGACATAATCGTTCTGATTGGCGCCACGGCCATGGAACTCCGTGACATTTGGTCTGGCCCCTTCGGTCTAACGCCGGGGCTGGAAATTCAAGCCAATAATCTTCAGACCTTGCTTTCGGGAGAAATGTACAACCGTCAACCCCTCTGGATGACTTTAATACTGGTTTTGTGCGGTGCCTTCATCATGGAAGCTTCCCTGACAACATCTCTTAAAAAAGAGGGCACAAAAGGCCCCTCCCCCTTCATTCTATTTTCTGTCCTCGCTTTTACGATTACGACACTTTACGCCATTGGATCTTTGGCTTTTTTTGTATACGGCAGAATGATCGTAGACCTTATCCCTGTTTTCAGCGCCCTTATGGTCCACTATCTTTGGGCTTCGTATTCGATGAACCTCTTGAGCAGCCGATCCGTTCAGATTAAAACCTTACGCCTTTCGACGCTCCACTCGATGGGAACGCTTTCCTTAAAAGAACAGCCATTGGAACACTCCTTGAGTTTTATTTTTGAGATGCTCAAGGGCATGTTGTCCATCCACAGCATGGTTCTTGAGATTCATCGCCCTCAAAATTTAGCCTTTGCCAGACGGATCGTCAAAACCGAAGGCCACCAAGACAAGGACAGCCCCACACCCACCACGACATGCCAACAATGGATCGATAAAGTCCTCCAGTCCAAGGAATCGGTCATTGTTTCGAACCTGGGTCACATCTTTAAATCGGAGAACCCCAGTAGGGAAAAAATTCGGTCAAGCCTCTTCGTCCCCCTGATCACGCATGAAAAACAACTCGGCACCCTGCATCTCCATAGCTTTAAAAAGGATCCCTTCGACGATGAATCGGTCAAGTTGCTCTATACCGTAAGCAACCAGCTGGCGATGAATATCGAAAACCTCGACCTGATCAAAGAAGTGAGTCAACTCTTAAACAGCAGTATCGAGGCCTTCTCAAGCGCTCTAGAACTTCGCGATAACGAAACCGAGGGGCACTCGCAACGCGTGGCATCCTATGCGACAGAAGTCGGTAAAACCCTGGGACTCAATACCCAAATGCTTGAAGAGCTGCGACAGGGCGCTCTGTTACATGACATCGGGAAGATCGGCGTGCCGGATGCGATTCTAAGAAAACCAGGAAAACTAGACACGGCTGAAATGGAGGTGATTAAAAAGCATCCGGAATATGGTTATCGAATGTTAAAAAACGTCAATTTCCCTGAATCGGTCGCCCAAATATTATTGCATCACCACGAGAAATTCGATGGATCCGGATATCCCGGTGAGCTTTCGGGAGATGAAATCATCATCTATTCGAGAATCTTTACGATTGTCGATACCTTCGATGCCATTACCTCGAACCGGCCTTATCGCAAAGGGGCGCCTTACGAAAAGGCCATGGATGAAATCGTCCGATTTTCCGGAACGCAATTCGACCCCAAAATTGTCGAAGCCTTTTTAAAAATCACGAAAGACCAGCTCGAAGAAATCCGATATAAGGTCGACGAAACGGCAAGAAAGCGTGGTTTTCAAAACATCTATGTCCCGGCAGTGGAAGTGCATCCCCACATTCATTAAAAGGGCGATGTACCCGAAACCCGATGTCGATCGCACCAAGAAAGGGCAGTCCTATCCAATATGGAATATAAAATTGTGTAGCCAATGACATAGTGAGTGACAAATATCAGTCAATTTATTACCGGAAGGTCCTGAAGCTCTTCTCCTTCTTTTTTAATGGACATTGATTTTATTAATCAAAATATCAATCTTAAGGTAATCATGGGCTAGCCATTTCTGGAATCATTATTGCTTAACTTTAGAGTTTCTGGGTTTTCGATTCATCCAACTGATCAACATGGAGGTCTCTCAATGCAATTTAATAAAACGATGGGTCATTTAAAGGGAGCCGTCATTCTTGGAAGCTTATTTCTTTCTCTCGGGTTTTTCACACAAGCTGTCACGGCAAAAACGCCGGATACGGTTATTGCAAGATTTGAAGGAGAAGTCGAAATTAAGCAAGGCCAAACCGTGGCTTGGCAGAAGGCCGAAAAGGGCCGCGTGATTCATCCCGGCGACATCATCAGAACCGGTGCAAAATCCTGGGCCATGATTCGGCATAATTCCGCAAAAATCCAGCTCTTCGAAAACACCCTTCTCGAATTTCCCAAGGAACAATCCAGCCAACGAGTAAGTCAAAGTGGAAATGATTTGGTGACCGTGGTGTTGCAGAAGGGTCACTCCATATTTAAAGTTTTTAAAAACCGTTTAAAGCGCCGATTCGAGGTTATTTCTCCCAGCCTCATTGCAGGCGTAAAAGGAACCGTTTTCGAAGTCTTCGAAAAAGAATCCTTTAAAGGCGTTGCTGTTTCCGAAGGTGTGGTAGAAGTGATCAACTTAGATTTTCGGGGCGAGATTCTCGAATTAACGGCCAACCAAATCGCTGAAATTCGAGACGACCACTTAATGCCGCCAAGAGAACACCTTGGTGAAGACCTGCTTCATGAAGAACAACATTCCCAAGAAAAACCCAACGAAGCCGACCCCCTACAAAGCGAGGTCAATACTGAACTTCACAATCAGGAAAAAGACGATGCAAAAGAGCATGAAGAAGATATAAAAAGCGATTCTAAGGAACACAAACTAAGCCTCCGGAATGCGGAAAAGGCCCTGGCTGCCGATCTCCGCGAGGAAAGAAAGACATTACTCACTGACCTAAAGGATGAAAGAAGGACCCTGGCCGCCGACCTTCGGAATGAGGGAAAGGAAATGACCGCCGATTTCCGTGCGGACTTGGAAGTCGGACCACCTGACCACAGCAACGCAGGCGGAAATCCTCCGAGTCATAGCAACGCAGGCGGAAACCCTCCCGATCACAGCAATGCAGGTGGGAATGGAAGACGGCAACGCTAGTAGATAATTGAGCGATGCGATTTAGCCAATGGTGATCGAAAAGAAATCAAACGAGCCGGACAATCATTCAATGGGTAAATCGAAGAATGTCTCTGCGGATCTATATTCATTGGAGAAAAATCTTAGTCGATTCTACAATGATCAACTTTAATCTTTTTGGTTTTCATATTCATTCCTATTAGAACGGAGGACCTTATGACTCAGCGCAATAAAATGATGATCTTCTTAAAAGGGATCCTTATTCTCGGAACCCTGAGTGCCTCTTTCGCATTTTTCTCACTAAACGCGGGGGCCGAAAATCGTGACACCATGATCACAAGCTTTAATGGTGAGGTTGAAATCAGAAAGAGTCAAACCGTGGCTTGGCAAAAAGTGGAAAAAGGCCTTGTTATCCAGCCCGGTAATGTCATCAGAACCGGCGCAAAATCTTGGGCCACCCTCCGGCATAATTCCGCCAAAATACAGCTCTTCGAAAACACCCTACTCGAATTTCCCAAGGAACAATCCAGCCAACAGGTCCGAGAAGGCCTAAACAACCTGGTCACGGTCGTCCTTCAAAAAGGGCATTCCATCTTTAAAGTATTTGAAAATCGCCTAAAGGGACGCTTTGAAGTCATTTCGCCTAAACTTATGGCCGGGGTAAAAGGCACGGTCTTTGAGGTCTTCGAAAAAGAAGCCTTTAGCGGTGTCGCGGTTTCTGAAGGCGTGGTTGAAGTGATCAATTTAGATTTTCGGAATGAAGTAATCGAAGTCAGAGCCAAACATTACACGGAACTTTTTAATGGCCATTTAACGCCGCCTAAAGAACATCGCGGTGAAGACCTCCTTCTAAAAGAACCCCACTCGTGGGAAAAACCTGGTGAAGTCCGGGCCATAAAATCCGATCTCAGGGATAAACCCTTGAAAGCGTCTGACCATGCCGAGGCATTTAAAGAGGACCTCAAAGCGGAATCTCAAGACGTTCAGGAAGATCTAAAGAACACCCGGCAATCCATGCTCGAAGACCTCCGCGATACTCAAAAATCTCTGGTCGCTGAACTTAAAGAAGACAATAAGGCCCTGAGCGAAACGCTTCGAGAAGAGCAACAAGAATTGGAGGCGGAAATCCGTGAAGACACGCAGGCCACCACAGCCGAGGTTCGTGACGACACGCAAACCGCCGCCGAGGAGGTCATTGACGATACACAGGATACGACCTCAGAGCTGAGTAGCACACTGAATGATCTATTAAATTAGTACCATAGCTGGATGATTGTTGACCGTGGATATTGAGGTCGAAGTCCTCCCCATGAAGCAGGAAAGGCGGTCCGATACCCATGGGGCCGCCTTTCCATATTTTTACACGAGGAGATTATTTTTTGAGAAGGAGGGTTCTCAACTTACCTGCATCAATCGGATCGACAAGAAACGCGAATGAGCCTTATTTAGCGCAGCCGCTCCAAACCGTATTTTATATCCTCGTCATGCTCTTCGGAATTCAAACAGCACCGCTCATGGCGTCTTCGCCCGATGAGGGAAAGAAGGCGTTTCCCATAGAAAGCAATGCCGACCTAGGCCTCGGTTTCGAATCGAACGTCTTTCAAAGTGATCGAGAGACCCAGTCGGATTGGTATACGCTTCTCGATGCCTCTCTAGAAGGGCTTTTTCAACCCAGCAAGCGCGCCCTAATATTCGGTTTTCTCAACGCGACCTTTCAAGATTTCTTTCAGTTAAACCAAGCCGATGAACTCTTCGCTAATTTCGCCTTACAATATCGGTATCGTCTCAACCCAAACTATTCCCTTGGCATGACGAACACCCTTTCCTACACCGATCTCAAGTTACTTGACAACGAAGGCGATGCCCTGCCGATGAACCAATTCGAATCCATCAGCGATCAGATTCGCGTCTTCGGCATCTATCGCTATTCAAAAAGTCTTCGCTTTGAATTAGGCGCATTTCATCGCATTTTTAACGTAAAAGAAATTGGAGCCGAGCCCTCTCTCGATTTTAAGGAAACCGGAGGAGACCTCTCATCAAAACAGGTTTTGAACGAATTCTGGACCGCCAAAATTAGATACCGTTTCAAAAACATTGCCTATAGCGAACGGCAAGCCAATAACCGGGATGGCACTTTCAACAACGCCAATCCGGTGCTCGGTCTCCGGAGGCAGGAACTGGACATGAAACTTGGCTTCGACAACGGGACGGCTCTGGAAACGGACTTCACGGCAAAATACCGCATCAACACCGACCATTTTGAAAACGATTTGAGCTATCGACAAATTCAACTCATGGGACAAGTTTTTTTTCACAACTCGGATTTTGCGGAAGTCAACATCGTGCTTTATTTTGCCGATCGAGACTATAGCGAGCGAAAAACAGCGGTCGGATCAACAGAAGCGCTTAACGAGATATTTTACCTTGGAGAAATTGAACTTTCCAAACCGATTAGTCCCAGATTTTCGCCTTATATCAAACTTGAAATCTCGACGAAAGACGCTAGCGATCCCACGCGAGAATACACCAATATTCAAAACACGCTCGGCTTAAAAGGTCGGTGGTAAGGGCCGCATTAAAAATCAAAACGATCCCCGCACACCATTTTAGATGAAGGCCTCGATTAGCCCTTGATCGCCTTCTCTCGTCTCTGCTACCATAGACACCTTATTGCCCTACGTTCCAATCGTAGCCCATCAAGGAGAAAATCTATGGACGTCCTTTTTTCAAGCGAAGCCTTAGCCGAATACGTTGAGATCTGGAGACAAATGAAAAAAGGGGAGGAATTATTATCCGACGATGCTGAAGAAGTCGTCGAAGTCATGAAAGATCATGCCGAATTCGATCCATTCTGGGAACAAGGAGACGCGGCCCTTCACCCTCAAGAAATTGAAGGATATGTCGTCAATCCGCTCATTCACACCCGCCTTCACGTCCTGGTCGAAAGGCAGCTTTTGGAAGAAAACCCAACGGAAGTCAAAGAGGCCTATGACGCAATGCTGAAAAGAGGGATGGTGCGTCACGAGATCATCCACCAGATTGCAGGCTTATGGGGAAACCTCTACTTCAAATCCATCCGCGGAGGCGCATTGATGGACGAATCCGGTTATTGCGAAGCCTTGAAAACCTTGACCAAACCTCCGCAACCCTAAGCCAAACCCGATCAGCTAAAGAACGCGGCCGCATAGGACCTCGACGATGCCTAACCGGGTGGCCAGCGAAAATCTCTTCCACCCATCAGGTGGATATGAAGGTGAAAAACACTTTGTCCTGCCCGCTCGCCTGAATTAATCACCGTTCGAAATCCCGACTCCAAGACCCCGTACTTTTCAGCCAATATTGGCACCAGAGAAAACAGGTGCGCCAGAAGCGCTGCATCGTCAGCCTGAAGATCCGCAAGGCGCGCAATGTGTTTTTTAGGAATGATTAAGAGGTGCACTGGCGCCTGCGGGCTAATATCCTCGAAGGCCAAGGCCTTGTCGTCTTCGTGAACGACCTTGCCAGGGATGTCTTTTAGGATGATTTTACAAAAGAGGCAATCGGCCTCCAAATGCGAATTCCTCACGCATCCTCCTCTTTTTCTATCGCTTTAGACGACGTATCTTTTTTCCCCTTGCGCGAACGCTTCTCCTCCAGACCAGAGATCTGCGTTCTTCGCGTCAGTTCCGCTTCAACCTGCTTAAACGAAATGTCGTAATAGCCCAAGGTCACCAGAATATGATAGAGGAGGTCGGCTGCTTCATGGACGATTTCCGCTGGGTCTCCATTTTTGGCGCCAAGGATCAATTCAGCCGATTCTTCCCCGACCTTTTTTAAAATACCATCGATTCCTCCCTCCAAAAGCAGACTCGTATAAGAACTGGGAGAAGGTTGCCGCTTTCGCTCAGCGATGGTCTGAGCAAGAGATTCGAGAACGGTGCGGGGGGCATTCGGCGCATTGGATTCGACAAGGTGCTTATCGGCCAATTGCCCTGCCTCTCTTAGTTCGCGAAAGAAACAGCTCGGCGCCCCGGTATGGCAAGCCACTCCGACCTGTTCCACTTCGATCAACAAGGTGTCTTGATCACAATCGACCCCAATATTCTTTATTTTTTGGATGTGACCTGAGGTTTCGCCTTTTCGCCATAACTGCTTTCGGGATCGGCTCCAAAAATGGGTTTCGCCCGTTTTTAAGCTTAAACGGAGCGAGGCCTCGTTCATATAGGCCAACATCAAGACGGCCTTGCTTTGATAATCCTGAATAATGGCAGGAATCAGACCCGATTTGAAGTCGATTCCCTCAAGATGAATCTCAATTTGTTCCACGCAATATCACCCTTTTCGCCCTGAGGCCCTTCCTTTTATCGATATAAAGGGTCCCAGTTTAGAACAAGACGGCCTGGTGTTGCAAGCAGGGGGGCGACTGCATCTTTTACTCAAATAAGCCGGATTAAGCCTCCAAATCGGAAAAAAAACGAATTATCTTTTTCTTTACCCACCATCGACCAACAATGCCTTGAATTCAAATGGAGAAGTAGGGTATAAAAAATCAACCTTTAATGTGCCTTAATTAAACTTGAGCGATTCTTATCGGAAATTCCGTGCAACCCGCAGTAAGCTTGTTCGACTTTTCCCGGCATGACAGAGCAACCCCGGTCCCTTCCGTCGGAAAATGGCCCGATTGAGCTCCGTAGACTGAATCCTCGACCTAAAATGAAGAAGCAAGGCGAGCCATCTCGCATTGTAAACGGAGGAAAATTTGAATGGATAACACATTGGCAGTCAAGCTAGATCCCAAAACAACCCCCGATGCCCAACGGCAGCAAGCCATCGAAAGCATGACCTTCAATCCCACACCCCCCGACCCCGAGCTTTGGCGCACCCTGATTCCCCTGCTCGAAAAAGAACCGGTGAAGTGGATCCGACAATTGGAGGTTCGTCTGCTTAAGCGTTTCGCTTTTAACTTGGATTACGCAAAGGCCATTCTGTCTTTACTCGACTCGCCCCAACAGGACCTTCGTTACGAAAGCGCTGTCCTCCTGGACCAGATTATTGATCGCGTCGTCATCGAGAAAAACACCGAAGCACAAAAGGCCTTTACGCAAAACTGCCTTGATACGCTTCTTAGTCTGCTAAATAAAAAGGAGATCGCCGCCCATTCCGGCACATGGAATGCGCTTTACAAAGTGCTGGCAAATATCGAACCTTCCGAACGAATTCATAAAGAAATGGTCGCGCTGCTTCCACAAGGTGGAGACGAAGCCCTTTATGTTTTCGCCCAATACGTTCATGGGAAATACCCTCCAGAATGCATGGCGGCCCTCTTGGCTGGTATCGAAAAATCGACATCGGACCCCACCACAGTCTACCTGCTTCGGGGTTTAAACATCGTCCTCTCCAAAGAGGGCCCTGCAAAGGGCTACCCGACGACCGAGTCCATGGTTCAGACCTTAGCCAGTGCCTTACACGACCCCAGCGAAAACATCCGGCGTGAAGCCGCAGCCGTGCTGGCCTCGCGCGCCAAGGCGGCGAAAAAAGAAAAAACCACTCTTCCCTTGGAAGACTTGGTTTGGGACAGCCTATTTGAACTCTATTCGAAACGGCTTGCTTCGACGACAGCCTACGACAAAGACCAAGCCAGAAACGGACTCGCCGTCCTTCCCGTTAATCCGGACCGGCTCGTCCGCCTCTTTAAATTATTGAACCAAGTGGACGACGAACTTCAAAAGCAAAACGTCGTCGGCCTCATCGGCGGTTTCAAAACCCCCGAAACCCGTGCGGAATTGCTTCGGATGCTGAAAGAAAATTTCGCCGCGCTTCGCCTTGAGGCCCAGCGAACCACCTTGTACGCGGTGTCCGCCTTTCTACCGGACGAAGAAATCGAGGCGGAAATGGACAAGCTCTTGGAAGGAAAAGGACTCCATGCCGACATTCAGGCCACCTTGGCCGACAAGCTTTTCGCGCCGTTGCCCAGCCTTAAAAAGCGTTTAATGTATTGGCTCGGCCTCAACGAAAAGACCAAAAGGCCAATGGTCGAGCGCTTCGATCTGCCGATGATGCATATCAAAATCATTCAATCTGCAGGACGGCTTTCGAAAGACGAAGAAATTCTAGCGCGCTTGAATACTTTGGAGCCTTTGTTGATGATGAATGACGCCAAGGTTAAACTCCACGAAACCCTCAAGGCCTTTGCGCCGAAAGCCGCGACAGACAAACCCGAAGCCGAGGTGCTCACCTTGGCCCAGGTCGGCCCGGCAATACTCAAAAAGATCGAGACCCTCCCCAAGGCCAAAATCGTTTTTGTCGATTTCACGCTGCCGCAAGAATATGGCGCCTCCAAGGAATTGGAATTCGGCAACACCACCCAGACCCATGCGCAAGGCCTTAGCCCGGCAGCCGCCGAGATGGGCAAGGATTTCGTCAAAAAGGCCATCGAAGACCTCTTTTCCGACGACTCCGACCTCGCCGGCTCCAGCACGACCCAATTTCAGATCGTCCAGGATGGCAGCGTCATCACCGTCAGCGCGCTGACCTAGATGAAAAGTCTGTGGTCGAACAAGGCAACGAAGAATTTATCCGGGCTGGAGCTCGTCGTCTACACCTCACGCCTCATCGGTGCCGATCCGAATTTGGTGCTCTGGGGCGGCGGTAATTCCTCCATCAAGATCGAGGGGAAGGATCACAAGGGGGAACCCACCCGCATCCTATGGATCAAGGGCAGTGGCTCCGACATGCGCACCATCGCCCCCAAGAATTTCACCCCGCTTCGCCTCGACGATCTGCTACCGCTCATGGAACGCGAGGCCATGTCGGATGATGAAATGGTCGACTACCAACTCAAATCGGTCCTCGACCCCAAGCGGCCCAAACCTTCGATTGAGACCCTACTTCACGCCTTTCTGCCACCGGCACACATCTACCACACCCATGCCGACGCCATTTGCGCCTTAAGCGACACACCAAGCAGCAAAAAAATCATACAATCGGTCTTCGGTGACAGCGTCGGCGTCGTCAACTACCACCGGCCCGGCTTTCAGCTCTCGAAAGCGGTCGGCGAAATCTATAAAAAAAATCCGACCCTAACTGCCATCATCCTCGACAAACACGGCCTAATCACCTGGGGCAATACGGCAAAAGCGGCCTACCTCAAAACCATCGAGATGGTGACGAAAGCGGAGGCCTTCGCCGCCAAAAAGGCACGCGGAAAGCGACCTCTGGGACGACTCAAACAAGGGGCCCTGCCCCAAGTTCAACGGCGGGCGCTGGCTGCGGAAATCGCCCCCATCTTGCGCGGTGAGATCGGCGAAAACCAAAGCATGGTTTTACGATACGAAGACGATCCCGCGCTGCTGAAATTCATCGGATCGGCAAAGGCGAATAAACTCACACAAATCGGCCCCTTCACGCCAGACCATTTGATGCACACGAAGCCCTGGCCCCTTTTCGTCGAGATCGAAAACCCGGAAGACCCCATCGCACTCGCCGAGGCCATCCGAATGGGCTGCGCACGCTATCGCCAAGGGGCCGTCGATTATTTCGAAGACTACAAACCGGAGGGGGTCACGATGCTCGATCCCAATCCGCGCGTGATTTTAATCCCCGGCGTCGGCATGTTCACCAGCGGCAAGGATCCGCGCGCCGCCGGCATCGTGCACGATCTTTACATGCACACCTTTCCGGTCATCGAAGCGGCGAGCGCCATTGATCGCTACCGGACCATCGGCGTCAAAGATTTATGCGACTTCGAGTATTGGCCGATGGAAAATTTCAAACTCTCCCTGCTCCCGGCTGAAAAAGAGTTCTCCCGCAAAATCGTCCTGATTACGGGCGCGGCGGGCGGCATTGGCGCCGCCATCGCGGAGGCCTTTATCGATACGGGCGCTTGCGTCGTGCTCTCCGACATTGACCTTGAAAAAACGGCGAAACTGGCCGAGACGCTCAATCGGAAGTCCGGAAGCCAAAATGCCGCCGCGCTTCAAATGGATGTGCGCAACGAAAAGAGCGTCCGGCAAGGCTTCGCGCAAGCGGCACGTTGTTTCGGCGGCTTGGATGTTTTTATTTCGAACGCCGGCATCGCACGGACCGCATCGGTCGAAGACTTAAGCCCCGCCGATTGGGAAGACTCCCTGGCCGTCAACGCCACCGGCCATCTACTGACCTCGCAAGCGGCGCTGCGCATGATGAAGGCCCAAGGCTTGGGCGGATCCATCGTCGTGGTCACGACCAAGAACGTCCTGGCCCCCGGCAAGGACTTCGGCGCCTACTCGGCCTCCAAAGCGGCGCAAACCCAGCTTGCGCGCATCATGGCCATCGAAAATGCCCCTGATGGCATTCGCGTCAACATGGTTACACCCGACGGTATTTTCGAGGGCTCCGGCCTCTGGTCGAAGCAAATTCGGAAGGAACGGGCAAAAGCCCATAACATTCGCATCAAAGATGTCGAAACCTTCTATGCCAAGCGAAACCTCCTTCAAACTCCCATCCTCGGAAAAGATGTCGCCGAAGCCGTGCTTTTTTTGGCTTCCGAACGCGCGGCCAAAACCACAGGGGCCATCCTTCCCGTCGACGGCGGACTTCGAGACGCCTTTCCAAGATAGTCTTCGTTTAGAAATTACACGCAATCCCGGCCTTCAGAAAAAACTGCGGTCTTTTCGTTCCTAGCCCGAATTGATCTCTTTCCTTTTCTACTTTCGTTAATGAGAACGCCCCAAGAAACCGAGGAAGGCGCACGCGCTTGCTATCCGAGTATTGAGGACGATAAAATAGGGCCTTCGGGGTAAGGAGAATTTAAATGGAAAAAGAGGCACGAATTTTAACGCCAACGAATTTTTCCATCTGCGCGGCCTCTGCCCTGAGCTACACGGCTTTTCTGGCCAAAAAGCTCAAGGCGATCATCCTCCTCTGCCATATCCTTCCGAGTCTGGGGCCGCCGGATCGCTTCGAAAAGAATAAAAAATCAGCGGCCATTTTAGAACAAGATGCCAGGTATTGGCGCGCGAAGGGCTATCTCATCGAAACCCTCCTCTTAAGTGGGAGTCGTGCCCAGCATATTGCAGACGCCGCAGAAGATTGGGATTGCCGCTACATCGTCATGGGGCTCTCCTCTCAAAGGCAGATTAAAGATTATATGGTAGGCAGCCTCGCGGAACGTGTGATTCGTCTTTCCGACACACCCGTCATTGTCGTCAAGGAATCCAAGGAAGAAATAAAATCTGAGGCCCTATGGAAAAGCGAAACCGTCCTTGAGGGCGGCCTCCCCGATCCCATCTAATGTGCGAATAACAATTAACCACTACTCGCTTATCGTGGTCTCCCTAAATGCGCCTTGACATTAACAGACGGTATATTATTAAATACAGGCCGTCCTCAATAGAACGCTGTTCGCCCAATGAGTCATTTCTTATATGATGCGCTTTCCACGAAACGGCTTAAACGTTTGAAGGCCGAAAACAAAGCACGGCCTCAAAATAGCTGCTCTTTTTTTCGGCATCGCCTCCGCTTCTTCTTAACGATCCTAATCACCGGTTTCTTTTTTTCTTCCCATGCCTTTGCCCAATTCGAAAACAAAACGCTGGAATCCTTAAGCCCGGAGGAGATATCCAAGGCGAAGGCACTTTTAGAAAAACAGGACCGCTCGGTCGATCCGAAATCCGGTTCGCCGAAAAATAAGGAGCCGCTTCCGCCTCAAAAGAGCGAGCCGATCAACAAAGACATCGGACAAACACCGGAAGTCCCCTCCCGTACGAAAAAAAACGGATCCTCTCAATTCGAGGACTTTATTCGAGGCGATCTTCCGACTTCCATTTCGCTCAACATAGAGCAATTTGGTTACGAACTTTTTCGGCAAGCCCCAAGTAGCTTCACACCGGTCGATGCCCTGCCCGTCGGTCCTGACTATCTTCTGGGCCCCGGAGACGAACTTCGCATCGACATTTGGGGAAAGGTCAACGCGGCACACACCGTTGTCGTCGATCGGGACGGAAAGATTGTCCTGCCCCAATTTGGAACCTTGCACTTGGCCGGCCTCAGCTTTTCGGAATCCAAGACCTTTATTAAAAAAGCATTTAGCCGTTTCTACGACCCCTCCGAAGTCAAGATGAATGTCAGCATGGGCCAGCTTCGCTCAATTCGCGTCTTCGTAGTCGGAAAGGCCAAGCACCCCGGCAGCTACACCCTCTCTTCTTTTTCGTCACTGATTAACGCCCTTCTGGCTTCAGGCGGCCCAAGCAAAGTGGGCTCGATGCGTAATATTACAGTCAAACGAAAGGGAGAAACCCTTGTCCAATTCGATCTCTACGATTTACTCCTCAAGGGAGACAAGCGCGACGACATTCGACTCATGCCCGAAGACGTGATTTTTATCCCCACCGTCGGACCCTTGATCGGCATTGCGGGTAATGTAAGAGCCCCCGCCGTTTACGAATCGAAAGGAGAAATGACCCTACAGAGATTGATCGAGATGGCCGGTGGTATTAGCGCAACAGGATACCTTCAACAAATCCAAGTCGAGCGCATCTTCGATAATGACGCCAAAACGATTCTCGATATTGACCTCAGCGCACTTTCCGAAAACAAAGATCTTCCCTTAATGGACGGCGACCTGGTCAAGGTCTTTTCCATCAACTTCGGCATTACGAATGCCATCACCCTCAAAGGAAATGTCAATCGTCCGGGAAAATACGAATGGTACCCTGGGATGCGCGTTCGAGATTTAATTCCCTCTCTCGGCGCATTTCTGCCCGACACCTATTTCGACTTTGCCTTGATTGAAAGGTTAGTACCGCCGGACAATCATCAAGAATATCTTTCCATTGCGCTAGGAGACCTTTATCTCAATGGAGTGCAGGAAAAAGACATCCTTCTTCAACCACACGATAATGTTTCTGTCTTCAATCGGTTTGATTTTATCGATCAGCAAACGATACATATAGAGGGTGCTGTCAACAAACCTGGACCCTATGCGTTTCGTCCCAATATGAAGCTCTCAGACCTTCTGAATCTTTCGGGGGGCCCAAAGGATTATGCTTTTCTCGATTCGGCGGAACTGACGCGAATTACACCGGTCCCGGACGGCCCTCGCATTGAACGAATGACCATCGATCTAAATAAGGCCATTTCTGGAGATCCCGATCACAATCTAGCGCTTCGAAAAAATGATCATCTCTCGGTCCAAACCGTGCCGGAATGGTCGCTCTATCGAAGGGTACAGATCGAAGGCGAGGTCCGTTTCCCTGGAAGCTATACCGCAAAAAAAGGGGAAACCCTTTCATCCCTGATCGAACGCGCGGGGGGCTACACAGACAATGCCTACCTCAAGGGCGCCATTTTCACACGGGAATCCGTTCGAGCACTTCAACAAAAACAATTGGATGATTCAATCGACCGGCTCGAACATCAAATCCTTTCCGAATCGGCCGAAACCTTCGAGGCCGCCTTGAGCACGGAAGCCTCTCAACAACACAGCGCGTCGATCGAACAACGGAAAGCCCTGATCATCAAAATGCGCGCCGCGAAAGCCAAGGGAAGGATGGCAATCCAGCTTGTCGAATTGGATTCCTTCAAAATCACGCCTTCCAACATTACGCTTGAGGATGGGGATCATCTGATCATTCCCGAAAGAGCGCAACAAGTCCAGGTCATCGGGGCGGTTTATAATCAAACGGCCTTTATCTACGACCCCGACACCCACGTATCACATTACTTGGAAAAAGCCGGTGGGCTTACTGAAAACGCCAACGAAAAAACCATCTACGTCCTGAAGGTCGACGGAACTGCCGTTTCAAAACAACAAACGAAAGGGTTTTGGAAAAAAGGGCTTCTCTCCCAATCGCTAGATCCCGGAGATACCATTGTTGTACCGGCAGAGATCGGCAAGATCGCCTGGTTAAGAGAGGTGAAGGACATAACCCAGATCCTCTATCAGATTGCGGTCACCGCCGGAGTTTTGATCGTGGCGTTTTAATCTTATGGACCCGGAATACATCGCGGAAGACGAAATCAACCTGCTTGACTATTGGCGCGTGTTGGTCAAACGGAAAAAGCTTTTCTTATTGATCGTTTTCCTCGCCGTTATTGCTTCGATTGTTATCAGTCTCATGCTTCCTAAGATCTATTCAGCGACCACCAGCCTCCTTCCGCCTCAAAACAGTCAAAGTAATATGAGCTTGATATCTTCCAAGCTGCCCGGCGGATGGGGTGGCCTTGCCGGAAGCGCCCTGGGAATGAGTTCACCCATCGATCTTTGGGTTGGCATTCTCAAAAGCCGCACCATCGTCGATAAAATTATCTCGACCTTTCAACTCAAATCGGTGTACGAAACGGATAGCGAAGAAGAGGCGAGAAAACGGCTCCAAGAAGCCCTCCACGTCAAGAAGTCAAAAGAAGAGATACTCACCATCACCGTCGAAGATCGCGACCCACAACGCGCGGCCGATATGGCCAACGCCTTTTCAGAGGCCCTCGACAACTTTAATCGCGGCATCACCACAACATCGGGAGGCCGTATGCGGGCCTTTGTAGAAAAAAGACTGGCGGATGCAAAAATTGCCCTCGCGCAATCGGAAGAAGCGCTGAAGTCTTTTCAAGAAAAAAACAGGGCCATAAAACTGGACGACCAAAGCTCGGCCATCATCGGCGCAATAGGTGAGGTCAAGGGAACACTGATCGCCAAAGAGGTGGAACTTCAAACCTTGCTCTCATTCGCCACACCGGAAAATCCCCAAGTGAAAATTTTAAAGACCGAGGTCAAAGAATTAAGAAAAATGCTCCAAAGCCTTGCGGCGGGAGGCGATCAAGAAGGAGAGGAGTCCAGAAACATCTTTATACCCACGGACCGGCTCCCTGACCTCTCTCTGCAATATGTCAGACTTCTTCGCAATGCAAAGATTCACGAGACCCTCTTTGAACTCTTGACTGAACAATATGAAATGGCCCGCATCCAAGAGGCCAAAGACAGTCCGACCGTTCAAATATTGGATATCGCAGTCGCTTCGGAGACTCGTGTTCGGCCCAAACGGACACAGATCGTCATTTTGTCCACATTTACGGCAGGCTTCTTCGGCATTTTTCTTGTCTTTTTCCTGGAATATTTGGAGAAGGCGAAAGCCATGGAAAAAGCCAAAACAAAGGATTAAAAGGAGATTTATTGGAGCGACCAAAACAAAGAGCAGCCTTACTCCCCCAAATTGTCTCCTTGGCCGAAAAGGCGGGTGAGGCCATCATGGCCATTTACAAAAAACCGGATTTCGGCACAACCTTTAAGAAAGACGATTCTCCGCTCACCCAGGCCGATCTGGCCGCGCATCGCGTGATCATCGAAGGGCTTGCACACCTGTCCCCCCAGTTTCCGGCACTTTCGGAGGAATCAAAAACAATCGCCTACGAAACCCGGCAGGATTGGGAGACCTACTGGCTCATCGATCCCCTAGATGGCACAAAGGAATTTATTAAAAGGAACAATGAGTTCACCGTGAATATTGCGCTCATCGAAAAGGGCGTCCCCACAATGGGGGTGGTCCACGCCCCTGCGCTGGATCTAAGCTACTCTGCCGCTCAAGGTCTGGGGGCATTTAAAAGAAATAAAGCAGAAAATCCCGTCCGGATCACTGCAGGCGATTACCGTAACGGCATTTTAAAAATCGCGACAAGCCGCTCGCATGGGAAAGAAAAACTGATTCGCTTTCTCGAAAAGCTTGGTGAGCATGAAGCCATCGCCGTCGGCAGTTCATTAAAATTCTGTTTGGTTGCCGATGGAAGCGTCTCCCTCTATTTACGTTTTGGACGAACCATGGAATGGGACACGGCAGCGGCGGACTGCATCGTCTCCGAGGCCGGCGGAAGCGTCACGGATTTAAAAGGCAAGCCCCTAAGCTATAACAAAGCCGACCTGGCCAATCCCGAATTCATGGCGCGAGGCAAACCACCCATTCCGCTCGAAACCCTCTTGGAAACTTAAGCGAAGCCCTCAGGCAAAAACAATCTCCGCTTGATTCACAATATCCGCTTTAATCGAATTGGCGATGAAACATTGCGCATGCGCCTTTTCGACCAAGGCCAAGGCCTTTTCGCCATCCGTCCCGGCCGGCACCAAAATCTTGGGCCGAAGCCGCATCCGGGTCATCTGCATCTTTCGATCTTTCTTTTCCAACACGCCCTCCGCCTCATCGGTATAGGCAAGCACCCGAATCCCTGCCCCAGAAGCCAAGGCAAGATAGGTCAACATCTGGCAGGAAGAAACGGCCATGGTCATCAGTTCTTCCGGGTTCAAACGTTGCGGATCGCCCAGGTACTGCGGCGCGGAAGACATCGCCAGCGAAATCTTTCCCGGACAGGTCACTTGATGAGATCGGCTATAGGCTTGATAATCGAGGGTCGAGCCCTTCTCCCCTTCCGTCCATTCCAAACGGGCATGAAAATAGTGTTCGTCTTTTTTCGCTTCCATTCCTTACCTCCACCTTATTTTGAAACCAATGGCACTTGACTCGCCCCATCTCAATTTATCACGATTGCCCCTGCCAATAGAACACGAAAGTCCTCGATCGCATTCAATTGATCGTAGGGGCAGACCTGTGTGTCTGCCCCATGAGGGCACACACAAGGGTGCGCCCCTATGAAATGAGTCCGGTGGTTCCCTTGGCATCACCCTGAATCGCCCGCGAAAAACTCTTAAGGAAATTGACAAGATTTTCGCCCGCGTGCTACCCTGCACCGCCATGTATCGAACGAGCTATTGCGGAAGCATTTCGAAGAAAAATCTGGACGAGGACGTCACCCTCTCCGGCTGGGTCCACCGCCGCCGCGACCACGGCGGCCTTACCTTCGTGGACCTGCGCGACCGGGAAGGCCTCGTTCAAATCGTTTTTAATCCGCAAATCTCGGAGGCCATCCACCAAGAGGCCCACGGACTCCGCTCCGAATTCGTCATCCAAATTACCGGCAAAGTCGCGCTCCGGCCCGAAGGCACCTTAAATAAGGACCTGCCCAGCGGCGAAGTCGAAGTCCACGTCACGGACCTGAAGATTCTAAACCGATCCAAAACGCCGCCCTTTTTAATCGAGGATGGCGAAGAGATCTCCGAAGCCCTCCGTCTGCAATACCGCTACTTGGATTTAAGGCGACACAGCGTTCAGCAACACTTCGTCCTCCGCCACCGTTTGTCGCAAGCCCTGCGGCAATTTTTAAATGCGAACCAGTTCCTAGAAATCGAAACGCCCACACTCACCAAGAGCACCCCGGAGGGCGCGCGCGACTTTCTCGTGCCCAGCCGCCTGAATCCTGGCACCTTCTACGCCCTGCCGCAAAGCCCGCAGCTTTTTAAGCAAATCTTAATGGTCTCCGGCTTCGACCGCTACTATCAAATCGTCCGCTGTTTTCGCGATGAGGATCTGCGCGCCGACCGGCAACCGGAGTTTACGCAAATCGATTTGGAACTGTCCTTCGTCGAACGCGACGACATTATCGCACTCATGGAGGAGATGATCTCGACCGTGTTCGCCGAAGTCCAGGGAATCCAGTTTACACGCCCCTTTCCTCGATTGACCTACCAAGACGCCATGGACCGTTTTGGCAACGACCGGCCCGACACCCGCTTTGGTCTCGAATTGAAGGATCTGACGAACCTGGCCGGACGCTCCGATTTTAAGGTTTTCCGCGCGGTCGCCGAAGGAGGCGGTTTGGTCAAAGGGCTCAATGCCAAGGGCATGGCCGGCCTCTCACGCAAAGAGATCGACAATCTCACGCAAGAGGCTATCACCCGCGGCGCAAAGGGCCTCGCATGGATGAAGGTTGCTGACGGTGGACTCGAAGCCCCCATCACAAAATTCTTCACGCCGGAATTACTGGAGGAAATTAAGCAAAGCCTCGAAGCCGAAACGGGCGATCTGCTCCTTTTTGTCGCCGACAAAGCCCAGGTGGTCTACGATGTGCTTAGCACGCTTCGGCTCAGCATTGGCCATCGATTGAATCTCATCGACCCGAAGGTTTTCAATCCCCTTTGGGTCACGGACTTCCCTTTGTTGGAATACGACGAAACGGAAAAACGCTACATCGCCATCCACCACCCCTTTACCAGCCCCATGGACGAAGACCTGGCCCTGCTGGAAAGTGATCCTTTAAAGGCCCGTGCCAAGGCCTACGACCTCGTCGTCAACGGCGTCGAACTCGGTGGTGGCAGCATCCGTATTCACCAGGAAGAAACCCAATCGAAGATTTTCGACTTGCTCGGCATCGGCAAAGAAGAGGCCGCGAAAAAATTCGGTTTTCTACTCGAAGCCCTGCAATACGGCGCGCCCCCCCACGGCGGTATCGCCTTCGGCTTTGATCGCATGGTCGCGCTCTTGGCCGGGGTGGAATCCATCCGCGAGGTCATCGCCTTCCCCAAAACCCAAAAAGGCATCTGCCTGATGACCGAGGCCCCCGGTGACGTCGACGACCGTCAGCTCAAAGAACTACACATCAAAAAAACACCGCGCCTACCCTAGACCACACCCTTTCTGTAAAGGGGAAAACCTCGTGACTGAAACGCCGATCGACCCGGAAGCATTCAAAGAAAAACTCCTCGCCCTAAAGAAAGAACTATTGGAACTGGAAGAACGTGGCGATGACGCACAACCGGTCGAGCTCGATCAATCGCGCGTGGGGCGTTTATCGAGAATGGATGCCCTGCAGATGCAGGAGATGTCAAAGGAAACCCAGCGTCGGCGGGCGGTTCAGCTTCAACGCATCGAGGGCGCACTACAAAGAATAGAGCGAGACACCTTCGGCCTTTGTATTAAATGTGAAGAGGACCTTCCGGCAAAACGGCTAGACTTCGACCCCACAGCGTTTTTATGCGTCGATTGCGCGACAGAGGCCGAGCAATAGGAGGCGCTAGAAATGGAATTTCCAAAAGAGATGAGCGAGAGTGGTGAATTTGTCCGGCAAGAAGATGCCTTCCGTGATTGGGTCACGGCAGATGGATCGTCGGATTATCCGGCGGAGGCCAACCGCTACCATCTTTATGTGTGCTACGCCTGCCCTTGGGCGCATCGGACCATCATTGTCCGTATGCTCAAAAAGCTGGAGCCCGTTATCGGGATGACGGCGGTCGATCCTCTGCGCGACGAACGCGGCTGGGCCTTCCGTAAAGGCAAAGGATTTTCAGAAGACCCCATCAACGGCTTTCGTTTTTTAAGCGAGGCCTACAAAGCGAGCGACCCCGTCTTCGACGACCGCGTGACCGTCCCCGTGCTTTGGGACAAGCAACGAAAGCGCATCGTCAACAACAGCGAAGACGATATCATGCGCATGTTCAACAGCGCCTTTAATACCTTCACCGAAAGTCGATTAGACCTATACCCAGAAGCCCTTCGCAAAGAAATCGACGCACTCTACGATTATATTTATCCCCAGATCAGCAACGGCGTTTACCGCGCCGGCTTCGCCACCACACAGGCCGCCTACGAAAAAGGCGTCAAGGCCCTCTTCGCCGCGCTCGACCAAATGGAGGAACGCCTTTCCACACGGCGCTACCTCATGGGTGATCAAATCACCGAGGTCGATTGGAAACTCTTCGTCACCCTGCTGCGCTTCGACCCCGTCTACGTCGGCCACTTCAAATGCAACCTCCGCCGGATTTTCGATTACCCTAATCTTTACGGCTACCTCAAAGACCTCTACCAACAAGAGGGCATCGCAGAAACCGTCAACCTCGACCACATCAAACGCCACTATTACGTGACGCACACTGAAATCAATCCGACGCAGATTGTTCCGGTTGGACCTATTATGGGTCTGGCAAGCCCGCATGGGCGGGAGCGGATTTAACTCCAATTATTGAAAATCTTTCCGTTATTCGGTACGATCAATTAACGATTGAATCTCAAAGTCCACAAAGGATGATAAAATAACGATGGAGTTCGAATGGGATCCCGAAAAAGCCGAAACAAATCAAAAAAAACACGGTGTCTCTTTCCACGAGGCATCCACGGTATTTGGCGATCCTCTGGCATTGACTTTTAACGATCCCGACCACTCCGTCAGAGAGCGTAGATTCCTCACTTTTGGACATTCGATATTGAACCGATTATTGGTTGTTGTGCATGCGGAACGGGCTGATAAAATAAGAATCATTAGCGCAAGGCGTGCAACACGGCAAGAAAGGAAAATTTATGAAAAATGATAAACAAGAAGACATGTGCAAGGAATACAAGCGAGAAGATCTTGGCAAGGGCGTGAGAGGCAAATATCTTAAGGATTACAAAAAGGGAACGAACCTGGTTCTCCTCAGCCCCGATGTAGCGGCAGCATTCCCAAACGACATTGCGGTAAACGAAGCATTACGCAGCCTGCTTAAAGTCGCCCAACAATCCATCGCGGGAACAAAGCGCACCGGACGCCCAAAAAAGCCAAGCGCGGTTAAACCTCATATCCAAAGACAAAAAGAGCGTGCTTAACCGTTGCCACGCGTCATCGATAAATCTCCTTAGCGAGATCAACCCCACCCTAATTGTCCCGGTCGGCCCAGAGGCAGAGGAAAACTCGATGGACACAGCCAAACAGAAAATGACTGAGGTCATCCAGTCGCAACCAGACGATGCGAGCTACGAGGAGATTATGCGTGAGCTCGCGTTAGATCAGATGATCACAAGCGGTCTTAAGGATTCCCGTTTGGAGCGCACCGTTTCAAACAAGGAAATGGAGCAGCGCATACACAAATGGCGAAAATAAGGACATGAGCCATCCCATTTATCGTGTTCTTTCATTTAAAGCTGTCGGACCTTATACCCTTCGCATTGCATTCGACGACAACACCGAACAGACCATCGACTTTCAGCCGATCCTTTCCGGAGAACTTTACGAACCCTTGCGCGATTTGGACCTCTTCAATCAAGTGTCCATCGATCCCGATGTTCATACCTTGATTTGGCCAAATGGAGCCGATTTCGATCCCGCCACATTACACGACTGGTCCGACTACGTCGAAGCCTTGACCAAACGCGCACATCAATGGTAACGCGCTTTGCCGTGAACCTTCTCCCAAGCTTTTATAACCGCCGAAAATACATCTACCCTCTCACAAAAGATAAACCCTCCATTAATATACGACCTTCAACATGATTATACTCAACCCAATATTCATTCATTGATCATTGGAAACATAGAATTGCAAATACGATAACGATTGGTTACTATCCAGCAACACGATATTAAGTTTTGGCTAGCAAAGAGCGGCTCAAGCATGTCAAGTATTTCCACATCGGCTCATGAGTTCTTTACGATCCATACTGTTCCTAATCTCAAGGCATGGCTGAACGATCCAACAGATATTCGCTTAGCCATGAATGCTGCCGTTTCGCTATATCACATGGCTGATCATTTCTGGCACGCATACGCAGTCGTTGATCCAAGTAGAGTCTTTGGCACGACAAATACTAGCTCGTTTCGCTCTGAACTCGCACACCGAAACAACCACTTTGCAGTTCTACGCGATGTAGTGGAAGCACACAAACACATGCAGCTAGATCGCACATCTCGAGTGCTCACACAGTCAAATCAAACCACACTTGGAACAACGGGCTTTGGAGAAGCAGATTTTGGGACCGGACCATTTGGTGGTGGGCCTTCGGTCGTTGTTGAGCTAGATGATGGTAGGAAGCATCACTTGAGCTACTTAGCAAAAGAAGTAGAGCAGTTATGGCGTTCCTTGCTTGCCTAACACTACCATACAACAGGGCACCTAAATTGTTCCACCCAAGCCTTTAACCTTTCCATTTAACCTAAGGAGGCTAAGATGTCGGAGATGTCGATTAAGATTGCGCGGACCCTGTCGCTCGTGGGCAGGGAACTCGGCAAAGAAACCATCAATCGCAGAAGCGTTGGGAAACTCCTTTCGCGTTTAACGAAAGACGAACTCATGCTGGTGGCGGCCACCCAGGCCGACTTGGCCGGGATGGAATTGCCGAGAGCGAAGTCAGCATTAAACACCCTGCTCACCGGCACCTTTATTGCCGCAGGACGGCGCAAGGCCGAACAAGCCTCCGGTGCGAGCGCCACTTCGGAGATCGGAACCGGAATCGACCGGAAAACGATTAACGCCATGGCCAAGGAAATGAAACCCTTGTTTGCGGAACTGAGAAGAGACGCGCGGTTTTTCCGCGATGTGAAACCGGAAAAGATTTTAACGGCCAAAGTCAAAGCCAAGGTTAAAAAAACACTACACAACTATCATAGCGTGTTCAAAAAACAGTTCGCGGAACTCACCGGGGAAGATATCAGCGATCAGCAAGTCACAGACCTATTGAACACGGCCATGGATGAAGGCATGGGACGCCTCAGCTATGCCTTGGACCGGCACACCAGCTTGCACAAGATTATGGAACACAATCTTCAGGCCGACGGCCTGTGGAATCGCACAGGGCCCATGCTGGCCTGGCAAACCAGCGGCGGACAGCAAGTAGTGTTTAATGTGAAACAAAGCGCCTCGGACAAGGCCGCCGGGCTGGGCATTATGATCGGGCTCTTCGTGTTGGAACTCGTCGCCATGTTTGCCGCGCTCTTGGGCGTGGTGCTGCCGAAAGTCCCCGCTGGCTTGGCCGACGACGTGGGCCGCGAAATGGCCCGGCCCCGCAACCGCCGCCTGCTGCGACGCCTAATGAAAATCCTCAGCGACGCCGGACGCAGCATGGCCGAAAAAGTGGAGGCCATTTTCAGGTGGGCGCAATCCATGTTCGAGGCGGGATTTTTCGGCCTCTTGTTTAAGAAGCTCTTCGACGGCCTGTCGGGTTGGCGTATCGCTTTGATCATCGCCATGATGATCGCGCAATTGGCGGCCATGTTTCTGCCGGGCGTCGGCCAAGCCCTCGTCATTAAAAAAGGCGCGACCATCGCCCTGGGCCTGGGCACGATGGGCGCGAAACTGTGGGAGATCACGGATATTATGGAGGCCTGAGGTAAGGTCACATGGGGAATGAGCGGGCGGCGGATGGACCTCGACAAGATAAAAAAAGCGGATCGGACGGTTCTTGCCGTATTCGAACGCTACGGCCACCGGTTGCATCGCGTTTCGTTGGGATTGCTTTATATTTGGTTCGGCCTGTTGAAACCGCTCGGACACAAGACAACGACCTCATTACTGGCGCATACCGTTTATTGGGGCAATCCGGAATCGACGGTGCTGATTTTAGGATGGTGGGAGGTCGCGATCGGCATCTGCTTAATGTTCCGTCCCCTCGTTCGCCTTGCCCTCCTATTGCTCGTGATCCGTTTGCCCGGCATCCCGCTGGCCTTTATCCTTAAGCCCGAAGTTTGCTTCTTCCAGTTTCCTCTCGCACCGACACCGGAAGGCCAGTATCTCATTAAAGATTTCGCCGTTTTCCTCGCCACTCTGGCTATCGCCGGATCCTTGACTGAAAAGAATACCTCGGACAAGTATCATTAATAAATCAACGCCCTAATGTTACTGGGATTACATTTATACCCCAATCGATATCAATCGGATCGTTCCCCTAGCACGAAATGGCTTTCCGATCTTTCAAAAAAAGACATCCCTTATGCATTCAGCACAATATGAGCTGAATCCTGTTTAAGTTTAAAGCGGCCTGAGGCAATCGAACACGGCATTCAGGGGTACCGGTTTAATCTCGCCGAAATAGAGACTATGGTTGTTGGAATTGGCCTACGTCAGCGTGAAGAAGCATCCTCTAGATATGAATTAAATGCAGGCAAAGCCAAGCGGTCTCCCATATTGCGCTGGAAATCGACAACCTTATTCGGGTAAACTGTAATAAAAGATGTATACAAGGATGACACCGGTTACCATGAAGCGGGCTTGAGTATAGTGTTTTTCGAGCATTGCCTGTGTATCAGTCCGGTCAATCTTTATCTTAGAATCGATTTAGGTCCATGAAAAAACCACCTTTACCCTCGAATGAAATCCAACGCATCGCAAACCTTGATGGCTTGGATATTATTTACTCTCCTGCAGAGGAACGCTTCGACCGTATTACCCGACTCGCCCGGAATATCTTCAATGTCCCGATCGCCTTGATTTCTCTTATCACCCAAAAATGCCAGTGGTTTAAATCGGCCCAAGGCTTAACGGCCGCTGAAACTCCCAGAGAGATCTCTTTTTGCGGGCACGCCATTCTTTCCGAAGACACACTGGTCGTTATGGACACCTTGCTTAACCCCGACTTCGCAGACAACCCGCTCGTCACGAATGATCCTCATATCCGCTTTTACGCCGGACATCCCATCGCATATGATGGAACGCACTTGGGCACACTCTGCATTATCGACCGTGTTCCGAGAAAATTATTGCCGAGAGACTTAGAAACACTGCGAAGCCTTACCGGATGGGTGGAAAACGAATTAAAAGTCACCGCATTGAGCCAAGCGCAACGACAATTGGTTTCCGAGCGGGACGAAGCGCGACGCTCGGCCTTGATCGACCCCTTAACCAAGGTCTGGAATCGAAAGGGCATGGATGAACTTTTGGTTTCAGAACTTTCTCATGCGGCACGTCAAAAGCAGCAGGTTGTTCTCATGTTATTGGATGTCGACCATTATAAGGCGGTGAACGATAATTATGGCCATGTGGTCGGCGATATCGCCTTACAAGAAGTGGCCCAACGTATTCGTTCTTCTGTCCGGCCCTACGATGTTATCGCACGCTACGGCGGAGACGAGTTTCTGGTTTTCGCACCGGATTGCGCTGAAAACAGGGGCATCATGCTGGCGGAACGCATACTCGCTCGGGTGAACAGCGAACCCCTTAAAGAGGGAGAGATCGAATTCACGCTTAGCCTGAGCATCGGATTCTCTATCGCCAAGGCATCGCAAGACCTCAAAGTAAAGAAGATGATTGAACTGGCCGATGCGGCCTTGTACGAAGCAAAAGACGCCGGTCGCAACTGCGTAAAACACCGAAGCCTGGATTAACAAACTTCTCCTTTATACGCGCTGCACCCCAAATGAAAACCCAATCGATACCCCATATGCATTGGCTCATCCTCTTGCCGTTTTTAATATTCATCGAGGCCTGTGCGATCAGCGCACCAACGATGATGCCCCCAAGCCACTTCAGCCCCGGACAAACCAAAGACGATATCGATCTTTATTTTTCCAATCAGAATAACGGTAGCGGCCAATGGCGCGTACGGCAATTGTATGAAGCGTTTAAAGACAAGCAAGTCAAAAGTGTTTATTTGTATCGATGGCAGGCCGCTAAATTATTGATGTGGCGGCAGCCTGGCATTCCCGTCTATCAATTAACCTTCTTAAATCATCGACTGACCAAGCATACGATTTGGGCGCCCAATCAAAATTCAAACATAAACCCAAAATGCAAAACCGCCCTCATTTATAATCGCAGCGATGAGATTGCAATAAACTGCTAGGGCCGCATTATGAAGCCCATCGGGCCTGCCGCTTTATTCGCCAGACTAGACATTTGAACACGAGCATCGTAAGCTAGGCCTTCGAGTGAAGAAAAATCTTATCAAAGAAAAGGGGGGATAATGTCTTTATTGATTGGTAATAATTTAGTGGTCAGCATGCATTATAAACTGACGGACGATGATGGGAATGTGCTTGATGGTTCAAAAGACGAGCCCCTGGCTTATTTACACGGCGCAGGAAACATTATCCCCGGACTCGAAAAAGCCTTGGTGGGTAAGGTCGCGGGAGACAACCTACAAGTCCGTGTAGAGCCGGCCGAGGGATATGGCGAAGTCAAGCCGGAGCTGGTGCAGACAATCGATAAATCGGCTTTTCAAGGGGTAAGCGCTATAGAAGCCGGAATGACCTTCGAAGCACAAGGGTCAAATGGCGCGGCGCAACGAATTGAAGTAAAAAAAGTCGAGGGCGATGCGGTGACCATCGATGCGAATCATCCGCTTGCGGGTGTCAGCTTAAATTTCGATTTAAAAATTGTCGAGGTTAGAGAAGCAACAAAGGAAGAGCTTGCCCACGGCCACACGCACTAAATCGAACAGGCACCTTAAAATCATGACCCATTCCCTCTATTTTTTTGCCGCTGCTGCCTTTGAAATTGCAGGCTGTTACGCCTTTTGGGCCTGGATGCGGCTGGGCAAACATATCCTATGGCTCATTCCGGGCAGCGGAAGTTTGGCCATGTTTGCGCTTATCCTCACCCAAGTTGAGACCGAGTTTGCAGGCAGGGCCTATGCAGCCTATGGCGGCGTTTATATTGTGGCCTCGCTGGCTTGGCTCCACTATATTGAACGGAGAAAGCCTTTGGTTTGGGATATAATAGGGGCTGTTGTTTGCTTGCTTGGCGCGGCCTTGATCCTGTTTGGCCCGCGAATCGCTAAGATCTGATGAGGCGCTGAGATCAAGGCCCGGTCCCAGATCGCGCCTCATCTTCCTTTGCCTTGGAGTGAAGCATGATCGAAATACCGAAAGAAACCTTAGATATATTCGTTCGGATTTTAGTTGCCGCCATTTTAGGTGGCTTTATTGGATTGGAACGAGATATTCGTGGCCGCGCCGCAGGCCTACGCACCCATATCCTCGTGGCCATGGGCGCCGCAGTGTTTATGATCCTCTCCGAACGTGTCGCATCGGGACCTGCCGGAAGTGGGCTTCAATTCGACCGGGGCCGCATCGCGGCCCAAGTGGTCACCGGCATTGGCTTTTTGGGGGCAGGCGTCATTATTAAATCGGGGGCGAATGTACGCGGATTAACCACAGCCGCCTGTTTATGGACCGCCGCGGCAATTGGTATGGCTGCGGGCGGAGGCTATTATTTCCTAGCGGTCTTTCCAACCTTGATCGCCCTGGTCTGCCTCATTTTACTGAAATATTTTGAAATTTTTTCCTATTCGAAAAATTCCTATCGCATGCTCCAGGTTACGACACCCATCACATTTGAGTCGGCCGACATCATCGAAATCGTTAAAAGAAAAGGGCTGAAAGTTCTCGATTGCGACATCCGCCGTAACTACGAAACCGGAACGACGGTCACCAAGCTCTCCTTGAGTTTATTTCATCGCGGCTTTACAGACGATTTGGCGCAGCTCGTCATGAAATCCTTAGAAAACGCGAATGTCGAGCTTAAAGAAGTGAGGTGGGGTCCATTGTAAAAAGTTTTGTTTCGGCTTTACAGATGTGGGTCTTTCAAGAAAAAGAAATACGTTTTAAAGGCGGATGCCCTTCCGCGATAAAACCGGACCTGCACCTTTTCCATCGTCGCCAAGCCTTCTTAGATGCAGCAGGACATCTTCTTCGAGCAGTCTCTCGTATTACCTCCATAGCCATTGGGCACAAACCTGACCCAGCCATACCGCCATAAGGCCCAAAAAGATATGCGCCCCAATGTTAATGAGGGAAAGCATGCGCTCGCCGTCTCGCATCAACAACAGGGTTTCATTGCCAAAGGTGGAAAAGGTGGTAAATGCGCCAAGGACACCGATAAAGAGAAAGAGCCGCGTCTCCGGATTGAAGAAATTGCGCAACTCCACGAGTTGAGACAAAAGGCCGATGAGCAAACAGCCCAGCAGGTTAACCGCGAGGGTGCCCACAGGAAAAGTGGCGCTCCTTGTCCAAGTCTGGACCCATCCGCTAAGCAGATATCTAAGAATGGCGCCAATAAAACCGCCCATTCCAATGAACACGATGTTAATCATCGGATCAAGATTCCTTACAGTTGAAATACGCTTGGCCCAGAATGGTGCTTGCGGAACACGAATCCGTCACTGAGTCCGCTCGGCAAGCAACTGCGCCACCCATCGTCCGCTCTTTTTCGCCTTATCTCCGGCAGGAAATATTTCGCCTTCATAATAATAAAGAATTCGGAAGTCGAGGAAACTTTCGAGAAGCTCCTGGTGTCCCCAACAAAAAGAAGTTCGAGTCGGTTTCCCGTAGTGTTGATGCTGGTCGACGAGAAAGGTTTCGTAAACGATGACACCGCCAATTTTGACCGCCTTTTTTATCTTGGGGATGATATTGCGGTCGAGATAATAAAAACAACAGACGACCGCAGCCTCGCTTTCGGATGGGAATTGCTTTTCAAGATCAATACACTGAGCCGAAAAAGGGAGGTCCCGTTCTTTTGCCTGTCGATTACAGAATTCGATCGCCTCTTTGCTCTGGTCAAAACCGATGACACGATAGCCTTCTTGCGCTGCAAGATAGAATGCGTTTCGACCGTAGCCGCAGGCAATATCCAGCACAGGTCCGGGAGGTAAAATAGAGAGGTGTTCGATTAAGATGGGAGCGGGGTCTTGGGATTGATGATCGTATGCATTCATCAGGGATGGCCCGAAGCCTTTAAGACGGCTTCGGTTTCGATGGTCTTTCCATTTCGAATGAGGCGGATTTTCACTTTCGCCCCGGCTTTCTGTTGCCCAACGGCATAGGTTAAATCGAAAGGGTCAAGCATGGTTTGGCCATCAAAAGACACGACGATATCCCCGGCCTCCAAACCCGCTAAGGCCGCGGGGGATTTGGGAAACACTTCGGTTATTCGGATACCCGCTTGAAAGGGTTCGATAAAAACGCCCAAGCGGAGCTTCTTTTCTTCCAAGGGCCGGTAGGCCACCCCCCAAACAAAATCGGAGAGCGGCAGCGGTAGGTCCGGCAAATTCACATTGAGCATTTTTTTTTCGTCCGGAAAATCGTTGGAATGAGGAATGACAATCTGATAGGGCTCAGGCAAACGCCGAAAAACACGCCGCGGAATGCCAAAACCATAACCCACATGAAAGCCCCCGGCAAAAACAAGGATCTTTTTATCGGCCCCTTCAGGAGAATTCAGATAGCGCACCACATTTTCGGCCATCGACTCGTCCCAAAGCAACATGGTCTCGTGAAAAGCATTGAACCGATCTGAACCGGGTCCATGGCCTTTAAAAATGGCCTGAAGCGCTTGCGTGTGAAAGGGGTCGTTCTTGTCGATTTCGGGGAGTTTTCGGAGATCGTTATCCGATAGTCCGGCGAAACCCTTCATGCCGACTTTTACTTCCATTTCTTGGGAATTTTTTAGGGCGATCAGCGGAATTTTATTTTCTCCGATAAAATCGAAGAGGGCTTTATAATAGGAAAAATCCCCACCCCAATCTTGCGCCCATAATCGCAGAAAAGCCTTCTCATCCAAATCACCGGCGGTCCACCGATCGAGCTGCCCTTGCGAGGGCTGACGAAACATTTCCATGCCCACTGCAATCTTTCCCGGAAAACGCTTCGACATGCTCTGCAAGATTTTCAGCTGAACGGCATGATCTTCGATGCTGTCGTGGGATTCGCCGACATAGATAATTCGAGCCGAAGAAAGGAGTTCAAGGACACGCGCTTCACTCAGGGACAATCCGGTGGGTAAGTGGATAATCTTTCCGGGTTCGACTTGATCGATTTGAACATAGGGCGATTCCGGAGATCCCTGTTCAGAAGAAGCCGCAATGTTCGCGTCTTCCTCCGGCATGGCCAACACGGCGCTTCCGGCTGATCCGGCGCAGGCGTTTAGGCCGAAAAGGACGGCACACAGTAACACGATGTCTAAGGGGGTCCGGTTTGCATTCATAGGGTCATTTTACAGCGAAGCGACAGATTGATCAATTGAAAGTTACAGGGTACTAAAGGGGATGCTTACTCTTCCATAACGCGATTTCTTTTAAAAGGGCTTCGCCGTAACGCACACATTGCCATTGCCTAAACAGGGGGATGGCTTGGAGGTCTTCCAGAGAAGCGGGAAGATGACGCACGATCTCCGTGAGGACATTGCCAGTGAGCACCATGGCGGGCTCAACTCCCTCCTTTTGCGCAAGACCATTGCGCCACTGTTTTAAATGTTTCAACAACTTTTCAAGTCGCGATGCCATGGGACTAGTAGCGTTTTTGATCGGTTTTGGTAAAGCAACTTGGCTGTGCATTCCGATGCGAATCGCCGCCATCCATTCGGAAAGATTCCTCTGCACGGTGCTGCTTCCATGAGGAAACAAGGCCATCAACGCGGCGTCGTCTTTGGGGGGAGAAGTCGCCATGGTAATAAGGTAGCGGCTCGAGATCACTTTAAAGGGTGGGCAATCCCGTTCGCGCGCGAGACGATCTCTCACGGTCACCAATTCTCGAAGGACCTTTTGAGAACGCTCCGGCAAGGTGCGCACGCCTTTAATGCGTAAATAATCGTCGGGTTCAAAATCTTTCCCGTTCCAGTTCATGGCCTCCATCAGAAGGCATTCTTCTTCGACCTGATCCCCTCTTCCTTTTTCGATCACGGCATCGTTCATCATCTCGTGGAGACGTTCGAGATAGACGGTGTCGTTTGAGGCATATTCCAGTTGGCCTTCCGCTAAGGGCCGGAGGCTCCAATTCGATTTTTGATACTTTTTGACCAATTTTACTTGGAAATACTTTTCGATGAGATTTTGAAGGGAAAATTGTTTAACACCAATGGCGCGGGCCGCCAATGCGGTATCGTAAATCGGGCCGATTTTAAACTGAAAATCTCGCTTCAAGGAAACAATGTCGTAGTCGGCACCATGAAAAATCTTCAATATATCTCGGTTTTCGAAGAGGGCGCCCAGCGGCAGTACCGTATCGAGGAGGAGGGGGTCGAAAATATAATTGCGCCCGCCACCGGAGATTTGAATTAGACTGACTTTTTCTTGGTAGCTGAATAGCGAATCCCCTTCGGTGTCGACCCCGATTTTGGGAACGGCGCTGAGAAGGGCGATTGCTTTATCTCTTTCCGGCGCGGTCGTAATATATTGGTGCAGAGGAATAATCTTCCTTCCCGTCGATCAAGTCTCGAGCAGACCCTAGTCGATAGTCGGAAATAGGAGCCTCGTGATATGAATAGAGAATGAGGACCTATTTATCGATCGTATGAGGTCTATACCTCGGTGGTGGACCGCATCGCTTCGCGTGGAGGGACCACTCACCAAGGCAGAAATTAAATCGATCTATTTTAACGAAAAACTTAAAGCAACTCGGCCAAGGCCTTTTTGAATTGGGGATGTTCAAGCAATCCGCCCCCTCGGTACGGAATGACCAATTCGCCATTTTTATCGAATAAGAACAGCGTAGGCGTTACCGTCGCGCCGAATTTGGAAGAAACGCGGTCTCCCCGATCAAAGTAAACCGGAAAAGAAAAGGTCTCCCGATGCATCTTGGTATAGCGGCGAATATTGGCTTCCGAATCCTTAAATCCAATGGCTCTAACCTGAAAAGGCTTACCTTCCAATGACTTTTGCAAGTGCTGGATCTTGGGAAGCTCGTGCTTACACACCCCGCACCAGGAGGCCCAGAACACAACCAAGGTGACTTTCCCCTTCAGATCGTCTTGTGTGAACCGATCCCCATCTAGGGACACCAGTTCAAATGTCGGCGGCTTTGGACCCTCTGCCGCAAGGGGCATCCCAGCCAGGATGATTAGGCTGAGCACGAGTATCCATCGTATGAGGCATCGCGCTTTCATTATTTTGAAACTACCATAGATTCACCGCTTTCACAAGCGTAGCCCGCACTAAGATGTCTTCTTTAAGGCCAATCAGGTTCTGCACAATCGCCCAGACCTAATTATCATATGAGTCCGTGTCCATCTTTGCGCCATCCCAAGTGGTCCTTATGGCCCTTCATTACTTAGGCCGCTCCGTGTTGGGTGAAACCCCCAAAAAACACCGACTTGAGGCCTTTATATCATGGCCGGGGAATCCCCTAAAAAAACTATTGAATATCAAATCGTTATGCTCTTGGAATCGCTTGAGTTTAAATTGGCATAGCACCTGCAACACCTCCTAACATAACAAGACGATCAGTAGTGTCCCAACGTTGAATGGGTTGGCTGATCTAATTCATAGAGAAATATGATGTTTTCTTCCAAAATGCAATTTTTCGATTTGAAATATTTTCCTCCGATAGGCCACACTTCCGCATACCCGCGGAAGGAGATAGCTGATGAATATCGGGAGGACCGTCTTTGCTCAACTGATGGACTTTGCTCCACCTTACGAGTTTCAAAAATGCGTGCGACGATACAACGGCAACTACAAGGTGATCACCTTCTCGTGCCTGGATCAGTTTCTCTGTCTGTCCTTCGCGCAGCTGACATACCGCGAGAGCCTCAGGGACATCGAGGCCTGCCTACGGGTGGCGAAGTCCAAACTTTATCACATGGGCTTCCGGGGCAAGGTCTCCCGAAACACCCTGGCCCATGCCAACGAGGTGCGCGACTTCCGAATCTACGCCGACTTTGCCCAAGTGCTGATTACAGTCGCCAGGCAGCTGTATGCAAGCGAGAACTTTGGATTAGAACTCGACCAGACCGTCTACGCCTTCGATTCAACGACCATCGATCTTTGTCTCTCCGTCTTTCCCTGGGCCAAATTTCGCCGAAAGAAAGCCGCCATCAAACTCCATACGCTCTTGGATCTGCGAGGCAACATCCCAGTGGTGATCAGCATAACAGAAGGCAAAATCCACGATGTCAATATCCTCGACCACCTCTTCTTCGAGGCGGGGGCCATCTATATATTCGATCGAGCCTATGTCGATTTTGCCCGGCTCTACCGGGTTCATCAGTCACTGGCATTTTTCGTTACCCGTGCAAAAAGCAATTTCGTCTTCAAGCGTCTCTACTCACTCCCAGTGGACAAGTCAACGGGCGTACGGACAGATCAGGTCATCACCGTCACCGGATTCTATGCCTTGAAAGGCTATCCGGAAAAACTCAGGCGCATCCGATACGTCGATGCCGTCACCAAAAAACAGCTCATCTTCCTAACCAACAACTTCGAGTTACCGGCAATCGTTATCGCCCAGCTGTACAAGTGTCGCTGGCAGGTCGAGCTGTTCTTCAAGTGGATCAAGCAGCACCTGCGAATCAAAGTCTTTTATGGAACCACCGAGAACGCGGTCAAAACCCAAATCTGGATCGCTATCTCCGTATACGTTCTGGTGGCCATCATCAAAAAACGTCTGAAGCTCGACCGGAGCCTCTACACAATTCTACAAATTTTAAGTGTGTCGCTGTTCGAGAAAACGCCGATATTACAAGTGCTTTCTTTAATTGATTACGAAGATGAAACCCTCGGTGACGATAACCAATTGAATTTATTCGTATAACGTTGGGACAGTAGTGCAAGACGATATAAAATAATTTCATCGAACTCAAGGCTTGAGGGCCTCACCGATTAGCCCCAAGGCCTCGAGTTTCTGAAAAACGACAATCCCAATTCATCGGCCGCCGTGATCATGAGACGGGTTTGATGGAATATGAACAAGGCGACCCAATCAGGCGACCCAAAACCAGATCACCTTGGGTGCCTGGGCAGGGGTGGAGGAAATACAAGTGGACATCCCTAATAAAACACGATATTCTTCTCGTCGTCATCGCCATAATAAATCCTTCACCACCTTAATTTATCGCTTTCTTATTCCCCAGTGTTTATTGATCACGATGAAACCTGGCCCAAGAAAAAAACCCTTTAATCTCCTGGCTTGGTTTTCCATACTCAGTTTTGTTTGTATTGCACTGATCTCTATCGTTTCCTCTCTCCTCCTTGCCCGTTTTCTCACCCATAATATGCTCCAACGCGATGCCGTCATTACGAAGGAATTTGCCGACGGATTGATTGGTGCCACGGATGCCAGCCTGTATTTTGAAGGAACGCAGACTCAAGAGACGAAAGCAAGTTTCGAAGATCTTTTTAAGCGCATTGCCTTGATGCCGGATGTGGTTCGAGTCAACATTTACGACAAACAAGGGACAGTCCTTTGGTCGGATGATTCGCGTTTCATCGATCACAATTTCATGCCGAATGAGGAACTCATTCGCGCCCTGGCCGGATCCATCGCCATCTCCAGCGGCACATCCGGTAAACCCTTAAAAGGGGAACACGTCTTCGACAAACAAGTGCCTTTCTTTGTTGAGACCTATATTCCAATATGGAACAAAAACCGGGATAAGGTCTTCGGCGCCTTCGAGGTCTACAAAGAACCCATCAGTTTATTTAATGCCATCAAAAAAGGCGAACAACTCATTTGGACAACGGCGGTCTTGGGTGGACTTTTCTTATATGTTTCGCTCTTTTGGATTGTCAAACGCGCCACATTGCTAATCCGCCAACAGCAAGGACAACTCATCGAATCGGAAACGATGGTGGCGATCGGAGAGATGTCCTCTGCGGTCGCTCACGGCATTCGAAATCCGCTGGCAACCATTCGGTCATCCGCGGAGCTTTCATTGGAGGGAGAACCCTCCCCTCTCTTTCGTAACGCGGCACAAGATATCATTGTGGAAGTTGACCGACTCTCCGGTTGGATTAAAGAACTGCTGGCCTATGCCAAGGTATCCGGCGAGACGCTTTCCTTGATTCAAATGAATAATTTGCTTCGATCTGCCCTCGGCGGATTTGAGCTAAGACTAAATAAATGCGAGGTTAAAGTACACTTCGATTTAGAAGAACCCATGCCAAAAATCAAGGCGGACGAGATCTCGATGCGGCATATCTTTATTAGTTTGATCTCAAACGCCATTGAAGCCATGCCACAGGGCGGCGAACTCCTTATCTCGAACCACTTTATCAAAAATGAGAACCTTCTCATCATAAAAATAAAAGATACAGGAAAAGGGATACCAAAAAACCAAATCGATAAGGTGTTTAAACCCTTTTACACGACAAAGCGCGCGGGTGTCGGTGTCGGATTGTCCTTGGTAAGACGCATCATAGGCCGCTATAATGGAACGATTCAATTAGATAGCCAGGAAAATCAGGGCACGACGGTTTCCATCCGAATCCCAATCTCCAAATAGAGGCTACATGTCGCACGGAATTCTCATTATAGAAGACGAACCCACGCTGGCTAAAAATATTAAACTCTACTTGGAACGTTACGATTACGATGTTCGAATTGCTTTGGATGGGCGGCATGGCCTCCAAGAGATTGACCATTTTAAGCCAGACCTCGTTTTATTAGACCTTCAACTCCCTGATCGAAATGGACTGGAAATCCTCGCAGAAATAAAAAAGATGGATCCTTCGATCAAGGTCATCATGATGACAGCCCACGGAAATGTGGAAACCGCGGTCGACGCCATGAAGGCCGGGGCCAGCGATTTTCTCAGTAAACCGCTTGTTCTCAAAGAATTGAAGGCCCTTCTCGATAAGGTGATCGGGCTGTCCCGACTTGAAGGCGCACTCTCCTATTATCAAGAGAAGGAGTCTTGCCAAGATCTTATCGGCGAATCCGCGCCTATGCTTGCCTTAAAAGATTCGATCAACAAGCTGAATGCCTCGGAACGGACATTAACGGAAGGGGCCCCTCCAGGGGTTCTCATCACCGGAGAAACCGGAACGGGAAAAGAACTGGTCGCCCGAGCTTTGCATTATAATGGCCCCAGAAAAAAAATGCCCTTTGTGGAAGTGAATTGCGCTTCAATTCCCCATCAACTTTTAGAGGCAGAACTTTTTGGTTACGAACGCGGTGCTTTTACCGATGCGAAAGAGAAAAAACAAGGGCTTTTTGAGACTGCGGACGGCGGAACCCTTTTCCTAGACGAAATCGGGGAGATCGATATATCGCTCCAGGCGAAACTTTTAAAAGCCATAGAGAACAAGATGATCCGCCGCTTGGGCGGTCTTCGGGAACGCAAAATGGATGTCCGAATCATTACGGCAACAAACCAATCGCTCCCGGAATTGGTCGAAAAAGGCAAATTCCGCTCTGATCTTTATTTTCGAATCCAAATCATACAACTTGAAACCCCAGCACTACGAGAGCGTGGGAAGGACATACTCCTTCTCGCCAATACCTTTTTGAAACAACAATCCCAACGGTATAGAAAAAATGGACGGCGATTGAGCCCAGAGGCGGAAACCTTATTAATAAAATATGACTGGCCCGGTAATGTACGTGAGCTTCAAAATACAATTGAACAAACCGTCTTTTTCTCCAAACATACGCTCATCGACGCAGTGGATATTCGACTCACACGAAGACCTGGAGTCAAAACCGACCTAGAAACAAAAAATCAAGTCCACCCCGATGATTTTATCCTTCCCGAAGAAGGCATTTCCTTAGAAACCATCGAGCAAAATCTGGTTTCGCAAGCCTTGGAACGGGCCGCCTGGAATGTGACGAAAGCGGCGCAATTACTTGGCCTCTCCCGAGATACCCTCCGTTATCGCATCGATAAATATAAGCTCACGCTTCACGACAAGAAATAAGTCAGCCTTCACTTTTTCAAGCTTGCCTAAAAACCAGTTCATTCGGTCATCAACCACAGATTCTCAATCCGCCAAAAACCTGTGACGATTTATTTGGGTTATTTACCCCAAATTATTTGGGCTAAATAACCCACTTTCCTCCAATAACACATTCACCAAAACATACGACTCATAATTTCTCTTAAATATCAATATCTTATGTCTTAAAACCAATATGGCATCGGATATGCTTTACTAGCTAACCATACAGGAGTTCATAGACCGACGAGATAGAGGAGGGCAGACCAATGAAATTTAATATCGAACTCAAGAAAAATGACCGTGGCTGTTATCAGGCCACCCTTGCGAGTCTTCCTGGTTGTATGAGCACGGGGAAGACAGAAAAGGAAACCCTGAAGCGAGTTCAGAGAGAGGTCCTCTGTCATTTAGGTGTGGAGTTCGTCCCTCACGCCAAGACAACGAGAGGTTTCGATTATTATAAAAGTCGGCTGAGACAATTCATGACGGCGGATATGAGCCAAGAGAGAAAGTTCGCAGCGCTTACAACCATGACCGGGTTGTTCCTCATGATGGCGACGATTTGGGGTGCGGGTTTGCTTTTTGGTTAAAAAATACCTCTTGACTTTCATTATATTTGGGATTATAATCCCAAATATAATATGAGGAACAAAAATATGGACACACAAACAAACCATATCTTATTTGGAACCATACTAAAGATCCTCCGGCCTTTGGTCCGCATTTTCCTGCGCAACAATGTGCCCTATGGAGCCTTTGCCGATCTGGCGAAAAAGGTCTTCGTCGATGTCGCTTCAGAAGAATTTGGTCTCCCTGGTAGAAAACAGACCGATTCCCGGGTCTCCATCATCACCGGATTGAATCGGAAAGAAGTCCGCCGCGTCAAAGCCCTTCCTCCATTGACCGAGGAAAGCGAATCGGCCACGCAACGCTATCACCGGGCGGCGCGAGTCATTAGCGGATGGGCAAGGGACCCTCGCTTCTTGGACAAGACGGGTCAACCGGCCGAACTCCCCTTGGAAGGAGAGGGTGCGGTCTTTTCCGAACTCGTGAAGCAATTCAGCGGAGATGTCCCAGCCCGAGCGCTTATGGATGAATTGCTCCGCGCGGACTGCGTCGAACGTTTAGAAAACGGCGCCATCCGCCTGAAGGCACGGGCCTTTCTTCCCGACACTCAAGAGGGTGACAAGCTTGCCATCCTGGGGGTCGACGTGAAAGATCTGATCGGCACGATCGATCACAACATCTGCTCAAGTACAGATCATTATTTCCAAAGAAAAGTTGCCTACGACAATCTGCCACAGGAGATCTTAGGGCATTTTCGGGAGATGACCGAAGTGCAAGGCCAAGCACTATTAGAAGAAATGGATCGTTGGCTCGCCCAACAGGATCGCGACCTCAACCCAACGGTTAAGGGCAGCGGAAGAAAACGTGCCGGCATCGGCATTTACTACTTTGAAGAAGATTTCACAGAAGGAGAGCCCTCATCATGAAAAAAATCGAAAACAGTGCATACCCTTACAAACAAAAAACAACCACACAACAAAACGACAACGAGAGGAGATTCACCATGAAACACGTATTAAAAAACATCCTGCCCCTGTTCTTGGTCGCAGTCCTTTCCGCCTCCTGCGGGAGCAGCGGAAGTAGTAATGGCGGCGGAACGACCGCCTCCGGCGGCATCGGCGGCACGGGCATCAGCCAAGGCACCATCGAAGGCTTCGGAAGCATTATCCGAGGCGGCGTCAAGTTCAACACAGACGGCGCAACCTTCATTATCGACGACAATCAAAGCGGGACAACGCAAGATCAGCTCCGGATTGGTCAAGTGGTCACGATCAAAGGGACGATCAACGACGATGGGACCACCGGAACGGCCACCGAAGTCGAATTTGAAAACGAAGTGGAAGGACCAGTCGACGGCAGGGACGATACGACAAAAACCCTGACGGTGCTCGGCAGGACGGTAATTATCGATGATTCCACCAAAATCGAAGATAACGTCGGCAATACGGTCGCCTTCGCCACTTTAGGGAATGACGACATGCTCGAAGTCAGCGGTCTGGCCTTTGCCGATGACAAGGTCCAAGCGACTTTGATTCTAAAGCGGGACGATAGCTTCGTACAAGGCACCACTGAGCTGGAATTGCGAGGAACGGTTTTGAACCTCAACACGACAAACAAAACCTTTACGCTCGCCAGCCAGTCCATCGATTACAGCGGATCCATCACCTTTGAAAGGATGACAGAAGCCGACCTGGCAAACGGCCTCTTGGTTGAAGTCAAAGGCACCCGCGGTGCCGCCGGTACCGCATTGACGGCCACGCGCATTCAAAAAGAAGATGCAATTCCCGGCCTAAACGCAAACGAGGTCGCGGAAATCGAAGGCTTGGTCACAACCTTCATCTCCAGCTCAGCCTTTTCGATCAATGGTCAAGCAGTCGATGCCGCCTCGGCTGTCTTCGAGGATGGGGCAAAGGACGATGTCGCCGCCAATGTACGTCTGGAAGTGGAAGGCCGCATGAATGCCGCAGGCGTCTTGGTGGCCCGGAAAGTGAAATTCCACGAAAACCAGATCAGGATCGAAGCCAATGTCGAAAGCGTTAGCAGCTCCGGCCTCAACACCGTCACCCTTCTAGGAAAGGCTGTGGTGATTAACGGCGCGGCCCGGCTCGAGGATAAGGATAGTGGAACCATCGCCTTCTCTGCGATCACCGCCGGAGACCGCTTGGAAATCCGAGGCTACCTTTCCAAGAACGGCGTCGTGACCGCTACACGGGTCGAACGGAACAACGACGACCAAGGAAAACCCGTCCGTCTCCAAGCGCCCGTCGAAGCGCTCGCCAATCCCAACCTCACGCTCTTGGGCCTCAGCGTGAATACATCCGGGGCAGTCTTTAAAGATGTAAATGATGCCCCCATCACGGCAGCGACCTTCTTCTCCCAGGCGAAGATTGGGACGCTGGTCAAGACCAAAGGGACATTCTTAGGCGGCGTTATCACTGCCGAGGAAGTGGAATTCGAGGATTAATCTAGGACTTTTTGGCCGGCCGCTTCGGCCGGCCAAAAAGCCAAATATACAACCGAACAAACAAGAGAAGAAATCATGTATACCCATCGATTTTCGACAACGATAATTGTACTTGCCATGGCGACCGCGCTGACCGCCTGCGGCGGCGACGGTTCGACTTCCACCTCGACCGACCCCTCCGTCGGGGCCATTAGCGGCTTCGGCAGCATTATCGTCAACGGCGTGCGCTACGAAACCGAGAATTCGCGCATTGTCTCAGCGGACGATGGGTCGCTCATCGTGGACCGGCCGAGCGACAATCAGCTGCGCCAATATCTGGGCTTGGGCCAGATCGTCGCGGTTCGCGGCAGCAGATCAGACAGCAGCAATGGCGTGGCCAACAGTATCAGCGTCGACAACGAGCTGGTCGGCGCCATCACCCAAGTTTCTGCAGCGGAGGGTTCCTTTGTGGCGCTCGGCCAGACGGTAACGGTCACGCGTAATACTATCATCGACGATTCCATCATCGAACGCGTGCGCGGCGGCGAAATCGACAACGACCTGCCCTTCGGCAACCTAAGCGAGACACTCGACCAATTACTCAGAGCCGGCATGCTTGTGGAAGTCAACGGCTTCCCCACCGGCAACGGACTAGAAGCGAGCCGCATTGAAGATGTCGACAACCGCGACCGTATCGGCGTCGGCAATCGCAATGCCGGCGAGGGCGAGGTCAAAGGATTTGTCCGCAACTTGAATGGCGGCCAGTTTGAAATCAACAGCCTGACGGTGACCTTCGATACAAGCGACCTCGATGACAATTTCGGCAATACCGGCCTGGTTGAAGGGCAGTTCGTCGAAGTGAAGGGAAACGCCATTTCAGAAACGGCCATCGACGCCACGCGCATCGAACGCGAAGACGATTTTTCCAGCAGCAACAGCAGCAGTCGAAGCAACGGCAACGAAGTCGTCGGCGTGGTAAGCAATGTGACGGCGGACTCCTTCGTCATTAACGGGCGCACGGTGCGGGTGAACGCCAACACCCTGATCGACGATTCCATGATCGAACGGGTACGCGGTGTTGAATTGGACAACGACCGAACTTTTGGCAGTTTGCCGGAAACCCTACAGCAGCTTCTATCGGCGACCCCGAATGTCGAGGTTCACCTATTCGGGGACTTAGCAATCAGAATCGAGGATCTTTAGACCTGCAGCGGGCCCAGGATCGTATGACAGTTGATGAAATCTCTCTGTCGCAAAAATGCTAAACGAAGATTTAGCAAGATCGTTGGAAACATCACTACCCAAGCGTCTGTAGATATTTTTAATCGTAGGGAAAACGAGACTTGAAACAGGTCTGCATATCCATTCACCATCGGATCATTTGGAGGAGCAATATGAAATGGACAACTTGGATCATCGTATTATCACTAAGCGTGTTTGTTGCGGCAGCACCTGCGATAGCCAAAGGTGGGCATGGTGGCCGTCACGGGCGAGGACATGAAATGAAACACCTTTTTAGATTCGGTCACCATTCACATCATGTCGTCGAAGGGATCATTCTCGGCACCATTGTCGGATCTATAATTGTGAACACGCTCCCGGAACGTGAATTAGACATAAGGGCACCCAGCGCCACGCACAAAACCTTTCACCTTGACACAAATGGAGAATGTTTTTTGGTTAACCAGAATGCGACAGGAGATCATGTTCTCACAAAAGTACCAATCCAAAACTGCAACTGACTCATTGCTTCAGACGCTTCAATGCATGCGTTAGATGAATTGAGGAATGTTCAAGAAAGTAGAATTCAAGGTTTATTTTAGGGCATTTGGCCAGCCGGAGTGGCCGGCCAAAACCTCATCTCGATCGTTATCGGAAAGGAAGAACGACATGCGGATTTTTCATTATTCTCACGATACTTATGGCGTCGGACACATCCGGAGAACTCTCGCCATTGCGGAACAACTGGCCTCGGATTTCCCTCATGCCTCGCAACTCGTGGTTTCCGGAACCCCCCAACCGAGCTGCTTTACCTTGCCAAGCCGGCTCGACTTCATCAAATTGCCAGACATCGATAAGCCTTCTCAAAAAAAATTCCACGCACCCTCTCTTCTACTTCAGATCGATGCGCTAAAAACCTTGCGGGAGAAAATGATTCTGGATGCGATGCGATTTTTCAAGCCAGACCTCGTTTTGGTCGATAAAGCGCCCGCTGGCGTTCGAGGCGAGTTGCTTCCTTCTCTTCACTATCTTCAGAACGAGCGGCCCGAAACGAAGCTGGTCCTCGGTATGTGCGACATTGAAGACAATGCCATGATCGCCCGCGAGGACGACCGGTCTGAAATCCCGATCCCAGAATGTATGGATGCCCCTCATGGTAAAGATACAATCCGCGGTCAATGGAGAGATCAGGGTATACATGCACTATTAGAAAATCATTACAATTTAATTTTACATTATGGGAATCGGGAGATTTACGATCCAGTGAGTGAGTATCGGCTTTCGGGAAATATAGAGCAGAAAATAATCTCTTGCGGCTTTATCGGCCGCACCTCCCCAACTCTGCCCAAGGAGCAGCTTCGTCGCTCCTTGAATTTGAAAACCAATCGGCTCGTCGTTGTCACTGCAGGGGGTGGGGAGGATGGATTTGAGCTCCTGGACTTCTATTTAAAAACGCTCTCACAATCACAAAATTCCGACAACCTTCCCTTCGATTCAATCGTCATTCCCGGCCCGCTGATGTCTATGCCGAAACGCAGGCAGCTCAAAGCCTATCAATCCAAGGGTCTGAACTTTACGATTCTAGATTCAACGATCAATATGTTCAGCTATCTAAACGCAGCCGACCTTGTGATTTCAAAAGGCGGATATAACTCTATTTGCGAAATTCTTTCCTTGAACAAACGCGCAATTATTGTCCCCCATATCAAACCACGGGTTGAACAACTCATCCGTGCAGGCCGCCTCGCCGTGCGCGGCCTCGTCGAAATGATTCACCCACAAAAGATAAACGCTTCCATCCTCCTGAAAAAAATTCAAGAGGGTCTAGAGGGAGGTAAGCACGTCTCTCCGGAAGAAGCAGGACTCAGCATAGACGGTGCCTTAATTGCGAGCGATGCCATAGCGCAACTGCTTAACACAAAAGTCCCGTATGGAATTGATCAACCAAAAGGCCAACTACAATCGAGGGATGTTTTTCCACATCGTGTTTATGAAGACACGGTATCCGCTTTTTCGTAAAATTTTCGGATTATCGATATGAAACGATTGTTGGTTTATTCGCACGACACCTATGGTCTTGGAAACATTCGGAGGATGCTTTCGATCTGTACCTATCTGATCAAACATTTCCGAGATCTGTCTATACTTGTGATTTCAAGTTCACCTATGATCCATGCGCTGCGCATTCCTAATCGGCTCGATTACCTTAAACTCCCCTGCCTCAACCGGTCTGAAGCAGAGGGCTATACGGTTAAGTTTCTTGGAACCGGAATTGACGAAACGATGAAACTCCGGACCCAGCTCATCCGTTCTGCCGTGGCCAGTTTCAAGCCGGAGATCTTTCTCATCGATAAAAAACCTTTTGGCATTAAAAACGAATTGAAAGAAACGCTCGAATATATCGAAAGCGATCTTCCCGCAACGAAGATTGTACTACTTCTACGCGATATCCTCGACTCGCCGGAATCGACGCTGAAGGTTTGGCGGAAAAATAGATATTATAAAATCATAGAACGCTTTTATGACCTTGTCCTCGTTGTCGGCACGACCGGAGTCTTTGACGTGATCAAAGAATATCGGTTTCCTAAATCGGTGGCCCAGAAGGTTCGTTTTTGCGGGTACATCGCCCGTGAGGGAGGGCGAAAAACACGAGAGACCATCAGAAGAGAATTGGGTCTTGGAGACGATCCTCTAGTCCTGGTGACGCCGGGCGGAGGCCAAGATGGCTACCGGCTTCTCGAGACCTACATCGCAAGCCTCGATTTGATTCCGGTTTATGTCAAAAGTCTGATAATCAGCGGCCCCGAATTGCCGGACCCTCACAGAGCGCGTCTTTCTGAGGCTATGCTGCGATATCGTTCTCTTCGAGTTTTGGACTTTACCGAAGATATGATGAGCTATATGGGTGCTTCCGATGTGGTTATTTCGATGGGTGGTTACAATACCATATGCGAAATCCTCACACTTAAGAAACGTGCGATTATTGTTCCAAGGGTCAAGCCCGTGCAAGAACAGGCCATCCGCGCTGAACGCATGGCACAATTAAATCTATTCAGGACGATCCACCCCGATCACTTGAGTCCACCTTTACTTTCATCATTATTGGTTGAAGAATTAAGCGCTAAAAAAAACAGGATCCCCAATGGACATTTGGATATGGGAGCTCTGGGTAAAATCACCGAATTACTTGGATCCTTTTGATTGCATTGAATTTTAGGAAACATGGAGAAGTGGAGTGACCCCCGAGAAAGCGCCTGGTCAGACGGACGCGCATAGCGATCAATCCGAAATCGCCTACATCATGAAGGAATACCCTCGGCTCTCCGAGACCTTCATCATGAATGAGATCGCGTTGCTCAAGAAGATGGGCCTGGTAATTCGTGTGTTTTCTGTGAAGAAACCCCCTGCGGCATCGAAACAACATGCTCCGGCGGACCACGGTCGATCCGCGGTTCAATATCTCCCTTCTGTAAGCTCCTTATCGGGGAGTCATTTGTTGGGATGGCTTCTGGCAAATCTGCCCAAGTTCATTAAAAGTCACCTTTATTTATTGCGGCGAGCACCCTGGTCCTACTTATCGACTGCATTGCAAATGGTGCAGATGACTCTTCACTATCGTTCAGGTTTTTTTAAGAAACCTAAAAAAACTTTTATTAAGGAGTTTCTTCAAGCGGGATATATAGCACAGCAGGTCTTGGCATCTGGCCGTGTTCGCCACCTGCATGGTCACTTTTGTCATGGCTCAACAACCATTACGATGTTTGTGAGCCGCCTCACGCACATTCCCTTTAGCTTCACCGCCCACGCCAAGGATATTTATTTATCGACCCTGAATCCGGGAGATCTTTTAGAAAGAAAAATAAAGGAAGCCCGGTTTGTCGTGACCTGTACGGCTGCGAACCAAAGCTATCTCAGCAAAATCGGCCAAGGGAATCACACCATCCATACGATTTACCACGGATTGGATACTCAAAAATTTAAGCCGCGCGAAAACCCAGCGCTTGCTCAAGGAAAACCCGTCATGCTGTCTGTGGGCCGCTTTGTCGAAAAAAAGGGCTTTGTTTCCTTGGTCAAGGCCTGCCAAATCCTCAAAGAGCGGGGTTATGGTTTTCAATGCAGGATCGTGGGGGAAGCCGACGATCAATCGGAAGTGATTGAAGGCCTGATACGCGATCTTAAATTAGAAAAACAGGTCTTGATCACCGGAGGAGTCACCCAGGAGGAATTGAGGACAATCTATGCAGAATGCACCCTCTTCGTGCTCCCCTGTCAGATCGTCAACAATGGGGATCGCGACGGCATTCCCAATGTTTTGGTCGAATCCATGGCAATGGGCATTCCGGTGATTTCAACTGCAATATCGGGCATTCCAGAGCTCATCGATAATGGAATAAATGGTTTACTCGTTCCACAAAAAAATGACCTTGCCTTGGCCGATGCCCTTGAAATTTACCTGAAAGATCCATATTTGAGGGCGCAATTAGGTCAGGCGGGTCGAGAAAAAGTGTGTACTCATTTTGATTCGGAGAAAACCAACAGAGCCTTAAGAGACCTATTTTTATCATGTGTAAAACCGATTGGATAAATTTGAGATGACGTCTATAGCGCTCAATAATGAAAACAGTGTTTTGCACGAGCCCTACCGGTCTTGGTCGCGGGAGCGTTGCTTATCTCATTTTCAGAATCGTAAAAATATTCAGTATTTTCCCGTCATCGACGAAACAGAAACGCAGCGAAAAAGGATAGACGCTATTCTCGAAAATGGCTTTGAATTTAATCACGAGTCGTATCGCTTGCCCGAGGCCTTCGACTGGTCTGAAAATCCGAGCACGGATATTGAATGGTTGATCCTGCTTCACAAATTTTACTACGCAGTCGGCATGGGGATGACCTTTCATGAAACCAAAAACGAGAATTATCTTCAAAAGTGGATCGATCTGACATCATCCTGGATCAATACCGTTCCTTTGGGTTTCTTATCTAGTGATGTCGCGGGAAGGCGCATACAAAACTGGATCTACGCGCATTACTATTTCGTAACTCTAAATCCAAACCTTCAACTGCCTCCGATATTTTATATGCAGTTTTTAAAATCGCTCAACGATCAAGTGGTTCATCTTATCGATCACCTCACCCCGGCCCGCAACCATCGGACATTGGAACTCTATTCTATTTTTTTAGTTTCTGTTGTTTTTCCCGAATTCAAAGAGGCCGATCTGTGGCGCGATTTCGCGAAAAAGGAACTACTGAGGAACATCGAGTCAGATATTCTCGCCGACGGCGTCCATTGCGAGCTTTCGACCGATTATCATCACATCGTTCTGAAGAACTATCTCAATATTCTGAAATTGGCGTCGCTTAATAAAATTTCAATACCGGAAGCGATGAATGCCCAAGTGAGAAAGGCGCTGACGTTTTCGCTCTATGTGCATAAGCCGGACGGTTCCATCCCCTCGCTCAGCGACGGCGATGTGGGAAGTTTTTTAGACCTACTCAAAGAAGGTCATGGACTCTATGGTTCCGAAGAGATGCTTTACGCGGCAACGCAAGGGAAAGCGGGCTACCCGCCTTTGGCGCGTTCCAAAGGCTTTGCCGAAAGCGGTTATTACATCTTGCGTAGCGGCTGGGGAAACGGAAGCGAACCCTATGAAGACGCGCGCTACCTGGTTTTCGATTGCGGACCTTTGGGATCGGGAAACCACGGACATCTGGATTGTTTGAGTTTTGAGATGGCCGCCTATGGCCAATCTTTAATTGTCGATCCGGGACGCTACACCTACGACGAATCGGGGGAAACCAATTGGCGCGTTCAATTTCGCGGGACGTCCTATCACAACACGGTGCTCGTCGATCGAAAGAATCAAACGGATTACGCCTTTCACAAAAAGAAATTTAAAATAAAAGGCCCCGAACCGGACCATGAAATTAAAGCATTTATCAGCGGTGAAGGATTCGATTTTATTCATGGGATGGCCCGTAGCCATGCCTACGAATCTGTACATGAGCGGAAGATATTTTTCGCCGCTTCTGAATATTGGATCATTTCAGACCATTTAAGCGCCAAAAACGCCCACGACTACGATCGACTCTTTCATCTTTCGGATCGCGCAGAGGGGAAGGTTTCTGTTCATCGTGATCAGAAGACATTACGAGTAAACGCCCCCCATTTAGTAGTGGCGCAAGCCCAGGATCCGGAGGTGTCGCTTTTTGTGGAAACCGGCTGGGTCTCTCCCAGCTATGGGGTAAAGCATCTCGCGCCGGTGCTGCGTTTTGCGAGTCATGCAGACAATGCCACATACCACACCATCCTCTACCCTTATAAAACGAACAAACCCGTAATCGCTGTTGATATTCTTCCGGTGATGTCTCGATCTCATCATTGTAATGCGAGTGAGGCCTTCGCACTGTGTATCAGCGTAACCCAAAACGAACTTTCTTATAAAGACTATTACTTCTGCGCGAACGCGGATTATCGAAGAACATGGCATTTCGGAGGTTTCACTTACAAGGGCTCACTCCTTTATATCCGTAGACTCGAGAGCGGGAAGCTAAGGGTTATTCATAAAGAGCCAGGTAGCCGATTGATCGCACAGGAGAATTCGATCTCGAATCAAGAAAAGGTCTCTAAGCCATCAGTACCTTCACGGGAAACAAGGCGGCCGACATGAATAGGAATCCCCTCAATACAGAATGTGATGCAATGATTACCATTCACAACAATCCTCCTTTTAATTTCTTGGCGGAACCCTATGCCTCCATGGACGCAAGGACATTATTGTCCCATTTTCAAAGCCGCAATACGGTTCGACACTTCCCGGTTTCGAAAGGCTCGAAAGATGATGTTAAAAAGGCTGATCAGATCGTTAAAAATGGATTTACGCTTAATAACGAATCACACTGTTTGGTCAATAATTTTGACTGGAAAATCAATCCAAGCCTAGATATCGAATGGCTTATTTTGCTGCATAAGTTTTATTTTGCGAATGACCTCGGTAAGGCCTATGCCTATTCCGGAAATGAGAAATACGCAGTGAAATGGGTTCAACTGATCTCCTCGTGGATTCAAAATGTGCCGGAGGGCTTTATCAACTCCCAGGTAACTGGAAGAAGGCTGCAACAATGGCTTCTCTCTTACCGTTACTTTATTTCACAAAAAATCTCACCGGCCTTAAGACCCGATTTTCTGATCGCCTTCCTGCGATCCATCTATTTGCAGACCCGTTATCTTACCCGGAATTTAACGAAAGCAGGAAACCACAGAACGATTGAGTTGCATGCCATATTCATGGTGGCGACCCTCTTTCCCGAACTATCCAATGCAGATGACTTTCTTTTATTTTCTATCGACGAAATCCTCAACAATATGCGTCAAGACCTCCTTTCCGACGGTGTTCAGCGTGAGCTTTCACCGGATTATCATCACACCGTGCTCAAAAATTACCTACGGATTAAAGAGCTCGCTTTATTGAACGAAATTTTACTCCCGATCGAATGTGACCAACTCATCCAGCGCGCACTTGTGTTCTCGCTCTATGTGCACAAACCCAGCGGCTTTATTCCAGCGGTGAGCGATGGGGACCGAAATAGTTATCTCTCTCTCTTTAAAAAAGGCATCGAGTACTATCGAGACCCCTATCTGCTCTATGCCTTGACGAAAGGCAAAGAAGGCCGTCCCCCGCCATGCCGATCCAAATCCTTTAACGAAAGTGGCTACTACATCCTCAGAAGCGATTGGACAAAAAAACCCTACGAGGAAGGGCTCTACCTTTTTTTTGATTGCGGACCCTTGGGTGAGGGAACGCACGGACACTACGATATTCTCAATTTCGAACTGACGGCCTATGGCCATGATCTGATTGTGGATCCCGGAAGATACACCTATAGCGAGACCCATCATGAGGAGGTGAACTGGCGGAAAATATTTAAAGGAACCGCCTACCACAATACCGTATTAATCGATGGGAAGGATCAAACAGCGTATCGAAAAGGAATCCCAACAACCCCGCCCGCAAGGCCTGTCTTAAAAGAATTTACGACGGGAAAGGGTTTTGACTTTGTTTCAGGAAGCGCCATCAGCCATGAATACGACGTCGTTCATGAACGTAACATCTTCTTTCTCGCGTCTGAATATTGGATTGTTTCCGACCGACTAGTGGCCGAGGGGACTCATGATTATATCCTGAATTTTCATCTGTCCCCTAGGGCTTTCGACCAAACCAAGTTGAGTAAATCTGAAACGACAACGCGCATCCTATCGCCAAACCTCGTGATCGCCCAGCCGAAAATAGACGGCATTCGCTCCACAATCAAACCCGGTTTCGTCTCTACAAAATACGGCGAGAAACAAAAAGCGCCGATCGTCAGCTTTTCTCGGCATTCGCTTGGCCCGACTCACTTCTGTAGCGTGCTTTATCCTCATCGGTCCGAAGCACCCAAGATCAAGGTCATGGAGATTCCAGTCTATCACCAAGGTACGTTGTGTTCGAAAGCGGAAGTCACTGCATTGAAAATTACGATTGCAAAAGAGAAAACGACCTACGACGACTATTTCTGCCTAGCACACGGAATTAATCTGAAAGAATATGCGATTGGAGAGATCACCTACAAAGGGAAGCTCCTTTTTTTTAGAAAAAACCGCCAAAACGACATCGTCAATTTACAGGCAAATCGGCTGAATTTTATGCGGGAGCGAAACCAGGTTGTTTTCGATTTTGAAAGGCATCATGGCAGAGTCAGCTTTCAGAACAATGTCCTTCATGCGGACACAGATACCCCAACATTTAAGGCCAATTTGGCGGGTGTTCAAAAGATCATTCGCAACCCAAGCGCCCAATTTAAAACGATGGATTCAAACCATGAAGCAGACTAAGCCAATTGACCCCTGTTTTCCGCAGCTCTCTACGGCATTGAATAGAACACGTATGCGTAAAGCCCTGCAAATAAGCTTATTTGATCCCCTTAAAGGGCAAAGGGACAATTTTCTTATCTACTCCTGTCAGATTGGAGAGCGGCGATACAAACCGGGGAAAAGCTGTGTCGTGAGCTATCGTATCGAAATAATCAATACCGAAGCACAAAGCGTACAAGAACAAATTCTTTATGCGCGACTCTGCAAAACGGACGAAGGTCTCTCTGTATTTAAACGCGCCCGTGAGAAGGCCCTTTTCAAACCCAAATATCTGCCGCCGATTCTGTATTTCCCCCATCTCGAAATGGTAATCTGGGCCTTCCCCAATGACAGGAAACTGATTCACTTGCCAAAAATGCACGATCTCTCGTTTCTCCGAGAATACTTGCCCCGACAATTAAATCGAATTGATGTTCAAACGCCAAACCGTGTGAGGGAGATTCAAGTGCAGGTGATTCACTATTTACCTGAGCGGTCCTGCATGATGCGTTACACGCTCGATTTAGAAAATACCGAAACAGGAGCTGTCCGGCCCTGGGTCCTGTTTGGGAAAATCTATCCCGACGACAGCGGGCAAATGGGCTACAACATCATGCGACAGCTCTATCGTCCATCGGAAAATCCGCGCCTAGCCCAGCCCTTGGCTTATGACGCGGATCTCAAAATCCTCTGGCAATCGGAATTACCAGGAAGCCCCTTTCGCGCGGAAGAGATCGATACACCCCATTGCAAAGAGATCATGCGGGAAATCGCCGTAACGGTGGCGGCGCTTCATCGTCGTTCGCTTGAAGGAGCGTCCCTCTTTAAATTGTCCGACATCAACAAGCTATTCATTGAGACTTGTGACATCGTGGATAAAACTCCTTGGGCTCGTCGCGTGAGATCTTTGGTAAAGACCCTCCTAACGCAGGCTGAAAATCTCGGGCTTGAGACCGCCCCCATGACCCCGATTCATGGCGATTTAAAGATCGGGAATATGTTGATCGATGGAGGAAAGATTGGCTTGATCGATCTGGATTGTGTGCGCATGGGCGATCCGTTGTGTGACCTGGGGAGTTTTATCGCGAATTTTTATTATAACGGCATTCGTATCGGATCTGATGCGTCCAGGATGCAGTCGCTGGTCAATACGTTTTGCCTGGCCTATTCCGAACAAGTGGAGTGGTCTGTCCCTCAAGAAAATCTGCGCTGGCACATCGCAGCGGCTTTTATTTATGAAATTGTGCGAAGAAGCCTCCGCCAATCGAATGAGAAACGCATGAAACACATCAATCAATATTTAGACCTCTGTGAAAAATATTGCATTCAAGCTTAAGCGTTTAAGAACAAGCAAGGACGGCATCAATGAAAAGCAATCAAGCGATAGAAACCCAGGGCAAATGCATCGCCCTCTACCCGGGCGCCTTTCGGCCGCCCCACGCGGCGCATCTCACGGCCGTGTTGGACTTGGTGGCGAGACCGGAGGTCGATGAGGTGGTTGTCATTATTTCCAATCGATGCCGCACCATTCCGGGAACGACGCAAGCCTTCGATTCCGATGTAGCCCTGCAAATCTGGTCTCTCTATTTGCAAGGAATGAAGAAGGTCAAAGTCGAGATCGCCCCTCACAGCTCTGTGAAACAGGCTCTGGGCTATTTTACACGCGTCAAAAAAGGAGATCGTCTGCTTTTTTGTATCGGGGAAAAAGACTACGAAGGGGGCGACGCGCGATTTGAGGATATCGAAGTTTTAGCAATACAAGCCGAGATTTCGGCGACTCTTATACCCGCGCCCACCGGTGCGATCAGCATGCGCGCCACCGATTTGAGGGCAATGTTGGCGCAAGGGGATGCCGGGCGCGCTTCTTTTATCAAGGCCCTCCCAAAGGAACTCAGCGCAGCACAACGTGAAGGCGTATGGACGGTCTGTCGAGAAGGAATGAAAGAAATCAGTGAAATCATCCAAGAAAAAATTCGCTCCATCTTGGCCAAAAAAGCTTTGGGCGAAATCAGTGAAATCGGCAGCGCCCGCGCGGGCAAGCTCGATCCGGTTTTCCGTGTCTGCTTCAAAGACGGTCGGCGGTATTTTGTGAAATATGCAGGTGATACGGTGGCATCGGAATCTTTGGGGGAGAGGCTGAGCCTCAAGCCAAAACGGCGACTTTCCACGGAACGGCGCACACTCAATAGATTAAGAGACAATGGCGTGGATGGGGCGATGCTTCCGGAAGTCGTCCTATTCGATAAAGAAACATTGACCCTTGTGTTGACCGAAGTCTGCCCTGAAGGAAAATCCTTATCCGCGTCACTCAAGAAGGGCATTTTCGACCCCATTGTTGCACGTCAAGCCGGTCGTTTTTTGGCGCAATGCCACCGCTTGCCTTCACCCATCGCACCGGTTTGGGGCGACACAGAAAGCGATTTTCGACACTGGAAAAAGATGCTCTTTTTGCGGACAGAGGGAATTAATTCCGATGATCTTTCAGAACAAGTCCGCAATGACCTAAAAACACTAAAAAGAGTCAGTGAGCAGGCATGTGAACGGACGACTGGAAACCAACTTTTGATTTTGGATTACACGCCCAAGAACATCCTTGTCTATCAACGCAAAATCGGGGTGATCGATTTTGAACTCAGTTCGAGCATTGGAGATCCGGCATATGATCTCGGTCTTTTCCTGGGACACTATGTCCTAAGCGACTTGATCGCTGCTTCCGACTCTTCCGCGCTATCGGCAATTTTTGAGGCGCTCGACGCTTATCGCAGAAATGTTGGACAGGCTTGGCCGGAGATGCGCGGAAGAGTCGTGTCCTTCACGGGGGCCGCCATGCTGTCTCTCCTGGTAGGGGATCGGCCTAAGGACCCTCATATCTATAAACGGGACCCGTTTTGCATTGCGGCACAACTCCTCTCCGCCGGCCTCGGTCATGCTGTGGATATCGACGTCATCCAGAGCAGCACGATTGCAGGCCGCTGGGCATAATTTTGGATCAATGAAATGAAAACAAAATCGCAGAAGACACCCTTCAATCTTTTTACGGATCCGGAACGTATGAAAGCGCGCCTCCAGGAGCGACTTCCTAAGTTTTCGGAAAACCAACTCATTATTATCGATTTAAAAATTGGACATACAAGCTATAAAACATACCGGAATCCCGCCTCGGCGAGACGGTCAACCCTCTCGATCTGTTATCACCTCTGGGTTGAAGATCCTTCAACCCATCAAAGCGGCGAACAAATCCTTTATGCCAAAGTCTACCTGGAAAACCGCAGCCAGGATAAATTTGTAGAAACAGGAAACGGCCCCTTTGTCATTCCTCGCTTCGGTGCCTCCTTCGCATACCTTCCCGATCTCGACATGATCGTGTGGGCTTTTCCCAATGATCCGGTCTTGGCGCATCTACCTCAATGCATCGACCCCGAACGGGTTTCGGAATATTTTCCCTACGAAAACCTTCCTCCAGGACTGAATGCTTCCGAAGACATAATAAGTATTGAAGTTAAAGTCATCCACTACCGGCCAGAGACCCGATGCATGACGCGATATACCTTGAAATGGGGAAAGCGTTCAGAATCGAATGAAACAGTACTCTTCGGTAAGACTTTTAAGGACAATCAAGGAGAGGTGCTCTATCAGAGATCCCTCGCAATCTACCAAGAGAGCCAACAAGATGACGACTATTTTTTAATTGCACCACCATTAGCATACACGAAAGAAATCAAAACCTACTGGCAAGTCGGTTTGACAGGAAAGGCAATGGTCAATTTCTTGAATAATAAGAACTATCAAGCATTGCTTGAGTCGATCGGAAAGGGTCTCGCTCACTTTCACCAAAGTAGTCTCGTCAGTCCGCTTCGAGTGACAATCCCAGACCATGTCAGAGAGATTCACAAGAAGATCGGAAAATTGATCGGGGCCTTTCCCCAATTTAAGACACGTTTGAAATTGATCGGCCAAAATTTAGAGAGAGAAGGCCTTAATCTCAGCCCAGGACTGAATACGGTGATTCACGCCGATTTCTCCTTACAACAACTTCTCGTATGCGGTGAACGAATCGCCTGTTTCGATTTCGACGAAATGGCGATGGGGGACCCCATTCAAGACATCGCAAATTTTATCGTCGATTGTCACGTTCACGCCTTCGAAGCGCATCTCATCCCCCTATTTATAGCGGCATTTGTTCGTGCATACGAAAAAAATGCTGGCGCTTCAATCTCTCGTTGTCACTTGATCTGGTACATTCAGTTACTTTTCATTACGAAAGCCTACCGGTTTTATCTTCAACAAGAACCGCAACTGGAGCCTAAAATCGAAGAGATTATTGCACTGGTTGAGCAAGAAAGTACTAGAGATTGGAATGGAATGTGATGAAGGGAAAGAAGGGAAGCCGTTACTATAATACTTTCGGCTAACCCAAATGGCAGAATCTCTGAAACATAAGTGAAGATTTGAAAACAGGTGAATGATGACACAAGGCATTAATGTGAAGCGATTTGACATATTCACAGATCAGGAAAAGATGAAAGACGTATTTCAACGGAGGCTTCCTCGTTATGCTCAGGGAGAACGCATCATAAAAAATTGTAGACTTGAGATTTTCAGAAATAAGACACTTTCCAATAAGCGGTTAAAGTATACATGCCCCATGGAGATAGGTTATGCGCTAGAAGTGGTTGATCGTTCGGGACGAAAATGTGCGGTTCGGGAATTATACGCAAAAGCGTATATTCGTGGTCAAAGTAGTATGGAATTCAAAAGGGTCAGGGATGGAATGCTCGATCACCCTCATCTTGGCGGATTTGTAACTCATCTTTCAGATTTAGATTTGATCGTTTGGGCCTTTCCTCATGATCCAAGACTTTTCAATTTATCCGTCCTACTCTCATCTAATAAAATAAAGGCATATTTCCCCTATCTTAATTTTCCATCGGGTCTTAGCGAGCCAGGTCATATTATCAAAATCAGCAAACATATCATGAACTACAGGGCCGAACGTCGTTGCCTCATTCGCTATTCTATACAATGGGGGGATCGAGCGAACCCAAATACGTATGCCGTATTTGGAAAAATGTTCAGAGATGAGCGAGGGAAAGAAGTATATCGTAGAATGAACGCCTTATATGCACCACCGAATGGGGCCACAGATCGCTTTTTGGTTGCGCGACCCTTGGGGTACAACGACAAGATCAAAACGGTTTGGCAGGAAGCGTTACAAGGGGAGCCTTTGTCAGCTGTTATTGATTACACGAATTACAATCATTACATGAAAGTCGTCGCCAAGGGTATCGGGAATTTCCACAATCATACACTTGACTGCACGGATAAGATTTCGATCGCAGATCGTCTCAGAGAAGTCAAAAAAAAGGCGGCCGTCCTCGCTTATACGTTTCCAAAATTTAAGGAAGCCTTTCTTTTAACCGTTGAAGGCTTAGAGCGCAAAATGCACGATATCGCTCCGATTAGAAATAAACTCATTCATGCCGACTTTTCGATTCATCAGTTACTCGCCTGCGGAAATAAAGTTGCCTTTTTTGACTATGATGAGTTTGCCATCGGAGATCCGTGCCAGGATCTTGTGAAATTTGTTGTCGATTTGTATTTCAGAAGTTTTGATTCAAATCTTGTGGAATTAATGGTGCCCACATTTCTTTGTGCATACCAGCAACATATCGGGAGTAAGGTAGCGGTTGACCGCTTTAACTGGCAACTAAAAGCTCAATGTATTATCGAGGCTTACATTTTATACACCAAACAAGAACCTGAATTGGAAAAGAAGCTTGCAAAAATCATTCGATTATCTCATATGCAGTCGGACCCGACAGATGGGTCTAAATCGGTGAGATTATCATAGGTCTTGTTCGACGAACCCGCTCTCTTAGGGTTTGCGTCAAGGCCTGCTACAAGGCAGTGAAGCAAGTTGATGCGGTACTAAAAGGGACTAGACTTCGGAACGTTTTTTTCATGAAGAAGGATGTATAGTCCTTATGGCATTCGACGGACTTTTAAGGAGTTAGTGTGGACTTCATCCAAAAAGGAAAAGCTTCGAGAACCTATGTGTTAACGATTGACGTCGAAATCGATGCAGGCCGTAAGTGGAAAACGTCCAACCCCGCGACATACGAGGGCGTAACGAAAGGGATCGGTATTCTTCAACCGCTATGTGAAAAATATGGCGTAAAACCAGTTTACCTCATCAGTCCGGCGGTTATGGTAGACCCCGCATCGGTTGATTTTCTTAACGCGTTGGACAGAGACCATTGTGAACTCGGTACGCATTTACACGGAGAATACATCGGACCTCAAGCACGGTTCACCGGAGAAAATTTTAGTGGATGTGACCCAAAAGATATGCAGTGTGAATACGAAGAGGTGGTTGAGTTCGAGAAGCTCGAAAATCTAACGGAGAAGTTTATTAAGCTTTTTGGTTTCGCGCCAAAGTCCTTTCGAGCGGGACGCTTTGGAGCAAGGGGGTGGACCTTAGAGTGCTTAGAAAAGTTAGGCTATACGCATGACACAAGCGTCACTCCGTTTCGTCAATGGCACGATGTGGTCGATTATTCTAAACCGGGCAGCCTTTCTCCCTACTATCCTTCTAAGGATAATCTTTGTGCCGTCGGAGATTTAAAAATTATAGAGGTGCCAGTCTCGATCACACCCGACCTTACCTGGCTTCGACCGACCCCGCGACGCTTTTCCGACTTTGAGCAATGCAAAAAGGTCATTGATTGGTATGAAGGCCACGTGAGCCCGACGGTACTTTGCAGCATGTTTCATAATGTGGAGCTTGTCCCGGACAAAAGCCCTTATAGTAGAACAGAAGAAGACTGCAAGGACATGCTCAATACAATAGAAAATACCTTTAAGCTGCTCTCAGAACGGAATTACACCTTTAAAACGCTCAGTCAAGTGACGGTCGAAGGCTAAATGGGAAAGCCGATTAAAATGAACAAGGTGCTGATCATCCTAGATAAGTTCGACTGGTCCTATGACACGATTGCAAAAGGAATCGTGAAGCACAATACCTGCGCCATGCTTTCGTTTGACATCGTCTCGATAAAAGATGATTTCGATTATATCGAAAAAAACCACATGCACTATGATCTGGTTTTTGCGATGGGCTGGACCCTGGTGATTTCAAAAAAGAAAAAGGAGGATTTTAGAGATCTGCTGCCTTTTTTAGACCGGGGAAAACTGATCACAGGCATTCACTCTCACAGGTCATGGGATGGCTATCTCTCTTTACCTGAAACGGGTCCGCCACCTCCCGCAGCGCTTCTGAATCAATTCTCTCGTCTAAAGCAGATCAATATTATCAGCCGGAGGCTCTATAGAATCTTTAAGGATGCCGGCCTTCAAAATATCGCCCTAACGCAAAATGGCGTTGACACAGATTTATTCACCCCCATGCGTCCGATTAACACGAACCGAAAATCCCCCTTGATCCTCGGTTTTTCCGGCAGTACAACGCTCCAAAAACATGACCGTTTGAAAGGGTATTCAGAATTCATCCTTCCCCTGAATGAGATTCCGAATGTAGAGGTCAGGGCACTCGGGGGAAGAGGCGAACAACAAGTAAAAAGAGAGGCGATGCCCAAGCTTTATAATCAAATCGATCTCTATGTTTGCGCCTCCACTTCTGAAGGATATTCCCAAAGCGTGCTCGAGGCCTCATCCTGCGGTCGTGGCCTTATTTCAACAAAAGTCGGCGGATGTGAAGATTTAATTATAGAAAACATAAACGGTTATTTTATCAAAAGAGATCTGCTGGATATCAAAAAACGGATTATAAAATTAGAGGCGAATCGCCCTTTGGTCAAACAACTCGGAGAAAATAACCGGGAAATTGTGCTTACAAAATATTCGTGGAACATCCGAGTGAAGGAATGGTTGAAATTTATAGAATCGAACCTCCCTGGATAATAGATGGGACAAACGATATAAAACAGCCCCTTGCGCTTGAAGTCGGGCTTTAAGGACTTACAATGATCATTATCTGTACGGGGAAAATAGCCAACACAACCGTGGGGCATATTGACCACGCGATGGCGTACCTGAGCGGCCTTCAAGCGCTGGGGCATGAAGTCTATTTGATGGAGCATGTTGGACCCAATCGTTGCATCGATTCGAAAAACAAAAAAATTCCATTTGAAAAATGGGAGGGTAAAAACCACTTTGCTGCAGTGGCGAAGGTCTACGGCATCTGGCCACGATGCTGCCTGATCTATAAGGGAGGAAAAGCCACATACGGAATGTCATTATCTGAAGCAATCCAGGTCGCAAAGCGTTGCGACTTACTGATCACCCGTAGTGGGGAAATTCATAAGGCTCCAGATATTTTTAGTCGTGCACGACGGCGAGCCTATTTCGATGGGAACCCAGGAAACACCCAAGTCATGCTTCATCAACGAGGAGGCACTTACGAAGCCTTGGATCAATACGATTACCTGTTTACCCTCGGCCTTAATATTGGCGCGGCCTCGTGTCGCATTCCCACAGGAGGACGCCAATGGATTCCATTGGTTCGTCCAGTGTTTTTGCCCATGTGGCCCGTGCAGAAACCGAATCCCGAACGGAAACGATTCACAACCATTTCGACTTGGAGGGGCAGAGCGACTTTTGAATGGCAGGGAAATGCTTCCGGTGAGAAATCTGATAATTGGCTTAAATACATTGCGCTCCCCAAGCGAACCGGACATAAGTTTGAAATCGCGTTAAAACTGAACGCTGCAGACCACCAGGCGGATCGTAAACTGTTTCGAGAAAACAGCTGGCAGATCACGGATCCCCAAAACCTTCAGCATCTAAGTGACTACAATAGTTATATCGGGCAATCCTATGCCGAGTTCAGTGTCGCTCATAACCGTTATGTGGAATTTTCTACCGGCTGGTTCAGCGATCGAAGCGCCCTCTACCTTGCCTCCGGAAAACCCGTCTTGGTGCAGTCGACGGGGATTGAAAACCACCTGCCCACGGGTAACGGTTTACTGACCTTTACAACGATGGAAGAAGCGATTGCGGGCATTGAGGAAATCGACCGAAACTATATCATCCATTGTAAAGCAGCAAGAGAATTGGCCGAAGCCTATTTCGATTCCGATAAGGTTCTCACAAAGATACTGGATCAAATCGGAGGGAGATCATGACCGTATTTGTACGCTTGGAAAACAGGGAGAATCACCATTTGATTCCAGAAAATTACTTATCGGAGATCGCATGAAACATTCTAAAAAGAAGGTCCTCTTTTACTGCCAACACGTTCTGGGCATGGGGCATTTAATCCGGAGCAGAGAGATTGTTCACGCCTTGAAGGATTTTGAGGTTTGCTTTCTCAATGGCGGTGAACTCATCCCCGGCTTTGAGTTTGATCCCCGGATTGAGGTGGTAAATCTGCCGCCCATGAAGTCTGATGCGGCATTCAAGGACATCCAATCCTCCGTAGGCAATCAAACGCTCGAACAAGTGAAAAGCGCTAGGACGCAACGCATTTTGGCGGAATATGAACGCATTCAACCCGATGTGTTAATCATTGAACTTTTTCCCTTCGGAAGGAGAAAGTTCGCTTTTGAGCTGATTCCACTATTGAGCCGAATCCGATTAAACGGAGATCAAACAAAGGTCGTCTGTAGTCTTCGGGACATTCTCGTCAGCAAACGAGATCAACAACGGCATGAAGATCAGGTCTTAAACACGATGAACCGCTATTTCGATCTCTTGCTTATTCACTCAGATCCAAAGTTTCAGCGATTAGACGAGACTTTTTCTCGGATGACTGAACTACGTTGCCCGGCAAAATACACTGGGTTTGTGGCGGAAGCGCCATCGAAAGAGGCACTGTATCACCATCCGGATGACCGTTTTTTGAATGACGATTTGAACAGGGATACCGCTCCGCCTCTCATCCTCGCCAGCATCGGTGGCGGCCGTGTGGGACTCGAACTCTTGGAATGCTCCATTCAGGCGAGCCTTCTTTTAAAAGAGGACTTGCCGCACCGCCTCCTCATTTTTAGCGGGCCTTATCTCCCCGAAGACGATTTTCTGAAATTAGAGCGGATGATCGATTCTCACTCGAACATCCAAGTCAGAAAATATACAACGCACTTCCTTGCCTACATGACGAGGGCTGACCTGTCCATCAGCATGGCGGGCTACAACACCTGTATGAACATATTGGTGGCCAAGACCAAGGCTCTGCTCCTCCCTTTCACGGGAAATCAAAATGAAGAACAGACGATTCGCGCAGAAAAATTGGAGGCCCTCGGTCTGGCCACGGTAATTTCATCCCAGAATTTGGAACCGGTATCGCTTTCGGAAAAAATCAAAATATCACTTCTGGCGGGCCCTATGTCGGCCCATTTAGAAGTCGATGGCGCACAAAAGGCCTCAGCCTTCCTTTCTGAACTATTGTCGAAAAAAGACCAAAAGACGATCCAAGCAAGCCGGAGCGGATTGAAGCCCCTGGATTCACAATTTAAAGCGTCGGAGGCCATACTCAGGCCCGCTCTGGAAAGACTGGTACAGGAAAAAAAAGAAATCAGAATTTTTTTGAGGGACGATGACGCAACCGACGATCTTGAGACATTAAGGCACTTGTTCGATGTCACCTTGGCTTCCAGCGTCCCATTGAATCTGGAAATCATTCCCGGCGAACTCAGTGCCGGCGGCATTCGACTGCTGGATAACCACAAGCACCTCCACCCGGACCTATTCGAACTCAACCAGCACGGCTGGCAGCACCACAACCATGAGAAAGAAGGACGAAAATACGAATTTGGGCCAAGCCGTTCATTCGACCAGCAATTTGAAGATATCTCAAAAGGAAAGTCACGGCTTGAAGAAGTCTTTGGCCACAAGTTTTATCCTGTATTTACCCCCCCTTGGAATCGATGCACTGATGACACCTTTCGGGTGCTCGATCGCTTAGGGTTCAAGGTCTTTTCAAAGGATAGAGGTAAACAAACCGTGCGAAACTATGCCTTCCAGGAAATCTCGACGACCTTGGATCTCTACCATTGGAAAGGAAAACCGGAGATGAAAGCGCCGGAAGCAATTGTCGCACAATTGCTGGAGCAGATGCAGACGGGTGAGCCTATCGGCATCCTGTCGCATCACAAAGTCATGAACCTGGAGGCATTTTCTTTCCTCGATTTTTTGCTCCGCACACTACGACCTTATCCTAACATCCAGTTTCATACCTTTGAAGGCCTTTCAACCCAGTCTATTCATAATGAGGGCCTGGGATGAATCAATGTAAAATTGTGATGATTGTCAGCGGTTTTCCCCGCCGCTCGGAAACCTTTGCCCTGCAAGAGCTTCTTGCCTTGCAAAAAAAAGGACTACTGCTGCGGATCTTCGCGACAAAACCCGGAGATGGCCTTCCACTGCATCCCGATGCTCAGTCGTTTCTTGAGCAGGTCGAATATCTTCCTCCAGGAAGTCCGGCTCAGCAGGCCGAAAGGGTAGTTCAGCGCCTGGAGGGACAAGCCGTTTCCGGCATCCATGGCTACTTTGCCCATACTCCGGCAGAAGTGGCGGCACGCGTTGCCAAAAAACTCGACCGACCGTACGGGTTTAGTACGCACGCCCTCGATGCACGAAAAGTTCCGACCGAAATTTTGGCCAAGCGTGCCAAGCAAGCGGCCTGTATTATTGCATGCAATGATGACGTGGCCGAGGATCTTAGAAAAGTGGGGGGCCAGGTAACGCTAATGCCGCATGGTGTCGATCTTGAACGCTTTCGTCCAGGCCCTCTTCCCCTAAGTGAAACCATACCGTTGTTGGCCGTGGGCCGCCTGGTCGAAAAGAAGGGTTTTCATGTGTTGATTCAGGCCCTCGGCCAGGTGTCCTTCCCTTTTCATTTGAGAATTATCGGAGAAGGGCCCGAAAGGAAACGCTTGGAAAAAGAAATTCAGACGGCGAGCCTTTCCGATCACATCGAATTGCTCGGCGGGATGACCCATGCCCAACTTCCGAATGAATATAAACAGGCTCGAATCGTCGTGGTCCCGTCGATTGTCAATCGGGTGGGCGACCGCGATGGCTTGCCCAACGTGGTCTTAGAATCCATGGCCTCCGGACGTTCCGTCATTGCAACTGATGTGGGCGCGATTCAAAGCGCCGTTGTGCACAAAAAGACAGGGCTGCTCTTGCCTCCAGGAAATCCGAATCCCCTTGCAGACGCGCTCGAATCGCTCGTTAAAAACCCGGCGTTTTGTGAAAGACTTGGCCAAAATGCGCGGGATCGGGTGGAACGGGATTTTGAGCTTAGCGCCTGTACCGATCGGCTTTCCCAATTTTTAAACTCAGTGTATTTGCAAAGAATTACAAACACTCAAAACTAACACCGATTAAGGCCTCCCATGGGAAAAAAACCAAACCCACTCAAACACATTATTCTTAGTCACTTGACCCAAGCCAAGGGAAAACTCTTTCTCGCAGGCGCTTGCATGCTGGGCTTCACCCTTACCCATCTCCTCTCTCCCTGGCCACTTAAGTTGATTTTCGATTACGTCTTACTTGAGAACGCCCCCGTTTCTACTGTTCCGCTGATGCAAAAACTGATTCACGGAGATAAATCGGTCTCGATTATTATCTTATCTTTTTTCATGCTCTTGATCGCCCTCAGTAAAGGCGTGTTTACTTACTTTCAGATTTTTCTCACCTCTCGGATCGGTTTCGAGTTGGTCCATAAATTAAGGAAAGACCTCTTTTCTCATTTGCAACTCCTATCCCTTTCATTTCATGACCGCTCCAAATCCGGAGAACTTTTAACGAAAATTACGGGGGATACAAAAATATTAAGGGATGTCTTTTCGAACTCTTTCCTGGAGTTAATCTCTCAATTAATGGTCCTGATTGGGATGCTCATCATCATGATCTCTCTCAGTTGGAAACTGACCCTGATCGCCCTGGCGACTTTTCCCATTCTTATCTATAGCCTCATTTCCCTTTACAAAAAATTGAAAGACTCTCAGAGAAAGCAAAGAAAAAGAGAAGGCATTGTGGCCTCAAAAATTAATGAACTCTTACCCGCGATTTCGCTTGTACAGTCTTTTGCCCGTGAACAATACGAAGCGGATCTTTTTGATGTGGACAGCGCTAAGACGCTGAAGCAATCGATCCGAGTCGCCAGAATGGTCGCATCAACCTCTAGGACGGTTCAGATGATCAAAGCCTTCGGCGTTTCTTCAACGGTGCTCTTTGGTGCGCTCCAAGCGGTCAATGGATCAATGACGCCGGGTGATGTCTTAATCTTTGCCACCTATATCAATAATATGTACGGTCCAATTCAGAAGCTTGCTAAGATTGCCGTTCAACTTTCTAAGGCGATGACCAGTGCGGAGCGAATATCTAAATTGCTGGAAATCGAGCCGGAAATCCGCAATCGGCCCAACGCGATCAAAGCCCAAAACCTCAAGGGCGATATCCAATTTCAGGACGTTTCTTTTGCATACAAAGGCGAAGAAGCCATCTTCAAAAAACTCTCTTTTGAAATCTCATCCGGCACAAGCGTTGCCCTGGTGGGTGCGTCCGGCGCTGGAAAATCGACGATCGCAAAATTGCTCTTGCGGCTTTACGATATTCAAAGCGGTGGAATAAAAGTTGATGAGATCGATATCAGAGACTATCAGACAGAATCGTTGCGGCAAGAAATAGGAATTGTGGCCCAGGATACGATTCTTTTCGGAACCAGCATTAAGGAAAACATTCTCTATGGTAAGCCGGACGCGACGGACAAAGCGGTTTTAGATGCGGCGAAATTGGCGCATGCCCATGATTTCATTTCAACACTGCCCGATGGCTATGCAACGGTCTTAGGCGAAAGGGGAAGCACCTTGTCGGGCGGGCAACGGCAGCGTATCGGCTTGGCCCGCGCGATTATCAAGCAACCCTCGATTCTGATTCTGGATGAACCCACATCGGCGGTAGATGCGGAATCCGCAAAATTAATTCATGAGGCCATGGACCGTTTTCAAGAAGGAAAAACTTCTCTGGTTATTATTCATCATTTTAATGCCATTGAAAATTTCGACAAGATCATCGTTATGAAAGATGGGCAAGTTGCCGAAATGGGGACCCACAATGAACTAATCGCATTGAATCGCTATTACAGTGAGCTTTACCGTCACCAAGGATTGAAAACCGTGGTACCCGGTGCATTGCTTTAAGGAGGCTTCATCAATAAAATACTTCTTCACTCTATTTGCTCCCTCATTTTCTTCCTACTTACGGTTAACTTCTTTCAACCCAAGAATGTCCTGGCGATTGTTCAGAGTCAGATCAATCCGTCTATCGAACAACGGAATTCGCCCATTTTGGAAATCGATACCGAGTCCTCTCCCCCATTGAGGCATGAAGCGACACCCCGTTTTTCCTGGGGAACAAAGCTCAATTTCGAGGAACGACTCCGAAACAACCGGGACCTTCAGGAAAGCAATGATGACCTCGATAGTAAGACCACCGGAAGCCTTTCCATCGCCGGTTTATTCCTATCTTCGCCGCGGAGACAGCATCCCCGCTGGGAACTCTTCACGGAACTTAAGCTTGAGCGCGAAGGCGTTTATAAAGAAGGCCGAGGGAAAACAGAAGATTCGACAAGACTCTATTTAAAGAACGGCTATATTATTTTTCGGGACTTCATGAGCCCCTCGCTGCGCCTACAGATCGGACGTCAGCGCTTTAAGGATTTTCGAGAGTGGGTCTACGACGACAATCTAGACGCTATTCGGCTGATCTATGAAATCGACCGCCTGGAGTTGCATCTTTCTTACAGCAGCAATGTATTTGACCCCGGTGATGCCAAAGACAAAATCAAAAACATCATCTTATACGGCACTTATCAAGCCTGGAAAAAAGATCAAGCGGCATTTTATATCGTCGACCGCCATGGAGACGACCCCGATCTCAACCCGACGGCCCCCCGTACCGCGCTAACCTTTGTCGGCGTGTCCTGGAAGGGCAAGTCAATTAAAAACCAGAGATACTGGCTGGAGGCAGCGAGCGTCACTGGAGAAGAAGGTGGAAAAAACGTGCGCGGCTATGGTTTTGATGTCGGCTGGACCTCTCGATTTAAATATCGCTTCCGGCCCGCCTTCACGATAGGCTATGCCTATGGCTCAGGAGATGCCGATCCGGATGACAATCGAGATACCACCTTTCGCCAAACCGGCCTCCAGGACAACGCCGCAAAACTCTCAGGGAGGGTCAAGGCCGAACAGTATGGAGAAATTTTCGAACCCGAGTTGAGCAACCTGATGGTCTCCACTTTTAGTTTTGGATTACGCCCCATCGAAAAGGGCTCGCTCGAACTCGTCTACCACCATTTTCAACAGGTTTGGACCCTGCAAAACGGAGAAAACGAACTTCGGAATGTTGGAATCAGACCGAACCCCAGCGGGGAATCGCGGCATCTTGGAGATGAGATCGATCTCTACCTCGGATGGGCCCTAAGCGAAGATTTAAGGATTGAAGCAATCACGGGCGTTTTCATTCCGGGGTCGGCATTTCCAAATTCGGACGCGGCCTATTTAGGAAAAATCGAGGTCGAGTATGCTTTTTAAAGAAACCCGTCCATTCAAAAAGAATAGAAAAACCGAACAGTCTGGGCATTTGTTATCTGAATAAGGAGCGACGAATCGCAGCACGTCAGCGAAATAAGCTTGAAGAAAGATGCGCTCATGGGTCGGGTCTTTATACGATTTCTCCTTACACCTTAAATAGGGCTTGCTGAAAAAGTCGTCTTCCGGTTCTTCAAAAAAGACCGAGACATCAATTTGAGAACGCTTTGTCTACATCGGCTCAATGACTTCGTCCTCAACAACAGTTGAAACTTAAGCGCAGGCCCAGTGATTGT
>JAJDBW010000076.1 GCA_029261155.1 Nitrospirota bacterium | reverse complement strand
CTGCCCTGTTTTCCACAAACGCCAGATCTCCTGTCGATCTAGGGGCGTTAACCTGATCCGCTTGTGCATCACCATGTCTACAGAACCTCCTCTTCGTTAAATTACACGAAATTCTGTAAACAACGCGCTTATTTCTTACAGGTAAGGACTGAAAGAGTTGAACCACTAAAGACATCGTATTCATTTCGTGCGGCGAGATCTTATTTTTTCCGTTTATCCCGGATATAGGCGGCCTTCGATTGTCCGTCGCCTACCGGTCGGTCTTCAATCTCGAACAAACGGGTCGCCGTCACCAGGTCCCGCAAGCGCTTGTATCCATAGTTCCTTGGATCGAATTCGGGAGATTGTTTCGCAATGTTCCCTCCCACCGGCGCCAAATGCGCCCATCCGCTGTCATCGGCGGAGGCTTCAACCGCATTCCTTAATAAATTAACTAACTTGGTGTCTTGTTTAAGCTCGTTGGGCGATTTGCGCTTGATCGGCTCCGCATCATCTTTAGACCGAAGCACTTCGGTATAGATAAATTTGTCGCAAGCGGAGACAAAGGGGTCGGGGGTTTTCTTCTCGCCAAAGCCATAAACACGCAAACCCGATTCGCGAATACGAGAGGCCAACTTCGTAAAATCGCTGTCACTGGAAACAATGCAAAAACCATCAAACTTCTCGGTGTAAAGAAGGTCCATGCCATCGATAATCATCGCGCTATCGGTGGCGTTTTTCCCTTTGGTATAGGCAAATTGCTGGATGGGTTGGATCGAGTGCTCAAGGAGGACCTCTTTCCAACCTTTGAGGCCGGGAAGGGTCCAGTCGCCATAAATGCGTTTAACGTTGGCGGTGCCGTATTTCGCAATTTCAGCCAAAAGGCCATCGATAATGAGCGGTTGGGCATTTTCGGCATCGATGAGTACAGCCAGCTTTTCTGTGGTTTCGTCCATATTTTAAAGTCTGTAGGCCTAAAAAGAGATTAATTATCAACCTTTATACCTTCATCCATCTGAGTTTAGCAAGTGATCTCCCGACGCGTAGGCCTTGGCGGGTTTTTTAGGAGGTCTTCCCGGCCGGTTTTAACTTGACGATTTAGGCCGAGAGATCTAAAATGCCAGCATGTCTCAGCAAGGGTTCGTTCATCTTCACCTGCACACCGAATTTAGTCTTCTCGACGGCGCCAACCGGGTTTCTCCCCTGATTTCCACCGCCAAAAGTTACGGCATGCCCGCCATTGCCATCACCGATCATGGCAACCTCTTCGGCGCCATCGATTTTTATCAAAAAGCGAAAAAAGGCGGAATTAAACCCATTATCGGCTGCGAAGCCTATCTGGCCCCCAAAAGCCGCTTCGACAAAGAGGGCCACGGCGTTCACTCCGATGACTACGAAACGGCCATCGCCTCAAATCCATACTACCACCTCATTCTCCTCGCTTCGAATGATCGCGGTTATCGAAATCTGATGAAATTGATTTCCATCGCAAATCTGGAAGGCTTTTATTATAAGCCCAGAATCGATAAAGAAATTTTGGAACAACACGCCGAAGGCCTCATCGGCCTCTCCGGTTGCCTCCGAGGCGAAATCCCCTACCTCTTGGCGCGCGGGCTCGAAAAAGAGGCCTATGCAGCCGCGGACGATTATCAACGCATCTTCGGAAAAGAACACTTTTATATCGAAATTCAAGACAACGGCCTCGACCTTCAAAACAAGGTCAACCGGCTTTTAATCGAATTGGGGAAAAAGAAAGACATCCCCATCGTTGCGACCAACGATTGCCACTACCTGCATAAAGAAGACGCGCACGCCCACGACATTATGCTGTGTCTTCAGACTGGAAAAACAGTCAACATGCAAAATCGCATGCGTTTCGAAACGAAGGAACTTTATCTGAAATCGCCGGAGGAAATGACCAAGGCCTTTGTCGAACTCCCCCAATCGGTCAGCAATACGCTTCGCATTGCCGAAATGATCGATTTAGAACTGACCTTCGGAAAGGCCCATCTGCCTCATTATCATCCGCCGGAAGGCATGACGCGCGAGGCCTACTTGGAGGCGCTTTCCGAAAAAGGACTCCGCAAGCGCATGGATCGTATGAATGGTCGCGCCGAGTCACAACGGGTTTTATACGAACAGCGCCTTAAATCGGAACTCGACATGATCAATGCCATGGGCTATCCGGGCTATTTTCTGATTGTGTGGGACATTATTAACTATGCCCGGCAATCTCAAATTCCCGTGGGTCCGGGACGCGGATCGGCCGCGGGAAGTTTAGTAGCCTACGCCCTGGGCATCACCGATATCGACCCCATTCAAAACGGCCTTATCTTCGAGCGTTTTTTAAATCCGGAACGGGTCAGCTTGCCCGACATTGACATGGATTTCTGCATGGACCGGCGGGAAGAGGTTATCCGTTATGTAACAGAAAAATACGGCGCCGATCATGTTTGCCAAATTATCACCTTCGGCACCATGGCCGCCAAAGGCGCGATCCGGGATGTCGGCCGCGTGCTCGAAGTCCCCTTCGCCGAGGTCGACCGCCTGGCAAAGTTGGTCCCCAATACCTTGAACATCACCATCGAGGAAGCCTTAGCTCAGGAACCGAAAATGGCCGAGGCCGTTAAAAACGATCCGAAAATTGGCAAAGTGATCGAGATGGCTAAGGAATTGGAAGGGCTTTCCCGGCATGCCTCGACCCATGCGGCAGGTGTCGTCATCTCCGACGCGCCGCTCACCGAACACGTCCCCCTCTATCGCGGGAGCAAAGGTGAAACGGTCACGCAATATCCCATGGGCGACATCGAAAAAATCGGCCTGATTAAATTCGACTTCCTAGGGCTTCGCACCCTAACCGTCATCGACAGGGCGATTAAACTGATGAATCCAAGCCGGATCGAAAAAGGACTGGCCCCACTCCAGGCCTCCGACATTCCCCTCGACGATGTAGAAACCTACGCCTATTTGGGCACCGGAGAAACCACCGGCGTTTTTCAATTGGAAAGCCCCGGCATGCGCGACCTCCTCACGAAAATGAAACCGGAAACCTTCGAAGACATCACGGCCATCCTTGCACTCTACCGACCGGGCCCCATCGGCAGCGGCATGCTGGATGACTTCATTAAAAGAAAACAAGGCAAGAAAAAAATAAAGTACGATCACCCCAAGCTCGAAGAGATCCTCAAAGAAACCTATGGGGTCATTGTCTACCAAGAACAGGTGATGAAGATCGCCAATGCCCTTGCGGGATTCTCTCTGGGTGACGCCGACCTCCTGCGCCGGGCCATGGGAAAGAAAAAAGTCGAGGAAATGGCGGCGCAAAAAACCCTATTCATTCAAGGGGCCCTTGCAAACAAGGTTAATGCAAAGAAGGCGGAGAAGATATTCGACCTCATGGAATATTTCGCGGGCTACGGTTTTAACAAATCTCATTCCGCCGCCTATGCCCTCGTCACCTTTCAGACCGCCTACCTGAAATGCCATGCGCCACAAGCCTTCATGGCCGCCGTTTTATCCTGTGAAATGGGCAATGCCGACAAGGTGGTCAAATACATCACCGAATGCCGGCAAATGGGCATCGAAATTCTTCCGCCCGATGTCAACGAAAGCGATAAAGATTTTACCGTCGTGAACGACGGGATTCGCTTCGGCTTGGCCGCCATCAAAAATGTCGGCGGCGGCGCAGTTGACTCCATTATTGAAGCCCGAGAAAAGAAAGGCCGCTTCGAATCGTTCTTTGATTTTTGCAATAAGATCGACCTGCGAAAAACCAATAAACGCGTGATTGAAGGACTCATTAAATGTGGCGCATTCGACGCGATGAAAACCAACCGTGCAAGCTTAATGAACGTCATGGAACAGGCCATGCAACAAGGCCTTCAACACCAAAAGGAGCAAGCCTCCGGCCAGCTCTCCATTTTTGGAGGGAGCGATTCCGAATCGAACCCCCGGCCGTCCCAAATGACCATTCAAGACATTCCAGAATGGGACGACACGCGCATCGCCAAATGCGAGAAGGAAACACTGGGGTTTTATATCACGCGGCATCCCCTCAGCCAGTTTAGTGATATTATAGAGAAAAGGTCCGTCACCTCGACCGAGGACTTGGGATCGATAGAAGAAGATCGCGAAATTCGGATCTGCGGCGTGATCATTCAAAAACGTGTCACCCTCACCAAACGCGGCGATCGAATGGCCTATCTTCGCATGGAGGATTTGACGGGAAGTGTTGAGGTGATCGTCTTCCCCGATCTTTATCGCGCGGCCTCTTCTTATTTTGAGCAAGACATTCCGCTCATGATTAGCGGCACCCTCGATCGCGGAGACAAAGGCCTAAAATTAAAGGCCACGCTAATTATGCCCCTGAGCCGTAAAAAGAAGATGACCATTTCGCTTTCTGCAAAAACGGTTTCGCCACCGGATATCGGACGGCTTCATCGTATCTTGTTGCAATCGCCCGGCTCCATTCCGGTTTATTTGAAAGTGCTCGTCCCGAATGGCGGACAAGCAGAAATGGAATCCACGATTGTTGCGGACGAGACATTAAACGTGGATGGATCTCAGCAACTGATAGACCAACTGCACAGTACTATGGGCGTCGGCGCCGTCTTGAGCGAATCCTCGGATTCCGTCGCCGCATCCACCCCTTAAGGCAGAAATGAAAGATTATTTAGAATTCGAAAAACCCATCCTCGAAATCCAAGAACGGATTACGCGTCTTAGAGACTTGGGAAAAACCGATCCGAGACGAGGTCCCGAAGCGGAAAAACTCCAAAAAAAGATGGAGGAGATGCAGCGGGATATTTTTTCGAAGCTCACACCTTGGCAAATCACGCAACTGGCGCGACACCCGGAACGCCCCAACACAGCCGATTACATTCGAATGGTCTTCGAAGAATTTACGGAGCTTCATGGTGACCGCCTGTTCGGTGATGACAGATCCATCCTCTGCGGCTTGGCCCGTCTCGAAGGCCGTTCCGTGATCCTCATCGGCCATCAAAAAGGGAAAGGCGTTAAGGATCGTATCGCCACCAACTTCGGCATGCCGCACCCTGAAGGCTATCGCAAGGCGCTTCGAATTATGCAAATGGCCGAAAAATTCGGCAAGCCCATTATCACCTTCGTCGATACACCTGGGGCCTATCCCGGCATCCAAGCCGAAGAACGAGGACAATCGGAGGCGATCGCAAAAAACTTAATGATCATGTCTCAATTGTCAGTTCCGATTTTATCCGTCGTCATCGGCGAGGGCGGAAGTGGTGGAGCGCTTGCGATCTCGGTGGCGGATCAGATGATGATGCTCGAATATTCGATTTATTCCGTCATCTCGCCGGAAGGATGCGCCGCCATTTTATGGAACGATACGTCCAAGATCAGCGAGGCCGCCGAAATGTTAAAGTTGACTGCAAAAGATTTGTTAAAGATGGGCATTATTGAAAAAATCCTGCCCGAACCGCCGGGTGGCGCGCATCGAAATCCTCAATTAATGGCCGAGACCGTCTCAAGGGCGCTGAGCAAACAACTCAGCGATCTCGAATCGATTCCCTCGGAGGAGCGTCTTCAGCTACGCTACAAGAAGCTTCGAAATATCGGGGCCTACTCGGAAGAAAAACCCCCTCCCAAATAACTCCTTCTATTGTTGAATACTTTCAGGTCCGGGAAATCCCTCGGGAAACCGCGTCTTTCCGTCTACAATAATATTTTTAAGCTGGGCTTGGGTCAGGCCGATGGATTCGCTTAAATCCGCATGGCGAAGATCTACACCCACCAGTTCGGCCTCGCTCAGATTGGCTTGATTCAATCTTGCGCCTCCCAGAATCGCATTCGTGAGTTTGGCGCCCTTAAAATTGACCTTTCTAAAATCGGCCCCACTCAAATCGACACGGCGAAGATCTGCGCCTTGCAAATCGGCTCCCACAAAATCCGAATAAAAAAAATTCACGCCGCGCAAATCGGCACCGGACAATTTCGCGCCTCGAAAATCTGCTCGGGTCAGATCGGCATCACTTAAGCGTGCACCTTGCAGATCGGCGCCACTCAGCCTTGCCGACATCAAATCTGCTCCACTCAAATCGGCGCCCCTAAGCGCCGTATCGACCATTTTCGCACTTTTAAGCATTGCGCCACTCAAATTCGCCTCATTGAGCTTTGCCTCGCTTAAATTCGTGCTGCTCAGATCCGCCTTCATCAACTTCGCACGGCGAAGGTCGATATGTGCTCCGCTGAGGTCCATCATGGAGAGCCTCACCTGAGACAAATCGCTTTTAAAAAAAATGACGGTCTCAATAAGGTTTTTCTGCATTTCGGCATCAATACCCCGCGTACAAACAAACTGACAGAAGACCGTCTTTGGTTTCCAGAGCCTTGGACGATTGGCATGCCGTGTTTTATGATTCACCGGCAATAATCCAGTCGCGCGATCCGGATTATTTGAAATAATGCGCGTATAAATGGCATTCGATTTTTGTTGAAATTGTGTCCACCTTCGCTCATAACTTTGAGACGACAGTGCAAAGAGCAGCGTGTACCCTCCAACAATCAACAAGACGAAATGGACAGCCAGTCGTTTCACGGATTTTTTCACTCAAGGGAACGACACAATTAGAGAAGGATTACACTATAAGAAATAGGAATGTATTGTAACAGTTAGATGCCAATGCAGAAAATGGCGATCGACATTAAAAAGGGGAAAGCGCAATCACATGATGCGATTCAGCCATTCCAGCAATAAATTTTTCCTTGGGATTTTAGAAATCCCCAACACCACACCATCCATTTGCGTGGCCAACCAAATGGCATTCGATCCGGCGGGGAGAATTCGGTTCACTTGTCCCTCATAGACCTGTCCCTGATAATGGAATGCCGAATCCCAGGTCTCTCCATTATCGCCACTCCAAAACAAGCCGCGATCCGTTCCGAGATAAAGCACATCGCTGTTGTCTGGATCGGCCACGAGGGTTTTGATTTGGAGTCCAGTGGGAAGACCGCCGTTTAAGGCTTGCCAGTCCCCTTTCGCATCGCGGCCCCAAAGTTCATTATTACTGACGGCCTGCAGGCCTGCATTCGGTCGCCAAAGGACATGCTGAAAATGACTCCCCGCCCGCGTTTCCACCTTTTCCCACTGCCCTTCGGGTAATTTAGACCAAAGCGAATCTTCCGTAGCGACAAGGATGGCTTGATCCTGAATGGCCAGATCCTTTACCGGCTCCGAGCCGATCACTTCTATTTTTTCCCAACGTCCACCCTGGTCACCTGAAGAAAAAAGCCCACTGGTCGATGCGACATACAGCAGGCCGGAAGCATCGACGCCAATGGCCGTCGGCTCACCCGGTATCCGCCCTTCAAGGGGTTCCCATCGGTGGCGGCCCAGCTGCCTGCGATAAACCCCATCTTGTGTAATAGCATACAAATAGGTTTGACCCCGCGCCATGGCCAAAATAGAAAGGTTCACGAGTCCGACATTGTCCGACACCCAATTCCCCTTCTGATGAATATAGGTCCCTTTTCCATGGGTCCCCACCGTCACGCCTTCCTCACCTTGGTTCAGCGCCAAAACGGGAGAGATGAGTAATTCTTCATGCAGGGGCTCCCAGGCCATTTGAATCCCGCCACGATAAACGCCGTCCGACGAACCAACATAAAGATCGCCGCTTTGATTGACCACAAAGGAGTGGATTTGGATATTTTCCATGCCGTCGAGCAGTGGAAACCAGCGCGCCCCTTGGTCTTGACTGAAATAAACCCCTTCGCCGGTCCCCGCATAAAGATTTTCCTTGGCATCCGTGGAAAGGGTTCGTATCGAATAATTTCCCAATCCGGCGTTTCCGATTTCCCAAGTCACGCCACCGTCGAGCGATCTAAAAATCCCCGCGCTCATGGTCCCGGCAAAAAGGGCCTCGTCTTTTCCTAAAACCAAGGTTCGGATATTGCGCTCCAACAGCCCTTGGAAGGAAAACCCGATAATAACGGATTCCCATTCTGTTCCTGAGGATTCCCTTTTAAAAATCCCATGCCCCAAGGTGCCGACATACAAAGTCTTGTCTTTCGTTTCTACTATGGATTGTATCCGAATATCACGCAAGCCTTCGTTAAAGGCTCGCCAAGAAGCACCATCGTCTTGGCTCAAGTAAGGTCCTCGACTCGTGCCCGCCAAAATTTCTCCGGAATCCCGAAGCAACAAGGTATGGACTTCAACATCTTCAAGGCCGAGGTTAGAGGAGGTCCAAAGGAAGCCATCGTCCTGGCTTTGAAACAAACCGGCCCGGACCGTCCCCGCAAAAACCTTCCCCGCATCCAGGGTCATGATGGACGAAATAAATTTTTCCTTTAATCCAATATTGGAGGGCTCCCAATGCTGGCCTTCATCTACGCTTTTAAAGAGCCCGCCCCCATAGGTTCCAACAAAAAGGGTGCCGGTGGGCCCAACCGCAATGGACTCGATAATATCCAAACCAAAAGGCCCCCCCGTGGGATAGAGCGTTAAGCCAGACATCGGGGGACGGTAGTCAGGGAGCTGTTCGATCGCGCCGGCGAAAGGAAAAGGCGATTGTTTCGGCTTATTAAAAAAGGCGAGGATGGATCCAAGGACAATCAGCGCTAGAAAAAACCAGAATCCTTTTTTATGCAACATTATACGGAAGTCCCTTCTGCACTCTCTCCGGAAGGCGCAGTTTTCTTGCCGCTAAACATGCGAACGGTAATAATCCCGACCTCGTACAAAATGATGAGCGGTAAGGCCATTAAGATTTGGTTGAAAATGTCCGGGGTGGGTGTTGCGATCGCGGCAACTAAGAACGCGCCAAGGACGGCATATTTCCGGTTTCGCGTCAGGAAGTCGGTCGAAAGTAGGCCCATTTGAGCCAGAACCACCATCACCAAAGGTAATTCGAAAATCAAGCCGAACGCAAGTAATAGCTTTAAATTAAAATCGACATAATTCGAAACGGAAATCAGGGGCAAAACCCCGGCATTTTGCCCATAGGAAATAAGAAACTCGAGTGCAAAAGGCAGGGCGACGAAATAACAAAACGCAAGGCCCCCAAAAAAGAATACGAGGCCGAAAGTAAAAAGAGGAAATAACGCGAGGCGTTCTTTGTTGAGAAGTCCTGGAGAAACGAAAAACCACAATTCGTAGAGCATAACAGGAAAGGAAAAGAGGAAACCAAAAAAAAGGGCGATTTTCATATCCGCCCAAAAGGCCTCGGCGGGAGAAAGAAAGATCAGGTCAACACTTAAAGGGCGCTTGATCCACAGCAATAGTGTTTCTGAAAAATAGAACGCAAGACTCGTGGCCAGGATGAAGAATAGAACCGAGGTCACCAGGCGTTTTCTAAATTCCTGAAGGTGGCCGGTAATCGGCATCTCAGCCGAGGCATTGCTACCGGCCGGTTTCCTCATGCAGTTCTTCCTCCTCTTTTCCCTTTACGTGTGTATCAGATTTGGATAAAGCGGTCTCGGAAAAGACGTCTTCTTTTTCAAGCTCCTCACGAATGCCGTCTGTCGCCCGCCGAAGTTCGTGGAAGCCTTTTCCCAAGGATCTCGCAATGTGCGGAAGCTTTTCCGGCCCCACCACAACGAAGGCGATAATTAAAATAACGATTAATTCACCGATACCGATTCCAAACATTTCCTTACCCTAGTTTAAACTCCGATTCTCCAGTGCTCACAAAATGGCGTATCATTTTTTCCATTGTATCTTTTGCCGCTAACTTTTCTTTTTGGAAGGTCTTTTTTTTGAGCTCCTCTTTCGGTGTAAGCACTTTTCGTTTGTTCATGCCCTCAAGCGAAGTCTCTAGTTGGACATGTACTTTTTCCAAAGTTCGGAAATGATAATTTTTTTCTCGCAACACAGCAATCGCATCCTTTTCTCTTTCCACGACGATCCTCCATTCACTTTAAACAAGATGGCATCGGTGGGGCTATGTCCTCATGCCTTCCCCCAAAAGGCTGTTGGCGGCGGCCTCATATTGCAATAATAGGGCATTTTCTGTCGGCTGGCAGTAATAGTTCGGGCGAAGGCCGATTTCTCTAAATCCAAATTTCAGATATAAATCCAGCGCAGGGCGATTCGAAACCCGCACTTCTAGAATCATCTTCCTCATACGTTTTACTTCAAGAAAGGACAAGGTCTGGCGAAGTAGCGCGGCGCCAACGCCTTTTCTCCGCAACATTGGATCGACCGCAATATTCAGAAGATGCAATTCGTCATAAAGTGTTTTTATAAATACGTATCCAATCACGCGCGCATCCCCTGCCTCTCGGGCAATAAAGGAGGTCGAATAGCTCTTGTCCAAGAGTTCGTTTAAAAACATCCCTTTCGTCCAGGGAAAAGGAAAGGATGCCTTTTCGATCGCCATAATCTGTTCTAAATCGAAAACAGTCGTTGGCGTCAGATGTATTTGTAGCGCAGTCAAGTCGAAACCCTCTCTAATATCAATCCGATCGCATCGCGAAAAACGAGACCGTCAATTGATCTCCGTCATTATTTTACGCTTTGACACCGCCCTTTTCAACTGCAGGCTTTGACGCGACGATCAGAAAAAATTCAGGCTTAAACGCATTAATTCAAGCTAAATAACTAAAAATACTTGACAGGACTTCTTGGGTGTTTTATGATCCGCTCGCCTTCGGCACTAATAAAAGTACCTGAAGGACACATAGCGCATCCGGGAAATGACAACGTTGTCGTTTCCTTAATCTGGCAATGAAGCCATATCCTTTTTAGATCGACAAAAAAGGGTGTGGTTTTTTTTTGCCCGATGTGGCTGACGCGGCTTACGTTACGGTCGAATACAATGGTGTATTCCTCGTAACCGGCGATGGTGCCGTACTCCTTGAATTGTAAAGGAGTAGGGCTTTTTTTTTGTCCGGGTCCGCTTTGCAATGAAATCGACATCCCCTACGACACGAAAAGGAGAAGAAAAAAACATGCGTAATGACAAGCCCACCTTTCGAAAGATTTTGACCACCTTATTTATTTTTCACGTTGTTTTGTTCTCGTTGATGTCTTCTAAGGCCCTCGCAGGCGGGACGATCAAGATCGACGACACCCATTCGGTAAGTCTTGGAATGGGACTGCGTAGCAGTTTAAACAGGGTAGAAAACGCGGCACCCAATGGCACAAGTGATTCCAAAGATTTTGCTCTGGATAATATGCGCCTCTATATAAGTGGACAACTACTTGAAAATACGACCTTTGAATTCAATACCGATTACGAGGCCGGCGCAGCGGAAGACCTCCGTGTACTCGACGCCGTCATCAAGATCGCCTTCAACGACCTCTTCAACGTTTGGACAGGACGCTTTCTCCCGCCGAGCGACCGTTCGAACTTGGACGGCCCCTATTACTTGAATGCTTGGGATTTTCCTTTTGTCCAAAAATATCCCGCAATTTTTGCGGGCCGCGACGACGGTCTGGCCATATGGGGTCAAGTCGGGAGTGGCATGTTTAAATATCAAGTGGGTGCCTTTGAAGGCACGGGAGATATCGCTGGCGGCCCCAACCAAAGCGACAGCCTGCTCTACGCAGGCCGCCTCACTTTAAATCTTCTCGACCCGGAACCCGGCTACTACAACAGCAGCACTTATTACGGCAGCAAAGACGTCTTTGCGATTGGCTTGGTTATGATGTCACAAAAAGACGCCGTCGGCACCGCCGCAACGCCTGGAGATTTTAACGGATGGAACGTCGACCTCCTCGCCGAGAAAAATCTAAACGGCGCGGGCGTTGCCACCATCGAAGGCGCGTATTACGATTATGACGGGGATAATGTCGCCTTTTATTCTGGGACAGGAGATGGCCCCGAGGGAACAGGCTATTTCGTGCTCGGCAGCTTCCTTCTTCCCAACAAGATCGGATCGGGCCCACTGGCAGGCCAGCTGCAACCCATGGTCCGCTATCAGGAGTTCTCGAACGAAGGCTTGGCCACCGGCGATCACACGCGCTTGGATCTCGCTGTGAGCCACATTATCAATGGACACAACGCCCGCATTTCCTTGACCTACAGCATGGACGAATCGGCCGCCAAGGTCGATACCGATATGATCAAGCTGGGCTACCAATTCCAGATCTGAGCAACGTGCGTGTAAAGGGAGGGCTTTCCTTGCCCTCCATTATCGGAGCATAAAAAAGATGCATGGCCTTCTGGACGTTCACTTCGATCGACAAGCGGAAAAAACCCTTGTCAGCAATTTAAAGCAACGGTCTCCGCTGAGGGTGCTTCGGTCTTTATATCCGGAGGGCGATTCGCCTTCTCACCTCTACGTCTTATACGCGGCGGGAGGAATACTGGAAGGCGATTCCATCGAAATAAACCTCCACCTCGGCCCCCATGCGGAGGTGGTCGTGACCACACCGGCGGCCACAAAGGTCCATCCGATGGAGGCGGGAGAAGGCCATCAGAAAATCCGCATCACCCTAGAACGCGGGGCGACGCTCGAATATCTCCAAGAACCGGTCCTACCCTTTAGGGGGGCCGCCTTTCATCAGGAGGTCGATATCTTTTTAGAAGAAGGCGCTTCGCTCTTCTGGACCGACATCCTTGGGCCGGGCCGGCATGAAAAAGGAGAGACCTTCGCCTATCGATGTTACGAAAATCGCATGTGCATTCGAGATCCCGAAGGATTGATCGCACAAGAATCCTTCCGTTTGAATCCGGAAGAAGACGCCCTCGGCGTGATGGGGGTCATGGAGGGCTACACGCATTACGGCTCCCTTTATCTCTGCTGCGCGGATGCGATCCGAGAGGAGATGCTTCGTCAGATTCGAGAAATTCACTCAGAGGGCCTCCTGTGGGGGGCGACACTGCTCCCGCGCCGGGGCATCGCCGTCCGCGCGCTTGCACACGAGACCCCTGTGCTTCAGGAATTATTCAATCGAATTAGGACCTTATTTCGCTTAGGGGTGATGGGACGAGCCCTTCCCCCCTTAAGACGTTACTAAACCCTTATTCGAAGTGTAAGTAACTTGGGATGTTAAAAAGGAGAAAACCATGTCGGAAGAAAAAGAAAAAAAGATCGTTCAAAAAATAGAAGAGAAATTCAAGAAAGACCTCGACCGCCGAAAATTTTTAAAGCAATCGGCGGCCGCCGCACTGGGGCTCGCGGCCAGCGGATTCTTAGGCGGGCTCGCCTTGCCGAAGGTCGTTCGCGCCGCGAATGAAACCGGGCCGATCAAAATCGGCGTCCTCCACTCCTTGAGCGGAACGATGGCCATTAGCGAGGTCTCGCTCAGAGATGTCGTTTTAATGGCTGTCGAAGAAATCAACGCCGCCGGGGGCGTCCTGGGGCGCAAGCTCGAACCGGTCGTGGTCGATCCCGCCTCCAACTGGGATCTGTTTGCGGAAAAAGCGAAGGGGCTGCTCTTGCAAGACAAAGTCTCCGTCGTCTTCGGCTGCTGGACCTCGGTCAGCCGGAAGTCGGTGCTGCCCGTCTTCGAAAAAAACAACGGCTTGCTTTTTTACCCCGTGCAATACGAAGGGGAGGAATGTTCGCGCAATGTGTTCTACACCGGCGCGGCTGTGAATCAACAGGCCGTCCCCGCCGTCGATTATCTCATGAGCCGCGACGGAGGCGGATACAAAAAGTTCTACCTCTTGGGTACGGACTACGTCTATCCGCGGACCACGAACAAAATTCTCCGGGCCATGCTATTGGCAAAAGGCGTGCCCGCGAAAAATATAGAGGAAGAATACACCCCCTTCCATCATCAGGACTATCAAACGATCGTACAAAAGGTCAAGGCCTTCTCGCGGGGCGGCGGGGCCTGCGTGATCAGCACCATCAACGGCGACAGCAACGTCCCCTTCTACAAAGAGTTCTCCAATCAGGGCCTCACCTCGGGCGACGTGCCGATCATGGCCTTCAGCGTGGCCGAAGACGAACTGCGCGGCATGGATACCTCCGCGCTCGTCGGTCACCTCGCGGCCTGGAACTATTATCAATCGGTCAACACGCCGCAAAATAAAAAATTCGTGGCGGCCTTCAAGGCCTATTGCGAAAAAAACAAACTGCCCGGCGGCAAAGACCGCGTCACGGACGATCCCATCGAGGCCGCTTATTTTGGGGTTCATCTCTGGAAGCAGGCCGTCGAAAAAGCGAAGACCACCGACGTGGACGCCGTTCGCAAGGCCGCCTATGGCCAGGAATTCCTCGCACCCGGCGGCACGGTGAAACTGGACGAAAGAAATCACCATACGCACAAACCGGTACTGATCGGAGAGATCCGCAAAGATGGCCAGATTGACACCATTTGGAAATCGAAGGGCCTCGTCAAGCCGGAGCCTTGGAGCGAATACACCAATCCGGAAAAAGGATGCGACTGGGTCGATCATGAGGGTACCTTCAAAAAAGCATAAATACGGATCGATCACGGCAACCCTCCTTGCCTTGATCCTGCTTCTGCCGATCCTGACCGCAAACGGCGGGAGCAGTGTCCCCTCTCCGGCTTTTGGAAAAGACGCCGGAGAGGGGATGCCCGCAGGCCTAGGCCAATCGATCCGCAATATGGGAGACGAAGACGAGGCGCTTCAGGAAGCGGCGATTGTTGACTTGGGGACGAGCGGCGATGCCAACATCCTTCCTGCCTTAGAAGCCTTGCAGTCGGGATCCCTCTATCGCTGGGTCGATCCAAGGGATGAGCATAGGATCGTCATCGCAAGAGATCCGGTCGATCGAAACGGCGAACAAAGCTATCCCCTGCTTTCTCCTTATGGCGCAAAGCCGATCCTCGATGAAAAAGGCCAGGCCGTTTTTGAAAGGGAGGGCGCGATTGAAGCGATCCGGATCGGGCGGCGGTTGCGGATTGCCATCGCCCCCTGGCTCGACCGGCTCCGGCTCTTCAGCCCCTCGGCCAATCTACGCGAGTCCGCCGCCACCAAGGTCGGGCTCTACGGCGCGCCGGAGGCACTGCCCCAATTGGATCGGGCCTTGCTCACGGAAAACGACCGATGGGTGAGAACGGCCTTAAACGAAGCCATTGGACTCATTCAACTCGTGGACGACAGTCCAGCGCTGCGGAAAAAGGCCGCCGAAAAATTGGGGACCATCCATGCCCTCAATGCCCTCCCCACCCTCGAAGAAAGAATTAAATCCTACGAAACGGGCGAAGCTCCGGAACAAGATATCGCCGTCATCGAAGCCATCCGCGGGGCCATCCAAAAAATAGAAGCCTGGACGGTCTGGACCCGAACGGTCGAAACCATATTCAGCGGGATCAGTCTAAGCTCCATACTCCTCCTCGTCGCCCTCGGATTGGCCATTACCTTCGGTCTTATGGGCGTCATCAACATGGCCCACGGCGAGTTGATGATGCTGGGCGCTTACACCACTTATATGACTCAAGAAATTTTCGTGGGCATTCTCCCCGAAAATTTAAGGGACCTTTATTTTCCGCTCGCCATTCCGCTGGCCTTTGTGGTCGCCGCGGCCTTCGGCTTGGTCCTGGAAAAATCCATCATCCGGCGGCTCTACGGCCGCCCGCTCGAAACCCTGCTCGCGACCTGGGGGGTGAGCCTGATCTTGCAACAAGGCGTCCGACATATTTTCGGTGCGGCCAATGTCGATGTTGCCAGCCCCGCCTGGCTGCGCGGCGGGCTTCGGCTGGCCACCGGCATTCAATTTCCCTATAATCGCCTTTTTATTATTCTACTCAGTCTCGTTTCGGTCTTCGGGGTTTATCTACTCGTCCTGCGCTCGCCCATCGGATTAAAGATTCGCGCCGTCACCCAAAATAGGGAGATGAGCGCCTGCATGGGCATTACCACCCAACGGGTTGATGCCTGGACCTTCGCCCTGGGATCGGGCTTGGCCGGCATGGCCGGCGCGGCCTTGACGCTGATCGGAAACATCGGCCCGGACTTGGGTCAATCTTATATCGTCGATTCCTTCTTGGTCGTCGTCACCGGCGGGGTCGGTAAGCTCGCCGGAACCGTGGGCGCGGCCTTTGGCATCGGCGGTTTGAATAAATTATTGGAACCGGGCTTAGGAGCGATCTACGCCAAAGTCCTCATCCTCTTAATTGTCATCCTTTTTTTACAAGGCAAGCCCTCCGGCCTCTTTCCGGCCAAAGGCCGCAACGTGGACATGTAAGAGATCGCTTCGTCATCGACCATCGCCAATGAACAGGAAAACCCAGACCTCATGAAGAAACAATCGACGACTCTAAAAAATGGAGCGAGCACCCGAGGCGGCACGCTGCAATGGACGCTGATCATTTCCTTTTTTTGGATCGCGCTCTTGCTTTTAAATCTGCTTCCGCCGCAAGGGTCCTTTCTTCATGTTTCAAATTTCACGCTCAACACCTTTGGGAAGTACATGGCCTATGCCATCTTGGCCTTGGGCATCGATCTCTTGTGGGGTTACACGGGCATTTTATCCTTGGGCCAAGGCGTCTTCTTTGGGCTCGGGGCCTATTGCATGGGCATGCACCTCATGCTCTCCATCGCGGGCGAGGGGGTTTATCAAAGCGATCTGCCTGACTTCATGGTCTGGAATCAGGTCAAAACCCTCCCCTTTTTTTGGAAGCCTTTTTCCAACTTTTGGGTGTCGATGGCCGCGGTCATGCTCGTCCCCGCTTTCTTTGCTTTGATCTTTGGTTACCTCACCTTCCGCAGCCGGATCAAGGGCGTCTATTTCGCCATCATCACGCAAGCCCTGGCGATGACCGTCTGGCTCTTGTTCAACCAAAACTCTTTCAACCTGGGGGGCACCAACGGCCTCACCGATTTTAAATCGATATTGGGATACAGCCTGATGGAACAGGGGACGCAAAAAACGCTCTTCGGCATCACCGGCCTCTGCCTTGTCGCAGCCTTTCTGCTCTGCCGATGGCTGACCCTGTCGCGTTTTGGAAAGGTGCTCATCGCCATTCGAGACAACGAAGGCCGCATCCGTTTCTCGGGCTACGATCCCGCACGATACAAGCTCTTCGTCTTCGTCGTCGCCGCGGCCCTGGCGGGCCTGGCCGGGGCCTTGTACGTGCCGCAAGTGGGCATCATCACACCGGGACAAATTGGCGTGCTTCCTTCCATCGGCATGATTATTTGGGTCGCGGTCGGCGGTCGTGGCACCTTGGTCGGCGCGCTCCTCGGCGCTATCGGCGTCAACTGGGCCTATTCCGTTCTCACCAGCAACTACCCCGATCTTTGGCTCTATTTCTTGGGGCTGATGTTTATTGGGGTCGTTCTCTTTTTTCCGGGCGGCATGTGGGAAATCGGCGGTAAAATTTCAAATCTCCGTCATGGCCGCGCGAAAAAACAAAAGATCGCCGCCAGCGAGGCCGGGTAACTTGAACAAGAAAAATGTTTTGGACACAAGAACATGAATAATACAATTCTTTATGTTGAAGGGGTCACGGTCGATTTCGACGGCTTTAAGGCCCTTCACAATCTGAATTTTATGATGGCCGAAGGCGAGCTCCGTGTGGTGATCGGGCCGAACGGCGCGGGGAAGACGACCCTGCTCGACGTCATCTGCGGCAAGGTCCGGCCAACCTCCGGGCGCGTCGTTTTTAAGGAATACACCGATCTGACCCCCCTCCGGGAAGAGGCGATTGCAAATTTAGGCATTGGCCGTAAATTTCAAACCCCCACCGTTTATACCAGCCTCAGCGTATTCGAAAATCTCGACCTCAGCTTGAAGCGGGAGAAAGGCGTCTGGCAGGCCATTTTCAAGCGGATGAACCCAAACCAAAAAGAAAAAATAGAAACGACCCTGGAGACCATCGGACTCATCGACAAACGCGACATGATCGCCGGGTCGCTTTCGCACGGCGAAAAACAGTGGCTCGAAATCGGCATGGTCATGGTGCAGGAACCTGCCATTCTTTTGGTGGACGAACCTGTCGCCGGCATGACTGATCGCGAAACGGAAAAAACGGGGCGACTTTTGCAGACCGTTGCAAAAGAACGTTCCGTACTGGTCATCGAACACGATATGGCCTTCGTCCGCCAAATCGCAAAGAAGGTCACCGTCCTGCACGAGGGCACGGTCCTCTTCGAGGGCACCATCGACGAGGTGCAGAATCATCCCGAAGTCGTTGAGGTCTATTTAGGCAGAGAGAAAAAGACCCATGCTTAATATCCATCAACTCAAGGTCGCATATGGCCAAAGCACCATCCTTCGCGGCGTCGATCTCGAAGTGAACACGGGCCACGTCGTCTGCCTCATGGGCCGGAACGGCGTCGGCAAAACCACCCTACTCAAAAGCGTTATTGGGCTCCTCGTCCCGCAGTCCGGAAAAATATTCTTCAATGACGAAGATTTGATCCAGCGACGACCGGACGAGCGAGCCCGCCAAGGCATCGGCTACGTGCCTCAAGGCCGCGAAATTTTTCCGCATTTGTCGGTTCGCGAAAATTTATTGCTCGGCCTCGCCGCGCGCGGCGAGGCCTTCGACACCGTCCCGGCCGAGGTCTACGACTTGTTTCCTGCCTTAAAAGACCTCCTCCACCGCAAAGGCGGCGACCTCAGCGGCGGCCAGCAGCAACAACTCGCCATCGCCCGGGTACTGGTGACAAAGCCCAAACTCCTGCTTTTGGATGAACCGACCGAAGGCATTCAGCCCTCCATCATTGACGTGATCGAAGACGCCATCGTCCGCATCAAACAAACTGGCGTCTCCATCCTCCTCGTCGAACAATATTTACAGTTTGCATGGCGGCTCGCAGATGAATATTATGTCATGGAAAAAGGCACGATCATCTCGAAAGGCTCGACCAAGGATTTAAGCGAGGAAGAGGTCCAGCAGCATTTGACGGTGTGATCTAGCTTATCCAGTTCTCGCTTGTATGTATTATGGAGGCTTTGAATGAAGGCACCTGTTATTACCTTGATTCTTTTTTCAGGTTTAATTACAAATATAGCAGTGGCTTCAGAGCCGGGCGGCGTCATCAATCGAAATTACGAAACGGGCTTGGCTTATACAAATACAGACCAATCGCATGATTATGAAATAAATGGGAGCGCCCTCCTCCCTATTACAGATTATATAGGCACAGCACTGGATGCCGATCTTAGGCATGACTTGGGGAAAGGCAATGTTGTCGATACTACCCGTTACGGTGTAGGTAGTTCTGTATTCTTACGTAATTTTGAAATTGGCCGCTTAGGGGCAGCCTATCTTTTCTCTTACTCAAAATTCGATCTTCCATCTTCTGTAAATGCTTCCGACACCTCAATCGTTCATAATTTTAGGGCATTCGGAGAATATTATCTGAGCAATTTTACGATTTCAGCCTCACGGACTTACAGCCATTTTGAAAGTGGAACAGATCGAAACAACTGGATTATTTCGGGTCAATGGTATCCATATAAAAACACGAAACTGTCGATTCGCACATCGGGTATGGATGCAAAAGATCACTATGGCGCCTCGATAGAACATCAACCCGGTTTTTTTAACAATGCTGCAGGACTTTTTCTTTCTTATTCTTATGACAATAAGGTAAACAAGGACGCCTTCGCCCTCGGTTTCACATATTATTTTAATACCCGCGTCCATTTAATCGATAGAGATCGAAAGTATCGTTAAAGACAAAAACTTTTTTTAGGAGTTCAAATGCACTTAACCCCACGTGAACAAGACAAACTCATGATCTATTTGGCGGGGCAACTCGCGCGCGACCGCAAGGGACGTGGCCTCAAACTAAACTACCCGGAAGCCATCGCGCTGATTACTTCGGAAGTGTTGGAGAAAATTCGTGAGGGCATGACGGTTTCGGAGCTGATGAGCTACGGTGCGCAAATCCTCAAGCGCGACGACGTGATGGAGGGCATCCCGGAGATGATCCACGAAGTGCAGGTCGAAGGCACCTTTCCGGACGGCACGAAGCTGGTCACGATCCACGATCCAATTAAGTAAGGCTTGTCTTCCCCCCTTTAAAAAAGGGGGGCTAGGGGGGGATTTGCTTTAAGGGTTTTCGATCACGACTTATATTCATTAACCGCACCTTTATAAATCCCCCTCAATCCCCCTTTGTTAAAGGGGGAAGAAAAAAAAGGAGGTTCAATTGATCCCCGGAGAGTACTTTTTAGCGGAAGGCGATATCGAAGCCAACGTCGGTCGCGAGACGATTGAGATGACCGTCGCGAATACCGGCGACCGGCCCGTGCAGGTCGGCTCGCACTTTCATTTTTTTGAGGCGAACCGGGCCTTGGCCTTCGACCGGAAGGCGGCCTTTGGGATGCGGCTGAATATTCCCTCCGGTACCGCCGTCCGCTTCGAACCGGGCGAAAAGAAACGCGTGACGCTCGTGCAACTCGGCGGGGCAAAAAAAGTGTTTGGACTCAACGGACTCACGAATGGAGAGACCTCGGATGTAAAGCGGGACGCCGCTTTAAAATTAGCTGCCGAAAAATCTTTCAAGATGGAGGCGCAATGAGCTTAAAGATCACACGCAGGGCCTATGCGGACATGTTCGGCCCCACCACGGGCGACTGCGTGCGCCTCGCCGACACCGACCTCATTATCAAAGTCGAAAAAGATTTCACCCACTACGGCGACGAAAGTAAGTTCGGCGGCGGCAAGGTGCTGCGCGACGGCATGGGACAGGCCACCCACGGCACCTCCAAAGAAGACATCCTCGACCTCGTCATCACCAACGCCCTCGTGCTCGATCACAGCGGCGTGTTTAAAGCCGACATCGGCATTCGCAATGGCCGCATCACCGGCATCGGAAAATCGGGAAATCCCGACATTATGAACGGCGTCACTCGAGGCATGGTTGTCGGCGCGGGCACGGAAGCGATTGCCGGGGAAGGCCTCATCCTCACAGCGGGCGGCATCGACAACCACATCCATTTTATCTGTCCGCAGCAAATCGACGAGGCCATCACATCGGGCATTACGACCATGATCGGCGGCGGCACGGGCCCCGCAACGGGTACCAACGCGACCACTTGTACTCCGGGCGTCTGGAACATCGGAAAAATGCTCCAGGCGGCCGACGGCTTCCCGATTAACCTCGGCTTTTTAGGCAAGGGCAACAGCGCGAGTAAAGCGGCATTGAACGAGCAAATTCTCGCAGGTGCGCTTGGCCTCAAACTGCACGAGGACTGGGGCAGCACGCCTGCGGCCATTGACACCGCGCTCACCGTGGCCGACCGCTTCGATGTACAGGTGGCCATTCACACCGACACCCTGAACGAAGGCGGTTTTGTCGAGACGACGATTGAAGCCTTCAAAGGCCGGACCATTCATACCTATCACACCGAGGGCGCGGGCGGCGGCCATGCGCCCGATATCATCCGGCTTTGCGGCGAAGCAAACGTGTTGCCGGGGTCGACCAACCCGACCCGTCCCTTTACCGTCAATACGATAGACGAACACCTCGACATGCTCATGGTTTGCCATCATTTAAATCCCGCACTGCCTGAGGATGTCGCCTTCGCCGATTCACGCATCCGCCCGGAGACGATTGCCGCGGAAGACATCCTGCACGACCTGGGCGCTATTTCGATTATGGCCTCCGATTCCCAGGCGATGGGACGCGTCGGTGAAGTGATTATTCGAACCTGGCAGACGGCCGACAAAATGAAGAAACAGCGTGGACTGCTTAGCGAAGAAAGCGGCGACAACGACAACCTCCGCGCCCGGCGCTACATCGCAAAATACACGATCAACCCCGCCATTGCGCAGGGGATATCCCATGAGGTCGGTTCCATTGAAGAGGGAAAACTGGCGGATCTTGTCTTGTGGAAACCGGCCTTCTTCGGTGTCAAACCGGAGCTCGTTATTAAAGGCGGCATGATCCTCAGCGCGGCAATGGGCGACCCCAATGCCTCGATCCCCACGCCCCAGCCCGTGCGCTATCGCCCCATGTTCGGGGCCTTCGGCGGCGTACCCTTCGAAAACGCGCTCACCTTTGTTTCTCAGGCCGCGCTCGACGAAAATATAAAAGAAAAATTTCAATTAAGAAAAAAATTGGCCGCCGTCAAAAACTGCCGCAACATCGGCAAAGGCGATATGGTTTTAAACGCCGCGCTGCCTCGAATGGAAGTCAACCCGGAGACCTACGAAGTGAAGGCCGACGGGGTGATCCTAAAATGCGAACCGGCGGAGATTTTGGCGATGGCGCAACGTTATTTTCTTTTTTAGACCCTTATGACAACGCTCAAACTCTCTCCCGCAGCGCTGCTTTCCCTCTTGCAGCACTGCGACACCCTCTTTCCCAACGGCGCTTTTTCCCATTCTTTCGGACTGGAGGCGGCAGTGCAAAGTGGAAAAGTACTGAGGGGAGACGACCTAGTCCTTTGGATGCGCGCAAAACTGACGCACCAAATTTACAGCTGCGATCTGCCCCTGTGCGCGCGATCACACACTGCTGGCAAGCGGGAAGACAAGACAGCCCTGAAAGATCTCGATGCGGAGGGCCACGCCATGCGCCTGCCCAGAGAAATCCGTGAGGGTGGACGGATGATTGCGTCGCGTCTGATTCAGAGCGCCGCCTCGAACTACCCTTGTGCTTGGACAAGGCACTGTGAAAAAAGTTTTAAGACGGGAGAATTAAAAGGCGATCCGGCCGTGGCCTTCGGCATATACTCGGTCGGCGCGGGTATACCCATTGAGGCCGCGCTTTATGCCTATCTCTATATCTTTATTTCGGGGCAGGTGTCCGCCGCGCTCCGTTTAATTTCCATGGGACAAACCGAAGGGCAAGCCATCATCAAAACACTCAGCGAGTGGGCCGAAAAAAATATGAAGTTGGACGCGCTTGTCCATCAACACGAAAAACCGCTCTCGGCCTTCATGCCCGCAGCGGATATCAGGGCGATGCAGCATGAAAATTCGCCGACACGCTTATTTCAATCGTAGGAAATGGGTCTTGAACGTTGTCGGTTTACAGTTGCCGGTGAAAAGTTCCCGAACACATTTTGAACCTCCCCCTTTGTAAAAGGGGGATTGAGGGGGATTTGAACTTGACCCATTCTCACTAAAGGCAAATCCCCCCTAGCCCCCCTTTTTCAAAGGGGGGAATAAAAAAAGGAGAGCATTGTGGAAAAAGCCTTACGCATTGGTATCGGCGGGCCCGTCGGTTCGGGAAAGACGGCCCTTATTGAAAAAATTTGTTTTGAATTGAGAGATCGCATCGATCTTGCGGTGGTGACCAACGACATCTTTACGAAAGAGGACGCCGAGTTTTTGATGCGAAGCGGGGCGCTCGAAAAAGACCGCATTGTCGGCGTCGAAACCGGCGGCTGCCCGCACACGGCCATTCGGGAAGACGCCTCGGGAAACCTGCATGCCATCGATCAATTGAACGATCGTTTTCCAAACTTAAAACTGCTCTTCATCGAGAGCGGCGGCGACAACCTCGCGGCGACCTTTAGTCCGGAATTGGTGGATTGTACTATTTATGTGATCGATGTGGCGGCGGGCGATAAAATACCGAGAAAAGGCGGGCCGGGGATTACGCGCTCTGATTTATTGGTGATCAATAAGATCGATCTCGCCCCCCATGTCGGCGCGGATTTGGAGGTGATGGATCGGGATGCAAAGCGAATGCGGCAAGACCTTCCTTTTATTTTTACCAATCTCAAAACGAAAGAAGGACTTGCGCAAGTGGTCCATTGGATCGAAAAAGAGATGCTGAGTCCCAGGGCCGCGCGAAGAGATGAAGCAATCGACGCATTCGATCACAGCCACAGCCATTGAGGGCTTTATGTTTTGGCCGCCGCGCGTTTCAGTTCGGCGGCGGAGGCGCGAATATAAATCGGCGTCGCCAGCTCGGGGGACGTGACTTCCCCTTTTAAAAATCGCGTTATTCCCATTTCGGCCAGATGGGCCGCCGAGGGAAACTGCAGGGCCTTGCCGAGAAAACACGCCCGCCCACCCATCTTTTCAGAAATCATCTCACGATACTTCATCGCGCCATCGCCAACGAACAGAACATCCCGCGCCGCCCAATCTTCAGAGGTAGCAATCATTTCAATCGCCAAGGCCGGAGGAGAGGCCGCATCCGGGAGGCATCGGCTCAGTTGACCCGATACGGTGTCGAACACGGCCCAATAGACATGGGCCTGGCGGGCATCGATGATAGGAGCAATGATCGGCTTTACATAAGGAAAGGCCGCTGCCATCACTTCGAGGGTCGGAACAAGGACCAAGGGCAGGCCCGCGCCCATGGCGAGTCCCTTCGCCGTGGACAAGCCCACCCGAAGTCCGGTGAAAGAACCCGGGCCGATGGAAACGGCAATGACATCCAAGTCGGCAACTTTCGTTTGTCCCTGATTCAGGATTTGATCGATGGACACCATCACCCGCTCGGCATGCCGGGCGTCGACATGAAGCCGGTGCTCGGCAATGAGTTTTTCCTCGTCCATCAAGGCGACTCCGCCAGCAAGCGTAGTGGTTTCGATCGCTAATATTTTCATTGCGTCGCCTCTGTCGCAGCGGGAAACGAGACCTCCCGAAAAATCAAATCAATCGTCTCTCCCCGACCGGATCCTTTCACGAAAAAAGGAAAGGCCTTGCCTTCAACCTGCCGATAATCCTTAAATTCCAAGACGCCGTGTTGCTGGCCGAAGCGATTATAGAGTGCAACCTTCTCGACTCGGAAAGCCATTCGCTCTATCCATATTTTTTCCAGGAGCCGCCCTTTCCCGCCTTCATTTAAAAAGACATACAAAATAAAAATGTCACTACCTTTTTCAAGCGCAGTAATCCTGGGGACCGACAGATCCGGATTGCCGCCGCGATTGACCCAGGCAATGAGATCGCGTGAGGCCAGCGGAATCACCTCCCCCGCCGAGGCTTCGAATGTGTCCAGTTCGCCTTCCAGGACCCTCTGTTCGGAAGGGACATGAAGAGAAAAATGTGAAGTGCTCAGTTTAAGATCGAAAAGCGTCCGGCCAAAAAGATCGAAGCCACTAATTTTTGTCCGGCTGTTCTGTGCACGCCAAGCGGCCTGAAAGCTGTGCGTACCGCGCGGCCCCAATTCCGCCTTCACTTGAAGCAGGGCCTTGAGACCGCTTGGTCCCACTGAGCGTTCTTGATAATGATCCAACAGTTCTTCAAGAGAGGCATCCAGTTTTTGGGGCGGAGACGTTGTCGGGCGAAGCTGTTTTGTGCAGGCCGTGAGAGTAAAAAAAATGAGGAAGAAGGATAAGAATAAGCGCGGATTCAGGGGCAACACTCCAAAACATCTTTCATTTTAATAGGGAAAATTCTATGGGGTTCAACTATTTTCTTTCTTCACCACCCACTCATCTTCCTTAACTTCATTATATCGGAGGGTGCAAAGGGTACCGGATTCAGATTTTAACACAATCTTCCGGTGTTCTGAGCTGAACATCGTTAATAATCCGTAGGGTATAATCCTGTAACTTTTTACTACTGAAAAACGCATCTGACCTTCAATCTTTTTAATGATCTTCACCCAGCCCATGAACGACGGTGCTCTTGTATACTTCCATAAATCTGCTTCTCGACCGAGTAAACAATCGTGTTGGCGGAATTCTTTATCAATTAACCACTCTTTTACACTAGATAACGCATACATCCGTTCTTTAAAAACAATTGTCCTACCGTGTAAAGGATATCCCTCATCATCGAAAATGGTTTTTGTTCCGCAACCGGCCAATAAAATAAAGATAATAAATAACTTGCCTCTTAACAATTCACAGCTTGCTTCAGAACGGGTGTATGTTGCACACACAGGCTTAAAAGTCGATTGGGAAGTTGGGGCTCCCATTGTCTTCGATTAAACCGGTAACAGAATTCATTGAGATACTCTTG
>JAJDBW010000075.1 GCA_029261155.1 Nitrospirota bacterium | reverse complement strand
AACTTTGGCATACATATCCACGTTATACATCCTTCCCCTTCCATCAGAGTTGTTAATCCTGATGGAGAGTTTAGACGGTGGCTCACTTTTTCGGCGCCTTTTGCACCGCCACGTGGATCATTATCCCAATGCCATTCACATAGGCCAAGGTCTGTTGTTGCGAAGCGTGGCCGAAGGCCGCCATTAAAAGCGGAACGGGCGTTCCGCGTTTGTATTGCCAATAGCCCCAAGTCTTTCTCAATGTGTGGCTCCCGTAATTCCCTTTGAGGCCCACGGCCGCACACCATCCCTTGACCAAACGGGTCACACTCGGCACGATCAAGGCAATCCCTTTATTTTTATGCGAGTGAAAGAGCGGCGCATCTTTCTCGGGCCAATGACTCAAAAATCCGTCTTCCGAAATAAAGGTCTTCAAGGCGGCCGCTGCCGTTTTGTTGATTGTCACCATGCGGTGTTTCTGCGTCTTCGATTCCTTGAGTTCGAGCGAATCGCCGGCGGAAAGGTTTTTAACCTGGCCCAAGGAAATCGACAAAAGTTCATTCGCGCGAAAGGCCGTATTGATCCCGAAGATAAAAAGGCAGAGGTCGCGCGGATGTTTCGTCAGAATCTTTTTGATGTTCTCGATCGCGGTTTTGGAGCGGATCGGCTCGACTTTCGTGGCCGACCCGAGGACCGGATGGTTCGGATTTTTGAGGTTCATCGCGCCCCGGATGTAATGCTAAGTTTCAGTGGCATACTTATAATACTTAGCAATGTGAAAATCAAGGATTTTCTGAAAGGGGCGAAAAAAGCTTATAATCTATTGATTTTAAAGGGAGAATTACTTGGAGGGCTAATGCTAACTTTTATACAGAAGTTAGCATTAGGTTTGGAGCGGGAGATTCTTTTGAGAAGGAAATTTTAGGCGACTTCCAATTCTAGCCGCCGACCCAAAGCGCCCAAAACCCGATTGAGGGTGGCCACTTTAGGATTGGTCCCTGAGCGCTCCCACTTCTGAACGGCCTGATAGGTCACGCCCAATTTTGCGGCGAGTTCGACGAGGGTCAAACCCGCTTCTTCACGTGCCTTGCGCACAAGGATGGGGATCGCTACAGAAGGATCCGGTTCAATCCAGTAGACATCTTTTGCCTGACTCACTTTTTGGGGGTCTGGAAATTTCTGGCCGTTATCCAGCATAACCCCTAAAACCCCGGTCAGGGCCTCGCGTCCATTCATTAAGGCCTCTTCGATGCTTTCACCGTAGGTCAGAACGTTCTCTAAGGGCTCCAAGCCTTGGACCAAGTAATCCTCGTCTTCTTTCCAGACCCGAAACGGATAGACCACTTTCATTTTATCCCTGCCTCTTTTAAGATCCCATGGAGCAAACTTTTATTCAGATCTTTATTCACATGGACAGGCACCGGAACGGGACGCCTCCCCTCCTTGACCATAATGTGATGCGACCCTGAAACCCGGTCAAGGACCCAGCCCTGTTCTTTCATTAATTTGACGAGCGCCCGGCCCTTCATATTTATCTCCTATCGTAAAGCAATGAGGGGCCACTATGGGCGCTCGGATATTACATATCCTACAACTTTAAGGTTGTGCTGTCAATAGGAAGGAAGTTAGCATTATGTTTGGTGCGTGGAGGTTTTTTAGAGAGCGAAATATTAGGTCGGTTTTATCGAAGCCATCTTAAACTCTTCACTTTTAAGTGCATCTAAGAATAATTGAATACCAATAGTTATACACACACAAATCTTTATTAGAAATTTCCATTACTCTTGGGCGGAGCAGGGGCACCCTTTCCTGGGAAATTAATCGCAACGCTTTTCCCGAGAGTATCGGCTCTACCTCTTTCAGAGTCCATGCCCGATCCGATACGTGAAATAAACGAAGCCCTTGTCGACCTCGACTCAAAAAATAAAGGGCATTCCGTTTGTAGAGCTCAAGCCTAGAACAGGGTGGTTTCACGAATAGATCTCGGGACGAATAAAAACTCCGACACTCAGATCTGGTAGTCCTTGCTAAATACGCTTCGCAATGAACCAAGTTCCTGAAGAACTGATTCTAACACGATCACTGAAAATCAGAGTGAGCAAATAGAATCGTCCAAATAAAAAGGCCCTCCCTGTTCGGGGAGGGCCTTTTTGCTTCCAATGCGTTTTTCAGGCGTTTATCCCACCGTTTCCGCGAGATCATCGGCCGATGGATTATCGTCTCCACTGATCCTGTTTGCGCTGTCGTCGATTAAGGTCGCTCCAGTCGAGGTTGAATCGTCCATAGAAACGGCATCTTTATTTTGGGAGAAGACGTCCATGTTTAATGGGATTTCCGATGCCCAGGCTTCCGCAAGCGTCGTGCCGTGGTCAGGGTCTTTTGTGCGTCCATCGAGAAACGCGGCGCCCATATTATCGACGGTGCCCGCACCCACCTCGCTGACCAGCGCTGCGGCAGTGGCGTTATTTTTCGTCAAGGCATCCGTTAAGGCATCGACGAGCCGGAACAGGACGACCATGTCGATACCGTTCGCGCCGCCGCTAAAACTCTTTACAAACGGAATCGTTACTTTCCAGCGATGGTCGGTCACAAAGGTAAATGGCGTACAGGTTCCATCCACGTCGATATCCCCTTTGATCCATACGCTCGGACGGCGCT
>JAJDBW010000074.1 GCA_029261155.1 Nitrospirota bacterium | reverse complement strand
AGGAAGATACGCGCTGATTTCATCGAGGCCAGAGGCACTAACTATCCTCAGACATTTTAGGCCGGATATACGACTGCAACCCTGTCCCTGTTATCGCCAAAAAAAGCCTTGCAATACGGGAGGAGACCATATACGAATGCGTATACAATTCTTCAATAATTATTTTCAAGGATTTTATAAATCAACCTGCCTCCTAACAATTCCCAGCACGGTTTAGAACTGGGGTATGCTGTGCGCACAGGCTCAAAAGCCGGTTCGGCAATTGTGGTTCCCATATTCTTCGATTAAACCGGCAGCTGAATTCATTGAGATATTCTTGCAAATGCGTCGCAGATACGCCGTGATAAGTCCCGAGAATAAACCGCTTTAGATTGCCGATCACAATATGAACCCAAGGCAGCTATTCATCCGCTTTCTCTGCCGGGGTCACACGCGCTTCGTGATGATGTCCTTCTCCAAGACGATTCAGTGCGGGAAGCGCATCACTGCGTATGACGCTGTCCAGACCCAAATGTCGCTTGGCGAAACCACGCACCGTCTCGTGATTGATAGACAAAACGCTTTCCATGGCGATAAAACCCGCTTTTTTACCTGATTTTCACATCCAATCCGCCCCGGTGTTTTCCCCTCAGCGCCTCGCCCACGCTTCCCGGATCGCTTTCCCCCAACCCATGCGTCATCGACTTCGACCCGCCGTGTCAGATGATAAAGACGATCCCTATGCCCCATGGCCGTGCGGATTTTGCGCAGCATCGACCGCGCCGTCAGCCAAGAGACGCCCAAATATTTTGATAAACGTACAGCCGAGATGCCGCCCTGATCAGAAACAACCCAGAAAATCGCCCAAAACCACTTCGTCAACGGCAGGTGGGTTGAGTGAAACAGTGTCCCTCCCGGCCGTGACGGAGACCTGATGGCGGCAAGCGCTGCATTGCTGCGTTTTTCGAAACGCGATGAAATAAGCATGATCATGTCCACATCTTGGGCAATTAAACCCAGAGCCCCATCGTTCTTCAAGAAGATAATTGAAACAGGCTTCATCCGTTCCAAAACGGGCCTGCCACTTAAAAAAAAGCTGTCTCTTCTTTCTGCACCTTACCTCCTCTTCTCCTTAATTCTTCCAGATTATCCCACCTATCACTGAAAATTGTATATAGGCAGGTTAAATTAAAGCTATCCGATAAAAGCAAAATCACCATAAGGTGATGATCAAGCGCGCCCAGCAGCGCCGGACCGACTTCTCGATTGACCGTATGTTATTCAAGGGATAGAAATAACAAAAAATGTCACAGAACCTACTAATAAGTAAGTATTTTTATGTGTAATTTTTCTTTATAAAAACAGGAATACCTATAAGTTATTGAAAACAAAAGACTATATATAAATATCCAAAATTGGCATGGGTCATGCATTTATTAATAGTTGTCATCGGGATATCCTTTAAAAGGAAAAGTGATGTTTTTAAGAAATTTAAGAAGAATCGAAGGAGGGGAAATTCGATGAAAAAGCAACAAAGAGTCTTGCTGACCACTTTATGTATGTTGGCTTCACTTGTGCGTGTGGCCTATGCGGACGAAGGGGGGCGTGTAGAACTGACCATGCTGGCGGAGAAGGAGATCGTCAGCGTCAATGAGCAAGGAGCACAAGAAATCCAATACGTCGTGCCAAGTACAGTGATTCCCGGCGATGTGATCTTGTACACGGTGGCCTATGTGAACAAAGGGGATGAGTCCGCAGAAAATACCTACATCACAAATAAAATCCCAGACCACATGGTCTATATGGAAAACAGTGCATCGGGTCTCGGCACGGAGATCCGGTATTCCGTGGACGACGGTCAATCCTTTGATCTACCCCACCAGCTTATGATTCATGATTCGGAAGGCAAAGCGCGACTGGCGACGACAAAAGACTACACGCATATTCGTTGGCTGTTCACCGGTTTGCTGGACCCAGGAAGTGAAGGAAAGGTCTTTTATCGTGCGCGCTTGAATTAATTAGATTTTAGGAAAACAGTGCCATTACTGACTTGCTTTCTAATACGTACTACCAGAAGAGAGAGGAGGATACAATGGAAATAATAAAAAATATAAGAGGCAGTTCAATTGGCTTATTGTCGATTGTTTTGCTGGTCTTTGTGTTTTCACAATCGGTTTTTGCTGCAGGGACAACGCAGAATCAAACGATCTCGAACAGCGCAACGGTTGATTACAATGTCAACACGATCGCTCAAACCCAATTGAACAGCAATACCTATCAATTTGTTGTCGATAGAAAGGTCACCTTCACGGTGGTTAAAGATGAGGTGGCGGTGGTTTCCGTTACCCCCGGTTCTAACGACAATGTCTTGACTTTTACTGTAACCAATAATGGCAACGACACCTTCGACTACACTGTGGCTGCAGAACAATTGGTCGGCGGCACGGCGGAGTTCGGCGGCACCGACAACATCAATGCCACCACTGTGGATGTTTTTGTCGAGAGTGGCGCAACGGTAGGCTATCAAGCTGCCCAGGATACCGCAACGTCGATTGACGACCTTGCGGCAGATGCCAACATCAAGGTCTACCTTGTATCCGACTTCGCGTTAGGCCTATCGGATGACGCCATTGCGGGCCAATGGTTACTGGTCACCGCATTGACCTCCGCCGGCGGAGCCTTAAGCGATGACAGTGGTTCGGCCGACACGGTGGGAACCGTACAGAACGTCTTCGACGCAATGGACGGTCCAGCGACAGGCGATGCGGCTAATGACGCTAAATTTTCCGACGGTGCGGACTATCAAGTCGTAACGGCGTCACTGACGATTACCAAAGCGTCAACCGTAATCAGCGATCCGATTTCCGGCACGACCAATCCAAAGGCCATCCCCGGCGCCGTCATTGAGTACAGCATCACGATCGATAATGGTGCAGGTGCAGGCACGGCGACGGACATTGACATTGCTGACAGTCTCAACACGGAGATTGCCACCAATGGCTACCTGGCGTTTAACACAACGTATAATGTGACGGCCGGTCAAGGGATATCCATATCGAGTCCGGATTGTAATGCGGGCGCGTATACGGAGTACACCAATACCAACGCCGACAGCAACGAGTGTGGTACGGTCGAAGCCGATTTTACGACCAACGTCGTCAACGTCACCGGCATTCAGCTCGATGCCAGTGAATCGGCAATCATCAAATTTCGGGTCACCGTTCAGTAACACGCGAAAAGGGACTTTGGGGGTCTTCCACGGGGCAGTGATTCCGATACTGCCCCTGGCCGAGAGCGGCCTGCGCGCTTCTTGCAAACAAAGGGATCGCGCAGCCATCGATGGCCAAATTTTTCGCGTGAGCTGAGGGTCATAGCACGCCTAGACGAAGCGTATGGATCGGCACTCTAAGAGTGCCCCATTCAACCCGATAGGTGTGCCTAAAGGATCATGCATAGCGCGATAGAAGACTCCCTCAGCAAAGGGAGCCATGTCGCAGAGACCGAAAAAGACAAACTTAATCACCCTATTTAAAAGGGCCTTGTCCGCTTTCGGCATCTCTTTTCTTTTTTCCACGGTCGGATGGGCAGCAACCCCGCTGGGTTCCATCATCAACAACACCGCCCAGGTCACCTTCACCGTAGGGGGCATCCCCGGATTTACTCAAGCCTCAAACAACCATCAAATCACCACCGTCGCCTACGAAAACCAGGCCGATTTAAATGCCGATTTCAGCAAAACCAGCCTCTCTGCCGGAGACAGCACGACCCTTAACATTAACATCACCAACATGGGAAACAATAATTTGACCCAGGGTGCCGTTTCCATCATTCTCCTCGAAAATTCCGAGAACAACATCAGCGGCATCCTGGCCATGAAGGGGAACTTAAAGATCACCGAATCAGGCAACCGCTATGTGGTTGACCTGCCGGATATTGCGATTGGCTCAACCGCCTCCGTATCGATAACGACTACGGTGTCCTTGGAACAGGGAGAGGGCAGTCTTCCGGTTTCCATTCTTTATTTCGCCAATGACAAAGAAATCGCCTCCGTAGATAAAAGCCTCGCCATTAAGCTCCGAACCTCCGCCTCTGTAGAAACCCTTTATTATGATTCAACTGAATCCGCAACACCGACCCCCATATCCATTACGCAATACGACAAGGGCGATGGCACCTTTGCCAATATTCCAGCGCCCACCCTTCCAGGAACAACGACCCCAGTCACCGATGCGCCGCTTTCCTTAATTGCTGCGCGTGAATTTCATATGGGCCAAACCTTCTTTATTCGTCTTACGGATGGCGATCAAAACATTGACCCAAGCCAACAGGACTTCATAAATCTTTCCATCGTGTCCATTGGAAGCAAGGACCAAGAAATCATCCGCTTAATCGAAACCGGAATCGACACAGGAATCTTTAGCGGATATCTGCCCACGCGCAATGTCGCGACCGTCACCCATGACGGCATGCTCAGTGTCGGGATAAACGACGAGGTACAAATTGTATACACCGACAGCGTTGACAACAGTGACACTAAAACACTCAACACCTTGATTGACCCCTTCGGCATCGTCTTTGACAGCGATACCGGAGGTGCGGTCAGTGGTGTAACGGTGAGCCTTATCAACACAGCAAGTGGTTTGCCGGCACAGGTTTTCGGGGACGATGGCCTCAGCAGCTACCCACCGACTGTCGTCACCGGAGAGACGATAATCGACGGCAGCGGGACGGTATACACCTACCCGGAAGGGCGCTACCGTTTTCCCTTGGTTGCACCCGGATCGTATCAACTCATTATCTCCCTGCCTAAAAACTCCGGTTACAGTGCCCCATCGACGGTAGAGACTGCCGTCTTGCAGGCATTGCCTGGAGGTCCCTTTGCGATCGATGTGGGATCGAGAGGAGAGATCTTTCAAGTGAACCCCGGACCCCCAGTCCATTTGGATCTCCCGATCGATCCCATCGGCACCGTGCTTTTTGTTCGTAAGGAAGCGAGCAAGGACCGTGTCGCCAATGGTGATTTTCTCCAATACAAAGTCAGCGTAGAAAATACCACCACCCTCATGACGATCAACAATATCGTGGCCATCGACCGCCTCCCCCACGGATTTCGATACGCAAAGGATTCAACCTCCATCGCGGGTCTTAAAACGACCAATCCGCCCACCGCCGCCGATGGACGAACCCTCAGTTTTCCCCTCGGCACATTGGCGCCAGGGGAGATGAAAGAAATCACCTATGTCGCTGCAGTGGCGACGGCACATACCGGAATGGCGGTCAACCAAGCCCATGCCCTGGGCAATACTACGCAGACCTCCAATACGGCCAAGGCCTCGGTCTTGGTGATTGAGGATCTGATGCGCAGTCACAGCATTTTGATGGGTCAAGTCCTCATCGACGTACCAGAGAAAGCGAAGGAGGCCGATCTAGAAAAAAACACCGGCCTCGAGGGCATCCGGATCACCCTCGAAAATGGCAGCTATACCGTTACGGACAAACACGGGAGATACCACTTCGAAGGACTCAAGCCCGGCACTCATGTCGTGCAGCTCGATTTGGACTCTCTGCCCGAAGGTTACGAAATAAAATCACACGAACAAACGAGCCGAGGTGCCGGTCGCGCCTGGTCTCGATTTGTCGATCTTCAAGGCGGAACGATGTGGCGTGAAGATTTTCACGTCGCCTTAAAAGGCCCGCAAATCGGAAAGGTGAGCCTACGCCTCGCAAAGACACCGGAACCGGACGGGAGCTCGCAAGAATTAAGCATCCACCTCAAGAATCGGATGGTCCCCCTGGGCAAAGTCCGTTTGATGGTGATGCTTCCCGAAAACACAACATACCTATCGGAAAGCGCGACCTTGGATGGAGAAGCACTTCAAGACCCCGAAATCCTCGAGAATGTGCTCGTCTTCCGTCTTTCTGATCTCGGCGCGCAAGCCGATCATGCCTTGAATATAAGAGTGGGTCTTCCAGAAAATGCGCAAGCAAGCGACTTTAGCGCCAAGGCCGTTTTGCTCTTCGATACGCCGGCAAAAATAGGAGAGAAAAGCCCCGTCGTATCGAGTGTGCCGGAAGGGAGCCCCGCCGACACAGAAGTCACCGTCGAAACACAGGGCCTAGGTCCTGGAGAAAACGCGAGGCTTAAAAATCAGGAACCAGGCGAAGCTTCCGAACCTTTACTCGAATTCGATAAGATCTGGTTCGAGGATGTCGCCCCGGAATTGTACGGCTTGTGGCTCCATTCGGATCAAATGCCTCCGACCTGCGATTCCGGAGCGAATCCGAGCGACACAATCGGATGGCTATGGCCTGGATCGGGTTTTCAACCCAAACAACCGAGTCAAAAGATCGTCATCAAACACGGACTCGGAGACCAGGTCATGCTCACCATCAATGGTGAAGTGGTCAACGATTTCTACTTCGAGGGCACTGCGACTATAAAGACGACGGATACCGTGATGAAGATCAGCCGCTGGAAGGCCATACCCCTCTTGGAAGGCGATAATTATTTTCGGGCACGCGTCACCAACGCCGACGGAATAGAACAGGATCTCCTGGAATGCAGCGTCCATTTTGCCAGTCCGCCCGCCTCTGCAATCTTTATGGAAGAAGAATCCAGCTTGATCGCCGATGGCATCACCCCTCCGGTGATTGTCCTGCGCCTGATGGACGGCACGGGGATTCACCCCGCCCGTGAAGACGGCCAGGGTGAATTCAGTGTCGCCGAGCCTTATCGGGCCTTGCGCGAAACGGATCATCGATTGGAGGTCATGCCCGGTGCACCGAAGGAGGCGACGAAATATCTCATCCAAAAAGATGGGCGGGTTCGAATCCGGCTCGAACCGACCACCCATACGGGCGAGGTTAAACTGACCTTTCCCTTCAGTAAGGGGACTCAGGAAGTCAAAGTGCGGCTTGTCCCCGACAAACGCGATTGGATCCTGGTGGGTTTTGCAGAAGGGACCCTAGGCTACAACACCCTCAGCGGCAACATGGAAGCCCTCGCAGGCCAAGCCGCTGAGGACAAATTCTACAGCGAGGGTCAAGTCAAGTTTTACGCCAAAGGACAAGTCAAAGGGGAATGGCTTCTTACCCTGGCCTACGACAGCGAGAAAGAGAAAAAAGACAATAGCCTCTTCGATACGATCGATCCGGGCACCTTCTACACCTTATACGGGGATACCAGTGCACAGCGCTACGATGCCGCCAGCAACGAAAAACTATACCTCAAGTTGGAACGGGATCATTTCTACGCCCTCTTCGGTGACTTCGATACCAACCTGACCGTGACCGAGCTTTCCCGCTATCAGCGCAGCCTCACCGGTTTAAAGTCGGAACTTTTCGGCGACAAGGCCCAATTCAATCTCTTTATAAGCGAATCGAATCAGGCCTACGCCAAGGAGTCCATCCGCGCCCAGGGGATCAGCGGACCATATCGACTGACCCGAAAAAACATCGTGATGAATTCGGAGAAAATCACCATCGAAACCCGCGATCGCTTTCGCAGCGAAGTCGTGGTCTCGGCGGAAACGCCTTCCCGCCATCTTGATTACGATATCGACTACAACGAGGGCACACTCACCTTTAGGGAAGCGCTTTTTAGCACGGACTCCGCACTCAACCCGACCTACATTGTCGTCGAATATGAGTCCTTTGACGACATTGACCGATCGGCGAGTTACGGCGGTCGGGCCGCGATAAAACCCCTCGAAAACGTCGAGCTGGGCCTAAGTCATATCAACGAAGGTAAGGTGGGGGGCAAAAGTCATTTAGAAGGTGTGGATATGCACTATGACATCACACCCGAAACACGCCTGCGGGGAGAGCTGGCGCAAACCCGTTACCAAGACAACATCAGCCAGCTCGATGGAGAAGCCTACCTGCTCGAATTGGAACAACGATCCGAAAGCTGGGATGCCTTAGGCTATGTCCGCGAGATCGATCCCGAATTCGGATTGGGACAATTAAACGATTCGGAATCGGGTACGCGAAAATATGGCATTGAAGGCATCTACCGCGCCAGCGCTCGTCTCGACCTTCGCGGCCAAACTTACAAACAAGACAACCTGGTGACGGAGGCCTCAAGGGAAGTCGCCGAACTGGGAGGCGCCGTCCATTTAGGCAGGACAAATTTGCGCGCCGGATTAAAGAGCGCGAAAGATCGTCTTGGCAATGGATTGACCCAGAACTCGGATCTCCTGGTCCTGGGTGCCGATCAAAAAGTGATGGGCGGAAGACTCACCCTGAAAATCGACCGCGATCAGCCGATTAACGGCGCGGACGAAAACAGCGATTTTCCCGCACGCACCCGGCTGGGCGCCGATTACCTGCTGACGACAAACACCACCTTCTTCGCGGAACAAGAATGGAGCCAGGGCCAAGACCGGGAGACGGAAAATACACGCGTCGGAATCAAGACCACCCCTTGGGAAAATGGAAACCTCTTTACCACAGTCGACCGCGAAAATGACGGAATGGCCCAAACCGACAGTGCCACGATGGGCTTGAAACAAAAGTGGGCGATCAATGCGCGATGGAGTCTCAATCTGGGTTATGAGCGCGGCGACACCCTCAGCACCAAAGCCATCGCGCCGATCAATACCAATGTGCCTTTCGCCAACGGCGGCAGCGGCGATTTTTCCGCACATTCCCTCGGGCTGACCTACACGCAGGAGGAATGGCTTTGGACCACACGGCTCGAAAATAGAAATGCGGCCACGGACGAAAAAAATTATATGGCGAGTTCGGTGCAAACCCAGGTCAACCGCGATCTCGGCCTGCTCAGCTCCTTTACTTTGAGCGATGCGGATCAGAAAAACGGTGTCCGTACGATGATGCGCGATCTTCGCCTGGGCATGGCCTATCGCCCGAATGGCGGCCCTTGGATCCTACTCGACAAATTAGACCTCATCTATGAAAAGAAAGAAGGGGTGGACTTCCCCGCCAGAAACAGACGTATTGTCAACAACCTCAACGCCAATTACCGGGCAGACCGCCGTTGGCAGCTGTCCTTCCAATATGGCGCCAAGTGGGTAAGAGAGACCATTGCCGATCAAGCCTTTCACAGCTTTATTGATCTGATCGGCGGCGAAGCCCGATATGATATCAATCCAAAGTGGGATCTCGGATTTCGCACGCAGGTTCTGCACGCCTGGAAGACCCACCAATCCGACACGGTCTATGGTGTGTCGGTCGGTCATTCCTTTGCGGAAAACGTCTGGGTCAGCCTCGGTTATAATTTGAAGGGATTCGAGGATAGAGATTTCTCCGCCGCCAACGCGACCAGCGAAGGGGTGTTTGTGCAGTTTAGGATGAAGTTCGATCAGGTCTCGATCCGAGAAGCGACAAAATGGTTGGGCCATTGAAGACAGAAAGCAACAACATAGAAATCGGCCGGATCACCCGAAAAGCCGGTTTGCGCCGCTACGGCCTGAAGGCCCTGATCTTATGGGTTGTCCTTCTCTCCCTCCTGGCACCCATAAACGCCGCTGCCAATACAACATTAATCCTCCACCCTTCCGGAGCCGCTGCCGGGGATGAGATGAAAAGTTACGTTGGCGGCAGTGCCGCAAGCGCGCTGGACACCAACGACGGCGATAGCTCCTATGGTAGATTGGACAAGCTTGATACCGAAGAAGCGCGACTCGAACTCGACGATCACACGAGCGAGACCAGCGCCATCGTCTCCGTACAAATCAAGGCGGTTGTAAAAGATGACCGCGGTGAGTCCGCAGACCAAATGCGTCTGGGGCTGAAGACCAATAACGTCGAGTACTGGGGTGCCGTCATCAATGATGTGAGCACCAGTTATACTTTATATTCCGGATCTCTCTACACCACAAACCCCAACACCGGCGCAGCATGGACCTGGAGCGAGATCGACAGCCTAGTTGCTATGGTTGACAACGACAACGGCGTGACTGAGTACCTAATTACTGAGCTCTATGCCGAGGTGATCTACAATGTGGCGCCGACCTTAACCGTCGACGAACCGGACGGCACGGGTGACGCGGTCGCGGTCGGCGACAATTACAGCATACAGTACGATCTGGCGGATTCCGACGATGTCGCCACCGTCGCCTTTTACTACGACACCGACAACAGCGGACTGGACGGCACAGCCATCACCGGGGCCTGTGCAACAGCCGCAGAAGGCACGAATGCCACCTGTACTTGGGATACAACCGGTGTGGCGGCCGGGACCTACTATGTCTATGGTAAAACCAATGACGGCACCAATCCGGAAGTCACGGATTACTCACCGGGACAGATCACGATCAACGAAGACGCTTCACCTGTCGGTGGCTATACCGCCGATAATGTCATACCGGCGGCACAGATCAGTCAGGCCACCGACGGCACCGGCATCCTGACGATTACCTGGAAAGGCCGGGATCCTCAGTCCGACACTGTCACCCTCAAAACCTTTGAATATAGTGTCGACGGCGGTTCGACTTGGAATGCCCCGACCAATGCCGATGCTTCGGCATCACTTTCCACCAACTGGGACGACAACGGCGGCAGCAATTGGAGCACCGCCGCCACCTTCGGCGCCGCCACCGCGCACAGCTTCACCTTTAACACCCAGCACGCCGATACATCCGGTCTGGCGGGCGTCGACCAGTCGGACGTGCAGCTGCGCTTCAAACTCAACGACGGAACCAATGACAGTACAAGCTATGCCACCTCGGAAAGTTTCCAGGTCGATAATGTCATTCCGACGGCCACGATCACGAGTGCCGCCTACGCCCCCTCGACCGATACTCTCACGATCACCGGCACCAACTTTACAAGCATTGCGACTGCCAGTACGGATGTGAAATCCTATGTCGATTGGACTAAGTTTGTTTGGGACATCAATGGGGACAATGCGACCACAGCGAATCTTACTTTTGTGGTAGGGGACGTCACCAGCCTGACCGTCACCAATGCCACCACCCTGACACTTGTTTTCACCGGCGCCAAGGGAACGGCCATCGAAGCCACCTCCGGTTACGGCGTGACAGGTGGGAACGATACCCTCGATGTGACGGCAGGCTTCAGTAAGGATATCTTTGGGAATGTCGCCACGACCGATGCACGAGCCGATGGCGCTTTGACGGTCGGGACGGTCACCATTACGATTTCAAAGCTTTCTGCAATGATCTCCGACCCCATCAGCGGAAGCAATTTTAAACGGATTCCTGGTGCTGTCATCGAATACAGTATCGTCCCCTCGAATTCGGGTGATGGCTCGCCGGATACCGGGTCAACCTTTATCATCGACGTCGTCGATGCAACCAATGTCGAATACGATACCGCAACAGGAGTTACCTTTACGGATGGCGCGACAAGCTCCGGTTTGAGCTTAAATGCGGTCACCTACTCAAATGATAACGGCTCGACTTATACCTATACACCATCCGGCTTTGACGGCAACGTCACCAATATTAAAGTGACGACCACCGGTATCTTCGCCAACGGCGGCGCGCCTGACCCAAGCTTTACCATCAAATATCGCGTACGGGTGAAGTAAACTGCGATGAGCCAACGCCTTCGGCGAGGTTCATCATGAGAGCTCCGCAGGCGGGGCTTTAAACCCCGCCTTTGGCAAAAGGGGAAAATTGGATCGTAAAAAACAAGACACGGACGCGCGCTTATTCAAGGTGTAGGACTTCTCAAAAGAGCTGAAGGGACCTGATGGCAATAAAGCAACATCATATTTGCAAGAAGGATGAAGAGGACAAATTCGGTCTTTCACGAAGGGAATTGAAGGTCCTCAACCATACCTTGGATCAATCTTTATTGATCGCCATCCTCAATGATGAAGGTGTTTTCCAATACATAAATCGCCAATTTTGCGAAGTGTCTAAATATGACAAAAACGAACTCATCGGAGAAAACCTGTCCATCCTCGATTCGGGATGCCACTCAAAAAAATTCTTTGAGAAGATGTAGAAATCGATCGAAGCGGGAGAGGTATGGAAAGGTGAACTCAGGAACAAAAGAAGGGGGGGGGGCATTTTATTGGGTGGATACGACACTTACCCCCTTCCGCTACGGTAACAATAAACCCTATCAGTATCTTATTATTCAAACCGATATCACCAATTAGAGAAGGTGGCGGAAGAACGCGCACGCTACTTGGCCTATTATGATGGCTCAAAAGGGATCCCAAACCGAACACAATTTTGCGATTTTCTTTCCCATGCCCTCGCCGAGGCAAAGAAGCATCAACAAATAAAGTTTCTTGTCTTTCTCGATCTTGACCGCTTTAAGATCACCAACGATAGCCTAGGCCATCGCATAGGCAATCTCTTACTTGAACGTGTGGCCGGGCGTTTAAAAAATGTCTCCGGGGAAGTGACTACGTCGCTTGTATGGGAGGTAATGAGTTCGCCTTTTTTCTTCCGGACATCTTAAAAGATGATGATGTGGTCATGTTGATCGACAGAATCTTCGACACCCTCAAAAGGCCCTTTCAGATCGCCGCCCAAGAGATCATCGTCAAAGGCAGTTTTGGAATTAGCAGCTATCCAAAAGACGGAGAGGATGCCGAGATGGCAATGTATAACGCTAAACAGGAGGAAAAAGGACGCTTCAAATTCTATGCGTCCCAACTCCATAAAAGGCTTCATCAGACCCTTAAGATAGAAACGGCGCTCAGACATGCCATTGAACTCAACGAGCTGAAACTGCACTACCAACCCCTCGTCGATCTTAGGTCGGGAGAGATCATGGGCGTGGAGGCCCACCTCCGATGGCCGCGTCAGGATGGGAGCCAGACCTCCCCTGCGGATTTTATTCCGGTAGCAGAAGAAACAGGATTGATTCTTCCGATTGGGGAATGGGTTCTAAGAACCGCCTGCGAACAAAACAAAGCCTGGCACGATAAGGGACACGTCACGCTCTGACCATGGCCGTCAACGTCTCGTCTCTTCAATTTCAACAGGGAGACTTCGTTGAAATGGTCGACCTAGTCATCAAGGAGACTGGCCTTGAGACCCAGTATCTAAAGCTGGAGATGACCGAATCGCTTTTCCTGAAAAATACGGAGAAAATTATCGAACGACTCCATCTATTGAAAGCTCTGGGCCTTCAACTTTCGATCGACGATTTTGGGGAATACGGGATGAAAGGTTGTATCTTTTGGCTCGAAGGAAAAATCACTGATACGGGAAGGATTTGGGGGCAAAGACGTTCATCTTTTTAATCTTCACTTCCGTCTCCCTGGATGTTCGTCTTACGATATGTTATAAATCTTAAATATTTACTAAGATAATGCAGTAGAATGCAGGACCAGACTATCCACAAACAAATGAATCGATGGAAGATATAACCCTGACAACTGCGTTCGGTAAAGGAACGGCCTTGGAAAACTTCTAAGCCCGACCAAGCGACGCAGGGTGGTAGAGGTCTTTTATCGGGAGGTAGGGATTCTTGAGGGTAGGTCCTGCCGGGTTTCGGGGCAGTGTAACTAAGTTAATAATTAAGCATTAGGAAAATTCTCCCGGGGGCGAATGTGCCAAACAAGTTAGCGTTTCAGACATTGCTGGACTTTATGCCGGATGCCGTTATAGTCCTTGACCATGATGGCTGTATCACGCTTATCAACACGCAGACCGAGGAGATGTTCGGCTACAGCCTAGAAGAGTTGATGGGTGAGCCCATTGAGATCTTGGTCCCGGAGCGCTTCAAGAAAGGGCACGCAACAGTCCGCTCAAGCTATCTTGCTGCACCCACCGTTCGTTCTATGGGCGACGGCTTGAACATCTATGGCAGGCGCAAGGACGGAAGCGAGTTTCCCGTAGACATCTCGCTCGCTCCTGTGGAAACCGATGACATCTCCGGTGTGCTGAGCGTCATCCACGACATCACTGCGCGTAAGCAGGCGGAAGAGATTAGTCTACGGCTGTCAGCCATTGTGGAGTCCTCAGATGATGCCATCATCGGAGTCACGCTGGAAGGTATGATCCAGAGTTGGAATAGAGGGGCAGAGCGGCTCTATGGCTACTCGGCAGAGGAAGTCCTTGGGCAGCCACTAGCGCTGTTGGTCCCCCCCAATCGCCTCGATGAGATTCGGGAGGTCCTCAACAAGATCCGGCGCGGCGAGGCCACTGAGTCCCTCGAGACGGTTCGACGGCACAAGGACGGCCGAGACCTCCACGTCTCGATCACCGTTTCGGCTCTCAGGGATTCCACCGGACAGTTGATTGGCGCCTCGGGGATCGCACGCGACATCACTGAGCGGAAGCAGATGGCGGAGACACTTGCTGCCGAGAAAGAACTCCTGAGAGTGACGCTTCATAGTATTGGGGATGGTGTCATAACGACGGATATAGAGGGCAAGATACTCGCAATAAACAAGGTGGCAGAAGAGATCACCGGGTGGCCCCAAGCCGAGGCGATAGGAATACCGCTTCATGAGGTGTTTCATATTATTAACGAGCTCACGCGCGAGCGCTGTAGGAGTCCTTTCGACAAGATCATCAAAACCGGGAGAATCGTTGGCCTAGCCAACCATACAGTCCTTATCGCCAGAGATGGAACTGAGAAAATTCTCGCAGATAGTGGTGCGCCTATCCGAGACAACAGCGGACGTATCATCGGAGTGGTCTTGGTCTTCCGGGACGAGACCCAGAAGCGGACGATGCAAGTGGAACTCCTGAAGGCCAGCAAACTGGAATCAATCGGGGTCATCGCCGGTGGGATTGCCCATGATTTCAATAACTTTCTCACGGGTATTTTAGGCAACATTAGTCTGGCAAAGATGTTGGCAAACCCTGAAGATGACGTGTTTCAAAGATTGGTCGAGGCCGAAAAAGCGGCTGAGCTGGCGAAGGACTTACCTCAACAACTGCTCACCTTCTCCAAAGGCGGAACCCCGGTTAAGCGAACAGCGGCGCTCTCAGAAATTATACAAGCTTCAGTCAATTTTTCTTTGAGTGGGTCCAATGTGGGGGGGCAGTGGACCTTTCCAGAGGATCTCTGGCTCATCCAGGCGGATAGCGGTCAACTCAATCAGGTCTTCAACAACTTGATCATCAATGCGGTCCAGGCGATGCCGCAAGGGGGGACCATTCAGATACGGGGTGAGAATGTTGTGCTTAGGCAAGGAGAAATAGGACCCTTGAAACGGGGGGAATATGTCAAAGTAGTGATACAGGACCAGGGTATTGGCATACCAAGAGAACATTTACAAAGGATCTTCGACCCCTTCTTCACTACGAAGCAAAAAGGGAGCGGTCTGGGGATGACAACCGCCTATTCCATCATAAAGAGCCATGGTGGTTTTATTACGGTAGAATCTGAACTAGGTGGTGGAACAGCCTTCTCTCTTTTTCTGCCGGCTTCCACACAAGCTGTGATAATAAAAAAGAGGAAGGCGGCAGAGGTCTCCTCTGTCGGACTTGGAAAGATTCTGGTCATGGATGATGAGGAGGTCGTTCGAGATCTAATTAAGCAAATTCTGGTCCGGGCTGGCCATGAAGTGGAATTTGCTGAACATGGCCAGGAGGCAATTACACTCTTTAGACAGGCCAAGGAAACCGGCCATCCTTTTGATGTGGTGATCATGGATTTAACGATCCGAGGCGGAATGGGAGGGGAGGAAGCCATTCAGAAACTGCTTAAAATCGATCCGACAGTCAAGGCCATTGTGTCAAGCGGGTATACCGATAAACCCGTCATGGCTCACTATAGGCAATATGGGTTCAGCGGCATGGTTACAAAACCCTATCAACCTGCAGAATTGTGTCGTATCGTGAATACAGTGTTAATGGACATACGTGAATAAAAGAAAATAAAATGTTGTCTGATCTTTTCTTCTTGAGGTGATCAGATTAGAAGGGAAGAGAGCAATACCACTGACTTCCCTCTAATTTTTGTACTCCTTTTTAAGTGAGTTCTGCCATCGAAATTGGCCAGAGTCGGCCAAGTGGAGTGTCCTCCCATCTAAACAGGATTTCTTATCTTTTGCCCTGTCAACAGAAGGAGTATTGTATTCTGGAGGAGGGGTGGGCTTTAAGTGCCATTTTAAGCCCTTGGCCGGATCTTTGGCTACTGCTTTTTTTTTATTGATCCATTATTTCTGCTCATCACCTGTCCTCCTTCCTTCAAAAATTAATAGATCCGTGAGCAGTTACACAATCTATTTTACAGGATCGGCTTTATTTCCCCTTTATTTTTATTGATATAATCCTTCACTTCGTTCATGCTCCTCGCCAATGCGCCAAAGCTCTGAGTCATGTCATTCGTTGTTGCCGCCTGCTCTTCAACCGCCGACGCTACCTCCGTAATGATGTGGTCGATTTTTCGAATGGTTTCTTCCACATCCTGAATCGTCCGAACA
>JAJDBW010000073.1 GCA_029261155.1 Nitrospirota bacterium | reverse complement strand
ATTGTCATTTGGAACATCTGCCACAATAAGTCCTCCAATCGCAGCGGGAGGAGTCACGTCTGTTGGTGTTGCATTGTTTACAGTCGTGCGTGTGCTTTCGTTGTTCACCGTATCAAAAGCTGAAATATGAATGTCGTATTGCTGCCCGTTAGTCAACGTGGTTAAAACATGTTGAATGACATTGCCAACATTAACTTGAGTGAATGTTGCGGCACTGCTTAATTTAAAATAAACAAAGTATCCAGAAAGATCTGTTTCAGTATTTGCATTCCAATTAACCGTAATTTGTCCAGCACCTGCAACAAGTGTGAGTCCTGTTGGCGTTGCCGGTGCTGTCATGTCGCTTGGAGTGGCGGTTGAGTTGGAGCCTGTTGTTGAAACTAAGTTGGTGTTATCTTTTGTATAGGCACGGTAATGGATTGCGGTTCCATTTGTTAAGGCGCTGTGAGTAAAGTTTGCAACGCCTCCTGGTGTGGCAGGCAATTCTGTTAAAAGCGTTCCATCAGTAATGCTTGTTGGAAAGGTTCCGTTGGTATTAAAACGAATCACCACAGATTGCAAATCTGCATCACTTGGGTTGGCCCAGTTTAAAACAATTTGTTGGTCTCCAGCTGTAGCATTAAAACTAACTAAAGTGTTTGGATTTGTATTTACTGGTGGAGTTGTGGGTGGTGTCGGAGTTGTTGGCGTACTCGGTGTTGTTGTTTCTGTTGGCGTTGCCGGTGGTGTGCTTGTTGCAATCGGAGTGCTTGAAGTCACAACTGTTGTATTTGGTGTGGGTGTGTTGCTCACACCTGGGCTGACTCGAGCACCAATTCCACCCCGTGTTGATCCTGTGCTTGCGCTTCCGGTTGACGAGGTCTCTGATGGATTTGACAAATCAATTTCAAGGGTCTTAGCTGGAGGGGCTCGGTCTACAGGCTGTGCCACAGGTTTGTTTGTCGGTTCTTGTTGTGCGGGTGGTTCTATGATTGGTTCAACATTTTCTTCTGGGTTCTTTGTTTCTGTTCTTGTAAATGAAACAAGAGGACCTGCTGGAATGGAGCTTGGGTCAAAATTTTCAGGAATAGGCACATTGAGCTCTGCTTTTGGAAGGACCTGTGTTTGAGCAGGGGGAGTCTTCACCATAGCATCAGCTGCCTGTTCCAGAGTGCGTTGACCACTGTCATAGGAAGCGAGCACCATAGAAAAGGCTGCTGCTGCACTAAATATGTAAGCTTCTTTAGCTAAAAAACCCTTCCAACCCATTGCTTTGTAAAACCTCCTAATTCTTCAAATACAAGGTTAAAAAATAACATTTTAAGGCTATTTTGTCAAGGGTACTTTCTTCTGATTGAGTAAGTTAGATAAATTATGCTAAAGTTACCCTCATGCAAAAGAAAAGCACCTATTTACTTATAGGCCATGGAAGCCCTAACTCAGCTGGAAACAAGCACTTGACCCAGTTTGCCCAAAAAGTGGAGCAGGCCTTAGGTGAGAGCGTTACTTTGGGTGCTTTAGAGCATTTTGAGCCTGACTTAGATTCAGTGATCGCTCAAGTCTGTCAAGAAGCAGACGAAATTAGGGTGATGCCTCTTTTCCTTTTTGCGGCTTACCACTGTAAAAAAGATATTCCGACTTATATAGAACGTGCCCAAAAGCAATATCCCGACAAAAAATTTCATGTTTCTCCTGCTTTGGGGGCACATCCCTTAATGATTGATATTGTGAATCAATCAATTGAACAGGTGTTAGATCGCTCTGCTAAGGTCGATCCAAAAGAGACCTTGCTCCTTGTGATTGGCCGTGGAACAAGTGACCAAGAAGTCATTGAAGAATTAAAAGGGATTGGAAAACAAGTTCAAAAGAAGTGGAACTTTGGTCAGTTAGAGTTTTGTTACATGGCTGTTAATAAGCCAACCATTGAAGATGGTTTTGCGCTTTGCCGTCAAACAACAGCCAAGCGAATTATTGTGGTGCCATATCTTTTATTTTATGGCGTCCTGCTCGATAAAATAATCAAATCATTTCAAGAGATTAATCAATCTCGACCTGAGACAGAAGTGCATGTGTCCAAAGTTTTAGGCAATCATCCTAATGTGGTTGAAGCGGTTCTAGAGCGTGCTAAAGAAGAATCAGGCTGCTAATTCTTCTAAGGTAAGGATGTATTTCTTGTAAGGGCTTTTTTGAATTTGACGATAGAAGTGTTTGTCTGCTGTGACGCATTTTCCTTTAAGTAAAAAGGCTGTTGCCAGATAAAGGCAATCATAGGGGTGTGTTTGGGTTGTGTGAGCAAGAAGAAACGCAGGATCTGTTAGAGGTAGAGCAGAATGCTTTTTTAAGGGAAATTGGCTCAGATTTTCTCTTATGGTATAGCCTTCCTCTATAGAAAGAAGTTTGCGGCGGATCCATTTGCAGATCAGGCTGTCTATTTCTATAGAGAGAAAATCAGGTGCGTGAAGTTGGTTCTTTGAATTTAAAAGAGTTAAAGCAAGTGGGCTCTCTTTTTCTGGAATAAACCATTTGGCAGCCACGCTTGCATCTATAACAAATAGACTCATTATTTTCTATCTTCGTGAAGTAGTCTTGTGGAGCTCGGAAATTTCCGTCCTTTAAACTTTAATTGGAATTGGTCGCTGATTTTTTTTGCTTCAGAGAGATCCATTACAGGCTCATTGACCGCTTGTTCTAGAATAGTTTTTACTTCAGATTGAAGAGAGCGCCCATCTTTTTTAGCTCTCTCTTTTAGTCGGGTCACAATCCGTTTATTTAAATTTCTGACCAAAATTTGAGCCATAGTCTCTCTCCTAAAGTGATAGCATAATGATAGCACTAAGAGATGTTCTTGTCAATTAGGCTTTTTTGGCTAAACAGAGAGGTTTTTTTTGCATGCCTTATAGCTAACGCTGTTGTCCGAGGCCGGCAAAAGGGTTTTGGCCCTGGCCCATGGCTGGGATTTCTTGGATGGGTATGCCTGCTGGGATTTGTGATTTTTCTTTAGGGACTTTGATGCCGGTTTCAACAGAGGTGGCTTCGTCTAAAGTTTTGTTGCCCATCATTGAGGCTTCTGTTCGAAGTGAAAGGTTGCTCCAAGTCCAGGTGCGGCTCGTAACACCCGCCATGTTTATTTCGTAGATGTCGCATTTTTTGCCTAATATTTTTTCTGTGCCGACTGGTTTGATTTCTTGTTGGCCTGTCATTTGTTGGGCCATGACCATGCCTGATTTTTTAAACTCTTCAAGTTCTTTATCGCTTTTTGTTTTTAAACTTTCGTAAAAATCTTTCATAGGATTGGCCATGCGCACGGCTGTTTTTTCTTTTAAGTTAATCGTGGTGATCATTTCTGGTGTGACAATAGAAATGCTTTTG
>JAJDBW010000072.1 GCA_029261155.1 Nitrospirota bacterium | reverse complement strand
TTACAAGAGTATCTCAATGAATTCTGTTACCGGTTTAATCGAAGACAATGGGAGCCCCAACTTCCCAATCGACTTTTAAGCCTGTGTGTGCAACATACACCCGTTCTGAAGCAAGCTGTGAATTGTTAAGAGGCAAGTTATTTTAAAAATTGGGGAAGAGGCGATTGAAGATCTGCGGAGATTTTCCGAGGCCCTTAAAACGCGCCAGGCCGGGGAGGAAATTTCGATCACCTACTTGCGTGAAGGCCGCGAACGAACGGTACAGGCCACCCTTGCGGAACGCTAAGAAAATATCGGCGCGGCATCATTCCGCGTTTGGTTTGCCGATGGCCTTTTTTAAGGAAGAAACCAAGTCCGTCAGTTGCTTTAGGTAATCCGGATTGTTCGCCGCCGTCCCAATAATCCGCACGAGGGCGCTCCCGACAATAATGCCGTCGGCTTCCGCCGCAATCGCCTTTGCCTGATCGGGGTTCGAAATCCCGAAACCCGCGGCGACCGGCCGGTCGGTGATCGCCTTGAGTGCCCGAATCCGCTTTCCAATGTCATCCTCGTCCGTTAATTTCGCGCCGGTTACCCCGGTGATAGGCACGTAGTAGACAAAGCCCGATCCGGTCTTCACGATCATCTCGGCCCGATCCGGCGGCGTGGTCGGCGCGACCAAAAAAATCATGTCGATCAAATTCCGCCGTGCGGGCAAAAGAAAAGGCTTGGCCTCTTCGGGCGGCAGATCGGGAATGATGACACCGTTCACCCCGGCCTTTCGCGCTGCCTTGAAAAAAGCATCAATCCCGAAAACAAAGATCGGATTACAGTAGCTCATCAGAATCAAAGGGATCTTGGTCTTTTGGCGTAGGCGGGCGGACAGGGCCAGCACGTCCTTCAAGCACACGCCTTGGCCCAATGCACGCTCGGAGGCGCGCTGAATGGTCGGGCCATCCGCGATAGGGTCGGAAAAAGGCACGCCGAGTTCGATCAAATCCGCCCCGGCTTTTTCGATGGCGAGGACAATTTCTTCCGTGGCCTCGAGGCTCGGATCGCCCGCCATGACATAGGCGATGAGGCCCTTGTCGCCCACAACGGACAGGTTTTTTAAGGTCGCCTCGACGCGGCTCATGCCCCTGCCTCTTCCGCTTCTTCAATCTCGCCCGTCAGGCCTTCGCGCTGCGAAACTTGATCAACATCCTTATCGCCCCGGCCCGAAAGATTAAGAATGACCAGCTGATTCTTTTTCAATTCCGGACTCAGTTTTACGAGCTGCGCCACGGCGTGGGCGGATTCGAGGGCCGGGATAATGCCTTCGGTATGCGAAAGCAACTTAAAGGCGGCAAGCGCTTCATCGTCGGTCACCGCCGTGTAGTCGATGCGTTTTTTGTCGTGATAATAACTATGTTCCGGGCCCACGGCCGCATAATCCAAACCGGCGGACACCGAATGGGTGAGTTGAATCTGTCCGTTGGCATCTTGCAACAGGGTCGTCATCGTGCCTTGTAGAATGCCCACGGAGCCGCCCGCAAAACGCGCGGCGTGCCGGCCGCTTTCGACGCCCGCGCCACCCGCCTCGACGCCAATCATTCGAACGGAAGGTTCCGAGAGAAAGGGATAAAAAAGGCCGATGGCATTACTGCCCCCGCCGACACAGGCGATGAGGAGATCGGGCAGACGCCCTTCGAGTCGGAGCACCTGCCGCCGCGCCTCCTGGCCAATGACCGACTGAAAGTCGCGAATCATCATGGGATAGGGATGTGGGCCGAGCACCGAGCCCAGGATGTAATGGGTATGCCGCACATTCGCCGTCCAATCGCGCAGGGCCTCGCTGATGGCGTCCTTTAGGGTTTTGCTGCCGGAGTCGACGCCGCTGACCTTCGCACCCAAGAGCCGCATGCGAATGACATTGAGGGCTTGGCGGCGCATATCCTCCGTGCCCATGTAAACCTCGCACTCGAGGCCAAAACGCGCGGCGACGGTGGCCACAGCCACCCCGTGTTGGCCCGCGCCGGTTTCAGCGATTACCCGTGTCTTACCCATTGCTTTCGCGAGAAGAATCTGGCCAACGCAATTATTGATTTTGTGCGCCCCGGTGTGGCAAAGGTCTTCCCGCTTGAGGTAGATCTTGGCCCGCCCCAATTCGGCGCTCAGTCGTTCGGCGTAATACAAGGGCGTCGGTCGTCCGACGTAGTGCTGCAAGTGGTCCGCGAGGGTACGCTTAAAGTCGGAGTCCCGCCGGACGCCTTGATAGGCCTCTTCCAATTCTTGCAAAGCCGGCATTAAGGTCTCGGCGACGTAGCGGCCGCCGTAGGGGCCGAAGCGTCCTTTTTTATTGGGGAGCGGCACTAAAGGGCCTCCTTTGCGGTTTGAATAAAAGCTTTCAGTTTGTCCGCATCTTTTTTCCCGGGCCGCGATTCCACGCCGCTGCTGACATCGACGCCGTAGGGTTGAACCCGTTGAATGGCTTCCTTTACATTTTCGGGGTGAAGCCCACCCGCCAGGATAATCTTGCCTAAACGTTTTGCTGGAAGCGCAAGATCCCAATCGAAACTTTGGCCGCTCCCCCCAGCCACCGCATCGTCAAGCGTGTCAAGAAGGTAGGCCCGAACCGGAATCGGCCTAAATTGCTCGAGAGAAGTCGCGTCTTTCATTCGAATCACTTGGATCGCCCGATCTGAAAAGGGCTGAATCGTTCCCAAAGGAAAGTGACCGTGAAACTGGATTCGGTCAATCGGACATTCGTCCAAGAGGGCATGAATATCCTCAAGGTTTCCTGAAGTAATGACGCCGACAGTCGTCACAAAAGGCGGGAGCTTCGAAATGAGTCGGCTGACCGTTTGAATGGGTACATAACGGGAACTTTCGGGGGCGAGGATAAACCCGAGGGCGTCGGCCCCGTTCTCAATAGCCGCCAGCGCATCTTCCAAATTCGTAATTCCGCATATTTTTACATGCATGGCTTGACGCTATACTCCAAGAAGATCCTTCATTTTTTTCTCGATGTCTTCCGACACCATGAGGGATTCACCTACCAAAATTGCATCAACGCCCGCCGCACCAAGCCGCTCGACCGCCGCGCGATCCCGAATTCCGCTTTCGCTGACAAGGGTGCGACCGGAGGGAATATCTTTGAGGAGGCGAAAGGTCGTTTCGAGATCGGTCTCAAAAGTATTTAGGTTACGGTTGTTGATGCCCACGATCGGGGCCCACTCAAGGATCGCCTCGAGTTCCGTTTCGTTGTGCACTTCGAGCAAAACGGAAAGGGATAACTCTCTTGCCAGATCGAAGTAATCCTTTAACTGCATTTTTTCCAAAAGCGCGGCGATTAAGAGCAAGGCATCGGCACCCCAGGCCCGGGCTTCATAGACTTGTAGTTCGTCTAGGATAAAATCCTTTTGAAGCAATGGAAGCCCGACCTTTTCACGAACCGCACGCAGGTCGTCGGGTTTTCCCAAAAAATAATGTTCTTCGGTTAAAATGGAGAGGGCCGCTGCGCCGCCTGCTTCGTAGATTTGCGCAATCTTAACCGGATCGAAATCTTCTCTTAGGACACCTTTCGAGGGCGACGCCTTTTTCACCTCGGCAATAAGGCGCGGCGTCCGCCCACCGGAGTTTGAAATCGCGGAGTGAAAATCCCGCGTGGCGGGGGCATCGGCAATCCGGGAACGAAGTGATTGCAAATAGGCCCGGCCCTTTCGCGCCCGCACGGCCTCGCGTTTTTCGGCCGCGATCTTGTCCAGGATATTCATCGAGAATTGAGTCTCATTTATTACTCATTGATATCAGCGCTTCGAGCTTTTCCATGGCACGGCCCGAATCGATCGATTCTCCAGCCAGCGCAAAACCTTCCTGCAGGGTCTTGGCCTGACCGACTGCGACAAAAGCAGGCGCTGCATTCATCAACACGACATTCCGCTTCGCCCCCTTTTCTCCCCTGAGAATGGAAAGGAGAATGGCCACGTTTGTCTCAACATTTCCGCCAACAAGGTCTTTGATCTTGCCGTCGCTCAGTCCGAAATCCTTGGGCGCAATCGTATAGGCCGCAACCCGCCCCCCTTTCCCTTCGGAGACCCGGCTTTTTCCCGTTGTCGTAATTTCGTCGAGACCATCCAAACCGTGGACGATAAAACAGTGGCGCGAGCCGAGCTTCATTAAGACCTGCGCCATTAAATCGGTGAGGTCCGGCGAAAAAACGCCGAGCACTTGAATCGAAGCCCCGGCCGGATTGGTTAAAGGACCGAGGATGTTGAAGATGGTCCGGATGCCGGTTTCTTGGCGCGGCACCACAGCGTGTTTCATCGCCCCATGAAACAGGGGCGCAAAAAGAAAACCGATGCCAATCTCGTTAATGCATTGCTCGACGCGTTCCGGCAAAATATCGATTTTGACGCCCAAGCCTTTTAGAACATCGGCGCTACCGCAGATACTCGAGACCGAACGGTTGCCGTGCTTGGCCACCCGAATCCCCGCTCCGGCCAGGACAAAGGCCACGGTGGTCGAGATATTAAACGTCTTCATCTGATCTCCACCCGTGCCGCAGGTATCAACCACATTCGGATCGCTCACGCGGACACGGGCAGATTTTTCTCGCATGACGCGGGCCGAGCCGGTAATCTCATCCACCGTCTCGCCCTTCATGCGCAAGGCGGTAATGTAGGCCGCGATTTGTGATGGCGTCGCCTTTCCCTCCATCATTTCCCGCATCACGGCTTCGGCCTCGGCTTCCTCCAAATCGACCGACTCGACGATTTTAGCTATGGCTTCCTTAATCATGATTTTACTCCTGGAATATTCAATTGAAACACCTTATTACTTTGGCAGACCTTTAAGAATAAAGTCCAAAATAATTGAAAACCCAATCAAAAGAACTCCGGTCATAGCATATACAGCATTTTCTTTTCTGTCTGTCAATGTAAGGATTTTGTCTGCTGGCAAAAGACCTATCTTTACACCAAATGACACGACAGTGTTTTCGAATTTTGTTAATCCACCTCCCCACAGCCCCTCCCCAAAACGCTCTTCACCAAAACCAGACAAGGTGGAAACATTGGAGAAGCTTTCACGAAGGACCCCATAGGAAGTTAAAAAAAAACCTCCGATATGACAAATCACCCATGCTACAAAAATAATATTCCTCACCTTGGTACGCATACCGACCTTTCCCAAGTCATTACAACTCCAAAAAATTCCGCAAGAGGTCCTTGCCCACCCCGGTGAGAATGGACTCGGGGTGAAACTGAACCCCTTCGATCGGCAGCGACTTGTGGCGGATGCCCATGATTTCGCCTTCTTCCGTCCAAGCCGAAATTTCGAAACAATCGGGCAGGCTCGCCTTTTTCAAAATCAGGGAATGGTAGCGCGTCGCTTCGAAGGGCGAAGGTAGGTTAAGATAAATCGTCTTGCCGTCGTGGGCGATCATCGAGGTCTTGCCGTGCATCAAGCGGTCGGCCCGAACCACATCACCGCCAAAGGCCTCGCCGATGGCCTGGTGGCCCAAACAGACGCCCAGAATCGGAAGTTTTCCACCCAAAGTTTTTATCAATTCGATGGAAATGCCCGCGTCCTTCGGCCTGCCGGGGCCAGGAGAAATCACGATGCGCTCGGGCGCCTTCGCCTGGATTTCCCCAACGGAGATTTGATCGTTGCGATAAACCTCGATCACCTGTCCCAGCTCGCCTAGATATTGAACGAGGTTGTAGGTAAAAGAGTCGTAGTTGTCGATGACGATCAGCATGCCGGCGCCTTAGGTCTCCAATCCGTTTTCCGCCAGGGCGATCGCCTTGAGCATACCCTTGGCTTTGTTCACGGTCTCTTCGAATTCCCGATCCGGATCGGAATCGGCGACGATTCCGGCCGCCGCTTGCACGGTGGCCGTGTTGCCTTTAATGAAAATGGTGCGAATCGTAATACAGGTGTCCATGTTGCCCTGAAAACTAAAATAGCCGACTGCGCCCGCATAATGCGAGCGTCCCTCCGTTTCGAGTTCGTCGATGATTTCCATCGCCCGGATCTTCGGCGCGCCCGTCACAGTGCCCGCAGGAAAGCAGGCGCGCAACACGTCGAAGGCGTCCTTCCCTTTTTTTAAATCGCCGATGACGTTTGAGACGATGTGCATGACATGGGAGTAGCGCTCGATGACCATCAGTTCGTCCACCACGACCGAGGCGTAATCGCAGACCCGGCCGATGTCGTTTCGGCCTAAATCGACCAGCATCACGTGTTCGGCGCGCTCTTTCGGATCGGCGAGTAGATCCACCTCCATGGCCTTATCTTCTTCGGGCGTTTTTCCCCGAGGCCGCGTACCGGCAATGGGCCGGGTCTCCACGCACTGGCCTTCCAAACGAACCAGAACTTCGGGAGAGGTCCCCACCAAGTGGTCGTTGTCGAATTGAAGGTAAAACATATAGGGCGAGGGGTTGACGCTGCGCAGGGCCCGGTAAACCATGAAGGGATCGGCTTGGATTTCAACGGAGAAGCGCTGGGAAATCTGAACCTGAAAGATATCGCCCGCCTTGATATATTCCTTGGCCTTGAGGACGGACTGCTTGAATTGATCCCGCGTGACATTCGATTGGGGGGCTTTAAGATCGCTCGGCTTCACGATTGCATGAGAAGGATCGAGCGGTCGGTTTAGGCGGGCAATCATGGCCTCGATTTTTTTCACCGCTCCTGTGTAGGCCCCTTTGAGATCGCCATTTTCGATTAAGGCATTAGAGACCACCTTGATGTGATGTTTCACGTTGTCGAAAATCAAGAGGGTGTCGGTGATGGCGAAAAAAAAGTCGGGGGCCGATTTTTCCGGGTGCCGCGAGCGGACCGGTTCGAAAAAACGGATCATGTCGTAAGCAAGATAGCCGACTGCCCCGCCGAAAAAACGCGGGAGGCCCTCGACATCCACTGGCTTAAATTCGGAAAGCAATTCTTTTAAGACTTCGAGAGGATCTTCCCCCTGCCGGATTTCTTCCGCTTCGCCTTCTCTAAGTATGGTGATCCGGTTTCCTTTTCCTTTGATGATGGTCGAGGGATCGACGCCAAGGAAAGAATATCGCCCCCATTTCTCCCCGCCCTCGACGGACTCGAAAAGGAAGGGGTTACGACCCTGCCGAATCTTTAAAAAGGCCGAAACCGGCGTCTCGCAATCGGCAATCATCTCGCGATAAACGGGAATAAGGTTGCCCTCTTTCGCCTTTTTGGAAAAGTCTTCAAATGAAGGTTTTATCATATTAATTCGAGTATCCCGACTTCGCCCTGTATTCGGGTTTCTTTATTCCAGAGGGCAAGCCTGAGCTGGACCCTGACAATTAGGCCGCAAAGCTAACATAGCGACTAAAAACTGTCAACGAATCGAGGGAGATTTAGCCTGTCATTGAGGGAGGACATTACTTCTTAGGGGCTTCTTGCAGATCCCCCGCGCGAATCGATTGGATTTTTTCCCTTAAGGCATCCGCAAGGGGGTCGTTTGGATTCAAACGGACCAATCGTTCCCAAGCTTCGGCTGCGCCGTCCTGATCGTTTTGGTCCTGAAGTAAAATAATGCCGAGATTATACAGCGCGACTTCATGATTTGGGTTACGCGCCAAGACCGCCTGCAAGGCAATGACCGCTTGATGCGAATTCCCTAAGTTTCGGTAGGCCGAGGCCAAATCGGTCCGGACATGCAGGTTGTCGGGATCAATTTCAAGGGCGCGCAAATAGAACTCTTGCGCTTTCTCAAAACGTTGGATGTCGAAGTTGGCGTTTGCAATAAATATGAGCGCCTCGATGTCCTTGGGGTCTTTCGCTAGCCGACCTTTGAACCCTTGTAGCTTCTCCATAAAGGGCTCCGTTTGTCCTGAAGGCCCATGCGGCGGGCGCGGAACCGGATGAGGCATCTTCGGTTTGGCCGGTGCGGCAGGCTGAGCCGGTGAGGCCAGCGGCGGGGCCGCGGAAACGCCCTGGACCATATTGGCATTCTCCTGGCAAGCCACCAGGGATAAAAAGGACGAGATCACGATAAGCGATTTAAAACCCGTTTTAATATCCGGCAATTGACGACCCTCTTATACTTAATTTTCCCCTTGTAGGGAAGAATACGATGTTCATCATAAACAAATGGATCATTACAGAAAACAACAATGGTCTTGCCTAGTCATCAATCGCACCGACGCGATTGACGACAATTTCTTTAATGATCGTATTTTTCGAAAGATGAAGGAGGTCAATGACCAGTTTCGCAATATCTTCCGCAGGGACCATTTCTTCGGGTGGAATGCCCACATGCGCCACCATCGGCGTCGCGACATAACCCGGGCAAACCGCCGTCGCCTTAATCCCATCCTTCGCCGCTTCGTTCATTAGGCTTTCCGTCAAGGCCATCATCCCAAACTTCGAGGCGCAATAGGCCGAAGTCTCGCCAAAGCCCATTTTTCCGGCCAGTGACGAAATATTCACGACATAACCCGAGTGTTGCTTTCGCATCGTCGGCAAGACCGCCTTCGTATATAGAAAAGCGCCTTTGAGATTGACGTCCTGAACGGCATCCCAGTCGGCCTCCGATATCTTGTCGATCGGTCCTTGGAGATAGATTCCGGCGTTGTTCACCAAGAGATCGACCCGTCCTTTTTCCGAAATAACCTTTTTGACGAAAGAATTCACCTGCGCCGCCTTCGACACATCTCCCGGCGCGGCAATGACCTCTCCGCCTTCCTTCCGCAATTGGGCGACCGCCTTTTTCAGGCGCTTTTCATCCCGTGCCGTAATGGCGACACACATGCCTTCTTTCACCAACGCGGAGGCGATAGCCAAACCAATACCACTGCTCCCGCCGGTAATCAGGGCGACTTGACCGACTAAATGAGACAAATTCTTTCCTCCAATTCTGGACAAAAAATTAAAGCCGCGCCATGACGCCTTGGTTCACCTTTTCTACCATTTCACTCCCCTTCACAAGCGCCACCAACTGAAAGGCGAATTCCATGGCCGTGCCGGGAGCGCGGCTGGTGATCCAGCGACCGTCGACCACCACGCGCGCCTCGCTGTAATCGACATCGCCCATTTTGCCTTGAACCGAAGGGTGGCTTGTCGCCTTTTTTCCTTTGATATAGCCATAGGATGAAAGAATAGAGGGCGCCGCGCAAATGGCCGAAATAAGCCGATCATTCGCAAGGGCTTCATCCAATATTTTTTTAACCCGTGAATCGCCCGCTAGATTGTCCGTTCCCGGCTGACCGCCCGGAAGGACGATGAGATCAAAATCGCTTCCCGAAACTGAATCGATGGAAACATCGGCCATCACCTTAATCTTGCGCGATCCCTCAATCGCCCCATCGACCGTTCCGGCAGACGTAACTTGCACGCCTGCCCGGCGCAGGATGTCGATAACGGTGACCGTTTCAATCTCCTCAAAACCCGGCGCAAGCAGCACCAACGCTTTTTTCATGAACGCACCCTGTTATTCAATTTCTCGATCCCTTCGGAACAATAGCCCAAGGGCAACCAGCGGCAGTGGCCGCAAATCTCGTTTAGATCATTCCCTTTTAATCGCGTGCCGATGCGATTAAAAATCTCTTGCCAGGAGAGAATCTCGCCCGTCCCAATCTCCAATCGTCGCATCACATCGGCATCCTGCGCCTTCATCTCCACTTCAGAATCGGCACCGTTTAATTCGCATCGATCTAGTGTAAGATTGGGACAATAGCTGCAAAGCGCATCGGGCGCTTGAACGACCTGCACGAGACGCGCGGGATCGTCCGAAAGCGTCTTGTGGATTTCGGTCAAGCGGTCGATAAAAGTAGCGTCGTAGCCTTCGCCCCGAAAACCTTGGAGACAAAGCAGGGTGTGTCCACGAATGGAAATAGGCTCGACCATAGACTCGAACATGCGGTCGATTTTAGTCAGGTCCTTGGCATTTGTCAAAGGCAATATACGAGAGGAGGCACCAGGCCCAATACACAGGCGAATAAGTAAACATCGCGATCCTATTGGAAATCCATGTCACTTTAAAGCAGGCCGATAAGAAGAACTCAATTCGGTAATCCTGCAGTCACGAAGCGCAACACGATAAAAATAATATTTTTTTTCCAATTCAAGATTTTTTTAAGATAGATAAAGAAAACTCATCAGAAAATAGATCATTATTTACTATTTTTCTTCCTATTATTCTTTTTTATCAAGAAATTAGTTAAATTTATTGCATTATTTATTACAAAACAATTATTTTGTGTATACTATTAAAAAAGCAATAGAAAATTTATCAACAAAGAGGACACAAGAGATGCGAGGGATCTGTGTTGAAAAGCTGATGTCGAGAGAAGTAAGCTGTGTCGAGCCTGAAACGAAATTGAAAGAGGTGATCAAGCGGATGCGCGAAAACACCTTCTCTTTCTTAGTTGTGACCAACAAGAAAATTCCGGTCGGCATCATCACAGAAAAAGATATCGTGTGCATTCTAGACGATCTTCTAGAAAAACCGGAGATCTCGCAATTCCCCATCTCCGCATTCATGTCCTCTCCGCCGGTGGTGCTCAATGCAGACACCACGCTAATCGAAGCTTTTGAAGCTTCTCAACGGATGCAGGCCAGCTATCTCCCAATTGTGGACAATAGTGGCGAAATCACCGGACTCGTCACTCAGTCGGATCTCTCTCGTGCGCATTTCCAAATGGTAGAAAAACAAAGGATGGCGGTGGAAAACACCATCGCGGTTCGCACGCAAGAACTCCTCAAAACCAACGAACATTTCAGGCTTTTGGCGCTCGAAGATGCCCTCTTGTGCATCGGAAACCGTCGTGCAATGGAAATTGATTTAGGCTGCATCCACGAAACGGCAAAACGCTACGACCGCACCTATTCCGCTGTACTATTCGATATTGATCACTTCAAAGAATACAACGACGAATACGGACACCTCGCCGGGGACAAACTGTTCATTCGCATTGCCGGATATCTTAAGCAATCCATCCGCCAACCCGATCGCATCTATCGCTATGGGGGAGACGAATTCCTCGTGGTCTTGCCCGAGACGCCAATTGAGGATGTGCCCATCATGGCCCAACGCCTGGTCACAGGCCTTGCGGACCTCAACCTCCCACACACCAAAACGCCCATAGGGGTGGTCACCATTAGCGGTGGAATCGGATCCGGACTCTCGGAAAAAAACGAGAAACCGAGCTGGAGAAACGTGCTGGAAGAAGCCGATAGAGGGCTCTATCGGGCAAAGGGAAATGGCCGAAACCAAATTGCATTTGATTGCTCCACAGTCCAGTCCAGCTTCGCCGCAGAAGGCTGAAGTCCGCCCCACCTAGAACCCAGTGTCAAACTTCCTAGTGCGTTGTCCCCCACTCGCCAGGACATTTCTCCCCAAGTCCTGCACCAGCCTACTTATCCGCCTGGGCTAAACAGACAGACATCCTGTCTTTTAGAGCTCAAAGCCTGAAGCCTATTTTTAAGCATGCTGAGAAACGAAGGGGGAGAAAGCGCCTAGCTAGGCACTTGCTTCAATGCAAGTGACCCCTTCCGGACCCGCGTCGGCGCGATGCGCGATTCCCGAGGGGAGGGAAAGACGGTCACCGGGTCTAAGCGTAATCTCTTGATTCTGATCGGGAAGCACGAAGGTGATATCGCCTTCGATGCAAAAGAGGATCTTTCGGTAAGAATGGCTGTGGACAGTAAATTCGCCGCCAGCTGCGCTCGACCAACGATCAAACGACATCCGCCGACTTTCGAAAAAGGCAACGATTTCCGATTCGGGTAAACGATGCTTATGTGGCCAACGGATGACTTCTGCACCGCCGTCGAGGATTTCAATATAGGAAGGTTCTGACATCGTTGACTCCTGAGTCATCGGACACCCACTATAAGGCTTTGGTCCTGCGGAGTCAAAAAAAGAAAAAGGGACCGAAGCTAGACCATCGAATCCCTTCAAACCTAGGTCATGACCACCTGGTTACGTCCCGCTTTTTTGGCCTCGTACATCCGCCGATCTGCCGTGCCAATCCAGTCCTTGGTCTCTTCTCCATCGACTCCAAATTGAGCCAGACCAATACTCACAGTGAACTTCAGTTCTAGACCTTCTATAGAAACCGCCATGCCTTCCACTTTGAGGCGTATCCGCTCCGCGACCACTTCGGCCGATAACATCGGGGTTTCGGGCAGAAGGATCATAAATTCTTCGCCCCCAACCCGACCGAAGACATCGCTGGGCCGAAGCATCTTTTTCACACGATTGGCAAAGGCGAGCAAAACGGCATCTCCGGCGGGATGCCCATACCGATCGTTAATGTTTTTAAAACGATCCAGATCCATTGCGAGCAAAGAAAGCGGCGAAGTATAGCGCTTCGCCCTCGAACATTCGATTTTGGCTTTAAGGAAGAATTCACGGCGATTATTAATTCCGGTCAAGGAATCCGTGGAGGCCAGCTTTTCCAAGGACTGATTTGCCGCTCTGAGCTGTACCATCAGCTCATTTTGACTGTAGACACTTGCAAAAGACCGAGTCGTATGGAAAGCCTGAACGATCACAAAACTCAACAACAAAAAGCCTCCCAAAAAGATGGCATGCGCAAGCCACCATAAATGATTCCAGGCCATCACCAATGTAAAACCGAGAGAGGATTGTGCGAAAAACAAAAGTGAAACGGCAAAGACCGTCATAATCGACGATTTGATTTTCCGGCGGATCATCACGATGACGGCGAGGAGACACAGACAGAACGCCGCGCTTTCAAGGGATAAACGGATAAACTTGTTTCCGGCGATTGGGAGTTGCGCAAAAAAATAGACAATAACATCGACAAGGAGGAATCCCGCGCTCCACTTCGCCCAATACATCCAGGTCTTTCTGCATTGGAGGGCTTCGTTGCTTTTGCCATAGTTCAACATCGCAATAAAAAAACATGCCGCCATAACGACACGGGAAGTCGGACCATAAAGAATAAATACCCAGAATTGGGTCTCCGCAGTTCGTGTAAAGAGGCCGTGCGGTGCGTAGATGACTGTAAAACCCAGCAAACCCAATGTAAGCCACCGAAGCAAGATCTCCCCAGAGGCTTGGTAACAACGCCAAGTTACAAAACTAACAATAAAACCTGCTAGAACGGACAAGGTGATCGCAACTTCATGAAATTGATAACTTTTAAATAAGAGCGTCTTATCTTGAAAAAAGTAGAGATAAGAAAAAATGGCACTCGGCAACAGGGAAAACCCCACGAGTAAGGCCAAGGAGTAGATTTGAGTCACCTTAAAAATCAGTCGTTTGTCTTCTTTTACCCCATTCTCCATAAGGGATCTATCGGAATATTAAACTGAAAACTTCAGGCCAAATGCGCCCAATTAAGCAATAAATCGACGAATCGCCTCATTAATTCATTCTCAAGAGATCCGACCCTAGATCTAAGGCGGAGCCCAGCTACATCAAAGGGCAGCAAATACTCTAACTCATTAATTTAATTTAGGAATACCCTATATTATCGTGTGAGTGAACCGACACAAATCCGGCCGAAACGCGCACAAAACACAACCCTGCAGTCAGCAAGGAATTTGGACGACAAGCGAGATAAGAAGGTCTGCGAAGATGTTTAGGTTAAAGAAGAGGATGCTTGGGATTAAAAAATCGTGATTATCAGCTAAGGCTGGCCCCGATAGTCTTTCGCGAGTTCGACATAGTTGCGGGGGGAGGCCGCCAAAAAGGCGGTCTCTTTTTCGGTCAAATCGCGCTTCACCCGCGCGGGCGAACCGAAGGCCAGCACACCTGGCGGAATTTTCGTGCCTTCGGTAACAATCGATCCCGCCCCGATCATCGATCCCGAATGAACCACCGCGCCGTCGAGCACAACAGCTCCCATGCCGATGAGGACACGGTCTTCAATCGTACAACCGTGGAGGGTCACGCTGTGCCCCACGGTCACCTCGCTGCCGATGAGCAGGGGATGGGTCTTTCGCGTCACATGCAGCATCGACAGGTCTTGAATATTCGTCCGTGCGCCGATGCGGATGAAGTGCACATCGCCCCGCACCACCGTCTGAAACCAAATGGAGCTCCATTCCCCGATCTCGACGTCGCCGATCACGTCGGCAGAGGGCGCAATAAAAACATCGGCGGCTATTTTTGGGGAAATCCCTTTATAAGTTGAAATCATATCACTCGGCCGTCTCTAAAAACTGTAGCGCGCCTCCGTATAAACGCGGTCGTTTTGGTCGAAGAAGCCGATGAAACGAAAATCGTCGGCCTGCACGTTACCCGCCTTGCCTTCAAAAACATCGGCCCCGAGGGCGAGAATCAAATGGTCACTCCATTGATACTGCAGACGTGGACGGATCAGCGCCTCTTTGTCGTTGACCATGTACAAGATCAAGCACTTGGCCAAGAGGCGATTATAGAGGAATTCGCGTTGAAAAAGAATACTCGCGCCGCTTTCCACCGCCTCGGCGATAATGAGGTCCTCGTGATTCAAAATAAACTGTTGCGAAAATTGGATAAAGACATCGACTTCCTTGGGCAAGCGGGTATCCCAACCCAGGCCGTATTTAAGGTGATCCCGCTTCAATTCGACAATGTCCGAGATGCCGTCATTGTCGGCATCGGTTGGCAGAGTACCGAAATGCTTCCCGATGATATAGGCCAATTCCGCTTTGATCACATCGGCGCCCTGGCCTTTCGAAATGGAAAAGCCGAAGGTCCGCAAGCGGTGATAGCGTGGCGTAAACCCGGCGGAGCGCTCCGCGATGTTCCCGCTTAGGCCGAAAATCGTCCGTGAAGCCGTCGGAAAATCGTCCCAGGCGTCGAAGTAACTCAAAGCCCAATCGGCCCCCTTCGCATAACCCGATACCCTTAGGCCGAACTCGCTGTTTTGGAAATTCTGGGGCGGCTCCACCAAGCCAGGGGGGGTCTGAAATTGCTCCCATTCCCATCCCGGATCGGCCGGGCGGTTAAAGCGAAGGTCTGGAATCCAGACCAGACCCAGGGTCATCTCCGATAAGTAAAGATCTCCCTTGAGCATCCACACCGGGATGTAGCGATCGGTTAAGGGGCGCAGGATAAATTCGCGAAAATCGAGGGGATTAATCTCGTCGGTAATGCGGAAGCCTTCGATGACGCCCCAGCGGGCGATCTGCCTGCCGATTCTGAGGTCGACTTTCGAAAAATAGACATCGGCATAAAATTCCCTTAAATCGGCATCGAAAGGATCGGCCTTGGGAATCACCCGCGGCGCGCTCGATGCAAAGCGGTTTTGGAAGGGATTGATTTGCGTAAGATCTCTGATATCGTAAACTGCATCGTAGGCAAGGCGGCCGACCGCCGTGAAGACGATCTTCCGGCTTAGATCGTATCGGGCTTCAATCTGATAAAAATTGAGGAGTTTCGTCAAGTCGGGCGATGCGCCGACACGATAGGCTGTTTCGTTTTGAATAAACTGATGCAGGCTGAGCTTTTCGGACAAAACCGCGGCGGCGGATACACCGGAACTGGTGCAAAGCACGATAAGGGACAATGCCATCCAGAAGAAGGTTCGCGGGAACAAGAGCAACAATCGCATTTACTCAGGGGTCCGATAGGAAATCGCTAGGGTCATGGCCTTGCAAAGGATACCACATCCGGAATAAGGGCTTCGAGTCTCGAAACAGCTTTTTTGTAAGGCGTCCTACATTTAAAAGGAGGACTTTGGCCCTATTCTATTCTTGACAATGCCGCGATAAATAGACAGACTCATGACCCAAGGAGCCGCCATGAAAACGGACCCAAACCCGGCAAAAAAAGGCAGTGCAGGGAAAGGCATCGTCCTCGCGATCTTTGCCCTGGCCATCGCCCTTTTCTTTGTTTTCGACCTGGGAAATCTCTTCACCCTGGGCGCATTAAAGGAAAATAAAGAGGCCCTCCAAAACTATACCCAAAGTCACTTCGGCCTCAGCGCCCTGCTCTTTATCCTCGTTTATTGTGTCCAAACCGCGCTTTCCCTGCCGGGCGCGGGGATCATGACATTGACGGGAGGCTTCCTCTTCGGCACTTGGATGGGCGGCCTCTTCGCCAATATCGGCGCGACTTCTGGGGCGGCCCTTGCCTTTTTGGCGGCACGCTATCTTTTTCGTGATACGATCGAAAAAAAATTCGGAAAGAAGCTCCAAGGCATTCAGGAAGGCTTTGCCAGCAATGGATTTAACTATCTCCTCACGCTTCGCCTCATCCCCCTCTTCCCCTTCTTTCTCATCAATCTGGCCGCGGGCCTCACCCGGATTCGCCTGTCGACCTACGTCCTCGCGACCGCCATCGGCATTATTCCCGGCAGCCTTGTTTTCAGCAATGCCGGAAATCAACTGGGCACAATCGATTCGCTCAAAGACATCGCCTCACCGGGCGTGCTGGGTGCCTTTGTCCTCTTGGGGCTCTTGGCCTTGGTGCCGATTCTCTACCAAAAAATGAAGACCGCTCGGAAAACCAGCGGCGTATAAAAAAAGAAGCCGGTAAATAATACTAATAAGATTTAGGAGAAACAATGGAATACTTTGATTTAGTGGTCATCGGCGGCGGCGGCGCCGGACTGGTCACCGCCAGCGGCGCGGCTCAACTCGGTGCCAAAGTCGCCCTCATCGAAAAAGACCGCCTCGGCGGCGAATGCCTCTGGACCGGCTGTGTGCCGAGCAAAGCTCTCATTGAAGCGGCCAAGACCAAGCGAACAATCGACCGCGCCCGCCACCAAGGCTTTACTCTGGGTGAGGTCCGGGTCGACTTCGCCCAGGTGATGGATCACGTACATGAAACGATTATGGCGATTCAGCCCCACGACGATCCGGGACGCTTTCAAGCCATGGGCATCGAAGTCATCCAGGGCTTTGCCCAATTTACCGGGACAGACCGGGTCGAAGTGAATGGCCGCACGCTCGTTGCCCGCCGCTTTTGCATCGCCACCGGCGGCGATGCCCTCGTGCCCCCCATTGAAGGCCTTCAATCCGTCCCCTTTTTAACGCACGAAAACTTTTTCGAGCTGCGTAAGCGACCCGAACACCTCCTCATCATCGGCGCGGGTCCCATCGGTTGCGAACTGGGCCAAGCCATGCACCGCCTCGGCAGCCAAGTCACCCTCATTGAAAGCCTCGACTGCGTCTTGCACAAGGATGACAAAGAACTTGCCTGCATGCTCCATGAAATCATTGTAGAGGAAGGCGTCAAAATCCATGTCGGCACGCGTGCACTCAAGGTCGAAAAAGGCGAGAGCGCAATTCGACTCAGCTGCCGCCGCGGCGAAGAAGACATTGTGGTCGAAGGCGATGCCCTCCTCTTGGCCACCGGCAAGCGGCCACGCACAGCGGGCATGGGCTTGGAAGCAGCCGGTGTTTTATTCGACAAGCGCGGCATACAGGTCGATGTCAGCCTGCAAACCAGTAATCCGAGAATCTTTGCCTGTGGCGACATCGCCGGACCCTATTTTTTCACCCATGCCGCCGAATATCAGGCGGGCATCGTCATCGGCAACGCCTTGATTCCCCTATTAAAACGAAAAGTCGACTACCGCGTTCTCCCCTGGTGCACCTACACCGATCCCGAATTGGCCCACGCGGGGCTTTCCGAAGAGGCAGCCCGCCAACAATATGGAGATGACAAGGTCTCGGTTTATCGTTACGAACTCAAGGAAAACGACCGGCACATCATCGAAGGCCAAACCCTAGGGCGGGTTAAACTGGTCATCCGATCGAACGGAAAGATCCTCGGCTGCGACATCTTAGGCGCCCAGGCCGGTGAACTCATCCACGAATATGCCCTTGCCATTAAAAAAGGCTTGTCTGTCGGCGCAATCTCTGGTTTAATCCATGCGTATCCAACGCTCGCGCAGGCCAATAAGCGGGCCAGCGACCGTTATTTTGGAGAAAAGCTGTTTAAAGGCCGTATTCCCAAGGCCATTGCATGGTGGTTGGAAAAAACCCGGCCAAAGGGAGACTAACACCCGCTGGCGCTGAGACAAGGCCTCGCAGCGAAATCGCATTAAAAACAGCGAACAATGCGTGCTCCCGCACCTTCAGGCTTAAGAAAGCATTCTTGTTTTGAAGCTATACGACATCAGTCTTCCCTTATCCGAAGACCTGCCCACCTGGCCGGGCGATCCGAAGCTCTCTATCCGCCTTGCCGCCAGTCTCCTCCAGGGCGACGACGCCAATGTCACGCGACTCGATATGAGCGTACACAGCGGCACCCACATCGACGCGCCTTTTCATTTCGAACCCGAGGGCATTGGCGTGGATGCGCTCCCGCTGGAAATCCTCATCGGACCCTGCCGTCTCTTCGACCTGGGCTCCCCCTTAAATGGAATCGATGCGGCACAATTAAAAGGCCTTGATCTGAAGGGGATAAAAAGGGTTTTATTGAAGACCCGCAACTCCACACGATGGGCCCAGGGCGATACCGCCTTTCACCGTGACTATGTGTATTTGACGACCGAGGGCTCAGAATACTTGATCTCGCAAGGGGTGCAACTCGTCGGCATCGATGCCTTGTCCATCGAAAAATACGCTTACCCAGGGCATCCGACACACCACGCCTTGTTAAGAAATCAGGTCGTCATTTTAGAGGGCTTGGATCTCAGCCCGGTTCCGGCTGGAGACTACGAACTAATCGCACTGCCCCTCAAACTCAAAGGGGCCGATGGCGCACCCACACGCGCGATATTGAGGGCCCTCGACACAGAAATGAATCACTAGGAGAAAAAAGAAAACCATGGATCAAAAAACCCTCGATACCCTTTGCATTAATACCATCCGCATGCTTTCGGCCGACGCCGTTCAAAAGGCCAACTCCGGCCACCCCGGCGCGCCGATGGGCTTGGCCCCGCTGGGCTATCTGCTGTGGACGCAATTTTTAAAACACAATCCGGCAAACCCCAACTGGCCCGACCGTGACCGCTTTATCCTCTCCGCCGGCCACGCCTCCATGCTGCTCTACAGCCTGCTGCATCTGACAGGCTACGATCTGAGTTTGGACGAACTAAAAAACTTTCGCCAATGGGGAAGTAAGACGCCCGGCCACCCGGAATACGGCTTGTGCCCTGGCGTCGAAACCACAACCGGCCCTTTGGGCCAGGGCTTCGCTAATGGCGTCGGCATGGTGCTCACCGAACGCTTCCTCGCAGCCCGATTCAATCGGCCCGGCCACACGATAATTGACCACCATTGCTATGTGATCGCCGGAGACGGCGACTTAATGGAAGGCGTCTCTTCTGAGGCCGCCTCCTTGGCGGGCCACCTGGGGCTCGGCAAGCTCATCTGTTTTTACGACGACAATAAAATCACCATTGAAGGCGGTACCGATCTCGCTTTTTCGGAAGACGTCGGTGCCCGCTTCGAAGCTTACGGCTGGCAAGTGCTCCGGGCAGGCGAAGTCTCCGGGGTCGACGACCTTGATCGCCTCTCGGATTTTATTCGCGCTGCACAAGCCGATTCGGGAAGACCGTCTTTAATCATCGTCCAAACCCATATCGGCTATGGCAGTCCCAACCGCCAAGACAGCGCCGCAGCCCACGGATCGCCCCTAGGCGAAGAAGAAGTAAAGCTCACTAAAGCCACACTCGACTGGCCGCAAGAACCGGCCTTTTACATTCCAGAGAAGGCCCAAGCCCATCTCCTGAAAACCGCCGAGCGCGGTCAATCCAGCGAAGCCACTTGGCAAATAAAATGGGAAGGATACCAAGCAGAACACCCCGTTGAGGCCCTACAGTGGGAGGCCCTGATGAACCGGCGCTTGCCCGAAGGATGGGACGCCGCCCTCTTGGCCTACCGGCCCGAAGGTCCAACGGCCACCCGCAGCCACGCGGGTGAGATGCTGAACCTGCTCGCCTCCACCCTGCCAACGCTCATCGGCGGTTCGGCCGATTTGGCCCCTTCCAACAATACAAATTTAAAAGGCCTCGGCGATTTTTCAAAAAACGATTATTCTGGACGGAACCTTCATTTTGGAGTGCGAGAACACGCCATGGGCGGCGTCTTAAACGGCATGGCCCTCCACGGAGGGGTCATGCCCTACGGCGGAACCTTCCTGATTTTCTCAGACTACATGAAGGCCTCCATTCGCTTGGCTGCATTAATGAAACTGCCGGTGGTTTACGTCTTTACCCACGACAGCATCGGCTTGGGCGAAGACGGCCCGACGCACCAACCCATCGAACAACTCGCCGCCTTAAGAGCGATTCCAAACCTCTCGGTCATCCGTCCCGCCGATGGCATAGAAAGTGCGCAGGCCTGGCGCGCGGCCATTGCACGCGCAGATGGACCCACCGCGTTAATCCTCACGCGCCAAAAACTGCCGCCACTCGATCGCGGCCCTTCCATCGCAACAGACCTAGTGGAAAAAGGCGCATATATATTGATGGAAACGCAGGGCAAGGTGCCGGATATCATCCTCATCGCCACCGGATCGGAAGTGCATTTGGCCTTGGCGGCGGGAAAACAACTTGAGTCCGAAGGCCGTGCCGTCCGGATGATCAGCATGCCGAGTTGGAACTATTTCGAGCAACAAGTCCTCTCTTATCGAGACACCCTGCTCCCCCCAACCGGTCCGCCACGCCTGGCCATCGAGGCCGGCGCGCGTTTCGGCTGGGAGCGCTATACGGGTCGCGATGGCGCCATCCTGGGTCTCGACCGTTTTGGCGCCTCCGCCCCGGAGAAGATGCTGATGAAGCAATTCGGATTCACTGTAGCGCACATCGTGGTGCAAGCCCACACATTGATCGAACATCAATCCAAACAAAAGAAGGAGTCTTAAAGCATGGAAGAAAACCCTCTGAAAGCATTGCGGGAGTATGGCCAGAGCGTTTGGCTGGACAATATCCGAAGAGACCTGATGACCTCGGGCGAACTCAAACGCTTGATTGACGAAGACGGCATCCGCGGCCTTACCTCCAATCCCACCATCTTCGAAAAAGCCATCGGCGGAAGCAAGGACTACGACAAGCAGCTCCTCGACCTGCGCGCCAAAGGGAAAGGGACTATGGAGAGTCTCGAAACACTCACTATCCACGACATCCAGTTGGCCGCCGATCTTTTTCAGCCCCTGTACGAAAGCTCGAATGGCGAGGACGGATTGATCTCTTTGGAAGTCAGCCCCCTGCTCGCTCGGAAAGAAGAGGAAACCGTCGAAGCGGTCCTAAATCTCTTTGAGCGTGTCGGCCGAAAAAATGTCATGATCAAAGTGCCCGCAACAGAAGAAGGCATCCGAGCCCTCACGCGACTCACCGGCATGGGCGTCTCCATTAATATGACCTTGATTTTTTCGCTCGAATGCTATGAGGCCGTGGCCAAGGCCTACATCGCCGGTTTAAAACAATTGGACGATAATCTGGTGCCCATGGGTGCCGTCCGTTCTGTCGCCTCTGTCTTTGTCAGCCGCGTCGATACCGTGGTAGATCAGCTGCTCGCAGAGCGCATTGAAGCCTCAAGCGATCCGGAAGAAAAAGCCGGCTTCGAAGCGCTCCTCGGAAAAATCGCCCTCGCGAACGCCAAAGTCATCTATCAGAAATTCAAACACTGTTTTCAAGATCCCGCCTTTCTCGCGCTTCAACATCGGGGCGCCCATCTTCAGCGGCCCTTGTGGGGAAGCACCGGAACGAAAAACCCCAATTATTCCGATATTCTCTACGTTGAGGAATTGATTGGTGCAGACACCGTAAACACCATGCCCCCGGCAACCCTTGAGGCCTTTCGCGATCACGGTGTCCCCAAGGCCAGCATCGAAGAAAATCTCGCAGAAGCCGAGCAACACTTAATACGCCTTGCAGATTTTGGTATCAACCTCAAAACCATCACGCATGAGCTCCAAAATGCAGGCCTGGAGGCCTTTTCACTGTCCTTTCGACTATTGATCGATGCCATTGTCGAAAAAAGGGAGCGGCTTTTTGCCAAACACAGAAAGCATTCAAGCTAAACTCGGCGATGACGCGCCCGCTGTTCAAGAGACCCTGCGCAGCCTCGCGAACCAAAGGCTTCCCGAAAGACTCTGGAACAAAGATCCCAGCCTCTGGAAGGACGATCCCGCCGTCCAGGAAAAAATAAAGGACCGCCTGGGCTGGCTCAACATTGTTTCCGAGATGGTTCCCAAGGCCGAAGAAATCACGGCCTTTGCCCAATCGCTCAGCGCCGCCGGTATCAATACCGTCGTCCTCCTTGGCATGGGCGGCAGCAGCCTCTGCCCGGAAGTGCTGCGGCAAACTTTCGGCATCGCCGAAGGCTATCCCAATCTCATCGTACTCGACACCACCGATCCTGCGACCATCCGCTCTGCCGAACGCGCCATCGATTTAAAACACAGCGTCTTTCTTTTGGCGAGCAAGTCCGGGTCCACCATCGAGATGCAGTCGCTCTACCGCTATTTCGCCGCCAAAGTCGCGGTGGTCACGGACGGCAAAATCGGCCCGCACTTCATGGCCATCACCGACCCCGGCAGTCCTTTAGAGGCACTGGCAAAAGAACAGACCTTCCGGAAAATCTTTTTGGCGCCATCTGATGTTGGTGGCCGATACGCCGCCTTAACGTATTTTGGTTTGGTGCCTGCTGCGCTCATCGGCATTGATGTTCCCGCCTTTTTAAAACGGGCAGAGGCGGCGATTCAAAAATCTTTAGCCCCGCTTCCGATCAACAATAACGAAGCCATCCGTCTGGGCGCGATACTCGGCACCCTTGGAAAAGCGGGCCGGGACAAAGTGACTTTAATCACCTCGTCCTCGATTTCCAGTTTCGGGATTTGGGCCGAACAACTCGTCGCCGAATCGACCGGCAAGGAAGGCAAGGGACTCGTTCCTATCGATGGCGAAACAATCGCGCCCCCGGAGGCCTACGGCAAGGACCGGCTCTTTGTGTATCTCAGGGACAGCTCAGATACGAATGAAGCGCTTGACGAAAAGGTCGACCGATTAGAAAACGTGGGACATCCGGTGGTGCGAATCTCGCTTGGCGACCGGCTCGATCTCGCCGGGCAATTTTTTATATGGGAGATGGCGACCGCCGTGGCCGGCGCGATTTTGGAAGTCAATCCCTTCGACGAGCCGAACGTCACCGAAAGCAAAGAAATGACGGCTCAGGTTCTGTGTCAATTTGAACAATCGGGTCGCTTGTCCTTGCCCGATGCGGTGGAGGTGTCAGATGGTATCGCGATCTCGGGCAACTTAAAGAAAGACGGGCCCGCCACTCTAGAAAATGCACTGCGGCATTTTTTATCGAAAATGGAGCCGCAAGGCTACGTCGCGCTCATGGCCTATCTGCCACTGAACGCGGAATACGACAGCCTCCTACAGCGCTTACGGCAAAAAATTCACGAGCGCTACCACATTGCGACCACCCTCGGCTACGGCCCGAGGTTTTTGCATTCGACAGGGCAGCTCCATAAAGGGGGCCCGGCCATAGGCAGCTTCATCCAATTCACCGTAGACGAGGCCGAAGACATCGCCATCCCCGAAGTCGGCTACAGCTTCGGCGTCCTCAAAAGGGCCCAAGCCCTGGGTGACTTCCTGGCCCTCGGCAGCCACGGCCTCCCGGTACTGGATATCCGCTTTGGGGAAGAAATCGAGATCGGATTACAGACCCTCTTGTCCGCATTGGAATAAGCTTTCCAATCCCCCGCCTCCCCGGTTACAATAAAACCCCATGCAGATTCGAACCTCGGAAGGCAATTGGAAAAAACTTGGCGCGAAGGCCCGTGCCGTTCGCGATGCCGTTTTTATTGATGAACAAGGCATCGATGAAGCGCTGGAGCATGATAAGTGCGACCCACATGTGCAGCATGTCGTCCTTTTTATCGAGGAGAACCCCATCGCCACGGGCCGGATCGACGAGAATGGGAAAATTGGCCGGGTCGCCGTCTTAAAAACCTACCGGAAACAGGGCCATGGGCATCGCGTGATGGAAGCGCTAGAAACCAAGGCCCGGCACTTTGGGCTCAAAAAAGTATTCGTCCACGCCCAATGCACCGTCGTTTCTTTTTATCGGCAACGGGGTTATATCCCGCTCGGCGAAGAGACGATGGAAGCGGGCATTCCGCATCAATATATGGAGAAAACATTCATCCCATGAAGGATTCCGTTCAGCTGATTTCGTTCGCCCGCTTGGCCTTCTCATTTATTCCCGTGATCATCGTCATCACCATTTTTTACAAGTGGGCCCTCGATTTTCGCGACGCCATCTATGCCATCACTCGCATGCTCTTTCAGCTTCTACTTGTGGGTTTTTTTCTCGCCTATATTTTCGAATCTGAAAGCGCGTGGATTGTGCTGATGGTCTTGGCGCTGATGGTGATGGCATCGAGTTGGATCGCGCTGCGCACCATTAAACTCGAGCGACGAGGCCTGCTGAACAAGGCCTTGTTTTCGATTACGCTCGGCGGCGGCTTTTCGCTCTTTCTCATCACCCAAGGCGTGCTCGATTTGGATCCCTGGTATGCACCACGCTACCTGATTCCCCTGGCGGGCATGAGCTTTTCGCAGGCGATGAACAGCGTGAGCCTGGCTTCCGAACGTTTCCGCGCGGAAACGGATCGCGGGGCCGCCTACATCGAAGCGCGCGGCACGTCCCTGCGGGCCTCGCTGATTCCGATCACCAATTCGCTCTTTGCCGTCGGCCTGGTTTCCCTCCCGGGGATGATGACGGGGCAGATCCTGTCGGGGGTGTCTCCTTTGATCGCAGTGCGCTATCAGATTATGGTCATGTGCATGGTCTTCGGATCGTCAGGCATCGCGTCGGCGGCTTTTCTAAGCCTTCTGAAACCCGCCACACCCAATGAAGCACTTGGGGGAAAAGTTAATCCGGTGTCATCATGATGGCATTTGAAAAAGAAAAGAGAACGAGATGATCCTCGCCGGTGACATCGGCGGCACGCACACGCGTCTCGCCTTATTTGAGGAAGGAAAGGTCAACACACCCCTTCGGCTAGGAAGCTTCCTGAGTCGGGACTATTCGGGCCTGGAAGCTGCCGTCCGTGTTTTTCTTCAGTCGGAAAAGAGTCCGATCCAGGCCGCCTGCTTCGGCATAGCAGGCCCCATCTTCGCGCAAGGTTGCACGGCGACGAATCTCCCTTGGAGCATAGATGCCGCCCAGCTTTCAAAAACGCTAAACATTTCCTCCGTAAAGTTGATGAATGATTTGGAGGCAACAGCCCTGGGCACATTGGCTCTTGAGGAGAAAGACCTGCACGTGCTCAATATTGGAGAACCCAACACACAAGGCAACCGCGCAATCATCGCTGCCGGCACCGGACTGGGGGAAGGGATACTCTTTTGGGATGGCGTGCAATATCGCCCCGCCGCATCGGAAGGTGGCCATTGCGACTTCGCCCCACGAAACGGGACCGAAATCGAATTACTCGAATATCTCTTCACCCGTTTTGGCCGTGTGAGCTATGAACGTCTCCTAAGCGGACCCGGGCTTGTAAACATCTACCAATTTTTTAAAAATAAAAATGTAGGAGCGGAACCCGCTTGGCTTAGCGAACGCTTGAAAGCAGAGGACCCCAGCAGCGTTATCACAGCACTTGCTCTCTCCGGGGAATCCGAACTTTGTGCAAAGACCCTCGATCTCTTCGTTTCCATTTACGGGGCAGAGGCCGGGAACCTGGCCTTAAAACTCCTTGCGACCGGCGGCGTTTTCATCGGCGGCGGTATTGCCCCAAAGATCGTCAAGCTTTTATCCGAAGGCCTCTTCATGAAAGCCTACAGTGACAAAGGCCGCTTTGTAGACGTAATGGCCCGCATCCCCGTCCAAATCATCCTCAACGACCAATGCGCACTGATGGGTGCGGCCCAATTTTTCAAATATAAGACTCACTAAAACGCCAAATTACCATTATAAAATAGGACATCAAACACCCCAACACACATTCCCAAAAATTAACCAAGAGATCGGCTTCATCTTAAATTTGATGAAAATCCAGACTCCGAAAATTAACGAATACGCTTACAATTCATCGAGATAATCAACTCATGTATTCAAAGATTACCTGAACTGCCGAAAACCTGTCATCTTCCAATCATTGATTTCGAATACGAT